>CAVWTB010000032.1:0-101605 GCA_963757845.1 uncultured Alphaproteobacteria bacterium
CGCGCGGACCTCGCGCATAATAGACGCGCGGGCGTTTGTCCGCCGGCACCGTCGCAATGCGCGACTGGCAGGTGCGGACCGTGTCCTCGCAATACTTCGCGAGCTCGTTTGCGCGTTCAACCTCGCCGACGAGCTGACCATGCAGGCGATAACTTTCGGCGATCTTGTCGAAGCGGCCGTCGAGCAAGGCGTAGGGAATGCGGGTTTGCTCCTGCACGCGATCGGCAGTCTCAACAAACGTGCGCGCGGTTGGAGCCGATGTCGAAGATCAGGTCCGGCTTCAACTGCAGCAGCACTTCGAGATTGGTGGTGTTGCCGCGCCCGGTCAGCCGGCCGAGCTCGGGACGAGCGCCGACCTCCGGATCGAGAAAGGCAAGCTCCGACGCGCGGTTGGCGCGCGGCCAGCCGAGCAGCGTGCGCGGCTGCAGCGTGTAGTGCGTGATTGCCGCCGGGGGGCCGGCCGGAAATACGCGCTCGACCCGTTCCGGTATCGTCACGGAGCGGCCGGCGGCATCGACAACCGTTGCTGCGCGGGCGACGCGCGGCATTGCGAGGAAGCCCGCGGATGCGGCGAGAAAGCTGCGACGCGTCAGCTTCATGGTACGGCTTCCTTCTCGTCTCGCCCAGACAGCTTAAGGTTCTCAAGCCTATAGGCAAGCAAGCACGTCTTGCGAAGCCAAAAGCCGGTGATCAGCGCCGAAGCGCCGGCACGACCAGGAACGGCGCCATTCCGAGCAGCACGTTGACCAGCGCAAAGGCGATCATCGGATCGTAGCTGCCGCTCCAGTCGTGGATCAGGCCGCCGCTCCAGGAGCCGACCGCGGCGCCGAGCCCGCTGCCGAGCGTGATCGCGCCGAGGATGGTGCCGACGCGGCTTGCCGCGGAAGATGTTCATGGCGGTCGGCGGAGATCAGCGGCCCGCGCGAGCCGATGGTGCTGCCGAAGCAGACGATGAAGCCGGTCAGCAGCCAGAAGTTCGGATAAGCGCGCAACAGCCAGAGCATGGCAATGCCGGCGACCGAAAGGCCGTAGGCCAACAGGATCGCGCCCTGACGCCCGAGCAGGCCGTCGAGCAGGCTCACGCTCACCATGCCGACGACCAGAAGAACGCCGCTGAAACCCCAGGCCGTCGCCGCCTGCAGCGGCGGAAATCCCGCCTCGACCAGATAGGCGACGACCTGCACCGAGACGCAGAACATGCCGACGGCAGTGAAGAAGTAGGTGGCGAACAGCGCCCAGAAGGCGTGATGGCGCATCGCCGACGAGAGCTTCCAGTCTCCGTTTGTCTGCTCCGACGCGCGCTGCAACCGCTTCGCCGAGCCGGCAGCGAGCCGCCGCCACGGCAGCACGAGCAGCGGAACGGCGATGAGCAACAGCGCAACGCCGAAGGTGCGATAAGCGCCGCGCCAGCCATAGCCGTCGATCAGAAACTGCGACAGCGGAAGCCAGATCAGCGTGCCGATTCCGGACGCCGCGAAAACGATCGACATCGCCGTCGGCAGCCGCGGACCGAACCAGCGGCCGAGCAGCAGCGAGCTCGCGACGTTGCCGAGACAGGCGCCGCCGAGGCCGGCGGCAAGACCGATACAAAGCTGCAGATGCCACAGCGCCTGCGCAAAGGCGGCGATCGAGAAGCTGCCGCCGAGCAGCAGCAGGCCGAGGCCGTAAACCGCGCGCGGTCCGGACAGATCGAACAACCGGCCGACAAACGGCAACGCAAGCCCCGCCGACAGCGCGCGCCAGCGAAAAGATCGAAACGACGTCAGCGCGATCCCAGCCGAACTCGGTCGAGATCGGCAGCAGGAAGACCGGAAACGTCTCGCTGCCGCTCCGCCCGAGCACGACAGCGCAAAGCAGATGCCAAGCACGACCAACGCCGTGCGGTCAGTCTTCAGCATTGCGCTGCGCCTTTGCCTGAGCGCATCACGCTCCTTCGATAGCGCTGGCGAGATTGCGGTGGAAGTTTGCGATCGCGCCTTCGAACAGGCCGTAGGTGAAGACCTCGTTGGCGCCCGCCGCAAACCGCGCTGGATGGCGTAGGCCATTTCCCGATCCTCCGCGGTGCCGGCGGTGACGAAATCGCGCGCCTTCTGCACGGCGGCCTTGTCCTCATCGCTTTCGGCGCGATCGGTCAGAGTGTAGGTCACGAAGCGCGTGCGGTCGACGGCAAGCGGCTCGAGCACCGTCAGCGTCCTGTTGTTCGGGAACGTGGCGATCGAGACGTTGGGGAACAGATAATAGACGTGGGTCAGCGTGCCGCCGACCTTGCGCTCGGCCGTGGGCACGCTGCGCAGTTTCTCGATGGTGCGGTACGGAAAGGTGATGCGGCTGTTGCGGCCGAAGGATTCGATGACGTTGATGTTGTCGTACTGCCGCGGATAGAACGTGTCGTGGTGCGTCGAGCGGATGTGGTAGCCCTCGAGCATTCCTTCGGCGAGGACTTTCCAGTTCGCGGCGAACTCCGTCACCGTCGTCGAGAACAGCCGCCACTCGGGCCCGAACAGATCCGGCACGAGATCCTCGTCGAGCTCGCTCGCATTCGCCTCGTCCTGGGTGACGAACACAAGGCCGTTCTTCTCGATCGTCTTGAGCGGCACAAGCCCGTAGGCGCTCTTGTCGAGCCCCGGAAACCCGTGCTCGTCCGGCACGCCGCGCAAGGCGCCGTCGAGGCCGTAGGTCCATGCGTGATAGCGGCAGGTCAGCGCCTTCTTGCACCCTGCCCCGTCCACGAGTTGCACGCCGCGATGCCGGCAGGCGTTGCGGAACGCGCGCACGACGCCGTCGCTGCCGCGCATCGCGACGATCGGCGTCAGCGCCGCCTCGCGCGCGACATAGGAGCCGACCTCGGGCAGCGCCGCGGACGGACAGAACGGCGTCGGCGTGCGCCGAAACACTCTTGCGATCTCCGCCTCCAGCCGGTCCTTCGAGGTGTAATGCGCCACCGGCTCGTGCCAGACCGCATCGCTCATGTCGGTCGTCTTGTGGTCGATATGGTTGAGGATGCGCGCGATGAGCGTGCGATCGTCGGCCAGGGCTGTGGTCAAGGCTGCGGTCATGGGCTCCTCCCGAATGCTGTCGTTGGGCAACAGCATTTCGGCAGGCGAAGGCGGCGCGCAAGAGAAAACGCAGCCGTTTCGGATGAGCCACATTCATCCGAAACATTGGCTCTCGCGCTGCGGGCGGCCTAGACTGCCCCCATGAAGCGCGCCCAGCCGAACCGAAAGCGAGCCCAGCAGATGACCGCGCGGCGGCTGCGCTCGGCCGCGCCGCGCATTGCCGCAGCAACGCTCAAGCCAACGCAACTGCTGGCGATGCAGGCGTTCGACGTGGCGGTCCGGCTGGGCAGCTTCAAGGACACGGCCGATGCGCTCAATCTCAGCGCGTCCGCCGTCAGCCATCGCATCCGCAATCTCGAGCAGGCGCTCGGCGCCGCCTTGTTCGTGCGCAATCACCGGGCGATCGAGCCGACCGCCGAGGGACGTGCGCTCGCCGCCGCAACGGGTCGGGCCTTTGCCGAGCTGGCCCGCGTGGACCTGCCCTCCGGCGGCGCGGCGGGCCGCCAGAGGCTAAAGCTGAAGGTGTTCCCGCTGTTCGCCTCGGCCTGGCTGATCCCGCGCCTTGCCGGCTTCGTTGCAAAACATCCGGACATCGATCTTGCGATCGAGACCTCAAGCTACACCATCGACTTCGATGTGGAGGCATTCGATGCGGGGATCAGCGTCGGCGACGGTTCGTTTGCCGGGCTCGACGCGCTGCATCTCGCGCCTCTGCGCGCGACGCCGATCGCAACTCCTGCGCTGGCGCGCCGTCTCAAACTTCGCGAGCCGCGCGATCTCGCCCGCGCGGTGCTGATCCACGTCACGCCGTTTCCGGCTGCGTGGCCGCAATGGCTGGAGCGTGCCGGTGTTGCCGGGCTAAAACCTGTCCGCTCGATCGCGGTCGACAACTATGTCGCGGCCATTCAAGCCGCCGAGCAAGGCGCCGGCGTTGCGCTGGGCATGAGCCCGTTCCTCGCCGAGCGCGAACGGCAGGGGGCGATCTGTCGTCCGTTTTCGTTCCAGTCCTCGGCCGGGAGCTATTTTCTGGTGCACCCGCCACTCGCGCGGCGCAACCGCGCACTCGCCGTGTTCAAGCGCTGGCTCATGTCGGAGATTGCCGATCTGCAGGATCGCGCGCTGATGCGTCCCTTGCCTATATAATGTGATGGCCGGCGAGATATCCGTCAGAGCCGGCCATTTCGATTGACTTCCGGCCTCCCGGTGCCCATAAACCGCCCGCCGCAAATCGCGTGGGTCGCCCCGTGCGCGAGGCTTTTGTGTTCCAACATCAAAGCCTTGTCCGCGATGGCTCCGGGGGAGTGTCCCGAGTGGCAAAGGGAGCTGACTGTAAATCAGCCGCCTCATGGCTTCGCAGGTTCGAGTCCTGCCTCCCCCACCAGCCTTCGCTCGCTTCGCGAGCTACGGCTCGGCAAGCCGGGCAGTGCCTAATCAAGCGAAGCGAGCGAAGGCTGCCGCGCCGAAGCCCTCTTGGGCGAAGGCGGGCTAGTTGCGCCGCTTCGTGATCCGACATGCCCCATCATATTGATATCACTCAATAATTTCGGATTCCCACCACCCACACGCAACGCCTTGACCTGTAGCCGCGGAATCCGGCTATAGCCTGCCCCAAGAAACATCGGCGCCGAGGCGCAAAAATTCTCCGCGGAGTTGAATTGTGACCCTCCCGGCCCAATCCGCCGGCACCGACCAGGCCGCCCCAGCGCCTGCGCCATCAGCCCAAAACCCTGCCCCGGATCCGTCGCGCAACCCGACGCTGATCGCGCTGATCGCAGCCTCAGCGCTGTTCATGGAGATCCTCGACGCGACCATCATCTCGCCCGCCATCCCGGAGATGGCGGCGAGCTTCGGCACGACGCCGGTCGCCGTCTCCACCGGCATCTCCTCCTACCTGATCACGGTCGCGATCTTCATTCCGGCCAGCGCCTGGCTGTCGGACCGTTTCGGCGCGCGCAACGTGTTCGCCTGCGCCATCGCGGTCTTCACCATCGCGTCGGTGCTGTGCGGCATGGCCGAGACCCTCACCCAGTTCACCGCCGCGCGCGTGCTGCAGGGCATCGGCGGCGCGATGATGTCGCCGGTCGCCCGCATCGAGGTGATGCGGCGAACCCATCAGACGCAGCTGTTGCGCATGATCGCGTTCGTCACCTGGCCGGGCCTGAGCGCGCTGGTCGTCGGCCCGCCGCTCGGCGGCCTGCTGACGACCTATCTGTCGTGGCGGTGGATCTTCTACATCAACGTGCCGATCGGCATCATCGGCATCATTCTCGTGCTGACGTTCTTCGAGCGGAGCCGGCCGAGCGCGTACCGCCGCTTCGACGCGCTCGGCTTTGCGCTGACCGGCGGCGCGCTGGGCGCGCTGATCTTCGGCATCGAAAGCGTGAGCCGCAACGAGCCGCTGGTCCTGGCGCTCGGCTTCGTCGCCGTCGGGCTGATCCTCGGCGTCCTCGCCATCCGTCACGCCAGGCGCCATCCCTCGCCGCTGCTGTCGCTCGCGCCGTTCAAGATCCCCTCGTTTTCCGATCGGCACGATCTCGGGCGGCGGACTGTTCCGCCTCGCCTCCAACGGCACGATGTTCATCCTGCCGGTGATGTTTCAGGTCGGCTTTCGGCATGACCGCCTTCGCAAGCGGCCTGCTGGTCGGCGCCTACCTCGCCGGCGATCTCGGCATCAAGGTCATCGCCAACCGCATCGTGCGCACCTTCGGCTTCCGCAACACCCTGATCGGCGGCACGCTGTTCGTCGCGGCCGCCACCGCGCCGCTGCTGATGATCGGCCCGCAAACGCCGCTGTGGATCCTCGTGCCGCTGCTGGTCGGTGATCGGCGCGAGCCGATCGGTGCAGTTCACGGCATTGAACTCGCTCGTCTTCGCCGATCTGCCGCCGGAGCAGATCTCGAGCGCCTCCGCGCTGAACAGCATGTCGTTCCAGGTCTGCGCCGGCATCGGCGTCGGGCTCGCCGCACTCGTGCTGGCGCTGTCGGCCGGCGCGCGCGGGGCACGCTGGCGCGCGCTCACCCTGTTCGACTTCCGCGTCGGCCTCGGCTTCACGCTGGCCGTGGTGATCGCGGCTGCGCTGGCCTATATTCCGCTGTCGCCGCACACCGGCGCGCACGTGACCGGCCATCGCCCCGCAACCCGAAGAGCTGAGCCATGAGCGAACGCGACCGCTTCCGCAAACGAGCGGGCAAGATTTTCGCTCGCGCAAGCCCGCCGGCGCGCGCCCGTTCGGCCGGCCGCAACGCGCGTCGTCGGACGTCGTCATTCTCTACGGCTGGCACTCGGTGACGCTGGCGCTGACCAATCCGAAGCGGAAAATCCGCAAGCTGTTTGCGACCGAGAACGCGCTGCGGCGCCTCACCGAAGAAGGCATCACGCCGCGCGTTGCGCCAGAGATCGTCCGCCCCGACCAGATCGCCGCGCAATTGCCGGCGGACGCCGTGCATCAGGGACTTCTGGCGGAAGCCGATCCCCTGCCCGCGCCCACCATCGATACGCTCGACACGACAGGCATCGTGCTGGTGCTGGATCAGATCACCGATCCGCACAATGTCGGCGCCATCCTGCGCTCGGCGGCGGCGTTCGGCGTGAAGGCGATCGTCACGACGGCGCGGCATTCGCCGGAGGTCACCGGCGTGCTGGCGAAGTCGGCGTCGGGCGCGCTGGAGTTCGTGCCGTTCATCACGGTGCAAAATCTTGCGCGCGCGCTGAACGAACTGAAGGACCGCGGCTTCATGGCCGTCGGCCTCGACAGCGAGGGAGCCGAGAACCTGAGCGCGGTGGACATGAGAGAGCCTTTGGCGCTCGTGCTGGGCGCCGAAGGCAAGGGATTGCGTCAACTGACGCGTGAGACCTGTGACGTCGTAGCCAGGCTCGACATGCCCGGCGCGATCAAGAGCCTGAACGTGTCGAACGCAGCGGTGCTTGCCCTCTACATCGGGGCAAGCAAGCTGGGGTTCGTGAGGTAGTCGTCATTGGAGCGAAGCGACGTAGCCCGGATGAGCGAAGCGACATCCGGGATCCGATCGCAATAGCTGCAGCCGCCGCAGTATCGCGCTTGCGCGTAGCGCATGTCGGGCTACAAGCCCGCAATAGCCGTCAGTAATACCGGCGCAGGACGCGCGGGCTCTTGCCGTACTGGTGCGGCGCGACCGAGTAGCGCGGCGCGTGGTAGTGACGGTAGCCGTAGCGAACGGTCGGACGGTACGCCCGGCGATAGCTGTAGACGGTCGGCGTCGAGACCGCCGGCATGCCGTGATAGTAGTGATGGCTCGGGTTCGCGTACGGGCCGCCGTTGTAGCCGTAGTAGCCGACGCCGTAGCCGCTCCAGCCGCCAACCGCGCGCTGCTGATAGCTCGCGACCGGTGCGAACATGCCCGGACCCGTGTAGGTCGGACCCTGGTTGACGTAATAGTACTGCGGCTGCACCGCGTAGTATCTACCGGACTGCGCAAGGGTCGCATAACCAAAGCCGCCCGCATAACCCCAGCCACCGCACGAACCGACAAGCCGAACGGCTGGGCGCAGCTCGAATAGCTGGCCACCGGGGCGGCGCAGCCACCGCAGCCTGCCATCGCCGGAGCGGACACCGCCGCCACGGCCATCGCCGCTGCAAGACCAATCAGATATTGACGCATTATTCTCTCCTGTTACGCGACTCTCACGCTGTTCGAATTACGTTTTTGTTTGACGCCCTGAACTTCTTCGCTTCGCCTTGACCTTGCCTTCCAAAATTCTTGCGCGCGCGCTCACCGCGACGGCCTGCGGCCGCGAAACTCCGGCGCGTAGATGATCGGCGGCGGATCGGGCGGAACGAACCCTGCTCGTAGCCGCGCGGCGATTCGGTCCACCACGACCGGTAGTAGCTCTCCGCGCCGGGCAGAACGCGCGGCGGCGTGTTGATCTCGTAGCGTCCGTAGCCCGGGCGCCGGCCTGTGCGCGGATAGTAGTGTCCCGCGGGACGCGGCAGCGCGGCCGGCCAGCCGCCATAGACCGTCGGCTGAACGTGAATCGATTTGCCGAGACCCCAGTCGCCCTCGACGACCGCGAACGACGCGTCGACGCCGTCGACCATGATCGGCACGCCGGCGCGCGATGGAATGACGATAACCGGGCCGGTATCGGCCACGGCTGTGGCCGTCATCCCGGCCAGCAGTAAAAACGCAAACGCCATCCGCATCGGTTATTGCCCCGAACTTTAAGGCAAACTGTAATTCAACAGGCGCGGGCAAGGGTTAAGAGCGGCCGCAAACATGCCGGTAAGCCTAACGCGTAAGGATTGGGATCGCTCGACTTGGAAAGCGCGCGTGAGGAGGTCCGTTAACGAACTGGCCGTGGAACCGCCGAGCGCTGCGAAGGCGCAAGTTATGTGCGCCCGGCGCGATTTAGGCGAAATTTCCGGCGTCGGATTTCGTTAACTGTGATCTTGTCGGGAAACAGCAGCGCTGATAGCTGTTCGGCCAGCGCCGGAATAGCTCAGCGGTAGAGCAGCGGTTTTGTAAACCGAAGGTCGGGGGTTCAATCCCCTCTTCCGGCACCACGCTTCGCCTTCGGCTACGCGTGGCGCAGCCACGCAAGAGCCGAAGGCGAAGCGTGCCCGGCGTAGCCCGCAGGGCGAAGACGGGCAGCCGTCACGCGCGAGCTCGGCAGGCCGGCGCTGCATCAGAGTTCTCACGCCGATCAAGCTTCGGCTCCGCGTGGCGCAGCCACACAACAGATGAGAGCCATCGTCTGGCATCCTCCGTTCAGGGGACGCCTATCCGCTTCGATATTCCTCACAATAGCGCGGCGAAATCGGAGTCGCCCCTATTGAGGAACGAACAATGAGAGCACTCACAGTTGCCAGCCTGGTATTTGGATTAGCATTTTCCGCCGCATCAATTGCTACTGCAGCCGAAGTGAAGAAAGCAACGTTTCTGAAACAGGCCCCCAAGGCACTTGGGAGCAGAATCAGTACCGTAACCTCCTATGAACTCAGAAAGCCCGACGGGTCCGGTATCATCAAGAATTGCCGGGGAAGCTGCGCCGGTAGCTCCACGACCCTTCACTGGCAATGTGAAGTCGATGCGAACGCTATTGGTGTGCTTTGTTCACTGAAATGTCGCCCGCCACCTGTGGAAGGCCTTTGTCTTCCGTTGTGATGGGTCGACGACAATCTCGGTGTCATCCGCCCCTCGCCGCACGAGCCGCTTCCCTTCGTTGAGCCACGGACCGACGGGAAGCCGGTCGGCCAACAATGATGCTTAGTTTGCAGGCACCGGAGAGCCGACAGTGCGAACAAGCTTGTCGGCTTTCTTGAGCACGAAATTGGTCTCAGGCTGAGGCCTCAGGTAAAATGAGACCGCAACAAACGTGACGCAGAAAATTATCCCGACAAGCATGACCTTGCGATGTGTGCCGCGGTCCCAGCGATGATTGACCATCATGGCAGCTCTCCATCGACGCAACGAAACAGGAAAGCCCCCCAAGTTGATCTGAGATAGATCAAGGCCGCCATTGCCCTTTGGGGCAATACGCAGCGGCCTTGCCGCTCATTGAAATTGTTTTTTGCAAACCTGGGCGGCGACTATCTTCTTATCGCTGTCGCCGATACGCGCAATCGAGAGCTCGATTTAACCTAACCTTCTAACCTTACCTTGGTAGCCCACAGGGACGATCGAACAGCAGCGCGCGGCGGCCGACAGCGGAAATCGCATCAACAATCCCGGATCGGAGAAAGGTTCGTTGACGAGGCCGGCCTGAACGAGCCATGTCATGCGATAGCTATATCATGCGCACGCGCGTATATGCGCGCGAGAACATCGTCAGTTCCCAGTCAGCGTGCGTTTCATGGTATTTCAGAATGTACGTATCCCCGTCGCTGGTCCGCACTTTGACGTAGCGATAGTCCGGCCCGTACCACTGATCGAGTGTTTCGGCGACGTCGAGCCGACGGCTATCGAAAAGAATCGCGCGCGGCAAAGGCTGGCTGTGGTCGTCGGCATGAAGCTCAACCCGGATGCGCATGGTTTGCGTCCAAGACTCTCGCTCCCCTGTCGCCCCGTTACGCCGTTGGCTTTGCTGCCGAATGGTCCTAAGTAGTCTCCAGCGCCGAGGCTGACATGGATTTGTAAATTGAAGGTCCGGCGTTCAATCCCTCCTCGCACCATCGCTTCGGCTACGCGTGGCGCAGCCGCGCAGGAACCGAAGGCGAAGCGTGCCCGGCGTAGCCCGCAGGGCGAAGACGGGCAAGCGATCTTTCTTGATGGACACACGTTCCCCACCCAGCCGCGATGCCGCCACCAAGGCCGAGCGGCAGACCGACATTCATTTCGACTTCGAGCTGGAGGACATCATCGCCGGCAACACGCCCGCGAGCGATGTCGGCAAGGCGATCCTCGCGATCGTCGAGAACGGTCAGGACTTGCCGACGCAAGGCAAGATCGAAGCGGCGCTGACCCCGCTCTATGAGGCGATGACCGCCGACCACTATCGGCAGCACGGCGGAACGGGAGAACCGCCGCCCGCGAACCGGCAGAGCCTCAAGGAGCATGCGGTAAAGGTAATCCAGGCGCGGAAGGTGAAGCGCACGGCCATGGCCCGGGCCGCGCGCGGGCCGAAGAAGCAGGCGTCGTTTCCGATCACAGGCTTTCAGCTCGGCATGATCGCCGTCCTGATCGGCCTGATCCTGCTGGTCGTCTACCTGAGATCCTGACGTCGCCAAGCCGGCACGGTCTACGACACCAATCGGCTCTCCTGCTACGTGGCTTCCGCGGAGCCGCCGGAGAAATCCTGATCGAGAACCGTGGCATCGGCAGGAGCTTCGCCAACCGAAGCGGCAAGTTCCTTCTTCCGGGTCCAATCACGAATGCCCTTCCGCAAAGCGCGGAAGCTGAAGGTCATGACCGGCTCGAAAGACCGCATGCCTTTGCCGCCTTTCACGAGCCCCAAGTCCCTGACCAGGCACCACGTACCACTGCTCATGCGCGCAAGACGAACGCCGCTCGGAAGCTTTACGAACATCGCATGACAATGCATCCGCCTTCAATTCCGTCAATTCTTGACGTGAGCGCAAATCTTCGGGCGACAAATCGGCGTCAAGATTCACGGCCTGCGCGTCGCGAATACCCCTCCGACGAAAGACGCATCGCCTTTTTCATTTTTGGTCTGGCGGATTCCTGGAATCCGACTAAATGAGCGCCCTTGTCCGCCCGAGCGGGCGGGTTCCAGGATTAACGACAAGTCATGTGGGCGCTCTTCACAGACGGACAGCAGGTCAGCCGCACCTTTCGCACCGAGCAGGAAGCCTGGCATCAGGCCCGCAAGTGCGGACTGGCGGACGGCGATACGCTCGAACGCGGCTACGAGATCCGTCGCATCGAGACCAAGACGAAGGTGGCTTGAGCGATCGCCGGCGCTTTTCTGACCGGGCGATCAAGCATCGGCGGGCTCCCGCAACGCATGCACCATCACTTCGAACATCGCCTGCGTCACGCGCCCGGTGCTCCAGTCGCTGTGGTGAAGGCGGTCCATATCGTCCGGAGCGATCATGCGATCGAAGGACACCCTCTCGTATCGATGCATGCGCCGCATGTAGTCAAAGCGGCGAAAGACGCTCACCTCCATCTCGGACGCAACGTTCTCGATGATCGAGACCATCTGCAGCGCGGTCTTGAAACGATCCATAGTCAGCAGCGGAGGCAAGTACTGCGGGTCCATCAAGATCACATCCATCGGATCGCGACGAAAGCTTCTGCAATCCGGATCTGATAGCTCGTTCGACCTCCCCGAGATCGCGGCGGCGGAAAACCGCATTGGCGCCCATCTGCCAGATGACGAGCGTCGGCGCTGCGGCAATCACCACTGAGTCGAGACACTTCTCCTGCTCCGGAGCCTCCTCGCCGCTTTTTCCCCGGTTGAGCACGTCGATGGTGATTGGCGGAGAACTTGCCGCGCAACAGGGCTTCAAGCCGGCCCGGATATGGCGCAACTCCATGCGAACCGGCCGTCGATGACGAGCCGATCGCGATGATCTTGACCGGCCCACCTTCGTCGAGACGACCTGCCAGATGCTTAAGCCTGCGATCGAGCATCACAGGTCTCGTCGGAATAAAGGGATTGGGGTGATGCTCGTCGTTCATGGGAAGCAAACCCGGCATTCGATCCCTCCTCATGCCCCGGTCGAAGCTTCGAGGATTTTGGCACGTTCCCGCGTGCCGGTCTCTGCGAGCTCACGCTCAGCCGAGTTTTTCCGCAATCTCCTCCATGCGCGTGAACACAAGCGCGGGACGCGTCTGCCGCAGCGCGTCCGCCGTGGCGTAACCCCAGGTCACGGCGCCGAAATCGATGCCGGCCTTGCGCGCCGCTTCCGCATCGCGCACCTCGTCGCCGATCGCGATGGTCTGGCTGGCGGGGATTCCCGCAACGCGCATCACCTTGGCAAACTTCTTCGCCTTGCCGAACAGCGACGCGCCGCAGGCGAAATGCGAGATCGCGCGGGCGTTGGTCCCGAGCGCCCGCCTGACATTGTCTTCCGAGTCCGACGAGACCATCGCCCGCACCACACCTTTGGCCGACAGGCTCTCCAGCATGCCGTCGACGCCGGCAAACAGGCTGATCCCGTCCAGGCTCCTGGCCTTCATCCGCCGGACGTCGCGCGCGATCAGCGGGTATCCGCCACATCGGCACCTGAAGATGCCTGATGATCTCGCGCGAGCCTTTTCCGCGCAGGCTCTCGATCTCCTCCGGTTCGATACGCCGAAACCCGTGCTTGTCGGCGACGGAATTCGCGATGCGCAGAAACCAGGGAAAGCTGTCGGCGAGCGTGCCGTCGAGATCGAATATGGCGAGGCGATATTTCATGGGTGCAGTGATATGTGACGCGAACACTGTCATGCAACCAGCCACGTGTCGTCCCGGCCAAGCGAAGCGCGAGCCGGGACCCATACGCCGTGTCGCGAATGAGGTGTACGGCGCTCATTGTCTTTTTTGGCATAACGCGTACTGAGTTCGAACAATGAGCTCGGAGAGTATGGGTCCCCGGGCTATTCGCGAGGACGACACGGAGAGCTTGGCAAACGCTAACCCGCTGCAATCACCGCAGCAGCCTACGCCGCCTCCGCCCGTGCCACCGGCTCGCTGCCCCGCCCCGACCATTGCGAAAACCGATCGAGATAGACATACACCACCGGCGTCGTGAACAGGGTCATCGCCTGGCTGACGATCAGTCCTCCGACCATCGCCCAGCCGAGCGGCTGACGCAGCTCCGAGCCGGTGCCTGAGCCGAGCATCAGCGGAACTGCGCCGAGCAGCGCGGCCATCGTCGTCATCATGATCGGGCGAAAGCGCAGCAGCGCGGCGCGACGGATCGCTTCGGTTGCGCTCAAGCCCTGCTCCCGCTCGCCGCTGATGGCGAAGTCGACCATCATGATGCCGTTCTTCTTGACGATGCCGATCAGAAGGATCACGCCAATCAGCGCAATCAGGCTGAAGTCGTAACCCGCCACCATCAGCGAGCCGATCGCACCGACCGCCGCCGACGGCAGCGTCGACAGGATCGTCAGCGGGTGGATGTAGCTCTCATAGAGCATGCCGAGGATCAGGTACACGACGACCAGCGCCGATACGATCAAGAGCGGGATCGTGCCGAGCGATTGCTGGAAAGCCTGCGCCGTGCCTTGATAGGTGAAGGACAATGCGCCCGGCGCGCCAAGCTCGCGCTGCGCCTGGTCGATCGCGGTCGTCGCCTCCCCGAGCGACACGCCCTGGGCGAGGTTGAAGCTGATGGTGACGGCGGGAAACTGGCCTTCGTGGCTGATCGACAGCGGCCGCACCGGCGCCGTCGTCCAATGCACGAACGACGACAGCGGCACGTTCGAGTTGGTCGACGGCGATTTGACGTAGATCGTGTTCAGCGTGTCGATGCTGCCCTGCTGCGCCGACGGCACCTCCAGGATCACGCGATAGGTGTTGGTCTGGGTGAAATACTGCGTGACCTGCCGCTGGCCGAACGCGTCATAGAGCGTGTCGTCGATCACCTGCGGCTGGATGCCGAGCCGCGAGGCCTGGTCACGGTCGATCGTCAAGGTCAGCGTGGTGCCCTGGTTCTGCTGGTCGGTGGCGACGTCCCGCAGCTGTGGCAACGTCTTCAGCTTGTCGAGGATCCGCGTCGCCCAGGTGTTGAGCTCGTCGACGTCCGCATCCTGCAGCGTCAGCTGGTACTGCGTGCGCGAGATGCGCCCGCCGATGCGCACGTCCTGCGCCGCCTGCATGTAGAGGCGCGCGCCCTCGACCTTGTCGAGCTGCGGCCGCAGCCGCGCAATGATCTGATCCGCGTTCGCCTTCCGCTCGTCGCGCGGCTTCAACGTGATGAAGAACCGGCCGAGGTTGATCGCGCCGGAGCCGCCGACGCTCATGGCGACGCTCGCCACGTCCGGGTCCGCCTGCACGATCCTGCCGATCTCTTCCTGATGCCGGGTCATGTCCGAAAACGAGATGTCCTGCGCGGCCTCGGATTGGGCGGTGATCAATCCCGTGTCCTGCTGCGGGAAGAACCCCTTCGGGATCACTGTGAACAGGTAGACGGAGAGCGCCGTGGTCGCGAGGAAGATACAGAGTGTCGTGAACTGGTAGCGGAGTGCCAGATCGAGGCCGGTCTCATAGACGGCCAGCATCCTATCGAACACCTTTTCGCTCATCTGGAACAGCCTGCCGTGCTGCTCCTCATCGTGTGCTTTAAGGAAGCGCGACGCCATCATCGGCGTCAGCGTCAGCGAGACGACCGCGGACACGAGGATCGTCATCGCCAGCACGACCGAGAACTCGCGGAACAGGCGGCCGATGATGCCGCCCATCAACAACAACGGGATCAGCACCGCGATCAGCGACAGGCTGATCGAGAAGATCGTGAAACCGATCTCGCCCGCGCCCACGATAGCGGCTTCGAACGGCGCCACCCCCTCCTCGATGTGGCGCGTGATGTTTTCCAGCATGACGATGGCGTCGTCCACCACGAAGCCGACCGAGATCGTCAGCGCCATCAGCGACAGGTTGTCGAGGCTGTAGCCGGCGATCCACATCAGCGCGCAGGCGCCAAGCAGCGCCAATGGCACCGTGACGCCGGGAATGAAGGTCGCCCAGAGGTTGCGCAGGAACGCAAAGATCACCAGCACGACGAGGACGATGGTGATGCCGAGCGTGAACTGCACGTCCGTCACCGACGCGCGGATCGTCTGCGTCCGGTCGCTCGTGATATCGATCTTGATGGCCGGCGGCAGCGCCAGCTCCAGCCGCGGTAGCGCCGCCTTGATGCTGTCGACGGTGTCGATGACATTGGCGCCGGGCTGCTTGAAGACGACCAGGAAGATGCCGCGCTTGCCGTTGGCCCAGGCCGCCTGCTTGGCGTCCTCGGGGCCTGCGACCGCCGTGCCGATATCGCGGATGCGCACCGCGCCGCCATTGCGGTAGGCGACGATGACGTCGTTCCAGTCTTTTGCGGCGGTGAGCTGGTCGTTGGCATAGATCGTGTAGCTGCGCGCCCCGACGTCGACGGTGCCCTTCGGGCTGTTGACGGTGGCGGCCGAGATCTGCGCCCGGACGTCTTCGAGCGACAGCCCCTTGGTCGCGAGCTTCGCCGGATCGATCTGCACCCGGATCGCCGGCTTCTGCTGCCCGCCGATCGTCACCACGCCCACACCGGGGATCTGGCTGATCTGCTGGGCGATCTTGGTCTCGACCTGGTCGTCGAGCTCGGTCAGCGGCAGCGTGTCGGAGGTCGCCGACAGCAGCAGGATCGGCGAATCCGCCGGGTTCACCTTGCGGTAGCTCGGCGGGCTCGGCAGGTTCTTCGGCAACAGGCCGCTCGCGGCGTTGATCGCCGCCTGCACGTCGTTCGCCGCCGCGTCGATGTTGCGGTCGAGGTTGAACTGGATGGTGATCGATGTCGCGCCCAGCGAGCTCGTGGACGACAGCTCGCTGACGCCGGCAATCTGGGTGAACTGGGTTTCCAGGGGCTGCGCTACCGACGACGCCATGGTGTCCGGGCTCGCGCCCGGCAGCGACGCCGAAACCTGGATGGTCGGGAAATCGATCTGCGGCAGCGGCGCGACCGGCAGCAGCGGATAGGCGACGATGCCGACGAAGAGAATGCCGGCCATCAGCAGCGAGGTCGCGATCGGCCGGCGGATGAAGGGTGAGGAAATGCTTTCGCTCATGGCCGGACCCCGGCAGTCGCGTCAGCCTCGGCGGTGCCCGCTGAAACCAGCGCGCCGTCCTGCAACCGGTATTGACCCGACGTGACGACGCTGGTCGCCCGCGGAAATGCCTGCCGTGACGACGGCGTTGTTGCTATCGGCTTCACCGATCTGCACAGGCTTCGCCCTCGCCCGCTGAGCGGGGTCGACGACATAGGCCCACAGCCCCTGCTGCCCGCGCTGGATCGCCGCCTGCGGCAGTACGATGACATCGTCGAGCGTATCGACGCGCACCTGAGCCGACAGCGACAGCCCGGGCCACAGCGCGTCGTTCTCGTTGGCGAAGGTCGCCTTGAGCTGGATGACGCCCGTGGTGGTGTCGACCTGATTGTTGACGACGGTGAGGGTGCCGTCGGCGAGCTTGCGGCTGCCGTCGCTGGTGTAAGCCGCAACCGGCACCGTGCCGCGGGCCATCGCCTTGTTGATGCGATCGATCTGGCTTTCCGGCAGCGTGAAGACCACCGAGATCGGACGCACTTGCGCAATCGTCACGATGCCGCTCTGGCTCGAAGCATTGACGATGTTGCCCTGATCGACGAGCCGGAAGCCGACACGCCCGGTGATCGGCGCCTTGATGCTGGTGTAGCTCAGTTGCGTCTGCGCATTCTCGATGGCCGCCTGGTCGGCCTGCACCAGCGCAGTGCCCTGCGCCACCGTCGCGACCTGGGTATCGAGCTGCTGGCGCGAGGCGAAATCCTGCTTCGCCAGGGTCGTATAGCGCTCCAGATCGAGCTTTGCGTTCTTCAGCGTTGCGTCGTCCTGCGCCTTCTTGGCGACCGCCTGGTCGAGCGCCGCCTGATAGGGCCGCGGATCGATCTGCGCCAGCAAATCGCCTTGCTGCACGGTCTCGCCTTCGCGAAAGGCGATGTTGGTGATTTCGCCGTCCACGCGGCTGCGGATGGTCACGGTGTTGAACGGCACCACCGTGCCGAGCCCCTTCAGCAGCACCGGAAACTGCGACGACGCGCGCGGTGACGAGCGAGACCGGAATCCGCTGCTCCGCCCTCGCCTGCTCCTGCGGCTTTGCGCGCGACGAACGCGCATGCATGAAATAGCCGCCGACGCCCACGATCGCCACGGCGAGCAGCATGATCCGCGTTCTGTTTTTCATTGATGAGACCCCTCTGATGCGTCGGTGCAATCGACCACGCGGCCGCCGGACGGTTTGTGGGTCTAACGCCCGGGCGCGGCCTTGCGTATGAACGCGGGCGGTCAACTCTGGTTGAGCGGATTAAAGTTTTGTCATCAAACAGCGCGCACGCCGCTCGCGCGGCACGCCGCGATCGACGATCGCGGGCGAACCCGCAGGCCCAAAGGCCGGCGGGCTCGCGTCCGCGTTACACGGTCCTACTGACCCTGCAGTTCGTAGTACTCGTCCCGCAGCGACGAGCGGATGTTCGGATCCGGATCGCGGCCGATCTCGCGGCCGTCGACATAGACACCATACGGATCGGGCGCGGTGACCGCAGCATGCGCGTTCATCACCTGGTGGGTCTGGCGCACATGCTGCATACGCTGGACGGCATCCGGGGATTTTGCCAGCGCAGGGCTGGCGACGGCGGCAGCGATCGCTGCGGCAAGCACGATGCTCTTCATTGAAGTTCTCCTTCGGTTACAACAACGCCGGGAGAATTAGCGCCGAGGCCGTCGGAAACAATCAAACTAGAGTTTAGCTGCGATCAGACGAGGGTTTAGGCGCGAAGCCATCAAGTTGATTGGGGGTGATGGAATAAAGGTGGCAACGCCAGCTACGTATAGCGCCGATGCCATCGCACCTAGCCGGGCGTCAGGTGCAGTGCTTCCGCCATGCGCACGAGGTCGGCCAGCGTTCGCGCCCCCATTTTGCGCATAGCCGAACCGCGATGGATTTTCACCGTGATCTCGCTGAGGTTGAGCTCGCCGGCGACCTGCTTGTTCATCCGGCCCGCCGTGACCAGCGCCATCACCTGACGCTCCCTTGGCGACAGCGTCTCAAAACGCGCGCGCAGCTCCGCATCGCCCTTGTCGGATACGCGCCGGGCCTCGTCCTTGGCAATGGCCGCCGTCACGGCATCGAGCATTTCCTGGTCGCGAAAAGGCTTTGCGAGGAAATCCACCGCGCCCGCCTTCATCGCACGCACGGTCATCGGAATATCGCCGTGACCGGTCATCATCACGATGGGGATGTGCGTGCCTCCGTCGGCCAGCTGCTGCTGGAAATCGAGTCCCGATTGGCCGGGCAATCGCACATCGAGAACGAGGCAGCACGGTCCCTGTTGCAGGTCGGCCTTCAGGAAGTCCTGCGTCGAGCCGTAGAGCCGGGTGGCGAAGCCGACAGAGCGGAACAGGCTGTCGAGCGAGAGCCGGATGGATTCGTCGTCATCAACGATGTGCACCGTACCCATGGGACAAAGACAGCAAACGGCGGGCGAAAAATCAACCTTTGGTATGACGGGGTCAGACCTGTTGGCCATGCGGCAACACTCTGGTGCAGCTGAGGAATGTTTCGAATTCGACTAGATAGGAGCCAAGGTGGTTCACGATCGGTTCAGCGGCCCCGTGAAGCCCTTACGCCGGCTCAGGCGTTCGAGTTCGACTAAACCTCGGTATGATTCAAATGATGCCCACTCCGTGGGCATAGTCCTGAAAAGGGACAGCTCCAGCGAAGCGCAAGGAAAGGAAGCGCATTGAGTACGCCCCGGATCGCCATTGTCGACGACGATGAACCGCTGAGAACGGCGCTCGCCGGGCTGTTGCGCTCGCACGGATATCGCGTTTGCGGGCACCCGTCGGCCGAGAGCTTTCTAAAGAGCGGCGACATCGGCCAGGTTGATTGCATCGTGTCCGACATCCACATGCCTGGAATGGACGGGCTTGAATTCAAGAGACGGCTCGATGCCATCAGCGACCATACGCCGATGATCATGATCACGGGGCGAACCTATCCGGATCTGGATGCACAGGTGTCGGCCGCAGGCGCCTACGGTCCGCTCGCCAAGCCGTTCGCGGCGGCGACGCTGCTGGACAGCATCCATGATGCGATCGCGCGTTGCGACAAGCGCCCCGGCGAGGGAGATCGTGGCTGACCAAAACTCAAAGGTGGACGATACCGGGCCGCAACGCGCCCGGACCCATCGCGTGGCCTGGATGGGCGCGGCCGCCGTGCTCGCGCTTGCGATCTTCATCGTCGACAGCTTCACCCCGTTCGGGATCGCGATCGCCGTTCTCTATGTCGTCGTCCTTTTGCTCGCCAACCAGGTTGCAAGCCGCAACGGACTGATCCTGATCGCGACCGGCTGCATGGCGCTGACCGTGGCCGGCTTCCTGCTCGACCACGGCCACGAGCACATCGACGAGGCGGCGTTTCGCGCCCTGATCAGCCTCGCAGCCATCGCCATCACCACCGTGCTGCTGCTGCGCGGCCGAAAAGTCATCGCAGCGCTCGAGGAGAGTGAAGCGCGCTATCGCATGTTCCTCAACATCTCCTCCGTATCCTTCTGGCGGCTCGACGTCAGCCGGCTGAACGACATATTCGCCACCTTGCGCGCGGCCGGCGTTACAAGACCTGAGGCAGCATGCCGACGACAATCCCGAATTCGTCCTGAAGGCGATGGAGGTCACGACCGTCGCCGACGTCAACGACAAGTGCGTCGAGATGTTCGGCGGCAAAACGCGCGACGACCTCATCGGCCGTCCGGTGCGCGACTTCTGGCCTGAAGGCAAGTACGACGTTTTGCTGGGCAGCATCGAAGCCGGCTTTCGCGGCGAATCCAGCTTTCAAGCCGAGGCCCGCGTGCGCACGCTCGACGGCCGTGAAGTCGACACCCTGTTCTGCATGGCCGCACCACCGGAAATACGCGCGCGTGGCATGGTGCTGGTGGCGCACATCGACATCTCCGAACAGGTCGAAGCGCGCGCGGCCCTTGCGCGCATGCAGTCCGACCTCGCCCACGCCGCGCGGTTGTCGATGCTCGGTGAATTCACCGCGTCGATCGCTCACGAAATCAATCAGCCCCTCGCTGCGATCGCGACAAATGGCGAGGCAGGCCTGCGCTGGCTCGGACGGCAGGAACCGGAGATCGGCGAGGCACAAACGCTGCTCGGGCGGATCGTCGGCGACGCCCGGCGCGCCGCCGACATCATTGCCAGGATCCGCAACATGGCGACCAAGCGGACGCTCGCGAAGACCGGACAGGCAATCAATCCCGTGATCGATGAGACGGTGCTGTTCGTCCGGCACGAGCTCAAGGCGCATGGCGTGGAGATACGCCTCGACCTTGCGCCGGACCTGCCGACCGTCCAGATGGATCGCGTGCAGATCCAGCAGGTGCTGTCCAACCTGATCGTCAACGCAGTCCAGGCGATGGTCGAACACAACACCGCGCAGCCGCGCATCACCATCACCTCCAGATCGGAAGCGGACGGTCATATCTGTGTGAGGATCTCGGACAACGGCCCCGGTATTGCACCGGACGATCGCGATCGGTTGTTCGACAGCTTCTTCACGACTAAATCCGGCGGCATGGGGCTCGGTCTGCCGATCAGCCGCTCCATTGTTGAGGCGCACGGTGGCCTCATTGCCGCCGGAAATGGTGCCGATTGCGGCGCGTGCTTCACGATCAGGCTTCCGTCAATTGCGGCGGCTGCCGCCGCGGCCGGCTGACGGCCAAATCACATCATACCAACGGATGGGCCCAGTCTCCGCACGTACAATCGCGCGCGGGAGCGTCGCCCGGCATCTTCTCTCCACCAGTATCATCGATGGAGAGATTCATGGGCGACCTCCTGAAGTTTGCGATCGGCAACAACGGCCGGCGTGGCATCAATGCTATCGCAGCCGCACTGACTCTCTTGACCATTGGCACGGCGCAGGCCGCCGACGCTCCCGTACAGGCTCGCAACGTCGTGCTCGTGCACGGCGCCTGGGCCGATGGTTCAAGCTGGAGCGAAGTGATCCAGCGCCTGCAGGACGCGGGCATGAAGGTGACCGCAGTCCAGAATCCCCTCACCTCGCTCGCCGACTCCGTCGCCGAAACGCGCCGCGTCCTGGCGCAGCAGGACGGCCCGACCGTGCTCGTCGGGCATTCCTGGGGAGGCACCGTCGTCAGCGAGACCGGCACGGACGCGAAGGTCACCGCACTCGTCTACGTCGCGGCCCGCGCTCCCGATGCCGGCGAAGACTTCGTCGCGCTATCGGGGGAATTCCCGACCATGCCGGCGCGCGCGGGCGTGAAGGAGTTCAACGGCTTCACCACGCTCTCCGAAGACGCATTCCTCATGTACTTCGCGAACGGTGTCGAGCCGCGCAAGGCCCGCGCGCTGTTTGCGGAACAGGAGCCGACGGCACTGAGCCTGTTCGGCGGACAAGACAACCCAGGCGGCCTGGCATACCAAGCCCAGCTGGTACGCCGTCTCGATGCGAGACCAGACGATCTCGCCGGATCTGGAGCGGTTTCTCGCGAAGCGCATGAAGGCGACGACGGTCGAGCTCGACGCCGGCCATCTCTCGCTCGTCTCTCACTCGCAGGACATCGCCGACATGATTCTGGCGGCGGCTGGTCAGCGCGAATAGCCAAACACGATCAGATGCGGAAGCAACGCCATGACAATCCATGCCGACCCAATCGCCATCGAACGATCCGCAGCGGCGGCCCGCCTGCGAGCTCCTGACCTGAAGGACCGCACCGACGAGCCGCCCGCACCGGAAACCGCCACTCCCCCTGAGGCCCCACGCGAAACGTTGCTCGCGGCAGCCGTCCGCCATGGACGACGCCAGCTCCTGTTCGCCGGTGCCGCGGCGGCGATTGCCGCCGCCATCGCCTTCGGCTGGCAATACTGGACCGTCGGCCGCTTCCAGGTGTCGACCGACGACGCCTATGTTCAGGCCGACAACACGACCATCGCCCCGAAAGTCCCGGGATATATTTCGCAGGTGTCTGTCGCCGACAACGAGACGGTCAAGACAGGCCGCGTGCTGGCGCGCATCGACGACCGTGACTACAGGGTAGCCCTCGATCAGGCCAAGGCCAATGTCGATCAGGCGCGCTCCGCTGTTGCCAGCGGCCAGGGCGCGCTTGAAATCCAGCAATCGACCATCGAAGCGGCGCGCGCAGCGCTCGCCGTCGACAAGGCCAGCCTGACATTCGCCGAACAGGAGAACAGGCGCTATTCCGACCTCGCGGCAACCGGCTCGGGAAGTGCGCAGAACGCGCAGCAGGCCGCCTCGCGCTTTGCGGTCGCCACCGCCAGCGTGCAACGCGATACCGCGGCGCTTGCTTCCGCCGTCAAGCAGGTCGACGTCTTGAAGGCGAGCCTCGCACAGGCTGAGGCAACGTTGGCCGCAAGTCTCGCCGTGCTGCACCAGGCCGAGCTCAATCTCAGCTACACCACGATCAGTGCACCGGTGGACGGCGTCGTCGGCAACCGGACGCTGCGCGTCGGTCAATATGTCCAGGCCGGGACACAGCTGATGTCGGTCGTCCCGACGGCGAGCGCCTACGTCGTCGCCAACTTCAAGGAGACGCAGCTCACCCACGTCGAGCCCGGACAGGCTGTCGACATCGAAGTCGATACGTTTCCGGGCGTCGTCATCCATGGCCGCGTGGACAGCGTCGCGCCGGCCAGCGGGCAGCAATTCGCGCTGCTTCCACCGGACAACGCGACCGGCAATTTCACCAAGATCGTGCAGCGCATCCCCGTGAAGATCGTGCTCGATCAGGCGGGACCGCTCAGCGGCAAATTGCGGCCCGGCATGTCGGTCATCCCAAGCATCGATACGAAAGCTGCCGCCACCCGCCTCGCCGCAGGCGGCGGCAAATAGCCGGCGCCCGTCCCGCAGGGGAGACGACAAATGTCCGACCTTACGATTGGCGCCCCCGCCCCCGGTGCTCCCGCGGCCGGAGAGCGCGCCTCGCTGGCAACGTGGATCGCGATCATGGCCGCGATGATCGGCGCGTTCATGGCGGTTCTCAACATCCAGATCACCAACGCGTCCCTGCTCGACATCGAGGGCGGCATCGGGACCGGCGTGGACAACGGCTCATGGATTTCCACGTCATACCTGATCGGCGAGATCGTCGTGATCCCGATGACGGATTTCCTGAGCCGCGTGTTCTCGTTCCGCCGCTTCATGCTCGCCAACGCGATCCTGTTTCCGCTGTTCTCGGTCGCATGCGCCTTCACCCACGATCTGCCGTCGATGATCGCAATGCGCGGCCTGCAGGGGCTGACCGGCGGTGTCCTGATCCCGATGGCCTTCACGCTGGTGCTCGTCAAGCTGCCCAAGGCGCAGCAGCCGACGGGCCTCGCCATGTTCGCGCTGTCCGCGACCTTCGCGCCGTCGATCGGTCCGACGATCGGCGGATACCTCACCGAAAACTATGGCTGGCAGTCGATCTTCTTCGTCAACGTGATCCCCGGCATCGCCATGGTGACGGCGTTGTATTTCACGCTGGAACGTCAGCCGATGCTGCTCCGCCTTCTCAAAGAGGGCGACTGGTTCGGTATCCTGACCATGGCGATCGGCCTTTCGGCCCTGCAGGCGGTGCTCGAGGAAGGCAACAAGAACGACTGGTTCTCTTCGCCGTTCATCGTTCGGCTGGCCCTGGTCGCAGCCGTCAGCCTCGCCTGCTTCATCTGGATCGAGCTCACGGTCGAGAAGCCGCTGATCAAGCTGCACCTCTGACCAGGCGCAACTTCGGACTGGGCACGATGGCCTTCGGCTTCGTCGGCTTCGCCCTCTACGGATCGGTCTACCTGCTGCCGGCCTATCTCGGCCAGGCGCAAGGCTACAACGCCGAGCAGATCGGCATGGTGCTGGCGTGGACCGGGTTGCCTCAGCTTGTGCTGATCCCGCTCGTGCCGAAGCTGATGCAGCGGTTTGATGTCCGCTACATCGCGTTGACAGGTATTCTGATCTTCGCCGCAAGCTCGTTCATGAACATCTGGATGTCGCCGAACTACGCCGGCGACCAGCTCTGGATTCCGAATATCGTGCGCGCCATCGGGCAAGCGCTGATGCTGACGCCCCTGTCTTCACTGGCGCTCGGCGGCATCGCACCCGCGGACGCCGCCGGCGCATCCGGCATCTCCAACATGCTGCGCAATCTCGGAGGGGCCATCGGGACGGCGATCCTCGCGACCGTGGTGACCAAACGCGAGCAGTTTCACTCCAACATCATCGGTCAATCCGTGACGATCGGCAGCGAGCTGGTTCGCGAGCGTCTGACACAACTGACCGATTACTTCATGGCGCACGGCGTCTCGGACCCGGTCGCCGCCGGCCACCAGGCTCTCGTCGCATTGGGAAACCTCGTCAGACGCCAGGCGCTGATCATGGGCTTCAGCGACGCATTCGCCATCGTCGGAGTCGTGTTGATCATGGCCGCGATCTGCGTCGCACTCACGCGAAAGAGCGAGTTCGCTGCCGCTGCTCATGAGGCGTGATCGAAGTCCGCCGCATGCGGCAGCGGACGAACGCAGGCCGGATTCTCACCCCGTTCGCTTCATGTGCACGTGCGCCGGATTGTGCGCGATCTTGGCCTGGTAGACGCCGACGTAGGACAGGCTGACGCCGATGGCGATGGCGATGACAGCGACGATCCATTTGCTCATGGCAACCTCCTGTTATTGAGATGGAGATTGCGCAGATCATTGCAACCAGTTGTGTGAACGCTGTCACAGACGCAAGGTGACGCACGCAGCGCGCTTAATTGCGTTGTTCCGCAGTGCGGTTGATGAACTTGCGTTCATTCAGCGCGTCTCTTGTGCCCTGTGATGCAGACACCGGGAAACATGCCCGACGCGGCTCAGTCCGCGGCCTGCCGTCCTCGGGCCTTGCGCCGATAATATTCGGCGTCGGACATGTCCTCGTCGGACAGGCGCGAATGGAAGATCATGAACACCACGGCGAGCAGCGGCAGCGCCGCCCAGAGCGCGGCGTCGCCGAAATGGCGGGCGAGCCAGACGCCCAATGGCCCAAACACGAACGCCACCCACAGCGAAGCTGCGAGCGCCTTGAGCCAACCGGGTGCGCGATCGATGCTCATGGATGCGGCCTTTGCGTTCTGACCACATCATGATCCGGCAGGACTTTATGTGACGCCTCGCACGCCGTTGCCGGAAGTGCCCAAGACAGATGCCCAAGACAGATTCCGCGCCGCAAAACAAAAGGCCCCCACGAGGGGGGCCTTTCGCATTCAGGTCGTCCTGTTTCAGACGGCGTCCTTCGCCGCCTTGACCGGGCGCGCCCTGACAATCTTGCGGGCGGGCTTGGCCTTGAACATCATCTCTTCGCCGGTGAAGGGATTGGTCCCCTTGCGAGCCTTGGTGGCCGGCTTCTTGATGACCACGAACTTGGCAAAGCCCGGGAGCAGGAAGACGCCGCTCTTCTTCAATTCCTTATGGCCGACGTCAGTCAGCGCCTCCATCACGCCTTTCACGTCGCGCTTGGAGAGTTCGGTGGTGGTCGCAAGTTTTTCGATCAATTGCGACTTCGACATCTGGGCAGCCATGTTTGCTCCTAATGATTCTGGAGTGGGCACCATATTGCGAAAAACCCTTTGACAGCAGTGTTTCCTGAGCTTTGCACAAAAAACTCGTCACTTGACGCTGCGTCAAAATGCGCTCTCGAATCAGCGCGTTTCCCCTATTTTTAAGCCGAATCCACCCGCTTTAGAGACTATAGTCCTTGATCGGCAAGGTTCGCCCGGCCTCGGGGCAAATGTCAGATGTGCCCATTTTCCGGGGCTTTTTGCGCATCCGGCGGTCTTGAGCGAGGCGCGATCGTCGCCCGCATGGGTCGCAAACCGCACCGCACGCCGTCCTACCATTGCCGCGATTGCAGGCTCAGATCGGCCAAGACGCGTTGTGGGGGGTGCGCTCGGCCAGCCTTCGGGATGGCCGACTAAAGTTCATCCAGACGAAGGCCGGCAAGTCGCTTTGCTTCGACCGCAGCGTGTGCTTGCAAATTGAATACAACAGCGCGTTTGGCCTAGTTTCCCTGTATGTCGCTTCCTCCCTCGCTTCCCCGCGCCGTCGAAAAACGCTCGTTTCGTTCCAAGAACGGCGAGCTCGGCATCCTGCCGTCCGACGCACCGAAATTCCTGAAGGCCTGCGACCAGGATGGCATTCGCGTCCTCGGCTGGGAGCTGTGGATCGTCGATCACCGCTGGGACTTCAAAAAGAACAAGCCCGTCTCCTCCCCCGGCGACTGGTGCGGCGGCATCCCGACCAAGGACGGCATGAGCGTCATGTCCGGCATCGGCAAATTGCCTGACACCGCCGAGATCGCACGCAAATACGCAGAGCACCTGCGGTTCAATTTCACGATCGACAACTAGCGTCGCGCCGCCTCTGCGTCTGCGCAAGCGCAAGCCGTCCTCCAAACGGAGGACGCCGCCGTGACGCGACCGCGCAACCATGCCTTGTGTCCAAACCTCGCAGACCCTAACGTGCTCGCCGGTCTTGGCCGCAGGGGAAGACCATGCCGAAAAGAATCATTCTTCTGTCCGACGGCACTGGAAACGCGGTCAAGAATGTCTGGCGTACCAACGTCTGGCGGATTTTTGAGGCGCTCGACCTCGCAAGGTCCGATCAGGTCGCCTGCTACGCGGACGGCGTCGGCACCTCGTCGTTCAAGCCGCTCGCCATCCTCGGCGGCGTGTTCGGCTGGGGGCTGAAGCGCAATGTGCTGCACCTCTACAAATTCCTGTGCCGCAACTACCAGGCTGATGCGGAGATCTATGCCTTCGGCTTCAGCCGCGGCGCGTTCACGGTCCGCGTCCTCGCCGGGCTGATCGCAGACCAGGGCGTGGTCCCGTTCACGACGGAGGCCGAGCTCGATCGCTGCGCCAAGGCGGCCTATCGCGCCTACCGTGCCGAACGCTACCACTCGCTGCTCCGGATCGAGCGCGTCGGCCGGCTGCTGCGTGACGGCGTCGTCCGCCTGATCGACCTTGTGCGGCGCAGGACGCCTTACGCAAAGATCAAGATGATACCGGTCAGGTCGATCCGCTTCGTCGGCGTCTGGGATACGGTGGCGGCCTATGGACTGCCGATCGACGAGATGACGCGCGGCGTCAGCCTCTGGCTATGGCCGCTCGAGCTTCCCGACCGCACGCTGAACCCGATCATCAAGCGTGCATGCCATGCGCTGGCGCTCGACGACGAGCGGACCACCTTCCATCCCGTGCTCTGGTCCGAGAAGCGGCTTTGAGCTGCCTGAGCCGCGCAGCGACGGATTTCACTATGTCGGCGACGAACGTCTCAGCCAGGTATGGTTTGCCGGCGTTCACTCGAACGTCGGCGGCGGCTATCCCGACGATTCGCTGGCCTACATTCCCCTCGTCTGGATCATGAAGGAGGCGCAGGCCTGCGGCCTCGCATTCAAGCAGCCGCCGAACTCCGACCCGGACGTGCTCATTCACGCCCAGTCGAGCCGGGACAAGGACGGCAGACTCTATGACTCGCGCTCCGGCCTCGGCGGCTACTACCGCTATGGCCCGCGCAAGCTGCGCGACCTGGGCGACATGCGCTTCTCCGGCGCGCCGGACGACGAGGTGAAGATCGACCTGCCGAAAATCCATGAGAGCGCGCTGCGACGCGGCATTGCCGGCGCGCATGTGTATGCTCCGATCGGCATTCCGGCGCGCTTCGCGCTGGTCACCGAGGACGGGCGCATCCTTCACAACGGTGAGAATCCGCTGGAGACGCCGGCACACTCGGACAAGCGCGCCGACGCACAGGAACACATCTGGAACCTCGTCTGGGGCAAGCGCATCGTCTATTTCGCGACGCTTGCGGCCTCGCTGCACCTTGCCCTCTTTCCGCTGTTCCATCAGACCGACCGCGCGGCGGAATTCTCGACGCCCTTCCGCTTCATCTCGGAGACGCTGCGCTTCGCGAGCGGGTTCGTCCCGCGCTTCTTCAGCTGGTGGATCGACGCGTACGCGACCAATCCCGGCACCTTCGCGATCGGCGCCACTCTCGTCGCCGTGCTGACTTGGCTCGGCGTCGATCTCGGCACCCGCATCACCGACGCGATGCGCAGTCTCTGGCGGTCGCCCGAGGCCGCGTTGCCGGAGCGACCGGACAATTTCGTCTACCGGTTGCGCAATGATGCGGTCTACCAATGGGTCATCTGGGCGGGAAAGCGCTACGTGTTCCCCGCCATCTCGGCCGCCGCGATCGTCTATGTCTGCGTCACCGTCGTCAGCCACGTCGTGTTCAACATCCAGGACCAGGCGGGCATGTACTGCAAGGAAACCCCCGTCCCGACGCCGGTGCCGTCGGTCGGCAACGAGATCACGGCGACCACGCCACTTCGATGCATCGAACATCTGCTGGGCCAGCGGCGTCCTGCTCGAGCAGGGCCAGCGCTACTCGATCACGGTCACGCAGAGGTCGCCGGAATGGAAGGACGGCAACTTCGTCACCGACATCGGCGGCTTCGAGATTTCCGAGCTGCCGCAGGTCCGCGACCGCGTGAGGATGATGCTCTACGTGCCGCTGCGCCGGGTGTTCCTGCGGCCCTGGTATCGGCTGATCGGACGCGTCGGCGCGGTCGGCGCCGACGAATACTTCATGGATCCCGATCGTCAGGAATCCGGCCAGGATCCGCTGAAATCCTACAACGTCACGCTGCGGCCGCGGCGCGACGGCGAGTTCTTCCTCTACGTCAACGATGCGGCGTCCGCGATCCCCGCGGTGGGACGTTATTTCTACAGGAACAACAGTGGCGAGGCGGTCGTCACCATCAAGCGGACCGGACGTTCAGGAGGATCGGCACCGAGCGTCGCTCAGTGAACGAGCGTCGGTCAGTGAACCAGAGAGTCAGTGAACCAGCAGGACGTAGGACGCGATGAACGACAGCGCCAGCGTCACGCCGACACGCGCGAGAAACAGCTCAACTGATTCTCTCATGTTTCCCCCAACATTCAGACGCGCGCCATCGCTCGGCGCAACACGCGCCGCCGGCGCACTTAAGTTTGTACCCGGAACACCCCGGCTCGCCGCGGCTTGAAGTCCCCACGCGGTGAACGACTCTCAGCATAGTGATTTGTATGGCGAGAGTTTGATTCGAACTTTGTCGGGAATGCGCGCTGCCGCAGAGCAAATGCGCTCGATCGCCTTGTCGAAGGTCAGCAGTCGCTGCAGTGCGTCATGGCCACGCGGCGTAGGACGGCCGGCTGCGGGCGTGCTCGAGGCGGATCTGGCGGCGATAGGTGCCGGGTGACGCACCGCGATACTTCCGGAAGAAGCGGTTGAAGTAGGCCGGATCGCGAAAGCCGAGGCCGTAGCCGATCTGCTCCACCGGCAGGTCGAGCTGCTGCAGCCGGGTGCAGGCTTCGCGCACCAATCGCTCATGGACCAGCGCGCGCGGCCCGCACCCCTTCTCGCGCTGGCAGTGCGCGTGCAGCTTGTCGGAGGTGACGCCAAGGGCTGCCGCATAGCGCGCGACCGGCCAGCCGTCGCGATAATGCAGTTCGACCATCTGCATGAAGTTGCCGACCAGCGCCGCGCCGCCGCCGCGCGCTGCGGCTTCGCGCCGTTCGTCATGCGAGGCGCCGAGCCGCCACAGCTGCAGGCACAGCAGCAACAGATGCGAGGCGATCAGCGTTGCGCCGCCATGTCCCGGCGTGCGCAGTTCCGCGACCACCGCGCGGCACGATCCGGTGATCGCCTCGAGCTCGCGCGCGAGCGCATCGCCGCCGATCAGCGCAACGCGGTCGCCGGTCCGGCGCAGGTCGAGCGCCTCCGGGCTGTTCGCGATGGTCTTGATCAGGAAGTCGTCGTCGATCGACAGCAGGAAACCCTGCGCGCCGCCGCTGACCTCGACGGTGGCGTCGACATTGCCGGGCAGCCAGAGCAAGGATGGCGCCTCGAGCGCCACGCGCGTCTCCTGCCAAGCGGCTTCGCCCCGATCCGACAGCAGCAGGACCAGGTGGGCGCGACGCTCGCCCTTCTGGCGCACCACCCAGGAGCGCCTGGCAAGTGCGGCGACGAACTCCTCCGCCCGCACCGCAAGCGCAACGCCGACCGGCAGTCCAGTCAATCCGGTCATCGGCATGAAAACGCGATCTCCTGGGACAATACGCCACCCGGCATCAGGGAGAATTCCCAAGACCGTACAATCTTTCCCCGGCTTCGTCCAATTCCAAGCCCCTCGCCCTGTCCCGTAACGTCTAAGTGGACATGAGCGCCAGTCAATGGCGCCGGTCGACGCATCACCGGGAGGGAGACCATGAGGAAGCCTGTCACGCGCGGTTCGGCGCTGTCTGCGACGGCCCCTGCGGTCGCCCACTAGCCGCGCGCCCGGTTTGCGTCAATGACAAACACCCTTTTGACCGGGTTGATGCTGGGCGGCATGTACGCGCTCATCGCCATGGGGCTGACGCTCCAATATGGCGTTGCGCGCATCATGAACCTCTCCTACGGCGAGGTGCTGATCGCCGCCGCCTTCACCTCGCACTGGCTGTTCACCGGCTGGGCGGTGAGCCCGTTCATTGGCCTGGCGCTCGTCATCCCGGGCGCGTTCGTCATCAATCTTGCGATCTACAAGCTGCTGCTGACGCCTCTGGTGCGCCGCGCGCCGACGCGCGACGCGCTCGAGGTCGACAGCATCCTGGCGACCTTCGGACTGACCTTCATCATCCAGGGCTCGATGCTGGCGCTGTTCGGCGGCGCCTATCACAGCTACTCGTATCTCGCCTTCCCGGTTCATCTGCTTGGTGAGACCATCGCCGCCAACCGCCTGGCCGCGCTCGCCGTCGCGGTGCTGCTCGGTCTCACGCTCTACCTGATGCTGACGCGCACGCGCGCCGGCACCGCGGTGCGTGCGGTGGCCGTCGATCCGGTCGCGGCGCAGCTTGTCGCCATCGACGTGCCGCGCGCCTCGGCGCTGACCTTCGCGCTCGGCGGCGCCCTGACTGCGGCTGCCGGCGTGCTGGTCAGCACGTTCCTCACCTTCAACGCCTCCTCCGGCGTCGTCTTCACCATGAAGGCGCTGATCGTGGTGGTGATGGGCGGCGTCGGCAACATGCTCGGCTGCCTGATCGCGGGCCTCGCGCTCGGTGTCAGCGAGGCGCTGGTCGCCTCCTACGTCGATCCCGGACTGACGCTGGCCGTCAATTTCGCCCTGTTCCTCGTGGTGCTGCTGGTAAAACCCGCCGGCCTGTTCGGCAGGGCTGCGCGATGACGGCGCGCACCATCACCCTTGGCGTTGCCGCGCTCGCCGCGCTGCTCCTGCTGGCGTTCGTGCCGCAGCTCGTGAACGCCTACTACCTGGCGCTTGCCATCAGCCTCCTGCAATACACCGTGCTCGCCACCGCATGGGGCATGTTCTCCGGACCCACGCGCTACGTCTCGCTCGCGACCACCGCCTTCTTCGGCGTCGGCGCCTACACCGTCGCCGTGTTCGGCGAGGTGCTGCCCTGGCCGCTGGTGCTGCTGATTGCCGCCGGCCTCGGCGCAGTGCTTGCCGCCGTCGTCGGCCTCTCGACGCTGCGCCTGAGCGGCGTCTATTTCGTCATCTTCACGTTTGGCCTGGCCGAGCTCGTGCGCCAGCTGGTCGTCTGGTTCGAGGTCAACAAGTCGCGCGTGCTCGGCCGCTACATCTTCGTCGATATCACGCAAGCCGACATCTACTGGCAGCTGCTGGTCCTCGCCGTCGTCGTGTTCGCCCTCGGCTGGCTGATCGCGCGCTCCCGTCTCGGCTTTGCGCTGCGCATCATCGGCGAGGACGAGACCGTCGCCACCCATTGCGGCATCAACACGACGATTGCGAAGGTGGCCCTGTTCGCCATCAGCGCCACCGTCATGGCGCTGACCGGCGCGATCATGGCGCCGCGCTGGACCTATATCGAGCCGTCGATCGCGTTCAACGCGATGATCTCGTTCCAGGTGCTGATCATGGCGCTGCTCGGCGGCGCGCACCGCCTGTGGGGGCCCGTGCTCGGCGCGGTGCCGCTGGTGCTGCTGTTCGAACTCTTGAGCGCGCGCTTTCCGAACACGTTCATGATCATTCTCGGCTGCATTTTCCTCGTCATCGTCTACATGCTGCCGCGCGGCGTCGCGGGCCTGCTCGAGGCCGCATCGACGAAGCTTGGCCGGACCTGGTGTGCGAAGGGTCATCGCATGAGCCCGATGCAGCCATTTCCGGCGCTGGAGGTCGAAGGCTTGACCCGTGCCTTCGGCGGTCTCGTCGCGGTCAACGAGCTCGGCTTCCGCATCGAAAGCGGCGAGATCCTTGGCCTGCTCGGCCCCAACGGCTCCGGCAAGACGACCGCGCTCAACCTGATGTCGGGGCTGCTGCGCCCGGATGCAGGCGCCATTCGCCTGGCCGGCCGCGACATCACAGGCCTTGCCTCGTACCGGATCGCACGGCTCGGCCTTGCCCGCACCTTCCAGCTCGTGCGCGTGCTCGACGGCATGGATTGCCGCGAGAACGTGCTTGCGGGCATGGCCTTTCATCGGCCGCACCTGACATCGGCCGAAGCCGAAGCGCGGGGTGCAGCGCTGCTCGCGCGCGTCGGGCTCGGCGGTCTCGCGCAGAAGCCGGCCGCCGGCCTCACCTACATCGACCGCAAGCGGCTCGAGCTCGCCCGCGCGCTTGCGCCGAAGCCGAAGCTGCTGCTGCTCGATGAGTGGCTGGCCGGCCTCAATCCGTCGGAGCTGATCATCGGCATCGACCTGATCCGCTCGCTGAAGGACGACGGCGTCACGGTGCTCCTGGTCGAGCATGTGATGGATGCGGTGCGCGCCCTGTGCGACCGCTGCGTCGTGATGAGCAGCGGCCGCAAGATCGCTGAAGGCGCGACGGAGGCTGTGCTGGCCGACCGCAATGTGGTCGAGGCCTATCTCGGCGGAGCGCTCGATGCTTGAAGTCGCCGACCTGAGCGTCGTCTACGGCCAGCATCGCGCGCTGGACGGCGTCGCGCTGACGGTCGGACGCGGCGAGATCGTCACCATCCTCGGCGCCAATGGCGCCGGCAAGACATCGTTGCTCAAGGCCATCGCCGGCATCGTGGCGCACCCTGCCCGGAAAGCGCGTGAAGCTCGGCGACCGCGACCTTTCGCAGACTGCCCGCGCACGAGATCGTCGAATGCGGGCTGGCGCTGGTGCCGGAAGGCCGCGGCATTTTCGGCGACCTCACCGTGGCCGAGAACCTGCTGCTCGGCGCCAATCCGAAGCGCGCCCGCGCCGGCGAAGCTGAGCGTCACGCGCAGGTGCTCGCCCTGTTTCCGCGCTTGCGCGAACGCGCCGCACAGGTCGCGCGGACCATGAGCGGCGGCGAGCAGCAGATGCTCGCCATCGGCCGCGCGCTGATGTCGAAGCCCGATGTGCTGCTGCTGGACGAGCCGTCGCTCGGACTTTCACCGGCGCTGGTGCACGAGCTGTTCGCGACCCTGTCGAAGGTGCGCGCGCAAGGCGTCGGTCTGCTGCTGGTCGAACAGAACGCGAAGGAGAGCCTGCGCATCGCCGACCGCGGCTATGTGCTCGCGAACGGCTCGATCGTCGAGCACGACACGGCCGCCAATCTGCAAGCCAATGCGGCCGTCCAGCGCGCCTATCTCGGCGGCGCACCGCCCGCCACACGTCACTGAGATCGCGAGACACTTAACGGAGGACATGTCATGCACGAGATCGCCCTGTTGCTCGAAGCCAAGGATGTGCCGGCTGCGAACGGCGCCACCTTCGACCGCCGCAATCCGGTCACCGGCGACGTCGCAAGCCGCGCGGCCGCAGCCCAGATCGCCGACGCCAAGCGCGCGGCCGATGCCGCGGCGGCCGCCTTCCCCGCCTGGTCGCAGACAGGCCCGAACGCGCGGCGCATGATCCTCTTGAAAGCCGCGGACCTGCTCGCAGCGAAGGCGCCGCAGTTCGTCGAGCTGATGGCGGCGGAGACCGGCGCGACCGCCGGCTGGGCCGGCTTCAACGTGCATCTTGCCGCCGGCATGCTGCGCGAGGCGGCGGCGATGACCACGCAGATCTCCGGCGAGGTGATCCCGTCCGACAAGCCCGGCTGCATCGCCATGGCGATCCGTCAGCCTGCCGGCGTGGTGCTGAGCATGGCGCCATGGAATGCGCCGGTGATCCTCGGCGTGCGCGCGGTGGCGCTGCCGCTCGCCTGCGGCAACACGGTGGTGCTGAAGGCGTCCGAAATCTGCCCCGGCACGCACCGGCTGATCGCCGAATGCCTGCGCGATGCGGGGCTGCCGCCCGGCGTGCTCAACGTCATCACCAACGCGCCGGAGGACGCGCCGGCGCTGATCGAGGCACTGATCGGCCATCCCGCCGTGCGCCGCGTCAATTTCACGGGCTCCACCCGCGTCGGCCGGATCATCGCGCAGATCGCGGCAAAACACCTCAAGCCCGCCCTGCTCGAGCTCGGCGGCAAGGCGCCGATGGTGGTGCTCGACGACGCCGACATCGATGCGGCGGTCGCGGCAGCCGGATTCGGCGCCTTCATGAACCAGGGCCAGATCTGCATGTCGACCGAGCGCATCGTCGTCGACGAGAAGATCGCCGATGCGTTCGTCGCCAAGCTCGCGACGAAGGCCGGCTCGCTGGTCGCCGGCGATCCGCGCAAGGGCAACACGCCGCTCGGCTCGCTGATCGGCCTCGATGCGGCCACCCGCATCCAGGGGCTGATCAACGATGCGGTCAGCAAGGGCGGCAAGCTGGTCGCCGGCGGCCGCTGCGAAGGCACGCTGATGTCGGCCACCGTGATCGACCGCGTCAATTCCTCGATGCGCATCTATGGCGAAGAGTCATTCGGCCCGGTCGTCTGCGTCGTCCGCGTCAACAGCGTCGACGAAGCGGTGCGCGTCGCCAACGACACCGAATACGGCCTGTCGGCGGCCGTGTTCGGCCGCGACATTGCGCGCGCGCTCGATGTGGCGAAGCGGATCGAGTCCGGCATCTGCCACGTCAACGGACCGACCGTGCACGACGAGGCGCAGATGCCGTTCGGTGGCGCCAAGGCGTCCGGCTACGGTCGCTTCGGCGGCAAGGCCGGCATCGCCGAGTTCACGGAATTGCGCTGGATCACGATCGAGACCGGGCCGCAGCACTATCCGATTTGATCGTCATTGCGAGCCAACGGGTCCGCGCAATGACGCGATAAACTCCGCCAGCGTCCGCGCATTGTCCTCGATCGCGCCGACGTTGGAGATCACCAGATCCGGCGCGCCGTCCGTGTCGAGCGAGGCGCGCTGCAGGCGGCCGCCGAGATCGCCGTCGGTGGCGCGGCCGCGGGCGCTGAGCCGCTCGGCGAGCACGTCGGCGGGCGCGGTGATCAGTACGACGGACGCTCGCTGATACTTCAGTCGCGCCTCGCCGATGATCGTTCGCGAGACGTTGACGACGATCACATGGCCCTTGCCGATCTCATCATCGATCGCGCGCGCCACGCCATAGCCGTGCTCGTGCGCGCGCCACCACAGCGCATACGCGCCTGACGCGACGGCACGATCGAAGTCGGCGTGCGTAACGGCTTCATTGTTCTCGAACGCCGAAGCCTCGCGCGTCACCGCGCGGCGCGGGAACACGATGCGGCTGTCGCTTGCGAGCATCTTCTGCGCCGCGCCGAGCAGCGTGTCCTTGCCCGCTCCGCTCGGGCCGACGACCAGCACCAGCGCGCCTGGGCCGACCTGGTCGAGCACGCGAGCCCGTCATGGTCGCGCCGCCGCTCACGCCACCCGATTGCCGGCGCGCCAGACACTGCGCACCACCGGCACCCCGGCACCCACATGCACGCGGATCAGATCGGCGCGCTTGCCCTTGGCGATCTCGCCGCGATCGTTGAGGCCGACGGCCTTCGCCGGCGCCTTGGTCACCGTCCGCACGGCTTGCGGCAACGTGATCGAGGCAATGCGCTCCGGCAGCTGCAACGCGGCCATCAAGAGGCTCGACGGGATGTAGTCGGACGAGAGGATGTCGAGATAGCCCTCGCGCGCGAGATCGGCCGCGGCGATGTTGCCCGAATGCGAGCCGCCGCGCACGACGTTCGGCGCGCCCATCAGGATGCTGATGCCCGCCTCGTGCAGGCCGCGCGCCGCCTCGATCGTGGTCGGGAATTCCGCGACCGCAACCTTGTCGCGAATGGCGTCGGTGACATTCTCTTCCGTCGTGTCGTCGTGGCTCGCCAGCGGCACGCCGAGGCGCTGCGCCAGCGCGACCACGCCGCGCATGTTCGTCTCTGCGTACTTCTGCTGAAACTCGAACCGCCGCGCGAACAGCGCGTCCAGCTCGGCGTCGTTCAGGCCGCCCTTCTTGCCGCGATAGTAATCGCGCAGCTTTCCCTCGTCGCGGAACTGGCGCTGACCCGGCGTGTGGTCCATCAGCGAGATCAGCCGCACGTCCGGACGGCTCGCGAGCTTTGCCGTATCCTCGACCACCATCGGCATCGGTATTTCGCAACGCAGGTGCAGGAAGTGGTCGGCGCGCAACAGGTCCGCCTGACGCGCCTTGTCGATCGCCGCCGAAAGGATGTCCGCCTGCCCGTCGACATCCTCGGCGCCGTCCTCGCGCCAGACCCGCAGCGAATCGAGCACTGTCGTGATGCCGCTGGTGGCGAGCTGCCCGTCGTAGGACACGACGGCCGCGACCGGATCCCAGAACACTTTTGGGCGCGGCACGTAGTGCGCCTCGAGATGATCGGTGTGCAACTCGATCAGCCCGGGCATCAGCAGGTCGCCGCCGCAATCCTCGCCGCGTTCGGGCGCTTGTCCCTCGCCGATCTCGACGATGCCTCGGTGCGCGACGGCCACCCAGCCACGCTCGATCACGCGGTCGTCAAGAACGACACGTGCATTGGTGAGAATCATGTCGGCCTCGGTCGGTTTCATCGGTCTTATCATGTCATGCCGCGGCTGCGAACTTTGTGACATCGACGGTGCGGTCGGCGATTTTCTCGCGCACGTCGTCGTCATGGACGATCGCGACCATCGCAACGCCCTGGCGCTTCTTCTCCTCGACCAGCCCCACCACCACCGCACGATTGGCGGCATCGAGCGACGCCGTCGGCTCGTCGAGCAGCAGCAGCGGCAGATCGGGCAGGAAGCCGCGGGCGATGTTGACGCGCTGCTGCTCGCCGCCGGAGAAGGTCGAGGGCGGCAGGCTCCACAGCCGTTCCGGAATGTTCAACCGCCGCAGCAGCGCGCCCGCGCGCTGCCGCGCCTCCTCGCGCGGAACGCCGCCGGCGATCAGCGGCTCGGCCACCACGTCCAGCGCCGGCACGCGCGGCACCGCGCGCAGGAACTGGCTGACATAGCCGATCGTGAGCTTTCGCATCTGCAGGATTTCGCGCGGCTCGGCCGACGCGATGTCGACCACGTTGCCCTGGTGGCGGACGGCGACCTTGCCGGCATCGCAGCGATAGTTGCCGAAGATGATCTTCAGGATCGACGATTTTCCGGCCCCCGACGGACCCGCCAGCACCACGCACTCGCCGGGATGCGCCTCGAAGCTGACGCCCGCGACCACCGGCAGGCGAATGCCGCCCTGCAGGTGCATGGTGAAGGTCTTTGCGGCCTCGGTAATCTGCAGCATCGCAGTCATGACATCCTCACGCCGGCAGGATCGAAGAGACGAGCAATTGGGTGTAGGGCTCGCGCGGATCATCGAGCACCTGGTCGGTGAGGCCCGTCTCGATCACCCGGCCCTCCTTCATCACCATGATCCGGTGCGACAGCAGCCGCGCCACGGCGAGATCATGCGTGACGATGACGACGGCCAGCCCGAGCTCGGTGACGAGGCTGCGCAACAGATCGAGCAGGCGCGCCTGCACCGACACGTCGAGGCCGCCGGTCGGCTCGTCCATGAACACCAGCCGCGGCTCGGTGACGAGGTTGCGGGCGATCTGCAGGCGCTGGCGCATGCCGCCGGAATAGGTGTGCGGCGAGTCGTCGATGCGGCCGACCTCGATCTCGACGCGCTCCAGCCAGGATTCCGCGGATTGTCGGATGCGCCCGTAGTGCTCCCAGCCGACCGCCATCAGCCGCTCGCCGACATTGGCGCCGGCCGACACTTTCATGCGCAGGCCCATGGCCGGGTCCTGATGCACGTAGCCCCAGTCGGTGCGGTAGAGGAAGCGGCGCTCCGCCTCGCCGAGCGACGCAAGGTCGCGCGTGACGCCGTCGCGCATGCGATAGAGCACGCGCCCCGCACTCGCCTGCATCTGCGTCGACAGCAGTTGCAGCAGCGTCGACTTGCCCGAGCCGGATTCGCCGACGATCGCCAGCACCTCGCCTTCGTAGAGATTGAACGAGACGTCGCGGCAGCCGACATGCCGGCCATAGCTCTTGCCGAGGCCTTCGGCGACCAGCAGCGGCTGATTGTTCACGCTCATGCCAGCGCCTCCGGCTGCACGCCGCGATGACCGGCGTCGCGCCGCGTCTCGCAGTGATCGGTGTCGGAGCAGACGAACATGCGCCCGCCCTTGTCGTCGATCACCACCTCGTCGAGATAGGAGTCGTCCGCGCCGCACAGCGCGCACGGCGCCTCGTGACGGTAGCGCTCGAACGGATGGTCCTCGAAGTCGAGCGAGATCACCTTGGTATAAGGCGGCACCGCGTAGATGCGCTTCTCGCGGCCGGCGCCGAACAGCTGCAACGCCGCGCAGTCGTCCATCTTCGGATTGTCGAATTTCGGCGTCGGCGACGGGTCCATCACGTAGCGCGCGTTGACCTTCACCGGATAGGCATAGCTCGTCGCGATATGGCCGTGATGGGCGATGTCCTCATAGAGCTTCACGTGCATCAGCCCGTATTCGGCGAGCGCATGCATGCGCCGCGTCTCGGTCTCGCGCGGCTCGAGGAAGCGCAACGGCTCCGGGATCGGCACCTGGTAGACCAGCACCTGGTTCTCGTTGCAGCTCCTTCTCCGGAATGCGGTGGCGCGTCTGGATCACGGTGGCTTCGCTGGTCTCCGTCGTCGTCGCGACGCCCGCGGTCTTCTCGAAGAATTTGCGGATCGAGATCGCGTTGGTCGTGTCGTCGGAGCCCTGGTCGATCACCTTCAGCGTGTCGTCGGGGCCGAGGATCGCCGCGGTCACCTGCACGCCGCCGGTGCCCCAGCCATACGGCATCGGCATCTCGCGGCTGGCGAACGGCACCTGATAGCCCGGGATCGCGATCCCCTTCAGGATCGCGCGGCGGATCATCCGCTTGGTCTGTTCGTCCAGATAGGCGAAGTTATAGACGGGCGCCGGCGCGTTCATTCCGCGGCCTCCTTCAGTTGTTCGCCGCCCTCGGCCTTGCGCGTCGGCGAACTCGCGCCGCAGCTTGCGGATCAGGCCGAGCTCCGACTGGAAGTCGACATAGTGCGGCAGTTTCAGATGCTCGACGAAGCCGGTCGACTGCACGTTGTCGGAATGCGACAGCACGAACTCCTCGTCCTGTGCCGGCGCCTTGACGTCGTCGCCGAATTCGCGCGCGCGCAGCGCGCGGTCGACCAGCGCCATCGACATGGTTTTGCGCTCCGACTGGCCGAACGCGAGACCATAGCCGCGGGTGAAGCACGGCGGCTCGGTCGCCGAGCCCTTGAACTGGTTGACCATCTGGCATTCGGTGACGGTGATGCGGCCGAGCGGCACGGCGAAGCCGACCTCCTCCGCCACGAACTCCACCTCGACTTCGCCGAGGCGGATTTCGCCGGCGAACGGATGGGTGCGGCCATAGCCGCGCTGCGTCGAGTAGCCGAGCGCCAGCAGAAAACCTTCGTCGCCGCGCGCGAGATTTTGCAGGCGCAGGTCGCGATCGGCCGGGAAGTTCAGCGGCTCGCGCGTGAGGTCGCCGACCGGCGCCGCCCTCCTCCGCCACGCGGCGACGGCTCGATCAGCCCGTCGTGAGCCGAGGATGTCGGTCACGCGCGGCATCCGCGGCGGCGTCGGCTTTGGCTTGCGCCGGCGCCTCCGGCGCGGTCTCGCCCGCGAGCGCGGGATCGAGCAGGCGGTGGGTGTAGTCGAAGGTCGGCCCGAGGATTTGCCCGCCCGGAATATCCTTGAACGTCGCGGAGATGCGCCGGCGGATCTGCATCGCGCCGGTGTCGATCGGCTCGGATACGCCGAACCGCGGCAGCGTCGCGCGGAAGGCGCGCGCCAGGAAGATCGCCTCGATCAGATCGCCGCGCGCCTGCTTGATCGCGAGCGCGGCAAGCTCGCGGTCGTACAGCGAGCCTTCGGTCATCACGCGATCGACCGCCAGCGCCATCTGCTCGGAAATCTGCGCCAGCGAGATTTCCGGCACCGACGGATCGCCGCGCCGCTCATGCGCCAGCAGCCGGTGTGCGTTCTCGATGGCGCGTTCGCCGCCCTTGACTGCAACATACATCGCTCAAGCCCTCGCAACGATGGTGGTGCGCGGCAACGCCGCAACGTCATTCCCCGCGACCAGCAGCAGATCGACGCCGAGCGGAAACACCGCCCGGTTGTCGGCATAGCTGCTCGACGAGATCCTTCGGCAGCCCTGCCGGCGCGCAGCGTTGCCGTGCCGCGAATGCCCGGGCCGCTCAGAGACAGCGTGTCGCCCTCGGTGAGGCTCGCGACCTGCAGGATCACGCGTGGTCGAGCGATCCGGATAGTCCGGCGTGCCGAGCGCGAAGGTTTCGAGCGGCGGCAGCGCTGCGCTGTCGCCGACCAGCGCAAATGCGGACTGGCCTTGATCCGCAACAATGGGACAGCCGGTGTTGAAGCGCAGCCAGGATGCGATCGCGTCAGTGGCGAACGGCGCGCCGAGCCAGATCGGCGTGTCGTGATCGAACAGCGTCAGCGCGATCGCCGCAGCCGCCTGCGACAACGGCGCCGGCGCTGCGGCGGTCGATGCGACCGTCTGGACCGAGCCGGGGCGCGCCATCGCGTCCATCACCTTGCGAAAGGTCGATTGCGCCGCGAACACGGCGCTGCCGATGGCGGGTGCGTTGACTGTCTGTTGCATGGGCTAGCCCTCGCCTCTCACCAGCGTGAAGAAGTTCACCCGCGTTGCCGCGGTCTCGGCGTCGGTCTCCTGCCTGCGCGCGAGCATGGCGTGTTCGAGCGGAACGATGACCGCATCGAGAACCCGTTCGCACAGTCCTTCGACTGCAGCATCGCGTCGCAGATCGCGATCAGTCGCGCTTTGCGCGCATCGCGGCCGAGCACATAGGCGAACCCGGTCTCGCCGCTGACAAGCCGCACGGCTGCGCGCGTCACCGTCGCTTCGCCGAGATTGAACGGCGCGCCGTCGCCGCCGACCCGCCCGCGCAGCATGACGAGGCCGTTCTCGGGCGTGCGCAGTTCCTCGTGCGCGGGAACCGTCAGCGCGGCCATCTGCGTTTCGATGTCGGCTGTGGCCGTGTCCGCCAGCACCGCCATCGCCCTGCGGCGCAAGGCGATGAGGTCGTCGTTCGTCGCTGCTGTGTGAGGCCATCGGCTGATTTCGTCCTTGCCAAGTTGTCTATATTCGTAGACAACTTGAGAGGCGAAAGCAAATGACCCTTTCATGACAAATCACCGTTTTCCGTTGCATTTGATCGACCGGGCAGCGACGCGATGAACCGGCCCGAGATCGAGACGTCCGGCGTGGCGCTGTGGCGGCGCGTGGCCGATGCGATCGAGCGCGCGATCGCCGACGGCCGCTACGAGCCGGGCGCGCGCCTGCCCGGCGAGACCGAGATCGCCGAGCTGCATCGCGTCAACCGCCACACCGTGCGCCGCGCGCTGGCTGCGCTCGCCGAACGCGGCCTGGTGCGGGCCGAGCGCGGCAGCGGCACCTATGTCGAGGCGCCGCGCATCGCCTACCCGCTGCGTTCACGCACGCGATTTTCCGAAGCCATCGGCGCGGAGGGGCGCGAAGCGCGCGGCCAGCTGATCAGCCACGCCGTCGAGGACGCCGACCGCACGCTCGCCAGACGGCTCGCCTTGAAGACCGGCGCGCCGCTCGTGCGGCTCGAGACCGTGCGCTTTGCCGACCGCACGCCGATCAGCCGGGGCACGACCTGGATGTCGGCGGAGCGCTTTCCCGATCTGCCGCGCGTCTACGAACGCTACCGCTCGATGACCAAGACGCTGCTGCATTACGGCATCAAGGACTATCGCCGCGCCGAAACCCGCCTCACCGCGGCGATCGTCGACGCCGCCGACGCAGCCAAGCTCGATCTCGCGCTCGGGCGGCCGATCCTGCTGGTCGAGAGCGTCGACACCGATCTCGCCGGTACCCCGCTCCTCACCCACCGCTCGCGCTTTGCCGGCGAGCGCATCCAGTTCGTCGTCGAGGGGCAGTAGGCTTCGCGCCGCATCGTTGCCCTGTAGCCCGCATAAGCGAAGCGCCATGCGGGGCTGACTCGGTGGAAAGGGTCCCGGATGTCGCCATAGCCGATGCGAAGCATCGGCGTTCTTAGGACGGCGGCCGGAAGGCCGCCTATGCATCCGGGCTACGGATTACCGTCTTGCTAATGCGCAGCTGCCGTCGCCCGGCCGATGATCGCGAATCGCAGCTTTGACGACACCCAGTCGATCACCGCCACCGTGATCAGGATCAAGAGAATGATGAAGGCGACCTTCTGCCATTCCAGCACGCGGATCTGCTCGGACAGCTGGGCGCCGATACCGCCTGCGCCGACGATGCCGATGATCGTCGCCGAGCGCGTGTTCGATTCGAAATAGTAGAGCACCTGGCTCGCCAGCACCGGAATGATCTGCGGCAGCAGTCCGAAGCGGACGCCGTGCACGTGGCTGCCGCCGGTCGACAGCACGCCCTCCACGGGGCGCTTGTCGGCGGTCTCGATCGCCTCGGAGAACAGCTTTCCGAACGAGCCGAAATCGCTGCAAATCAGCGCGAGGATGCCTGCAAACGGCCCGAGCCCGACGACGCTGACCCAGATCAGCGCCCAGATCAGGATGTCGATGCCGCGCACCGTGTCGAGCGAGCGCCGCGCCAGGAAATGCACGATGCGGTTGGCGACGACGTTGCGCGCGGCGAGCAGCGCCATCGGGAAGGCCAGCACCGCGCCGCCGAGCGTGCCAAGCAGCGCAATCGACAGCGTCTCGCCCATGGCCTTCATATATGCCGACAGCTGCGCCCACGTCCCCGGGTCCGGCGGCAGCATCAGCCGCACGAAGTCGCCGAGCTGGGCGGTGCCGGGAATCAGCCGCGAAAACGGAATCTCCAGCTGAACGACGCCGGCCACGAACACCGCTGTCATCGCGACCAGCGTGCCGATGACGAGACCGCGCCGTTGCCAATCGGTCCTGAATGCGTCGGGAAAGCGCCCCTCGATGCCGGAGCGGCCCGCGAACAGGTTGACGCGCTCACCGTTCACGACCGCGCCTCCATGCCGATCAGCGCATGCCGCACGCGCTCGGTGATGCCGTCGATGATCATCACGGTGATGATCACCAGGATCAGGATGGCGCTGACGTCGGTGTAGTAGAACTTCCGCACCGCTTCGATCAGGTCCATGCCGATGCCGCCGGCGCCGACGAAGCCCATCACCGCAGCGCCGCGCACGTTGATCTCGAAGCGCAGCAGCGCATAGCTGACGAAGTTCGACAGCACCTGCGGCAGCACCGCAAAGCGAATCCGCTCGAACCAGTTGCCGCCGGAGGCAGCCACGCCATCCAGCGGCTTCGCATCGATATTCTCGACCACCTCGGCGAACAGTTTTCCGAGCGCGCCGGTGGTGTGAATGGCGATCGCCAGCACGCCCGGCAGCGGTCCAAGTCCGTACGCCAGCACGAAGATCAGCGCGAAGACGATTTCGGGAACGGTGCGGCAGAATTCCAGCGTCCGGCGCGCGACGAACACGGCCGCGCGCGACTTCACCAGATTGGCCGACGCCAGGAAGCAGAGGCAGAAGCCGCCGATCACGCCGATCAGCGTGCCGACATAGGCGATCAGGATGGTGTCGCCGAGCAGCCGCAGCCAGCGCTTCAGCCCCCAGAACCATTCGGCGAGGTCGGCCCACAGCGTTGCGAGCGACATGCGTCGGAATGGTGTTGCCGAAATAGGCGAAGAAGCGCCAGAGGTTGTTGGCGAACTTGTCGAGCGCCACCTCCCCCATCCAGGCGGACGCCAGCAGGGCCGCCACGAACACCGCGACGCCGAGGATGAAGCGCCGCCGCTTGGCGGCGACTGCATCCGCATAGGCGCGCATCAGCGCGTTGAGCTGCGCCTCGGGGAGATGGGGAACGGCGACGGACATGGTTGGAGCGTCAGAGGGTGCGGGCAGACGCAGATACACATTGCCCGCACCCTCACCGCGTCGGACGTTCAGGATTTCGTCTTGCGGAGCGAATCGACGAACTTGATGAGGTCGACGACCGGCTCATACTCCTTGTGGTCGACCGGCTCGAACGGAAGCTGCTTGCCTTCGTAGATCTTGTCGAAGGCCGCCTTGTCCTTGGTCGCGAGCTCGAGCACCGCGGCCTTGATCTTCGCCTTCAGATCGGCCGGCAGCTCGGTCAGGTAGGCCATCGGCGAGTTGACGATCTGATCCGACTTGAAAATGATCTTGAAGTCGGCCGCCTTCGCCATGCCCTTGCGCTCCATGCGCAGCAGGTTGGATTCGTTCTCGTCGTTCCACCAGTTGAAGGCCGCATCGCACGTGCCCTGGCCGACCGCGATCACCGCGTTCTCGTGGCTGCCGGCATAGACCACCTTGGAGAAGAACTTGTCCGGGTCGATGTCCATCTTGTTCATGGCGAACCGCGGCACGTTGTTGCCGGAGGTGGAGTTGGGATCGACCAGGCACAGGTTCTTGCCCTTCAGGTCCGTCACCTTCTGGTAGGGAGCGTCCTTCTTGACGTACAGCACCGAGTAATAGCCTTTGGTGCCGTCGCCGGAGACCTCGATCGCGAACGGCTCGACCTTGGCGCCGGTGACATAGGCGCGCGCATAGGAGGCAGGTCCGTACATCGCGACGTGGATGTTGCCGGCGCGCTGGCCTTCGATCACCGCGGCATAGTCGTTGGCGACGCGCAGCGTCACCTTGGTGCCCAGCTCCTTCGCCATGTAGGCGATGAACGGCGCATAGCGATCGTTGACGCCTGACGCATTCTCCGCCGGCACGACGGCGAACACGAGTTCGGGATACTTCGTCTTCCAGTCCTGCGCATGGGCCGCGGTGGCGGTGAAGGCCAGGGCCGCGAAGCCCTGCGATTGTCGTACGACGATTGAGCATGACGCTTCTCATCCTGTTGGAGTTGCGGTTTCTTTGTGTCGACGCAACGGGCAGCGGCCTCAGGCCGCCGCGACATCACTGAACGCGGGGACAGCTGCGCCGGCGGGCATTTCCGCAGGCGCGGCATCCATCACTTCATGGGCTTCGAGATCGTAGAGCTCGCGCGCGACACGGTCGGTCAGCGCCTGCGGCTTGTCGTCGAACACGATGCGCCCCGCCGACATGCCGAGCAGGCGATCGGCATAGGAGCGGGCGAGATCGAGCGAGTGCAGATTGCAGATCACCGTGATGCCGAAGTGCTTGTTGATGCGCAGAAGCGCGTCCATCACGATGCGGGTGTTGCGCGGGTCGAGCGAGGCGATCGGCTCGTCGGCGAGGATGATGTCCGGCTGCTGCACCAGCGCGCGCGCAATCGCCACCCGCTGCTGTTGCCCGCCGGACAGCTGGTCGGCGCGCTGCGACGCGATCGACGCCATGTCGAACTGCTCCAGCGCCGACATGGCGATCGCCTTGTCCTCGTCCGGCCAGAGCTGGACGAGCGAGCGCCAGGTCGGCACGGTCGCAAGGCGGCCCATCAGCACGTTGGTCAGCACGTCGAGCCGGCCGACCAGGTTGAACTGCTGGAAGATCATCGCCGAGCGCGCACGCCACTGACGCAAGTTCCGCGCCCTGCAGCGCGGTGACGTCGGTGCCCTCGAACAGGATTTTCCCCTCGCTCGGCTCCGCGAGGCGGTTGATCATGCGCAGCAGGGTGGACTTGCCCGCTCCTGAGCGGCCGATCACGCCGATGAAACTTCCGCGCGGGATGGAAAACGACGCCTTGTCCACGGCGGTCTTGCTGCCGAACCGGCAGGTCAGTTCATCGACGACCAGCATTCCGTTGACCCCGCGAGTCCCGAATGTCTCGCAACGGCTAACGCGGAAGTCCTACAGTTATGTGACAACGCCGGGTGCGCCGCACACAAACCCTGTCGACAACCTCCGCACGCCTGCTTCGCGCGCTCGTCATCTGAATGTCATTGAACTGTCATTCTCGATGCTGAAGAGTGGCGCGCTTTCACCCGCGAGATTCCAAAAAGCGTCATGGCAGGCAAGGTCCTCTCCCCCACCCCGCTGGTCCATCCCACGGCCACGCTGCAGGACAGCCGGCTTGGCGCCTACACCGAGGTCGGCGCACGCACGATCCTCACCGAAGTGACGATGGACGACTACTCCTACGTCGTGAACGACAGCCAGATCACCTACACCACGATCGGCAAGTTCTGCTCGATCGCGGCGATGACGCGGATCAATCCGGGCAACCATCCGATGCAGCGCGCGACGCAGGCGCACTTCACCTATCGCTCGAGCGCCTATTTTCCGGGCGAAGCGGACGATGCGGAATTCTTCGCCTGGCGGCGCGCGCATCATGTGGAGATCGGCCACGACGTGTGGATCGGCCACGGCGCGATCATCCTGCCCGGCCGCAACGTCGGCACCGGCGCCGTGATCGCCGCAGGCGCCATCGTCACCAGGGACGTGCCCGCCTACACCATCGTCGCCGGCAATCCGGCCAAGATCGTCCGCCGGCGTTTCGACGAGCGCACCGAGGAGCGGCTGAAGGCGCTCGGCTGGTGGAACTGGAGCCACGAGGCGCTGCGTTCGGCGTTGCCTGATTTTCGCAAGCTTGGCGTAGAGGCGTTTCTTGATAAATATGAGCGCAGGTCGCGAATTGGCGATAGCGAGTGGAGAATAGGATGGACACCGTATAAGCCTGTTCGCTAGTCACTATTCGCCATTCTTCATCTCAGCATCCTTGAAACAATGACCGATATAAAAATCGAAGGCGGCCAGTCGCTGATCGGCGGCGAGCTGGTCGAAGCCCCCCTCGCCGTCGCCGACGGCAAGATCGTCGACGTCGGCGGTGCGGCGCGCAGAGCCTCGCTCAGCATCGACGCACTCCGACCTGCTGGTGCTGCCCGGCATCGTCGACCTGCACGGCGATGCGTTCGAGCGGCAGATGATGCCGCGCCCCGGTGTCGACTTTCCGATCGACGTGGCGCTGATCGACACCGACCGGCAATTGATCACGAACGGCATCACCACCGCCTTTCACGGCGTCACCTGGTCGTGGGAGCCGGGCCTGCGCGGCGCCGAGAACGCGCACGCGCTGGTCGATGCGGTGGCGGCGCTGCGGCCGCGCCTTGCCGCCGACACGCGGCTGCACCTGCGGCACGAGACTTTTAATCTCGATGCCGAAGAGACGATCACCGGCTGGATCAAGGCGAAGCGGATCGATCTGCTCGCCTTCAACGACCACATGTCGCTGACGGTGCTGAACCCTGGCAAAGCCCGACAAGCGCGCGCGCATGGCCGAGCGCACCGGCCTGTCGCTCGACGAATTCGACGAGCTGGTCGACCGCATCGCCGGCCGGGCCGAGCGAGGTGCCGGCCTCGATCGCCCGCCTCGCCGCGGCGAGCAACGCCAACAAGATACCGATGCTGTCGCATGACGACGAGACGCCGGCGCAGCGCCAAGACTTTCGCGCGCTCGGCGTGCGCATCGCCGAATTCCCGGTCACCGAGGAGACCGCGCGCGACGCGGCCGCCGCCGCCGAGTTCACCGTGTTCGGCGCGCCGAATGTCGTGCGCGGCGGCAGCCACACCGGCTGGACGTCGGCGACCGACATGGTGCGCAAGGGGCTCTGCACGATCCTCGCGTCCGACTACTACTATCCGGCGATGATCCTGGCGGCGTTCCGCCTTGTCGCCGAGGGCGTGCTGCCGCTGCCGAAGGCGTGGGATCTGATCTCGGCAAATCCCGCGGCCGCCGCCGGCCTCACCGACCGCGGCGCGCTTGCGGCGGGCCGCCGCGCGGACATCATCCTGGTGGATGCGGCCGAAAAGCTGCGGCCGCGGATCGTCGGCGTGATCGCCGCCGGCAAGCTCGTGCACATCAGCGAGACGTTTCGCCTCGCGCTCGCATGCGCCGGCGCGCCAGATCGCGGCCGAGTGAGCACGGATGTCCGGCTCGCCGCGCTACGCCATCTATCATGTGCCACCGGCGGATGCTCCGCTCAACCGGTTCGGCGCCGCGCTCGTCGGCTATGATGCCTTTGCGCCGCAGGATCTGGCGCATCCTGCGGAGGCGACTGCCGCTTTCGCCGACTGGCATGAGCTCACCGCCGATCCGCGCAAATACGGCTTTCACGCCACGCTGAAGGCGCCGTTCCTGTTGAAGGACGGCGCAACCGAAGCCGATCTCATCGAAAGCTTCGACCGCTTCGCCGCAACGCCGCGCGCGATTCCCGTCATCACGCCGGTCGTGCGCGCGATCGGCAGCTTCATCGCCGTGGTGCCGGACAGCGCCGGTGCGCGGCGCTGTCGCAGCTGGCCGACGACTGCGTGACCGGAGTTCGAACGCGTTTCGCGCGCCGCTCTCCGACCACGATCGCCAGCGGAGACTGAAGAGCCCGCTGACGCCGCGGCAGATCGAGCACCTCGACCGCTGGGGCTACCCGTACGTGTTCGAGGAATTCCGCTTCCACATGACGCTGACGGGCAGCCTGCCGGCGGCGAAGCGCGAGGCGGTGCTGCCGTTCCTGCAGGGCGAGTTCGCGAAGCTCGGCCTGGCGTCGCACGCGATCGGCCACGTCGCGATCTTCCGCCAGGCGAGCAGCGAGGCAAGGTTCGTCGTGATGCGGCATGCGGCGTTGCGGGGAAGTAAACCCCGCAAACGAACGTCAACTCCTCATCCTGAGGAGCCGCGCCGTAGCTCGTGAGGAGCGAAGGCGGGGCGCGCTCGAAGGATGCAGGCCCGCGAGCGCTGCCTCGCGCGACGCGCCGCTGGCCTCGTGGTTCGAGCACGCATCGCTGCGCGATGCGCTCCTCACCATGAGGGTCAGAAGCGCGTCGCTTGAGCGCGCATGTTCACTCTTCAATTGTCAAACAGCTCGCGCATCTCGGCCTCTCCAGACACGCATCATCGCCCCTCGTTCTTGTCCGGCTCGGGGTTCGCCGGTCTTCTCTCGCCTTCCTTGGCCCAAGAGGGCGTGCGGAACGCTGGACGTTTCACCGCGCCCGCGGCGCCATGTGCCGGAGCACATGGCCTCCGTGCGCCGAAGCACACGGCAAAGTAACAAGCCTCGGAAGCAGCTCAACGCCCGCGTTCCGCACGCGATGGACTTTGCGGCTTGCTGCATGTCCCAGGGGTTGTCACTGGCGCCGACGCGCCCCCGTTCGTGCGAGCTGTCGCCCGGACATGCACTTGGACCGTCCGCCCGTCGTACCGGCGTCAAGCTCTGTCCGCGTCTAAATCAACGATCCATTGCATCGAGAGCCCGGCATCGTAGCAGCCATCGCATCCCGCTCCTCATAACGATGACGATCGCGTTGCGCCCTCTCATCGGCGCGGGACGGGGGAGATGATATTGCGTCCTAGGTCGAGATGCAAGAACAAACTAAGAACATGTGAATGAGTGTGAATTAAGTCCGGCAAACGGCAGCAATTTCAACAGAGTATGATGTGCGCCAGGATTCCCCACGCCGTCATTCCGGGGCACGTGTCATCAGGCGCGCGGAGCGCGACCGAGCGCGCGTGAACCGGAATCGAGACGTTAGTCTCTCTGCCTCACCTCTGGATTCCGGGTTCGACGCATCGCAGCCGATGGCCGCAATGCGTCGCCACGGAATGACGGCTGTTGTTAGCTCCGCTGCGCGAACCTGGTCGCGGAGCGCTCGTCGCCGGCGGGATCGATCCGCACCGACCACAAGTCCTGATCACCCACATCCTTCAGCGTCACGGTCATCACGCCATCGCCCTCGATATCCACGCGGCCGAAGAACTGCAGCCCGAAGCACGGGGCCAGATTCTCGCCCTGCTCTGCCGTGCAGCCGTTCTGGTAGCGCACCTCGGGGCCAAACGTGTTGTCGAGCGGCGCCGGGCCCCAGGTGCCGGCGTGCAGGGGGCCGGAGACGAATTCCCAGAACGGGTCGAAATCCTGGAAGACGGCGCGGTTCGGGGAATAGTGGTGGGCGGCGGTGTAGTGCATGTCGGCGGTCAGCCAGACGATGTTCTGCACGCCGCGGTGCTTGATGAATGAGAGGAGACCGGCGATCTCCGTCTCGCGGCCCATCGGGCTCCCCGTCGCCGCGGGCGATGGCGTCCTGGCTGACGAGGCCGATCGGCAGGTCGGCCGCGATCACCTTCCAGGTCGCGCGTGAGGCATGCCAAGCTCGCGCTTCAGCCAGGCGAGCTGTTTTGCGCCGAGCAGCGGCGCGTCGGTTGCGTCGTTCGCGCCGCGATAGCTGCGCATGTCGATCAGGAACACATCCAGCAGCGGGCCATAGGCGATCTTGCGGTAGATGCGCCCGGGCTCGGCAAACGTCTGCCGCGTCGGCATGTAGTCGTGGAAGGCGCGGCTCGCGCGCGCGGACAGCTGCAGCGCGCTGCGCTCGGTGTAACCCTGCTCGTCGATCGTGCGCTCGGGCCACCAGTCGTTCGTCACCTCGTGGTCGTCCCATTGGGCGAGAATTGGCACCTCGGCGTTGAACGCGCGGAGGTTGGCGTCGAGCAGATTGTATTTGTAGTTGCCGCGGAATTGGGCCAGCGTCTGCGCGACCTCGGACTTCTCTTCGGTGATCAGATTGCGCCAGACGCCGCCGCCGGGAAGTTTCAACTCCCGCTCGATCGGACAATCCGCATAGATGCTGTCGCCGGAATGGATGAAGAAGTCCGGACGGTTGTTCAGCATGGTCCTGAACGCGCGCATGCCGCCGCGATCCTCATCGATGCCCCAGCCCTGCCCCGCCACGTCGCCGGACCAGACGAACGAGACCGATCGCGTGTCCGATGGGCGCGGTGCGGAAGCGTCCGGTCTGCGCCTCGCCGCGCGCGGCAGGCGACGCGAGATCATGCGGCGTCACGCGATAGAAGATCTCCTGCCCTGCCGGCAAATCTTCCAGAAGAACTTTTGCGGTGAAATCGCTTTCGGGCAGCGCGTCGGCGAATGTGGTGCAGCAGATGTCGTTGAAGTTTTCGGTGGTGGAGGCTTCGATCACCAGACGCGACGCGCGATCCGCGCGTGCCCAGACGATGCCGCCGTTGTCGGCGATGTCGCCGGATTGCAGGCCGTGCGTGAGGACGGGGCGCGAGGCTGCGAAGCTGAGATAAGGTGACGCGATGTGGCCGAAGCCTGCGAGCGCTACTCCTTGCGCGCTGCGCGCAAGGAACCTTCGTCGTGTCAGAAGAGTCTTTCCGCGCGCCTTGCCGGGCAATCCCGTGTCCTCTCGAATCACGGGCGGAGGATGCGGACGGCGTGCGACTCTGGCTCAACGGATTTGCGACGGTTGGGTGACTCGGATGAGGTGCGAGGCACCAACCTCCTCCGTCATGGCCGGGCATAGCCGTTCGAAGAACGGCGTCGCTTCGCTCGCCTATGTCCCGGCCATCCACGCCTTTCTTCGTCGCAACGCTGCGAAGACGTGGATGCCCGGGACAAGCCCGGGCATGACGGCCGAGGTTTGACGGGATTCCGGGGCACGCGATGTGCCGCCCGGAATGACGTCATGAGAGAAACGACCGGTCCAGCCCCATCTGCTCGACGAACGGCTTTTCATCGGCGAGTGCGCGCTGGAACACATCGAGCGACATGATCTCGCGGAGATACTTCGCAAGCTTCGGATACTTTGCAGCGTCCACGGGAAAGCCGATGTACTGATAGACGATGAAGTTCGACGTGATCGCGATGTCGGCCAGCGTCAGCGTGTTGCCGACCAGGAATTTGCCGCCGATCTCGCCCTCCAGATAGCCGAAGATTTTCGGCTGCACGTTGCTCAGCACGTCGTCCACCACCGCCTTGTCGGTCGGAGCTTTGCGGATGTTCGGATTGACGATGGTCTGGTGAAACAGCGGATGCACGACATGGCGGAACAGCGTGCCGCCGGCGTAGGCGTCGAACCAGAGCGCACGGGCATGATCCTTCGCCTCGGCCGGCAGCACCGGCGGCGACGGCTGTTTCTTCTCAAGATACTGGCAGATCGCGGTGGAGTCCGCGAGCGTGAAGCCGCCGTCCTGCAGCACCGGAATGAGACCGGTCGGACTCAGCGTGCTCCAGTTCGAGTGGCGGATTGTCCGGGATCACCGGGATCACCACCTCGAACCGGTAATCGAGGTCTTTCAGGATCGCGGTGACGATGGCCTTGCGGGTGTGCACGGACAGCGGAACGCCGTGGATGGTCAGCATGCTTGGCTCCTCATGGTTGCCGCTACACCTGCGCGCAGCGGATCGCGTTGCCGGAATGCGCGTGCATTCCGGACAGAAGTGAAATCAGTGTTGGCTAAACCTCAGTTGGCGCGGCGCACCGGAAACTGGATCTCCACCAGCGCGCCGTCGAAGCCGGGCGGGCCGGTGACGGATTCGAGAAACACCTCGCGGCAGGGGCCGGCAATCTCGTAACCGTTCGCCTCGATCCACATCCCGATCGCACCGAACGAGGAGTGGCTCTCGGCGTTGGTGCCCGGCCGCACCAGCGTCGCCATGGTCTCGACTGCCGGCAGCTCGCCCGCGCGCAGCACGAGGTCGCCGGCGATGCGAACAGCGGCATTGGACGGCCGCGTCAGCGAGAAGCCGATCTCGAGATCGAGCTTTTCGTCGTCATTGTCGTTGCGCGCAACGACAATGAGCTTGTCGCGCAGCGCAGGGCGGATCTGGCGCGCGCCCTCCTCGGCGACGTTGCGCACCATCCGCACCGCCTCGTCCATGTCCTGACAGGTGCAGCGCAGCGCGAGGAACGGCATCGCCGGCACGGACTTCGTCACCACATCGTAGTCGCCGATGCTGCCCTGCCGGTCGATCTGCGCGATGCGCAACTCGATGTGCTTCAGCCGCGCCTCCTCCGCGCGCAGCATCTGCTCGAGCTGCGCGCGCTTGATCGTGAGCATCGCGCGCAATTCGGCCGGCGACAGATCGTCCTTCAAGAGCGGACCGATCTGCTCGAGCGTCAGCCCGAGGTCCTTCAGCGCGAGGATGCAGTTCAGCCGCGGCAGCTGGCGGATGCCGTAGTAGCGATAACCAGTCTGCGGGTCGGCATGCGCGGGCTGCAGCAGACCGAGCTGGTCGTAGAACCGCAGCTGTCGCGTCGAGACCTGGGCGATCTGGGCAAATTCGCCGATACGAAACATCCTTCAGCTCCGGACTGAATGCGTCAGATTGCTGCGAACGCCTGCAGGTCGCGCGTGACCCGCTCGCGTTCCGTCAGCACAACTCCGTGCGATGCATCCTGATACGCGATCGTCGTTGATTGCGCGATGCCCGCGGCGGTGGCCTTGCCGAGCGCGAACGGCACCGGAATGTCGGCCGTGCCGTGCAGCACCAGGGTCGGAACCTTGACCGATGCGAGCTCAGCGCGGAAGTCGGTCTTGCTGAAAGCATCGACGCAGCCGACCGTGGCCGTCACGCTCGCCTGCATGGCAAGGCCGACGAGATCGTCGACCATGCCTTGCGTGACCGGATTGGTCGAAGGCCGCCTGGCGTCGAGGAAGACATCCTTGAGCAGGCCGCCGAGATAGGCCTTGCGGTCGCCCTGTACGCCCAGCTTGATGCCCTCGAACACCGCGCCATCGATGCCGATCGGATTGCTCTCGGTCTTCAACAGATAGTACGCGGCCGCGCCGACGAGGCCGGCCTTTGCGACGTTGCGTCCCTGGTGCCGCGAGAAATAGCGCACGACCTCACCGCCTCCCATGGAGTAACCGACGAGCGTTGCGTCCCGCACACCGGTCTCCGCGATCACCGCGGCGAGATCGTCGGCGAATGTATCGAAATCGTAGCCGGATGCAGGCTGCGACGAGCGGCCGAAGCCGCGGCGATCGTAAGTGACCACCCGAAAGCCGGCCTTCGAGAGCGAGGCCGCCTGAAAGTCCCAGACGTCGGCATTGAGCGGCCAGGCATGGGTCATGACGATGGCGCGGCCGCTGCCGCCCGTGTCCTTGACGAAAATCTCCGTGCCATCCTTCGTCCTGATCCTGGCGGTGCGTGCGGTTCTGTCCAAGGGCAAGGCGCGGCAGCGTCGCGGCGGACGCTGCGACGAGCGCAGTGCCGAGGATATCGCGGCGGTTCAGCATGAGAGGCTCCTCTGTTGTCGAGGAGCGCCTTATGGCGGTTTGACGCGGCGTCAAAGTCAAGCGGCCGGGCCGGAGAATTCTTCACGTGTTGTTGAGACGAAGCAAAACGGCCCGCGTTGCGGGCCGCTGTGCAAGCCGTTGCCGGTCAGTCCGGGCGCGAGCGAAGCTCGCGAGCCCGGAATGACGGCGCGAGATGACGTGCGCCGTTACCTGATCGCCACCGGGTTGATCATGCTCTGCACCGCGCCCTTGAAGCGCGGCTGGCCGAGCACGAACATGAACTCGTAGGCCCTGTCGGCCGCGAGCTGCGCGGTGTTCATGTTCTCCAGGATGTAGGTGCCGTTCATCGGCAGCAGGATCTGGTGCACCTCGAAGACGTTCGCGGTTTCGAACGGCACGACTTCCAGGCCCCAGCTGTCGGCGCCGACCGCCACCACGCCCTTGCCGACCAGGTATTTTGCGCCGTCGACGCCGAGCCCGGGCTCGCCGGCGTTGTAGCGCTTGTCGTCCTTGCCGATCAGGCTGACCCAGCCGGTGTGGAACAGCACCACGTCGCCTTGCCGGATCTCGACGCCCTGCTTCTTGGCGACCTCCTCGATCTCCTTGGTGTTGAACGCGGTGCCCTCCTTCACGACGTCGGTGCCGAAATGCGCGGCCATGTCGAGCAGCACGCCGCGCGTCACCATCGGCGGCACCTTCTCGACGCCGAGCTTCGTCAAGCCCTTCGCATCGGCGAAGTCGGCCAGCTTGTTGCCGTTGTAATAGACGTGCTCGACGCCGATGTGGCCGAGGCCGTCGAGCTGGCTGCCGACGCCGACCCAACCCTCGATGATGTCGTCATTATACGTGGTCTTGGTCGGGCCCAGGCCCGGGATGCCGGCCTGCCCCGGCTGGACGATCGTGATCTTGAAAGCGCGCGGCGGATAGGCCGGGGTGGCGGAGTCGACCGGGATGCCCAGCGCGTAGGTCTTGCCGGTCTTCACCAGCTGCGCCGCCTTCATCACCAGTTCCGGGGTCATGTAGTTGGCGGCGCCGATCTCGTCGTTCGGGCCCCACTTGGATTTGGTCCAGTCCTGCGCATGGGCCGTGCCGACAGTCGTCAGCAAGGCGATTGCGCACGTCACCACCGAAGCGTTACGCATGTCACATCCTCCCAGATTTCAAATTTTGTCATCTAAATTCAACCGAACGCCCCCAGTCGCGAGGTAGAGGAATTCGATCCGGAAAAGGCTAGCAGCGAACTCTGCGCCTCGAAAGCGGCAGCTTTGCAACACCGGCGCGATGGCCGCCTCACCGGCAAGCGGTCGCCCGGTTTTGACGATCGGCCGGATTGAAAAAGCCGCCGGCTGCGTCCAAGCTGGCTCTTGAGAATTTCCTCTTGCGGAACGAGACGATGGCCAGCGAGCCGAAGCAACCGGATGAACAGGACAACATCGTCTCGCTGCGCGAGGCGCGGGCGCGCCAGGCGGCGCAGGCGAAAAAAATGAACGGCAGCAAGCCGGCCGGGTTTGGTCCGACCGGCATGGCGACCGGCGAAAAGAAGAAGATGCCGGCGCTGCTGATCTTCCTTGCGATGCTGGCGGTGCTGGTGGCTTACAAGTTTCTGGTGGGGTGAGATCGTAGCCCGGATGCATAGGCGGCCTTCAGGCCGCCGTTCTTAAGAACGCCGATGCTTCGCATCGGCTATGGCGAAATCCGGGGCCGCGTTCGCAGAACCGTTCATCGCACGGCGCTCATAAAAGCGCCCTCTCCCCTTGCGGGAGAAGGCATGTCGGCGTTGCCAGAACTCTGCTGGGTGAGGGGTAGCCTCACGCACGAGCTCGTGCCGTGTGGCTACCCCTCACCCATCATCATTCGGTATTGATGCTCACAAGCCCTCTCCCGCACGGGGAGAGGGCACATCTACGTGCGCTTACTAAGAGACTACGCTGCGGGCTCCCGGCCCTCTTCGACCGCCGCCCACAACAATTCATCGGGTGCGGTGACGCCGTTCGAGGCCGTCCTGACGATGCGCTCCGCCATCTTCGCCTTGGTGGCCGGCGTGCGATGCTCCGCGTCGATGCGCGCGACGGCCTCGTCGAGCACTTCTCGCATCAGCGTCACCAGCTCTGATCCAAACTCGGTCGGCGGAATTTTCGACATGCGCTGCTCCCTCATGCGTGCAAGCGCTATTCGCTTAACGTGACGATTGTGAGTTCGAGCGGCTTCACAGCTTGGAGATTCAGGGGATGCACCGGCGCAAATGGGTGTGAACCCCTAGAGTGTCGGTCGCCGACATGCTTCCTTAGAGATGCGTCAGCAAAAGCAGCGCGTTGACCGACACGGCGGCAACCAGCGCAACCGCGAGCATGAAGTTCATCGACACGGCCACGTCGGGCCGAAGTTTCCGAATCGACTGTTCCATAGCCAATTCTGGGCAGTTCCTTCGCTGCGGGTCACGCGGTTTGTTTTTGCGGACGGGGCTTGCAACTCGTCACCGGTTCGAGTCCGAGCGACTCGATTCTCTTCGCAGCTGCGGCAAGCTCGCGCGTACAACAACGATCGTCATTCCCGGGCGCGAGCGCATAGCCGTTCGAAGAACGGCGTCGCTTCGCTTGCCTATGCGGGCCCGCGCAGCGCGGCCCGAAAAAACGAAAAGGCCCGCGATCGGCGGGCCTTCGTCTTCATGTTTGGTGTCGAACGTTTCAGTAGCGCGGCGCCGGTGGGCCGCCCCAGGTGAAGCGATAGTTCAGTCCGGCCTTCACGGTGTGCTCGTCGTTCTTGAAGCTCGTGCCGACGAGGCCCGCAGGGCCCGCGGTGACCGTGGTCTTGCCGAAGTCATAGTACTGATACTCGGCCTTGGCGGACCAGCTTGGTGCGAACATGTATTCGAGACCGGCGCCGACGGTGTAGCCGTCCTTGCCGCGGCCCGAGGTCGTGAACGGCACGCCCACGCCGAAATTCGTCACGTTCAGATCGCGGTCGACGAAGGCGTAACCGCCCTTCGCATAGGCGAGCACCGGACCCCAGGTGTAGCCGAGGCGGCCTGTGACCGAGCCGATAGCCTGATTGTCGAGGGTGACAAGACCCGCCGGCGCAAACGCCAGGCCACCGTTGTTGGAGCCGCCGAGCCAGGAGTACTGCGCCTCGATGCCCGCGACCCAGTTGGGCGCGAACTGATAATCGAAGCCGACCTGGCCGCCGCCGAGGAAGCGGGCGCTGTCGGAAAACGCATCGCTGCCTGCGAACGCGCCGCCGACGTGACCACCGATGTAGAAACCGGTCCAGTTGTAGACCTGGATGACCGGCGCCGGCATCGGCGGCGCCTTGGCGACCGGACGCATGTCGGCGGCCGCCGCCGGCAACGCCAGCGCCAGAACACTTGCTGCGCCAAGAAGAAGACGTTTCATTTCAACAACCACCCTTCGTGACTTCCCACGCGGCCCCAACCGCGCATCTCTTCGTCAAACAAAGTGGCAGGGATTTGGTTGCACGACGGAGATGCCGTGACACCCTTCCCGGCCGACTGTGGCGTTTAGCCATCACGGAACCAGTAAATTGGTCTTTAAGGGCATCGTTCAAGTTCAAAGCATGCGGTTCGTGCCCCAATTTTTAGTGAAGCCGGACCGAAATACCGTTACCGGCAGCTTTTCGATCACAGACCCGTGAGCGGCTTTGACGGGGCGTTTGACTGGCAGCCATCCCCAACGCGGGGTTGCGCGGAACCTGTCGGGCAACGACAAGGAATTGCTTACGAAAAGGCCCTGGATGACCTCCCCGCCACCGACCGACGCCGCGGACTACGTCTCGCCGCGGCACCAGCCGATGAGCTTTGCCGAGTTCGTCATCGTCATCGCCAGCCTGATGGCGCTGACCGCACTCGCCACCTCGATGATGCTGGCGGTGCTGGCCGAGATCGGCAAGACGTTCGCCGTCGACGTCACGAAGACCCAGTCCGTGCTGACGGCGTTCTTCGTCGGCTTCAGCGTCGGGCAGTTCGTGGTCGGCCCGGTCTCCGACCGCTTCGGCCGTCGCGCGGTGCTGCTCGGCGGGGTCACCCTCTATCTTGTCGCGACCGTGCTGTGCGTGCTCGCGCAGAGTTTCGAGACGCTGCTGGTCGCCCGCGGCCTGCAGGGACTTGGCGTCGCGGCGCCCAGGGTGATCACCATCTCGGTGGTGCGCGACTGCTACAGCGGCCGGCGGATGGCGAGCGTGATGTCGCTTGCCATGACCGCGCTGATGGTGATCCCGGTGGTCGCGCCCGCGTTCGGCCAGGTGGTCGTCCTCGCGCTGCCCTGGCGCTGGATCTTCGTGTTCCTCGGCCTCTATGGCCTCCTGGTGATGGCGTGGATGTATGTGCGCCTGCCGGAAACGCTGGCGCCGGAGAACAAACGCTCGTTGCAGCCGCTGTCGATCCTCGGCGCCGTGTGGCAGGCGCTGACGACGCGGCGAACGCTCGGCTACATGCTGGCGACCGGTTTCACCCAGGGCTCGCTGCTGGCGACGCTCTATGCGGCACCGCAGGTGATGGGCGAGCTGCTCGGCATGGGCAACTATTTCACCGTCGCCTTCGGCGTCGCAGCCGCAGCCATGTCGTTCGGCCAGTTTCTCAATTCGCAGCTGGTCGGCCGCTTCGGCATGCGGCTGTTGTCGCACAGCGCCGTCGTTGCGGGCACGCTGCTGTCGATCCTGCTGCTGCTGCTCGCCCGCGCCGATGCGATCGGCATCGTCAGCTACACGGTCTTCATGTGCCTGTGCAACGCGCTGTTCATGGCCGCCTCGTCGAACTTCAACGCCATGGCGATGGAGCCGCAGGGGCGCATCGCCGGCACCGCCTCGTCGCTGTTCGGCTCGGTGACGACGATGCTGCAGGCGTTGATCGCGCACACGATCGGCCAGGCCTACGACGGCACGATGATCCCGCTCGCCAGCGGCATGGTCGCCTGCGGCGTGACCATCATCGTCATCGCCGCGATCACCGAACGGGGGAAGCTGTTCGGCGGGCATTAGGGCTTCGACTGTAGCCCGGATGAGCAACGCGATATCCGGGGCTGACTCAGCCCCGCATGGCGCTTCGCTTATGCGGGCTACACCCGCCCCCGAATTGCTACCGCGTCAGCCGCTCCAGCTCGGGAAAGGCGGCATAGGATTGCGCCGGCGCCGGGCAAAAGTCCTGCGCCTTTTCGATCAGCCGGTCGAAGCGGCCGTCGAGATAGAAGGCGGCGCGATCGGCGACGCCGGTGTACTGGCCGGAGGAGTCGCGCGCGTTGTAGCGCACGCACAGGAAATAGCGGCGGGAGCCGGCGATGTTGCGCTGGACCGGTTCGGAGATCGCCGCCTCGCGCACGTTGGTGGGATCGTTCAGATAGGTGCGCATGAACGCCAGCAGCTCGGCCTTGTAGTTGGCCGGGAACGGCTGCGCCGTATCCGCAGATCGCGGGCGTGAAAAGTACACCTCCTCGCCGGAGCCGCCGGCACAGGCGCCGAGCACGAGCAATAGCGGGACAAGCAGCGCCAGGCGAGAATAAGCGGCAATCATGACGCCTGCATAGCATGGAGGCGATTTTTAGTGGAAGTTCGGAAGTGCAACACACAAGCTCGTGCGTTGTCAGCCGGCGGACTGAGGCTAGAATTCCGCTGCACCTGACTCGCATGGGGAATGACCCGCGCGGCGACGGTGTTGGAGGAGACGGGACGTCTTCACAAGCAGGAGCACTTCATGACCGGAACGGCAATCAGGCTAGCGACACTGGCCATCGCCGCATGCGTTGCGTTTTCACCCTCGCTCGTCCGTGCCGCCGGCACGGAAAATCCGCCTCCTCCGCCGCCCTCCGATTCCGGCAAGTCGAAATCGAAGGATGGCAAGAAATCCTTCCTCGACGGCTACAAGCGCGCGTATGCGGCGATCTACCAGCGCCACGACTATGCCGCGGGGATCGCCCAGCTCAAGGCGCTCAACCGCAACGATCATGCCGACGTCGCCAACCTGATCGGCTACTCCAGCCGCAAGCTCGGCAACTATGAGGAGTCGAAGGCCTGGTACGAGGCGGCGCTGAAGGCCGACCCGAGCCACGTCCGCACGTGGCAGTACTACGGCCTGTGGCAGCTCGAGCAGGGCAACCAGGCGCAGGCCAAAGTCCACCTCGACAAGATCGCCTTGCTCTGCGGCACGTCGTGCCCCGAGTACAGGTCGCTTGCAGAAGCGATGGGCACGGTCGCCGCCGGCGGACGCCCGATCTACTGATCCCTGCGGAACAAACGCCGTCACACGCGGCGGAACCGGATAAAAAGGGGCTGGCGCCACGGGCGCCGGCCCCTTTCTTTTTGCGGCAAGGTTTTGCAGACGCTGCCGCCGGCCGCTGCGGAATGAGCGGCGTTGCTCCGGTGTTGGTCTGGATGCACCCCGACGTCCACGCTGGTAAAGGGAGGACACTTCATGACCAGAACGGCAGTCAGGCTCGCAACGCTTGCCATCGGCGCAAGCATCGCATTGGCTTTTTCACCGCTGCCCGCCCTTGGCGACGGCGGTGGTGGTGGCGGTGGTGGCGGCGGTGGCGGTGGTGGCGGCGATAGCACCACCAATCCGCCCGTCGACGCCGGCAAGAAGGGCAAGAAGAAATCCGAGCGGTTCCTCGACGGCTACCGGACCGCTTACGCCACGATCTACCAGCGGCACGATTACGCAACCGCGATCACGCAGCTCAAGGCGCTCAAGCGCAACGATCATCCCGACGTCGCCAACCTGATCGGCTACGCCAACCGCAAGCTCGGCAACTACGACGAATCCAAGGTCTGGTACGAAGCCGCGCTGAAGGCCGATCCGGCCCATGTGCGGACGTGGCAGTATTACGGTTTGTGGCAGCTCGAACGGGACAACCCGGCGCAGGCGCAAGTCCACCTCGACAAGATCGCATCCCTCTGCGGCACTGTCGTGCCCCGAGTACAGGTCGCTTGCGGAAGCGATGGGCACGGTCGCAGCCGGCGGACGGCCGGTGTACTGAGCGGTGCGAACCAAAAACGTTTGGGGTCGTCCCCGCGAAGGCGGGGACCCATAGACACCGCGCGAAGTTGGTCAGGCAGAAGCCAACGATCAATGGCGGCAGGTCACTGCCGCTAGTCGTCTCGCGAATGTCACAGCGTATGGGTCCCCGCCTTCGCGGGGACGACGCCGAAAATGAGGATATGCCTTCGGCAACTACTGGCCCGGCTTCGTCGCCTCAAGGATCCAGCCGAAATAGTCGCGGTCGACGCTTTCGAGCGCGATCACCACGATCGCCGGCACGTCGTGGGAATGGTTGTCGCGCACCGCCTGGCGGACCTCGTCGGCAAGTGATGCCCTGGTTTTGAAGATCGCCACAACCTCTTCGGCCCGCTGCAACCTTTCCCTCCCAGCGATAATGCGAGATCATGCCGGGCAGGATGTTGGCGCAGGCGGCGAGCTTTTGCCCGACGATAACCCTGGCGGCAGCTTCCGCCTCGACAAGCGACGGAAAGGTCGTATAGACGAACACCGCGCGATCCATGGATCTTACCTCGTGCAGGGTGGGAATTAACCACGCATGACGCAGCCAAAATACGACCGGATCGCGTTCGTTGCGAGCACCAGCCCCGAGGCGCAGCAGGCGCTGGCCGTGCTCGCGGGCGCCTATGGCAATCACGACACCGAGACGGCCGACGTGATCGTCGCGCTCGGCGGCGACGGCTTGATGCTGCAGACGCTGCACGCCCACATGCGCTCCGGCAAGCCGATCTACGGCATGCATCGCGGCACCGTCGGCTTCCTGATGAACGAATACAGCGTGCACGACCTGCGCGAGCGTCTCGCCGAGGCGCGCACCACGCTGATCAATCCGCTGCTGATGCGCGCGACCGATGTGAACGACAATGCGCACTCGCATCACGCGATCAACGAGGTGCACCTGTTCCGCCAGACGCATCAGGCGGCGCGCCTGCGCATCCTCGTCGACGACAGCGAGCGGATGGCCGAGCTCGTCGCCGACGGCATCATGGTGGCAACGCCCGCCGGATCGACGGCCTATAATCTCTCCGCGCAAGGGCCGATCCTGCCGATCAACGCAGCGCTTCTGGCGCTCACCCCGATCAGCCCGTTCCGCCCTCGCCGCTGGCGCGGCGCACTGCTGCCGAGCTCGGCCGTGGTCGTGTTCGAGGTGCTGGAAAGCGACAAGCGTCCGGTCGCTGCGGTCGCCGACCACGACGAAGCGCGCAACGTCAAGCGCGTCGAGGTCGTGACCGACCGCAGCATCTCCATCAAGATGCTGTTCGATCCCGGCCACAGCCTCGAAGAGCGGATCCTGCGCGAGCAGTTCGGGGCGTAGTCGCTGACTGCCAGCAACAAGGCACGATCTCCGACCCTCATGGTGCGGAGCGATAGCCGTGAGCGAAGCGCTCTCGAGCGCGCAAGTCGGATCTATCCGACGCGCAAATGAATTAGCCGTCTCGGGTAAACCCGGGATCGAGCGGCCACCGCGCTTCCCGGGTCTGATGTCGGGCCTGCATCCTTCGAGACGCGCTTCTTCGAAGCGCTCCTCAGGCTGCGGAGGACGTCAGTGCAATGACGGCCCACGGCAACCGTTCTTTAACCAAATCTCCATAGGGTTAACGGCAGGTGTACCTGCTCTCAGGGCGCGCGCAGGCCTTTGGCATGTTCGGGATCGATTTCAACAAGCTTCGCTTTCTGATCTGCGACGACAATGCGCACATGCGGCGCATCTTGCGCACGCTGCTGCATTCGTTCGGCGCGCGCGAGGCCTATGAGGCCGAAGACGGCGCCACCGCGCTCGAGATGTACATCCACTACGTGCCCGACATCATGATCCTCGACTGGTCGATGCCGATCTTCGACGGGCTCGAGCTCGCGCAGATGATCCGCCAGCCGGACGGCAACGGCAATCCCTACACGCCGATCATCATGCTCACCGGCCATTCCGACAAGCGCCGCGTGATGATGGCGCGCGACGCCGGCGTCACCGAATTTCTCGCCAAGCCGATCTCGGCGAAGGCGCTCTACCAGCGCATCGTCAACGTCGTCGTCAGCCCCCGTCCCTTCATCAAGACCAAGAGCTATTTCGGGCCGGACCGCCGCCGCAACACCATGGTCGCCTATATCGGCCCCGAACGCCGCGGCAGCGAGGGCAAGGCCGAAGTCATCCAGCAGCAGGCGCTGATCGCCAAGGCCAAGACGTCGGCCTGACGTGTTGCGAGAAAAACGGATTGCATGACCGCGAACGAACGCAGCAAGGACGACGGCAGGATCAAGGTCGAGACGTTCGCCGATCATCAGGTCATCCGCCAGCCGAACCCGCTGAAGCGCGCGGTCAAGCGCGTCGCGGAAAACGCCGACGATCCGGTCGCCCGCGCCGAGCAAGCGCTCGAGGGGCTGTCGGACGAGTTCGAGAACTGGATGAGGAAGGAGTGCGACCGGCTTGCCAACGCGCACCGGTTGATCCTCGAGACGGGTCTGAACACAACGACCCAGGACGAGCTGTTCCGCGCCGCGCATGACATCAAGGGGGATGCAGCGACCTTCGGGTTTCCGATGGCCGCGGCGGCCGCCGACAGCCTGTGCCGGATCATGGAGCATGCGCCCGACTTCTCGAAAGTGCCGGTCGGCCTGGTCGCGCATCATGTGAATGCGATCCAGGCGATCGTGCGCGAGCACAAGAAGCTGGGTGTCGCCAGCGTTGCCGGCGAGCTCTCGAACAAGCTGCGCGGCGTCGCCGACGAATACCTCACCGCGGTCAATCAGGACCGCCCCGAGCATCTCGAAGTGATCCTCGGCCCGAGCATCGTGCCGGGGGAATAGCGTTCCGTCATTCGCATCGCCGCGCGGCGTTCGTAATGCGCCCTCGCCCCTTGCGGGAGAGGGCATGAAGGCGTCAGCCGAACTCTGCTGGGCGAGGGGTCGCCACGAGCACGAGTCAGTGCGTGCGGCGACCCCTCACCCATCATCATTCTGTACGATGCCTACATGCCCTCTCCCGCAAGGGGCGAGGGCGCATTTATAGGCGCTTCGATCAGGTGCTGCCCTACGCCGCGATCAGGTGATCGGCGCGGTCGATCGTTTCTGCGGCGACCAGGTCGTCGCAGAACACGCGCGCTTCCTCGCGCGCCGATTCCATCTCGAAGCGGCGGAGCAGCGTCAGCAGCGCTTCGGTGGTGTTTGCGTCCTGCGCACAGCTCGTCAGCACGCGCTCGACCATGCGCCGCCGCAGGCGCGCTGCGCCATCGACGGTGCCGATGAAGCCGATCTCTTCGGTGGCCGAGAGCGCCGCGCGGAACGCAGCGAAGGTCGATTCCGGAAAGCCCGCGCGCATCAGCAGCGCGGTGACGCCCGAGCCGCCGCGCTCGTGCAGGATGGCCCCCACCCTCGCCTCGCTCATGCCGGCAAGCTCGGCGAGCGCGAATTCGAACATGTCGGTGTTGCCCGACAGCAGCGCCCGCAAGATCAGCCCGGCGGTCAATTGACCGGTCTCGCGCAGGTGGCGCACCAGCGCACGCAGGTCGTAACCCTCCGAGGTGGCGGCGATGTTCACGGTCGAACGCTCGCAGGCGTCTGCGGCGGCGATCTCCGCGCGCTCGGCGCTGAGCCAGTTGCGCGCGGTGACGAAGTTCATCAGCGTGCCGGAGAGTTTTGCCACCAGCGCCAGCCGGGTCGCGGCCGGCAGTTCGTGGCTCTCGAGCAGTTGCTCCCGGATCGCGGCGATGTGGCCGAAGCGCTCGACGATGCGGTCGAGCGAGATCTGCGCCAGCTGGGCGTCCGGATTCTCGAGCAGGACAAGGCAGGCCTCGGCCGAGCCGACCTCGGCGATTGCCGCGCAAATGGGCGTCGGCAGCTGGAGGCGGCGCGCAACCGCGCACTGGATCTCGGGCGTGCCGGTGGCGACGATGTCGACGAGATCAGCGTCGATCAGCAGCGGGGAATGTTCGAGGATCGGCAGCGCGACGGAAGCCTGGTCGGTCGCGAGCGCGCGAACGATCGCCGGCGGCGCGTCGGTGGTGTGGGCGAAGACGTTCGCCATCGCCTCGCGCACCAGCGGCGACGGATCGTCGAGCAGCATGAGCAGCGCCCCTTCGGTCGCCGCCAAATCGTCGGAGGACATATCGGAGAAGAGCCAGGCCCGGGCCAGGGCGCGCGTCGCTTCTGCGCGCTCACCCGCCGGAGCCGTACGAACCCAACCAAGAAAATGCCGCACAATCATAGGCATTCCACATTACGCAACTTGTGACGGCATCGGTCCTCGACGCCAACTGGAACTCACCCTAGCGGACGACGCTTAACAAAGCGTTCACCATAAACGTTTGGAATTGTTGATGTTTCATTAACTGACGCAGATGGCAGTGCCAGCTGCGTCATTGCGAGGCATAGCCGTTCGAAGAACGGCGTCGCTTCGCTCGCCTGTGGCGACGAAGCAATCCAGCGCGCGCGGGCAAGCGCGCAAATAAACGCTGAGTTTGCCGCGGCTGCCGTGTTTTTAGCGTGGCGCGTAGCCCGGATGGAGCGCAGCGCAATCCGGGATTCCGTGTCGCGGAGTCAGCCCCGGATTTCGCTGCGCTTCATCCGGGCTACAAGTTTCGCAATGACGGATGTCAGCCCGAAAACACGCCGAAGCGGTCGCTGAACAGATCCAGAGGTCGTGGCGTCTGCTGGGTCGCAGGCGCGTCGGCCGTGATGCCGCTCGTCGACGACGACGAGCCGTTGGCCCAGAGCTCGCGCACGACGGACGCCACCGGCTCGCCGCGTTCGCCGGTCTGGAACATCGAGTGAAAGCGCGAGTTGCGTTCGGCGATGCCGCGCGCGCGGCTTTCGGATTCCGTCATCTCCGTCGACAGCGCGACGCGCTGAACCTGGCCGGCCGGCGCAAGCGGCGTCGCGGCAATGTTCATCGGCGGCGCGGTGGATGTCCCGGTGCTGGACGGCGCGCGACCGCCGCCCGCCGCCAGCATCGTCTGCGCCACTTGCGAGTTCGCCGCGACGTCGTAGCGGCCGGTCAATTCCGCATACACCTGCGAGACGCTGCGCGGATTGCCGCTGCGGTCGTAGAAGATCGAGCGGTTGGCGGCGGCGGCACGCGGAAACATATCGACCGCACTGGCTTGCGGGTTGTTCTGAACGTTGGAGATGAGGCGCGAGGCGCCGCCCGCGCCGAGGAAATGCGCGATATAGAGCTCGCCGTCGCTCGGACGCCGGCCGAGCGTGCCGGTCAGCTTGAACGAGTTGGAGCGCGTCAGCACGCCGGCCATCGCCGCGTTCGCCGCCGGATCCTTGCGGAGCGAAAGAATCTCGTTCCGCATGTTCGGATCGCTCACCTCGTAGCGTCCCGAAGCCGTCCGCGTGATCGCATCGGCATAGCGGTCGTAGCCGAAGGCGGCCCCCGCCTCCTTCACCGTGCCGAGCCAGGTCTGCTCGATGAACTGATAGAGACCGCGCGCCGACGAGGTCGGCGCGGCAGCCTGCGGATTGAGGTTGGATTCGATTTTCGCCGCGGCAACCAGGTAGCCGAAGCTCACGCCGGTCGCCGTCGACGCCTGCCGGATCGTGCCGGCGAGCTGCATGCGCGCCGGATCGATTGCAGAAGGTGTCGTGGCCGCTTCGACCGCCATCTTGGAGACCGGTTCATCAGGGGTCGCCGATGGCGAACGCACTTCGCCGTTCAACCTCTTCGACCGTTGCCCAAGATGAACAGCTATAGTTAACGGCCGGTTAATCGTGGCTGTGCTTGTGGCCGCCGTAGACGGCGTCCGGATCGAACACCCGCTCGGCTGCGACGAACTTCAGCTCGGCGCCGCCCGCCTCGCCCGGCACCACGGCGCGATAGAAGCAGGAGCGCCGGCCGGTGTGGCAGGCCGCCCCGCCCGTCTGCTCGACCCTGAGCCAGACCGCGTCCTGGTCGCAATCGATGCGGATTTCGGCGACACGCTGGACGTGCCCCGAGGTCTCACCTTTGCGCCACAAGGCTTGGCGCGAGCGGCTGAAATACCAGGCCTCGCCGGTCGCAACCGTCTTCTGCAGCGCCTCTTCGTTCATGTGCGCGACCATCAGCACCTCGCCGGTCGCCGCATCGCTGGTCACGCAGGTGATGAGCCCGGCCGCGTCAAAGCGCGGGCGCAGCACAACGCCCTCCTCCACATCGTCGGAGCTTTTGGGAGTTTCAGTGACACGAAAGCCCTCTCGCTTGGTTCGCGAGGGCCTCCTTACCGGCTCGGCCCGCGCACCATGGTCAGAAAACGCGCCTGCAACTGCGGATCGTCGCGGAACAGGCCGGTGAACCTTGTGGTGAGCGTCGAGGCGTTCTCCTTGCCCACGCCGCGCACCGACATGCACGTATGCTCCGCCTCGATCAGCACCGCAACGCCCCGGGGTTTCAGGGTCTTCTCGATCGCGTTGACGATTTGCGCGGTGAGATGCTCCTGCGTCTGCAGGCGGCTTGCGAACACGTCGACCAGCCGCGCGAGCTTCGACAACCCCACCACCCGGTCGACCGGCGCATAGGCGATGTGCGCCTTGCCGTAGAACGGCATCACGTGATGCTCGCAATGGGAGGTGAAGCCGATGTCGCGCACCAGCACGAAATCGTCGTAGCCGGCCGTTTCGCCGAACGTGCGCTCGAGCAGCTCCTCGCCGTTCTGGTGGTAGCCGCGGAACAGCTCGTCATAGGCCTCGATGACGCGCCTCGGCGTGTCGATCAGGCCCTCGCGGGTGGTGTCTTCGCCGATATATTTCAAAAGGATTTTGACGGCGGCTTCCGCCTCGGTCCGCGACGGCCGGGGGGCGTCCGAACCACCGTTCCTGGTGTCCGAGCCACCCTTCTTGGCATCGCTGTTGTCAGCATCGCTGCCCGCCGCGCGAAGCGGCTTGATCACGGCATCCATACGACTCTCCGTTCGACCGGCCCCACCAAAGGGCCGGAGTGTCACCGGTCAATCGCAGCGACTCTTACGTTCGCCGGACGCCGCAAACTTAACCTCAAACGCCTTAAACGACGCCCGAGTTGCTTTATTCCCCCAAAGCGACAAAGCCGATGCTTTCCGGGAAGACCGTCACTATATAATGCCGTCCCGGCATCCCGCAATGCGGGGCCGGCACGGGTCTTATGCGCGAACCATGATAAACGACGTTTACAACAAGCGGATCATAGAGTTGGCCGGCACGATTCCGCGCCTCGGGCGGCTCGAAGCCCCGGATGCCTCCGCGACCGCCCACTCAAAACTGTGCGGGTCGACGGTGACCGTGGACCTGAAGATGGACGGTCCGGTGGTGACCGATTTCGCCCATGACGTGAAGGCCTGCGCGCTCGGCCAGGCCTCCTCCTCGATCATGGCGCGCAACGTCGTCGGCTCGCATGCATCGGAACTGCGTGAGCTGCGTGAGACCGTCCGGCGGATGCTGAAGGAGAACGGCGCGCCGCCAGCCGGCAAATGGGCCGACATCGCCGTGCTGGAGCCGGTGCGCGACTACAAGGCGCGCCATGCCTCGACGCTGCTGACCTTCGATGCAGTGGTCGATGCGATCGGAAAAATCGAGGCAGCCGGCAAGCTTGGCGGCGGCGCTTCAACCGCCGCGGCAACAGCGCGCTAAGCGCGCTACTTGCTGTCGGTGTTGACCGTCTGTGCGGTCGCCTTGACCTCGGCGGTCTTCTGCGACTCCGCCGCATAGCGCTCCTGCACCGGCTTGCCGAGCGAGACCATCGGCACGCTTTCGATGCCCGGCAGCACCTCCGCCAGCGTCTCGACGCTGACGAGGTTGCTCTTGCGGATCTCGTCCATGGTCAGTTCGCGCAGCGGCTTCCACGGCGGCACGCTGAGCGCCATTTCGAGCAGGTCCCCGGTTCCGCCCATGTCGAAGGTGTATTTCGCCAGCCGTCCGACATCGCGCTCGATGATCGAGACGTCCTGGGCGGTGTAGGTGGCGGCCTTGGCGTCGTCCGCGCGGTCGCCCATCCAGATCTGATGCACCCGTATATGCGCCGCCGGCGGCACGTAGCGGTTGACGCCGGCCAGCAGCAGGAACACGCACATCGACTCGCAGTAGGCCTCGGGCATGATCGACGCGCGCGTCGTTGGAAGCGTCGGCCCGATCGCAGTGCCGACGGTGGTCGACATCTGCAGCTCGCGCCAGCGGCGTCCAAGCTTGATCGCGTCGAGCACGGAGCCGCCGCCGGAATCGAGCACGACCGCCGTGCCGCGCAGGTCGCGATCCTTCGCGAATTCTTCAAACTGCCGGTAGGTGTCCGCAGTGACGATGCCGATCGCCGAGATCCAGCCCTTGCAGCTCGGCGCGCAGGCGCGCTCCTGATTCCATGCGAACTTCATCGGCAGCTTGCGCTCTTCGAGCGACGACGCTGCATGCACCGATCCATCGAGTGCAACGAACCAGAGGACTGCGGCGCACATCTTCGCCCAGCCGCTCAATGCAAGCGACCTCTTGCCGAACAATTGGATTCCTTCCCCGCCCTCAAACGCGGCGATGCATCGGCACATGACCGAAGCTGTCACAGCCACGTTGCAAAAATCGTACCCGCCCGTCAGATTCGCGTCTAGTTATACTTTGTTGCGACGCGCCGATACCCCTCGATAATATGTCGAGTGTTGCGCGGTTGCAGTCGACCTGCGGTTCCTTGCGCGGGAACCAGGCTATCGCTGCGACGAAACCCGGCATGCTGCTTGTGAATGATCTTCGGCACGCGCTTTCATTTCTTGGCCGGCTGCCGCGCATGATCGGCCGCGCGTTCATCCGCGTCTATCAGCTGACGTTCTCGGCGCTGGTTGGGCACCACTGCCGGCATCTGCCCACCTGCTCGCATTTCGGCGACGAAGCGCTGGCGCGATACGGCCTGTGGGTCGGCGGCTGGATGACGCTGGCGCGGTTGTCGCGCTGCCACCCATTCGGAACGTCCGGCATCGACAACGTTCCACCTGAATTGCCGGCGAGCGCGCGCTGGTACCTCCCATGGCGCTACGGGCGATGGTCGTGGAAATCGCCCGATGCTCCATCCTGCTCCTGACCAGCGCGCGCCCTTCGTTCGCCCCCCGCAAAAGTATGTGCTGCGAGGCACTAATCCGCGCGCTGCGCGAGCTGCTGCAGCCGCCGAACCGCCTCGACCGAGCCGTGCTCGACCGCCTTCGTGTACCAGAGCTTCGCCTGCGCATGATCGGGCGCGACGCCGATCACCTTGAGCCTTGCGAGCTCGGCGCGATCATAGCTGCCGGCGAGCATCAGCGCGGCGTTGGCGTCGCCCGCTTCCGCCGCGCGCCGCAGCAACAGCCGGGCGCTGGCGATGTCGCCTTCCGCAAGCAGCGTCTGGCCGCGCTTGATGAGGCCTGCGAGCTCGTCGCGATCGAGCGGACGAAGCTCCGGCAGCTTTGGCTGCGGCGTCACGGCCGGGCTCTCGCTCTTGAGCGCCGCCGTGGTCGACTGGGTGTCAAGCGAGGCGAAGGCGGTCAACGGTCCGCCTGGCTGCGGCGCGCCTGGTTGAGCCACCGCTGACGGGAGCGGCGCGGATACGGCGGACGCGATCGGAACCGACGGCGATGCGTCGGCGAAAGCGGGCTGCCCTGCCACGCCGGTGTCGCGAAGGTCGCGCGCCGGCGCAGCGGACGCCACGGCCTTTCCGCCTTCGGTGGGAGCGAACGAGATCTCGATCGACGGCAGCCGCACGGTACCACTCACGACCAGCGCCAACACGGCGGCGGCGCTGACCGCGCCACCCATCCGCAGCGACCATGCCCCAGGTCGGTCCGTCCGCTCGCGGCTTCGGCGGCTCCGGCATCGTCACCGGATCGAGCGAGCGCGGCGTCCATTTGCCGGTGCGGACCATGCCGGCCACCGCCGCCTCGATGTCGGCGACATCGCGTTCGACGAGCGGCAGCTCCTGCTGGCTGTCATCGCGCGGCTGCAGCTCTTCGCTCTCCGGCGAATTGTCGTCGGTTGCAGCAGGAGCCGCAGCGCGCTGCCGCTCCACCATCAGCTTCTCGACCGCGGCGACGATCGCCTCTGACGACTGCTGCGGCGCCTCCCGCGCCCACGGCGGCGCATACATGTATCGCTTGTCGAGATTCTCGTTGACCGGAGAACTCATGACACCACCTCCTGTCCGTCCCTTGTTGCCGGCGCTTCAGCGCCGATCGTTGTCTGGGCTCCCTGGGCTTTTGCCGTTTGTCAGCGGCGCGTCTTGCTCCACTGCATGAATTCGTTGAACAGCGCCTCGCGGTCCGCTGGCGTGGGCGTGGGGGCGCCTGCCTGCGCGCGCGCCTGCAGGAAGCGGTCGAACTGATCGCGCTCCGCCACGCCCGGCTGTTGCGCCCCCTTGTTCTTCAGCCACTCCTCGGCGCCCGCAAAGCGCTTCCAGCCGGGCAAGGTCGCCGCGAGATTGGCTTCCTTCCACTTCGGATGGCGCGGCGGCTTCTGGAATTCCGCGAGCTTCGGAAAGAACGTGTCGACGAACTTCTGAATGCGGCGGTAGCGGTCGGTGCCCTTCGGCCAGTTATAGGCGAACAGCACCGCGCCGACCGCGATCGACTCGACCACCTGATCCTTGTCGATCAGCCTTGGATAGTCGCTCGAGCCGAGCGTCGCCGGCAGATAGTCCGCCTGCAGCGGCTTGCGGAACGGCACCGGCAGGATGCGGAAGCCTTCCGCCGAGCGCGAGCCGCGCCATCGAGGCGGCAGGCTTGCCCGCGATCAGCACGGTCGCCGCGATCTCTCCCGACTTTAATTTCTCGAACGCATCGGCCTGGCCCACATTCACTTCCTGGACCTGGATGGCGAGCTTCTCAAAGATGTCGCGGGACGATAGCTGCGTGCCGCTGCCGATGTCGGAGAAGTTGACCTTCCTGCCGGCAAGCTGGTCGATCACGGTGATGCCGCTGTCGGCCCGCACGATCAGGTGCATCTCCTCGTTGAACAGCTTTGCGATGTAGACGAGCTTGTCGTCGATCAGGCCGATCTCGTTCGACTTGCGGTAGCTGTTCAAGAGCACCGACTGGGTGATGCCCAGATCGACGCCCTTGAGGAAACGAACATCCTTGATGTTCTGTCCGCCGCCCTTGCCGATGACGGGCAGAACGCGAAACTCATCGCCGTCATCGAGGACGGCGGACAGATCGTAGGCGATCGACAGGTACGTGGCATTCAGGTTCCCTGACACGATCGCAATTGTATTGGCGTTGAGGCGCTCACCGGCGGTGCCGAGCTCGGGCTTGTTCGGCAGCGGCGCTCCGGTACGCGCGCGCGGTGACTGGGCGAAGGCTGAATCCGACGCGGCGAACGCTACAAGGCCTGCGAAAAAGGCAACAGAAATCCAGGACCTGAAAGTCCCGCGCAATCCACCCATGATGGCTCCCTGCGCAGGCTACGCAGCCGCAACACACACACAAACGCGACGCTACCTGCTGTGACAGTCGAAGCAGGCGATGCGCGAATTGTCCCCTCGCGACTGTGATGCGGCTTGCTTCATTCCTAGGTGCAATTTCTGTTCACACACTTTGTCGTGAAAAGGGCTGCGATAAGGAATCTTTTGCGCAATTGTGATTTTCATCATCTCATTTGGGAAGAACTGGCAATGGGCCGCCAGCTTGAAAAAATCATGGACGTTCAGCGCGATGAGCGGCGATCAGAATGTAACGCATGACGTGCGCAGCGAGCTCAGCACCGATTGCTGCCTGAATCTGTTCTTATAGGCCTCGACTATAGTCGAAAGGTTTTCGCGCTTTGCGGCATCGTCGCGGAAGATCAGAAGCACCAGCTTGCTCGGCTCGCGAACGATGCGCCCGCGCTCGCTGTCCCGCCACTGGCCGCGCGCATCCACCACCGTCAGGCCGTCCGGAAAGCGCGGCGTGATCTCGCGCGCGAGGAAATCCGCAAAGGCCGCGTCGCTGACGCCCAGGCGATCGCCGATGTTGCGGCCGAACAGCAATTCGGCGGTGACCATGCTCTCGGCCGGCGGCGCACAGGCTTGCGGTAGCATCATGCAGGCGGAGAGAAGCTGCGTCGAAGCAAGCACAATGAATAAGGCAAACGACCGCATAGTTTACGCCCCCGCGCGCGCCTCCTTGCGCGGCCGGGTGGTCAATAACACGCAAATACCGCCGAGCATAATGGCGGTCGCGAGATAGCCGATCGGCACATATTGGCCGCGCTCGAACAGGATGCCGCCGACGGTCGAGCCGACGGACTGGCCGATGTAGAGCACGGAGGTGTTCAGCGCCACGGCGCCGGCGCTCAGCGCCGGAGCGGCCAGCACCAGCCTCGCCTGCTGCAGCGAATTGATGGCCGAGAAGCCGAAGCCCCAGATCACGACGCCCGCGAGCATCGCAAGAAAAGCGCCGGCGCCGATCGACCACGCCGCCATCCCGGTCGCCACGGAGCCGGCGAAGATCAGCGAGGTCGCGAACGGACCGACGGGGCCGACGATGCGCGCGGCGACGATGCTGCCGACGATGCCGGCGATGCCGTAGAGCGCGATCGCGAGACTGATGCCGTCCGCATTGGTCTTGCCGAGCAGCACCAGCAGCGGCGCGATGAAGGTCAGCACCATGAATTGCCCGCAGGCGAAGATGGCGCTGATCGCCAGCAGCGTCAGGATCGGCGGCGAGCGAAACAGCTCGCCCCACGCTTTCAGGTCCACCGGCGGCGTGATGAAGCGCGCCGGCACCGCAAAACACAGGAACACGAAGCACACAAGCCCGATCGCGCCGATCGCGAGAAACGACGCCTGCCAGCCGTAGCGGCTAGCGATCGCGGTGATCAGCGGCACACCGACTGCGAGCGCGAGCGACCAGCCGATGAAGACGTAGGCGACGGTGCTGGCGCGTTTCTCCGGCGCCGCGACGACACCGGCAAGGCTCGCCGCCTGCGGCGTGAAGAACGCCGCCGCCAGCAGCATCACCATGCGGATGGCCAACAGCGGCTCGAACGTGGTGACGAAGGCCGAGGCGATGTGCGTCACCGCGATCACCAGCATGGCTCCCGCCAGCGCCAGCCTGCGGTCGAGGCTGCTCGTGACCCACGACATCAGCGGCGAGCCGATGCACAGCACGGCCGAGCCGAAGGCGATCAGGTAGCTCGCGACGCGAATGGAGACGTTAAGATCTTGCGAGAGCTCATTGAGAATGCCGGCGGGCGCAACCACGCTGGTGCCGATGACGAAGTTTCCGACCAACAACGCGGTCGGCACATACCGGTATGACAATGCGTTCCCCCCAGGAGTGGCTCATGACAGCTTTCGGCAAGACGGCGCGCGGCAAGCGACGCTGCCTGCCGGGTAGCTACGGATCGTAAGCCGATCTCTTGGAAGAATGTCCGCGAATTGGGACATGCGAGCCATACGATGGTCAACCGCGAAATGCCACTTAGCCGCGATCAGAACCGAGATTCGCGTTACGGTAGTCCGACGTAGTCGGCGGCAAGGTTCCCCACCGGAACCATAATATTCGGTCCTGACCTTCAAATCGTCGGACGAGCTCTCACGTCGCCGCTACGAAGAAGAAATTTTCCCGGCCTGCGGCGAGCCGGTCGGCAGGGTGCCGTGACATACGCGATCAGCTGCGGCACGCCTGCAACAGCTGCTCGGCGGCGCGCGAGAGGCCGTCGGTGGACAGGATGGTTTCGCGTGGCAGTGCCTTGGTGTCCTCGGGGACCTCCATCAAAGACAGCCGCGATGCCGCCTTCAGTTGGTCCACCGTGCCCCAGCCGATGCGCGCGCCTCGCACCTCACGGTCAGGGGTCGCAGCCAGCACAATTTTCAGATCCGCGCCGAACCTGATCACTACGCTGGCGAGGCTTTCGCGACCGTTGGACCTGAAATAGTCGAGACGCATGCCGGGCGCATCAACGCACCCGAGCCGCCACCGCAGCGTTCGAAAGCCCTTTGGCTCCTTGCCGTCGCGCTCTTGAGCGATTTTGTCGATGTAGGACACCCGGCCGCGATCCGCAAAACGCCAGTTCGTCTCCACGAACTCGCGCTTGTCGATGCCGAAGCGAACGAACTCGTCGCGCTTCAAGGCATGCATCTGCTCGAATTTGACGGTCTTGATGAGATCGAGCAGGCCGCGATCGACGCCCATGGTGACGACGTATTGGGCGAGTTCGCGGTCCAGCCGCTCGATCGCGCGGCTGGCCGCCTGCTCGCGCACCGCCTTGGGCGGAGCGCGGCCGCCGCTGTAGTTGATCGTCACCCGCGCCGAGTGCACGCCGACGGTGACATCGGGCGCGACTTCGCGCGCGGTCGCGCCCAGCAGCATATAGGCGCAGGACGAGTTGCAGAATGCGCCGGACGCGACGAGCTCGGCTTCGAGCTCGCGGCCCGATTGCTTCAGCTTGAGGCAAGCTGCTTCCCCCTGCCCGTCGACGCCGCATTCCTTGACGAGCGTGCGCGCGACACGCGCGGTTGCCTTGTGCTCGCGCAGCAGGCGGCCCATGGCGATGCCCTGACGCACGTCACCGCCCGGCGAATGCAGATAGAGCGGCAGGTTTGCCGTCCTGTGCGCTTTGTAGAGCTTGCGCAGCCGCGCGGTGGCACCCGCATCCATCTTGCCTTCCACCGCGATCCATCGGTCGCAGCCCGGGCCGCAGGAATCCGGCGGTCCCTTGGCGAGATAGACGGCAACGACGGGCAAGACGCCTTTTGGCAGCGCGAAGTCCGGGGCGGGCGCCGCCAGCGAAGATTGCGTCGACAGCGCGAAAACGGCGACCAGCAGCGAGAGACAGGCCAGGTGCATCGACGCGGGTGATGTCGCAAAAGGGATGGAATATCGCCCTGACCGTAGCAGACCGGCAGCCGCCGGTCCACGCGGCCTCGCGCCCCGTGGACGCCCTGTTGAACTAGCCGGCGGGCCGTGATCGGACGATGAGCGCCAGCGCCGCGATCATGACGGCAACCGCAAGATACCCCATCGGCAGATAATGCGCGTGCACGAACAAGGCGCTGCCGATCGCGGAGCCGAGGCCCTGTCCGATATAGAGGGCCGACGTATTCAACGCGACGGCCGAGCCCGCCTGCGCGGGCGAAGCCGCGACAAGCCGCGCCTGCTGCATCGAATTCGCCGCGGCAAAGCCGAGCCCCCAGATGAACAACCCCGCAGCCATCAGCAGGTAAAGCCCGGCGCCCGCTGCCCAGATCGCAATGCCGATGCTGACGGCGCCGGTCGACAGCAGCGACGTCCGGAATGTGCCCAGCCTGCCGACCACCTGCGTTGCGGCGATATTGCCGAGCAAGCCGCCGACGCCATAGAGCGCGAAGGCGACGCTGATCGCGTCGGGGCCTGCATTGGCGAGCAGCGCAAGCAGCGGTCCGATAAAGGTGAAGATCACGAACTGCCCGATCATCTGCAGCACGGTGACGAGCAGCAGCAGCAACACGAGGCGATTGCGAAACAGATCGCGCCACGCCTTCAGATCGACGGCCGGCGTGTGCAGCTTGGCCGGCAGCCGCCACACCAGCAGCACGCAGCTCACCGCGGCGATGATCGCGATCAGCATGAAGCACCAGGCGTAACCGAAGCGGCTGGCGATGGCGGTCATCAACGGCAGACCGGCGGCTGCGGCCAGCGACCAGCCAAGGAACACATAGGCAATCGCGCTCGCGCGCCGTTGGAGCGGCAGGATCAGGCCGACGACCCCCGCGGCCTGCGGCGTGAACGGCGCGGCCGCGGCCACCATCACCAGTCGCAGCGCGAGCATGGCGGCAAACGACGTCGTGAATGCCGCGGCAACATGCGCGGCCACGACGATCACGAGGATCGCACAGAGCAGCGTTCGCCGGTCCATCCGGCTGGTTGCCCAGGACAACAGCGGCGAGCCCAGACAAAGCACGGCCGCGCCGAGCGTCACCAGGAGGCTCGCCTGAGCGATGCTGACGTGCAGATCGCGCGAAAGCTCGTTCAGCATTGCGGCGGGAGCCATGATGCTCGTGCCGATGACGAAATTTCCAAGCAGCAATGCGGTGGGAACAAACCGGGCGTTCAAAAGCAGTCTTTCGTTCTTGAAATTGTTGTGACTGGCAACGTTGAACTAGGCAGATCCGTGAGCCTCCGCAATGGCCCGCCGGATGGCCGGAACGACCCCGGCAAATCCCGGGTTTCGCGTTGCATCGCCCGAATCGCCTGCTATATAGCGCTTCCGCTTACCTGCGTTCGTTCGCAGGAGTGAGTGTCAAGGAGATGAAAATGCCCGAGCACCGTTCGGAAATGCGGATTCGTCTACGGTATTACCAATCTGAAGCCGGTCGAAAGCAGCAGGATCACCGTCACCTTCCCCGACGGCGCCCGCCGCGAATTCCCCAAGGACACCACCGGTCTCGACATCGCGAAGGGCATCTCGCCTTCGCTCGCCAAGCGAACGGTGGCGATGACGCTGGACGGCGAACTCGTCGATCTCGCCGAGCCGATTTCGCATGATGCCAAAATCGAATTCATCAACCGCGAGGATCCGCGCGCGCTGGAACTGATCCGTCACGACTGCGCGCACGTGCTCGCCGAAGCCGTGCAGGCGCTGTGGCCCGGCACGCAGGTGACCATCGGTCCCGTGATCGAGAACGGCTTCTACTACGACTTCTTCCGCAACGAGCCGTTCACGCCGGAAGACTTCGCCGCGATCGAGAAGAAGATGCGCGAGATCATCGCGCGCGACAAGCCGTTCACCAGGGACGTCTGGGACCGCGAGAAGACCAAGCAGGTGTTTCGCGACAAGGGCGAGGCCTTCAAGGTCGAGCTGGTCGACGCCATTCCAGGCAGTGAGCCGATCAAGATCTATTTCCAGGGCGACTGGTTCGATCTCTGCCGCGGCCCGCACATGACCTCGACCGGCAAGATCGGAGGCGCCTTCAAGCTGATGAAGGTGGCCGGCGCCTACTGGCGCGGTGACTCGAACAATCCGATGCTGACACGCATCTACGGCACCGCGTTCGCCAAGCAGGACGAGCTCGATGCCTACCTGAAGCAGCTCGAGGAAGCCGAGAAGCGCGATCACCGTCGCCTCGGACGCGAGCTCGACCTCTTCCATTTCCAGGAGGAAGGTCCGGGCGTGGTGTTCTGGCACGCAAAGGGCTGGACGCTGTTCCAGGCGATCGTCGCCTACATGCGCCGCCGCCTCGCCGGCACCTACGACGAGGTGAACGGGCCGCAGATGCTCGACAAGTCGCTGTGGGAGACGTCGGGCCACTGGGGCTGGTACCGCGAGAACATGTTCGCGGCGCAGTCGGCCGGTGACGAGGCCGAGGACAAGCGCTGGTTCGCGATCAAGCCGATGAACTGTCCCGGCCATGTGCAGATCTTCAAACACGGCTTGAAGAGCTATCGCGACCTGCCGATCCGACTGGCCGAATTCGGCATCGTGCACCGCTATGAGCCATCCGGCGCCATGCACGGGTTGTTACGCGTGCGCGGCTTCACCCAGGACGACGCGCACGTGTTCTGCACCGAAGAGCAGCTTGCGGCCGAGTGCCTGATGATCAACGAGCTGATCCTTTCTGTCTATGCGGACTTCGGCTTCACCAGCGACCTCGTGGTCAAGCTCGCAACGCGGCCGGAAAAACGCGTCGGCACCGACGCGATGTGGGACCATGCCGAGGATGTGCTGCGCAAGCTGCTCGACCAGATCGCCGCCGAATCCGGCGGGCGTGTCAAGGTCGGCGATCAATCCCGGCGAAGGTACGTTCTACGGACCGAAGCTCGAATATGTGCTGCGTGACGCGATCGGCCGCGACTGGCAGTGCGGAACGACGCAGGTGGACTTCAACCTGCCGGAGCGGTTCGGTGCGTTCTATATCGACGCCGACGGTTCGAAGAAGCAGCCGGTGATGGTGCATCGCGCGATCTGCGGCTCGTTGGAGCGCTTCACCGGCATCCTGATCGAGAACTTTGCCGGCCACTTCCCGCTCTGGCTTGCGCCGGTGCAGGCGGTCGTCACCACGATCACTTCGGACGGCGACGCATACGCCGAGCAGGTGCTGGCCGCCGTGCGCCGCGCCGGCTTGCGTGCGAACATCGACCTGCGCAACGAGAAGATCAATTACAAGGTGCGCGAGCACTCGCTGGCGAAGATCCCCGCCCTGCTCGTGGTCGGCAAGAAGGAAGCCGAGCAGCAGACCGTATCGATCCGCCGCCTCGGCAGCGACAAGCAGCAGGTGGTGCCGCTGACCGAGGCGATCGCGGCGCTGGTCGATGAAGCGACGCCGCCGGACGTGAAGCGGGCCAACGCCGCCGGCTGACCGTCAGGCCGGCTCAGCTGCCTGCCGCCGGCCCAGCCGGCGGCAGCGACGACGCAGCAGCGTCTTCATAATCAGTCTAAAAGGCGTCTCGTCAGCCTCGTTCTTAGCGAACGCGCATGCTAGACGGCACTGAGCTAACCTGAAGGAAGCCGCGCGTGCCTGATCTGATCGACCTCCTCAAAACCCGCCGCTCGGTGAAGCCGATCGAGATGACCGGCCCGGGCCCGTCGGCGGACGAACTTGAAACCATCCTGACGCTCGGCGCGCGGGTGCCGGACCACGGCAAGCTCGTGCCGTGGCGCTTCATCGTGTTCGAGGGCGACGCGCGTGCGAAGGTCGGCGATATTTTTGCAGCGGTGTTCAAGGAGCAAAATCTGACCGCGACGGCGGATCAGGTCGAAGTCGAACGCAAGAAGTTCATGCATGCGCCCTTGGTGATCGGCGTCGTCAGCCGCGCGAGGCCGCACGTGAAGATCCCGCTCTGGGAGCAGGAGCTGTCGGCCGGCGCCAGCGTGATGAACATCGTCACCGCGGCGAACGCGCTGGGCTATGCCGCGAACTGGTTGACCGGCTGGGTCGCATTCGACCGCTCGGTGCTGGATGCGCTCGGGCTTGCGGCCGACGAAAAGATGGCCGGCTTCGTCCACATCGGCCGCGCGAAAAGGCCGCCGGAAGAGCGCGACCGCCCGCAGCTGTCGAGCATCGTCACGCGGTTCTGACGCGCCACGCGATCAGGTTGCCCGACGTGCATCTATCGCGATGTCGTCCTCGCGAAAGCGGGGACCCATACCCTCCGCAGCAGTCAAGGCCACTCGCGCTGAGCCGACCCTCATGATCGGCACGGCGTAGGTCCCGGCTTTCGCGCGCACTAACCTGAGGCCGAGCGTCGTCGCTGCGGACCACGCTTCGCGCGCGACCTGCGTTCGCTCAGAACTTCCAGTTCACCCCGCCTCGCACCGTGTGAACCGTCGGACGCACATCGATGAAGGTGGCAGCCCCGGCCGCCGCAAGCGTCTTGCGTTCAAAATCGAGGTACTGGTACTCGGTCTTGAACGTGACGTTATTGGTGAAGGCATATTCGATGCCGGCGCCGGCCACCCAGCCGTTGTGGCTGGTGTTGACATTGGTCGCCAGCGCCCCTCCGCCGGCAATGGCGATCGTGCCGCCGGTGTCGACGTCCGCGTAGGCGTAGCCGCCGGTCCCGTACACCAGCACGCGATCCCAGGCATAGCCGAGGCGGCCACGTGCGGTGGCGAACCAGTCGATCTTGCTTCCCGTGGTCGCCGTCAGGCCGAGGATGGTCGCCGAGATCTCACCCTTGATGTCGGACGCCTGAATGTCGCCCTCGATGCCGAACACCCAGCTGCCGACCTGATAGTTGTAGCCGATCTGGCCGCCGCCGAAGCCGCCGCCGGACGTGACACGCGTTGATCCCGGCACGCCGAGAACCGCGAAGTCGTAGCTGAACCGATCGCCGCCGTAGCCACCGTTCAAACCGATGTAGAAGCCCGTCCATGTAAAGAGCGGCACAGCGATCGGCGGCGGCGCCTTCACCGGCATCCGCATGTCGGCGGCAAACGACGGAGTGGTCGAGACCGCGAACAACGCGAGTGCAAGGTGGAGAAATTTCTTCATGGCATTCCCCCTTGGATGATTTCGGCAATCTGCGCCTGGTTGCAGGCGCGCCGTCACAATTTTGCAGCACGCGACCAAAAGTTGCGAGCCGCCGTTCTTTCAATTCACAGAAAATGTGAGCCAATTCGGTTAACCGGGACCTAATTTCCCGGCGATGGAGGACAATTCGCACGTCCGCCGAGCCGCTGCGGCTCGGGCTTAGCGCCCCGCCATCAGCGTCGCATCGTCACGATGGCAGGCAAGCTGGGTTCCGATCGGAGACGGGCGTAATGGCGGCGCCCGCTCATCGCAAAGCCCGGGCATCCTGACCCCGCAACGGCTGAAGAACTGGCATCCTCTGGTCGGATTGCGGCGCAGGCACTTCCCCCACCGCAGCCGCGACTGCGGGCATCGCGGTTTCCTCCAGCCAGCCGCGCTGCAATTTCGGCACCGAGGCGAACAGAAGCCGCGCATAGGGATGGTGCAGCGTCGCATCGATCCTGGATGCCGGCATCGATTCCACGATCCGGCCGGCATAGAGCACCATCACTTCGTCGCAGATCGCGCGTACGGTTTTGAGGTCGTGGCTGATGAACATGTAGGAGAAGCCGAGCTCCTTCCTCAGTTCAACGATGAGATCGAGGATCGCGGCGGCGACCACCGTATCGAGCGCGGACGTCACCTCGTCGCAAAGCAGGAGATCGGGCTTTGCCGCGAGCGCGCGGGCGAGGTTGACGCGCTGCTTCTGCCCGCCGGAAAGATCGCCGGGCCGGCGCGGCAGCACGGAAGCCGGAAGATGCGTGAGATCGAGAAGCTCGCGCACTCGTTTCCTGCGCGCCTCCCCGCTCAGTCCGAAATAGAAGGTCAGCGGCCGACCGATGATGTCCTCCACGCTGACGCGCGGATTGAGCGCCGTATCCGCCATCTGAAAGACGATCTGGACCCGGCGCAGCTGATCCTTCGAACGCTGCGCGAGTGCGGGCGGCAGCGTCTCGCCGTTGAACCGCACGGCGCCGCGCGCCAGCGGCGTCAGCCCGGCGATGACGCGCGCGAGTGTCGATTTTCCGCAGCCCGATTCGCCGATGACGCCGAGCGCCCGGCCGGGCGCGATCGCCAGATCGATATCCCGAAGGACCGGCATTGTCGGAAGACCTTCCGCATCGAGCTCGCCATAGCCGGCGGCGACGCCTTTGACCTCGAGCAAGGGCATGGAGGGCGGCGCTTCGTCCGTCGCAAGGCGCAATGCCGGCTCGGCCGCGGCGAGCAGGCTTTTCGTATATTCGTTTTCCGGCGTGGCGATGAGCTGCCCGACCTCGCCTGCCTCCCGCACTTCGCCATGGCGCAGCACGGTAATGCGATCGGCGATCTGCGCGATCACCGGCAGATCGTGCGTGACGTAGATACCGGTGGTGTCGCGGTCGCGGATTGCGCTCTTGAAGGCCTTCAACACCTCGATCTGGGTGGTGACATCAAGCGCGGTGGTCGGCTCGTCGAAGATCACCACTTCCGGGTCGGTGATCAGCGCCATCGCCGCCATCAGCCGCTGCAGCTGGCCGCCGGAGACCTGATGCGGATAGCGCATCCCGATCGTTTCCGGATTGGGAATCGCGAGCGCGCGGAACAGCTCGACCGCCTTTGCCGTGGCCTCCGCGTTGCCACTGGTGCCGTGGATCAACGCGCTTTCGATCACCTGCGCCATGATCGTCCGCGAGGGGTTGAACGAAGCGGCGGCGCTCTGCGCGATATAGGCGACACGGCGGCCGCGCAATGCGGCGAGCCCCTTTGCGTCGAGCCCGGTCACCTCGGTCCCGCCGATCCGGATCGAGCCGCCGGCAATCCGGCAGCCAAGGCGGGTATAGCCCATCACCGCCAGCGCGATCGTGGTCTTGCCCGAACCGGATTCGCCGATCAGTCCCATCACCTCGCCGCGCTTCACCGCGAAGCTGACGCCCTTGACGATCTCGGTCTCGGCGCCGTTGCTGCTCGATGCGGCGACGCGCAGATCACGGATCTCGATCAGCGGTTCCATCACGACACCCCCTCACGGCGCCCGAACAGGGCGTCGATCGTCAGGTTGACCGCGATGGTCAGGCTGGCGATGGCAAGCGCGGGCATGATCACCGCCGGCGCGCCATAGGGCAGCCCGCCGATATTCTCGCGCACGAGCGAACCCCAATCCGCTTCAGGAGGCTGCACGCCAAGCCCAAGGAAGGACAGGCTGGACAGCAACAGCACGACATAGATGAAACGCAGGCCGAAATCCGCCAGCACGGGGCCGATCATGTTGGGCAGGATCTCGCGCAGCATGATGTAGAACGTGCCCTCACCCCGCGCGCGCGCCACGGTCACGAAATCGAGCGCCGCGACATTGACGGCGATGGAGCGGACGATGCGATAGCAGCCCGGCAGATAGATGATGCCGAGGGTGAGGATCAGCACCGGGATCGAGGAGCCGAACGCCGCGACGACGACCAGCCCGAACATTTTCGACGGGATCGAGATCAGCGCATCGAGGAACCGGCTCAAGGCCGCGTCGAACAGCCCGCCGATGGCCGAGGCCGCAAGACCGAGCAACAGGCCGGTCCCGACCGAAAGCAGGGTCGCAACCAGCGCGATGCCGACGGTATAGCGCGCACCGGCAAGGATGCGCGAGAGCATGTCGCGGCCCAGATAATCGGTGCCGAGCAGGAAATTCCAGCTCATGGCCTCGAACAGATCGGCGTCCTGGATCGCGCTTGGATCGTAGGGTGCGACCCAGGGCCCGATCAGCGCCATCGCGAGCCAGAACACAACGATACACGGCACGATGCCGCGCATGACGCCGCCCAGCGTCAAGCGGCGTGCGGGCATAACTGTTCGAAGAACGGCGTCGCTTCGCTCGCGTTTGTCATCGTCGAGGATCGGCGCTGTGCTCATTGGTGCCTCAGGCGCGGATTGGCGAGAATGGCGGCGATGTCCGCCAGCGTAACGAGCACGAGATAGGCGCCGCAGAACAACATCGCACAGGCCTGCACGAGCGGCAGATCGCGCGTGGCGACACCGTCCACCATCAGCTTGGCGATGCCCGGATAGTTGAAGATCGTCTCGACGATGATCACACCGCCGAGCAGGAAGGAGAGCGAGAAGGCGATCGCGTTTGCGATCGGACCGATGGCATTCGGCAAGGCATGATGCAGCACGATCCGCGCACGGCTCGCCCCTTTCAGCACGGCCATCTCGACGTAGGACGACGAAAGCGCGTCGATCAAGGCGGCGCGCGTCATGCGCGCCATCTGCGCGACGATCACGCAGGTCAGCGTGAAAATCGGCAGGGCGAAAACCCGCACCGCGTCGAGAACGCCGTCGATGCGGCCGAGCTGCGAGAGCGCCGGCACCCATTTCAGATGCACGGCAAAGATCAGAACCGCCAGCGAGGCGACCAGAAATTCCGGAACCGAGACGACAAGGATCGTGCCGGCGCCGACCACGCGGTCATAAAACGAGCCGCGCGCAACCGCCGAGGTGATGCCGAGCAGCAAGGCAAACGGCACGGCGACCAGGGCCGTCACACCCGCAAGGATCAGCGAATTGCCCAGTCGCGAGCCGATCAAGGCCGCGACCGGCTGGCCATTGACCAGCGATCGGCCTGCATCTCCCGTCACGAGATTGCCAAGCCAGGCGAGATAGCGCTGCAAGGGCGGCAGATCGAGCCCGAGCGATTTTCGCAAGCCCGCGACCGCCTCCGGCGTCGCGCTCTGTCCAAGCAGGGTCTGCGCGACGTCGCCCGGCAGAAGGTTGGTGATCACGAAAACAACCGTCGCCACGAACCACAAGGTCAGCAGCGAGATGACGAGGCGCGAGACGAGGAGCCGACCGATCGTTCGGTTCATTTAATCGGCCTCACAAGAGCTGCTGCAAGACGCGGCAGCATTCGCGCCGGCAACGCTCAGGCGTCGAGCCAGACATGCTCCGCGAAAGCGTAGCCCATCATCGAACCCGTTCCCATCGGCTTGAGGCCCTTGAGCTTCTCGGTGTGGGCATCGAGGCCGTTGATGAACACCGGGATGCCGATGCCTGAACCTTCGTGGATCATCACCTGCATGTCCGTATACATCTGCTTGCGCTTGGCCTCGTCGGTCTCGGCACGGGCGGCGACCAGCACCTGGTCGAACTTCTCGTTCTTCCAGGCGGACTCGTTCCAGGCGGCACCGGACTGGAAAAACAGGCTGAAGAGGATGTCGGCCGTCGGGCGCGGATTGATATTGCCGTAGCCCACCGGGACCTTCATCCAGTAATTCGACCAGTAGCCATCCGCCGGTACCTGCTTGAGCTCGATCTTCAGGCCGGCCGTCTGGGCCGCCTGCTGCAGCAGCAGCCCCATCTCGACCGAAGCGGTCGCGGCAGGCGACGTGACGACAGGGATCGTCGAGCCCAGCACGCCGGCCTTGTTGAGGTGGAACTTCGCCTTCTCCGGATCGTACTTCCGCTGCGGAATATCCGCGGCATGGTAGCGGTTGAGCGGCGGCACCGGCTGATCGTTGGCGACTTCCGCATAGCCCTGGAAGATGTTGCGCTTGATCAGGTCGCGATTGAAGAGATGCTTCATGCCGAGCACGAAGTCGGCGTTGTTGCCCGGCGCACTGTCGCCGCGCATCACCAGATCGGTGTAGTTGCCGGATTTCGTCTCCAGGATGGAGAAGCCCTTGCTGCCGAGGATCAGCTTCGCCGAGCTCGGGTTGACGTTGCCGATGAAGTGCACGTCGCCGGCGAGCAGCGCGTTGACGCGCGCGCCGACATCCGGAATGCCGAAGAACTCGATCTCGTCGAGCCAGGGTCCGGAGCCCTGCTTCCAGTAATTCTCGTTACGCACGCCGATCGATCGCACGCCGGGCGTGAACTCCTTGCACTTGTACGGGCCGGTGCCGACGCCTTTGGTGAAATCGGTGGTTCCGGCCTGGGCGATCAGGAAGTGATAGGTGCCGAGCACGACCGGGAAATCCGCATTGGGCCCGGCAAGGGTGATCTTCACCTCGTGCGTGCCGGTGGCCACGATCTCCTTCATCTGGTCGGCGAGCGCCTTGGCTTTCGATGCGGTCGCCGGATCGTGATGGCGCTTGAGGGAGAAGACCACGTCTTCCGAGGTCAGCTCCTTGCCGTCGTGAAACTGTACGCCCTTCCTGAGCTTGATCGTCCAGACGGTCGCCTTGTCGTGCTCGATGGATTCAGCCAGCGCGAGCTTCGGGTTGAGCACCTCGTCGAGCTCGGTCAGCCCGTTGTAGAACATCGTGCAGCGGCAATAGTCGGTCGAATAGGATTGCTTTGCCGGATCGAGCGTATCGGCGGTCGAGGAGCCGAAACCCGCGACACGGATCTTGCCGCCCTTCTTCGGCGTCTGTGCAAATGCCCTGGTCGCCGAGCCGATCAGCGTGCCGCCGAAGCTCGTGCCGATGCCGACGGCCGCAAGCAGCCCCAGCATGTCGCGCCGCGAAGCGCCCTGCCGCACGGCGCTCAGGAGACGCTCGCGCTCCGCATGGGACAGCAAGGCCAGGGATTCGGATACCGGTTTCGTCATGGGAGTTCTCCGCTACGTGTCGATTGCGATTCAGACGTCGTCGGTCCGATCGTTGCGAAGGTGCGGATCTTCTGCCGTTCTTCCCCGCTTCAGTTCCGAAGACTATTCTGCGGCGACCGACCGGATAGGACGATCTTGTTGGTCGTCGCCGCCTTTTTCCTCACATCTCTGCCTACATCCTCATCGCAGAGACGATCTTCCGCGCTTACGAGATCCGGTCGAGCGCGCGGTAGTAGAGTCCGGCGAAAGGCAGGAACCACGGCTTGCCGAAATGCAAAGGGATCGCCGGCCAGTCGACATCGCGCCAGGGGTTAGGTAGCGCCTCGCCGGTGATGCGGCGGGCCATCACGTCACCCATGTAAACCGACATCTGCACGCCATGGCCGGAATAGCCCATGGCATAGTGCATGCCGTCCTGCGTGCCGGCGCGCGGCAGCCGATCCTGCGTCATGTCGACGAGGCCGCCCCAGCAATAATCGATGCGGGCATCGGCGATCTGCGGAAAAACCTCGCGCAATTGATTTTGGAGGATGACGCCGCTCTTCAGGTCCGATGTCGGGCTCGACATCGCAAAGCGCGCGCGCCCACCGAAGACGAGACGGTTGTCGGCGGTCAGGCGGAAGTAATTACCGATATTCTGACTGGTGGTGCAGGTCCGGCGGCCCGGCATGATCGCCGCCGCACGGTTCGCGCCGAGCGGCTCGGTCACGATGATGAAACTCCCGACCGGCACGATCCGCCGCCGGAACCAGCCGAAAGGGCCGAGCTGCGAGGCGCCGGTCGCGAGCAGAACCTGATCTGCCTCGACCGTGCCACGCGCGGTCTTCAAGCGGAAACGCCCGCTGCCAATGCGATCGATGGCGATGACCGCCGCGTCCTGATGGATCATGGCGCCTGCGCGCGCAGCCGCCGTCGCGAGGCCTTTGCCGAACCTGCCCACATGCATCGAGGCCGAGCGGCGCTGCAGCAGCCCGCCGTAATAACGTTCGGTCGCGACTTCCGTGCCGAGATCGACCTTCGCGACGATCGCCGTCTCGGCGTCGACCTCGCGGGCCAGAACCTCCTGGGCGCGGACGAGCTTGTCGAAATGCTCAGGTTTTGCGGCGAGCTTCAGTTTGCCGGAACGGACAAAGTCGCAATCGATGCCTTCGGATTTTACGAGGCTTTCGACGAGATCGACGCCGGCATCGAAGGCGCGGTACATCTCGCGCGCCCGCTCCACCCCGAAGCGCGCGGCAACGCCCGAGAACTCGTGGCTGAGGCCGTTGTTGCAGTGGCCGCCATTGCGGCCCGAGGCTTCCGCGGCCACCTTGCCCGCCTCCAGAAGGCGAACGGAAACGCCCTTCTTTGCCAGCGTCAGCGCCGCGGAAAGTCCGGTGAAGCCGCCACCGACGATCGCGACATCGGCCCGCCCCTCGCCTGCAAGCGGTGAGCCTCCCGTGAAAGCCGGGGCCGTGTCGAGCCAGAAGGAATCCGGTTTCATCCGTCTCGTGTTCCTTCCCTTGACCGGCGGCCTCTCTCAGAACCGGTTTCTAGAGCCCCACAAGGCCGGGCAGCCCGCCGATATCAGGGATCTCATGCGCGCCATAATACGGGGTCAGCGGTTCATGCCCGCGATTGACGAAGGCTCGCATGCCGAAGCGCATGTCATGCGCGGTCATCAGGTCGTAGCGATAGGACGACGACACGTGCAGGATATGCTCCGGCGCGCAACCGAGCTGGTCGAGCATGAATTCGAAGGCCTGCATGCGCGGCTTGTAGGCCTGCGCCATCTGCGCGGTGTAGACCGCATGGAACGGCGCCCCGAGCTTGTCGACATTCGACTGGATCTGGTCGTTCGATGCGTTGGAGAGGATGACGAGCGGGATTTCCTTCGCCACTTTCGCAAGGCCTGAAGGAACATCCGCATGCGGTCCCCAGGTCGGCACAGCCAGATAATAAGCCTCGCCCTCCGCATCCGTTGTCTTGATGCCCCAGCGCCTGGCCGTGCGGTGGAGCGAGTTCACCAGGAGATCGCGATAGGGTTTCCACGCCCCGAGCACCTCATCGAGGCGGTAGGTCGCGAAATCGCGCACGAAGTCGTCCATCTTCTCCGCCGGAATGCGATCGGCGAACATCTCGCGCGCCATCTCGCTCATGCGGAAGCGCGTCAGCGTCCCGTAGCAATCGAAGGTGATGTATTTCGGCTTGAACAGAGACATATCGCCTTCCCCAAATCCTTCGTTTTCCCAAGCTTGCGCGGCTATCTGCCGTCTTCAACTCTGGCACGGGATGCACGGATTTGAAGCAAAGCCTCGCATGGCTTCGCTGGAACTTTATGCCGTTCTATCGCTCTCTTCCGGCAGTTTGATGCGTCCCCTTTCCGCACCTCGTCTTCTCGGCATGCGCCAATCCATGCGACAAGATCGTCCTAGCGCCTCTGCCCGCCCGCATGGGAACAAGGGCCGACCATGCACGAAGGAAGACATCGGTGACCGCACGCCAGCCCGCGACCCGGTTCGAGGTCCTCAAGATGGACGCGCGCGATCTGCCTGCAGCACAGGCTCTGTCACGCGAGGTGAATTGGCCGCACCGGCTGGAGGATTGGCAGTTCATGCATTCGGTGGGTCAAGGGCTTGTCGCCTATTCCGGCGATCAGCTTGTCGGCACGGCGATGTGGTGGACCTATGACAACAGGATTGCTCGGCTCGGCATGGTGATCGTCGATCCGACGATTCAGCGTTCGGGTATCGGCCGTGCGCTGATGCTCGGCATCCTCGACCGGATCACTGAGCCGACCGTGCTGCTGAACGCCACGAAGCAAGGCGAGACGCTTTATCGCCAGCTCGGCTTTCAGGGCATCGGCTCGATTCTCCAGCATCAGGGCGCCTCGTTCTCGGCGCCGCTTGTCCCTCTGCGCGCCGGCGAGCGTATCCGCCCGCTGGGCCGAAATGAACTCGCCCGCCTCGTCGAACTCGACGCCGCTGCTTGCGGCGTCGCCCGCGAGGGCGTGATCGCGGCCTTGATCGAGAATGGCGAAGCCGTTGTGCTCGACGAGGCGGGCGAGACGGTGGGCTTCGCCTTCTACCGCCGTTTCGGACGCGGGCATGTGATCGGCCCGGTGGTCGCGCGCGATACCGCCAGCGCCAAGGCGCTGATCTCGCACTGGATCGGCTCGAACGCCGGCATGTTCGTGCGCATCGACGTGCCCGGCGAATCCGGGCTTTCGGAGTGGCTCGAGACGCTGGGTCTCGTGCGCGTCGACAATGTCGTCACCATGGTTCGCGGCACGTCGCTGAAACAGGCTGGCGGATTCCACGTCTTCGGCGTGGTCAATCAGGCGCTCGGCTGATGGCGCTGCTCTACAAGGCCGATCCTGTCCGGGGCGCGGAATGGAAGGCCCTGATCGCGACGAAGAAACCGGACCTGCCCGTTCATGTCTGGCCGGAAACGGGTGACGCCAATGCTGTCCGCTACCTCGCGGTCTGGGAACCGCCGGAAGACATGGCCGCGCGCTTCCCGCAAACGAAAATCGTGTTCTCGGTCGGCGCAGGCGTCGATCAGTTCGATTTCTCCGCGCTGCCCGCCGATGTCCCGCTGGTCAGGATGCTGGACCCAGGCATCGCCGAGGGCATGGTGGAATATGTCACCCTTGCGGTGCTGGCGCTTCATCGCAATCTGGTCGACTACATCGCCGACAGGGGCGCGGAACGCTGGTCGGCGATCCGCCTCGTGCCCGCCCAAAGACGCCGCGTCGGCATTCTTGGTCTCGGGCAACTGGGTGAAGCGGCCTTCCGCAAGCTCGCCGGTTTCGGCTTTTCCATGTCGGGCTGGAGCAGATCGCCACGCGTGATCGATGGCATCACCTGCCATGCCGGCCTGGAGGCACTGCCGGATTTCCTCGCCACCTGCGATATCCTCGTCTGCCTGCTGCCGCTCACCGAACAGACGCGCGGCATGCTGAACGCGGACCTTTTCCGCCAGATGCCGCGTGGCGCAGCGCTGGTGAACGCCGGGCGCGGCGGACATCTGAAGCAGGATGACCTGCTTGCGGCGCTTGCCTCCGGCCAGCTTTCCGCCGCCTTCCTCGACGTGACCGACCCGGAGCCGTTGCCCAAGGGGCATCCGCTCTGGAGCCATCCGCGCGTGATCCTCACGCCGCATGTCGCGAGCATGACGCGGCCGGAAACCGCCGTCGATTTCGTGCTGGAGACGATCGAGCGCCACAAGGCAGGCCTGCCGCTGCGCGGCCTGGTCGATCGCAAGCGCGGCTACTAGGCGTGAGGCGCGTGGACTCTAGTTCACGGCTCGGCAGTCAGGCTCGAACATCGCCCTGCAATAGGGCGCTTTGGTCGCTATGCAGATCGAAAAGCCGAGCCACCTATCATGCTCGCCCTGTTCGAGATGACCTGCCTCCGGTCATGCACCATGTTCGATGCCGACCCTAAGGCCGAAAGCGCGATCTAACGGCGGCGAACCCTTTATGCGATAGCGGGCGAATCCGCGTGGATTTCACTGCGGTCCTGACGCAGGACAAAGCCAGTCGGCTTCTTCTGGCGTCGAGAGTCACAATTTGCGTCGGCCGTCCACGCACAGCTGTCTTATCGTCTGGACCTGACGACGAAGTCGGCGTTGCCTATCCATCCATCGGCCGAGCATTGAGGTCCGGATGCGATGGAAGTAAACTGGCGCCATGTTTCCTCTCCGCGTTCTGGCACACAGAGGCTTGCGACGAACGATATGCTATACAGTTCAGTGGCCGGTAGGAGCTTTGAAGGTAACAGTATCACGTGCAGGCGGCAAGCGGGAACCTGAAACGCGTGTCGAAGCTATCCCGCGATCCAGAACATGGAGATTATAGCTGCCTGGGACGCGGAGCATCACATTCGACCGCGCCTCACTGCCGATTCGGAGAAGCAAGAAGCTGAATGGCACATCGGCGGACCAATCTGGCGCGAACGGAAGGTGAAGGAGGCAATGCGACATTCCTGATCAGCCATGGCACAGGCTCCCAGGATTGGGGCCGCTGATGGCGACCAGGGTAGCAAGCGCACCTCCCCGGGCGCGCGCAGCATAATCTGCTTTCGCTTCACGAAATTCGCCACGCCGCGCCGCAGGCCGGCGGGCCTTCGGCGCAAGTCGCGTGCGGCCTGCCTCTAGAATCCGCCGGGATTCAGAGAGGAGAACGGCTCATGCTCGCGAATTCCCTCGTCACGCTCGACCAGGAACATCTTGTCCACCCGGTCACCGCCTATCGCGCCCATGAGGCGAAAGGCGTCACGGTGCTGACAGGCGCCAAGGGCATGTTCCTGCGGGACGCCTCGGGCAAGGAATTGCTCGATGCCTTCGCCGGGCTCTGGTGCGTCAATATCGGCTACGGGCACGAGAGCGTGGTGGAGGCTGCGGCGGCGCAGATGCGCCAGCTTCCCTATGCCACCGGCTATTTCGGCTTCGGCTCCGAGCCGGCGATCCGCCTCGCGGCGCGGCTCGCGGAGCTCGCGCCCAAGGGGCTCACCCGCGTCTATTTCAGCCAGGGCGGCTCCGACGCGGTGGACAGTGCCATCCGCCTCATCACCCATTACTACAATGCAACCGGGCGCCCCTCGAAGAAGCAGTTCATCGCGCTCGAGAAGGGCTATCACGGTTCGTCATCGCTCGGCGCGGGGCTGACCGCCCTTCCCGTCTTTCATCACAATTTCGATCTGCCGAACGCCAACCAGCATCATATTCCCTCGCCCTATCCCTACCGCAATCCGGCGGGGCGCGACGACGCTGCGGTCATCGCCTCCTCCGTCACGGCCCTGCGCGCCAAGGTGGCAGAGCTCGGCGCGGAAAACGTCGCGGCCTTCTTCTGCGAGCCGGTCCAGGGCTCCGGCGGAGTGATCGTGCCGCCGGTCGGCTGGCTGAAGGCGATGCGCGAGGCGGCGCGCGAACTCGACATCCTGTTCGTTGCGGACGAAGTGATCACCGGCTTCGGCCGCACGGGGCCGATGTTCGCCTGTGACGCGGAAGGTGTTTCGCCCGATCTGATGACGGTCGCGAAGGGACTGACCGCCGGCTACGTGCCGATGGGCGCGGTCCTCATTTCAGAGAAGGTCTATGCCGGCATCGCCGACGCCGCGCCAAATGCAGTCATCGGCCATGGTTATACCTATTCCGGCCATCCCGTCAGCGCGGCGGTGGGACTGGAGGTGATCCGCCTCTATACCGACGGCGGGATCCTCGCCAACGGCCAGAAGGTCGGCCGCCTTTTCGAGGCTGGACTTGCGGATCTTGCGAACCATCCGCTCGTGGGTGAAGCGCGGTCGCGCGGCATGCTGGGGGCGCTTGAACTCGTCTCCGACAAGGCCGCGAAGACGCCGTTCGATCCGGCTCTGGCGATATCCGACCGGCTGTTTCGGGCCGGCTACGACAACGGCATCATATTCCGCGCCTTCACGGACGGAACGATCGGCCTTGCGCCGGCCCTGTCCTGCACCGAAGCCGAAATGGCAACATTGCTCGCCCGCCTGCGGCGCACCCTCGATGACGTGCTGGACGCAAAGGATATTCGCGCCGCGATCCGAATGCCACCACAAGGCGCTGTCGTCGCGGAGCTGCTGGGACTAGATTGATCGGCGACGGCATAATATGCCGTCACCTGGTCAAATCGAGAGTGATCGGCATGACGGCCCCTGCCAAGCTGGACCGGATCGACCTGAAGATCCTTGCCGAACTGCAAAAGAACGGCCGGATCACCAATGTCGATCTGGCCGATGCCGTGGGCCTTTCGCCGAGCCCCTGCCTCACCCGCGTGAAGCGGCTGGAGCAGGCCGGCTACATCACCGGCTACGGCGCCCAGCTCCAGCTCCGCAAGCTCGGCGATGTGCTGCTGGTTTTCACCGAAATGACGCTTTCGGACCATCGCTACGATGATTTTGCGCGGTTCGAGGCGGCGATCCGCAACGTGCCGGAGATCATCGAATGCCACCTCGTCAGCGGCGGCTATGACTACCTCCTGAAGTTCGTCACCAACGGGGTAAATCACTACCAGAGCGTCATCGAATCGATGCTCGAACGGAATATCGGCATCGAGAAGTACTTCAGCTACATCGTCATCAAGTCGCCCTTCGTGAAGCATCACTATCCGATCGAGCGGCTGTTCGGGCAGGACGATTGACGTCCGGCTTTTTCCTCACCGCAGATCATGCCGCGCGTGCCCCTGCTATTCGGCAGGTTTTTCTCATCCATGACCTGTGTTCGGGAGTTTAGCGCGCTGGTCCCGGCCTAACCTTCAGCGCCTATCGGGCGGCATGGAGGCTCCCGAAGGCACGGAGGAGCGGGCGATGCTGAACGCGATTTCCGATGTTTCCGGTCCGGCCCTCTGGCCGCAGCGCCCTTCGCCCCGGCCTCCCCTCGCCGATGTCGCGCGCTATATCGAAGCCAATTTCTCCGAACGTCTTGCGCTGAAGGACCTTGCCCTGGTGGCGGAGCTCAGCGTGTTTCGCCTCGTGACGGTGTTTCGGCGCGAGATGGGGATTTCGCCTTATCGCTATCTCAGCGCGGTGCGGGTGAGGAAGGCGCAGGAGCTTCTGCGCAAGGGCGTGCCGCCCGCCATCGTCGCCACCGAGGTCGGCTTTTTCGATCAGAGCCATCTCTGCCGGCATTTCCGCGCCATCTGCGGCATGACGCCCGGCCAGTTTCTCGCCAATCCGAATCTTTAAGGGACGCTGCCATGACCTCCGCCTCGCCTTTCGCCGCCTTCAAGGTGATGACCTTCGATGTCGTCGGCACCCTGATCGATTTCGAGGGCGGCATGCTCGCTTACTTGCGGAAGTCGGGCGCGGCGCCGTCCGATGTGAGCGATGACGCGATCCTCGATGCCTACCGCGCCTCGCGCACGGCAGGCAAAACCCTGCGCTACCCTGACGATCTCGAACGCGGCTACTTCGATCTCGTACGCAACGCGAAGCTGAAGGACGATGCAAAGCTTGCGCGCGGGTTTCGTGATTCAGCCGAGTTCTGGCCTGGATTTCCGGACTCGGTCGAAGCCCTGAAGCGGCTCTCTTCGAAATATCGTCTCGTCGCGATGACAAATGCCCAGCGCTGGGCCTTCGAGCATTTCGCGCGCACGCTCGGCAATCCGTTCTGGGACAGCGTGACGGTGGACGACGCGCTCTGCGAGAAGCCGGATCCGAATTTCTTCGGCTTTGCACGCGGGCGGATCAGCCGCTCAGGCTTTGGGCGCGATGAAATCCTGCATGTCGCGCAGAGCCAGTATCACGACATCGGCGTCGCGAAAGCACTCGGCTACACGACCTGCTGGATCGAACGGCGCAAGGGCCTCGAGGGTTTTGGCGGCACGATCGCGGTCGAGAAACTGACGCAACCGGATTTCCATTTCGCCACCCTGGGCGAGCTCGCGGACAAGGCGGTCTGACCATGCCCCTCGCCTTGAACGATCCGGCCCTTTTGCGGTCCGCCTGCTTTGTCGCCGGTGAATGGGTCGGCACGCCCGCGCTTGCGATCGACAATCCGGCGACGGGCGAAATCGTTGGCCGGGTGCCGGATTTCGGCGCGAAGGAAGCCGAAGACGCCGTGCACGCTGCCGCGCGCGCCTTCAAGCCGTGGGCGAAACTTCAGGCCAAGCAGCGCTCGGCGATCCTGCGCCGCTGGTTCGAGCTGATCATGGCCAATCAGGAAGACCTTGCGCGGCTGATGACCGCGGAGCAAGGCAAGCCGCTTTCGGAATCGCGCGGCGAGGTCGCCTATGCGGCCTCCTTCGTCGAGTTCAACGCCGAGGAAGCAAAACGGATCTACGGCGAGACGATGCCCTCGCCGTTTCCGAATTCGAAGATCATCGTCCAGAAGCAGCCGATCGGCGTCTGCGCCGCGATCACGCCATGGAATTTCCCGGCGGCGATGATCACGCGAAAATGCTCACCCGGCCTCGCCGCCGGCTGCACCTTCGTCGTCAAGCCCGCGCCCGATACGCCGCTGACGGCGCTGGCACTCGCCTATCTCGGCCAGAAGGCGGGCATGCCGCCGGGCGTGCTCAACATCATCACCGGAGATGCTGCGAAGATCGGCGAAGTTTTCACGACCCACCCGGCCGTCAAATTCATCGGCTTCACCGGCTCGACGCCGGTCGGCAAGCTGTTGATGCGGCAGGCGGCTTCGACGGTGAAGAAGGTCGCGCTCGAGCTTGGCGGCAACGCGCCCTTCATCGTGTTCGACGACGCCGATCTCGATGCGGCTGTCGAGGGTGCGATTGCCGCAAAATTCCGCAACATGGGACAGACCTGCGTCTGCACCAATCGACTCTATCTGCAGGCAGGCATTCATGACCGCTTCGTCGCGGCCTTCGCGAAAGCCGTCGCCGCGCTCAAGGTTGGCCCCGGCGATGGCGAGGGCGTCGTGCAGGGCCCGCTCATCAACGCAAAGGCGATCGAAAAGGTGGAGCGCCATGTTGCGGATGCAAAAACCAGGGGCGCGCGCGTCGTCACCGGCGGCACACGCCATGCGCTCGGAACGACCTTCTACACGCCGACGGTCCTGACCGGCGCAACGACCGAGATGGCGCTCTCGCAGGAGGAAATCTTCGGCCCGGTGGCGGCGATCTACCGCTTCGAAACCGAAGAGGAAGTCGTCCGCCTCGCCAATGCCACACCGTATGGTCTCGCCGCCTATTTCTACACCAAGGATCTTTCCCGCGCTTTCCGCGTCGCCGACGAGATCGAGGCCGGGATGGTCGGCATCAATGCCGCGATCCTCGGCAACGAGGTCGCGCCTTTCGGCGGCGTCAAGGAATCAGGCCTTGGCCGCGAGGGCGGCCGCCACGGCATCGAGGAATATGTCGAGATGAAATATCTGCTCATCGGCGGGCTCAACTGATGGGCCTCGCGCCGCAGCCCCGCTTCCTTCGCCTCGGCGAGACCGGACGGCCGGCGCTGACGATCTTCGTCGATGGCGCGCCTGTTGAAGCATTCGTCGGCGACACGCTGCTGGTGGCGGTGCTCACCCATTCCGGCAAGCTTCGGCGTTCCGAATTCGGCGGCACGGCCCGCGCGGGCTTCTGCCTGATGGCCGCCTGCCAGGATTGCTGGGTGTGGACCGCGGCGGGCGAGCGCTTGCGCGCCTGCGACACGCCGGTCGAGGCCGGTCTCTCCATTCTCACCGAACAGCCGGATGGATCATGGCCGAACCACGCGTGATCATCGTCGGTGCCGGTCCCGCCGGCGTGCGGGCGGCGGAGACGCTCGTGGATGCGGGCATCCGGCCGATCGTCATCGACGAAAGCGCACGCGACGGCGGACAGATCTATCGCCGTCAGCCGGAGGGGTTCACCCGGCCGCACTCAAAACTCTACGGCAGCGAGGCCGCGCGCGCGGAAGCGCTGCACGGCACGTTCGACCGCCTCAAGGGGCGGATCGACTACCGTCCGCGCCATGCTCGCCTGGAACATCGCGGACGGGCATGTGCATCTCGTCTCCGAGGGACGCGCAAGCGCCCTGCCCTACGACGCGTTGATCATCGCCTCCGGCGCGACCGATCGGCTGATGCCGGTGAAGGGTTGGGATTATGCCGGCACCTACAGCCTCGGCGCAGCGCAGATCGCGCTGAAGGCGCAGGCCGCATCCATCGGCCGGCGCGTCGTGTTCATGGGCACGGGGCCGCTGCTGCAACTCGTGGCGTCACAATATGTGCAGGCCGGAGCCGACGTCGTGGCGTTGCTCGATACGACGCCGTTCCTGACGCAGGTCAAGGCGCTGCCGCGGCTCATCGCACGGCCGGATGTGCTGCTGAAGGGCGTGAAGCTCGTCGCGCAGTTGAAGCTTTCAGGCATCGCGATCCATCGCGGCGTGACACCGCTCGAAATTCACGGCGAAAAGGAAACGGGCGTCTCCGGCGTTTCGGTGCGGCTCGGTTCGGGCGACATCCACAGATTCGATTGCGACGCCGTCGGCCTCGGCTACCATCTCCGGCCCGAGACGCAATTGGCCGATCTCGCGCGCTGCGCCTTCGAGTTCGACGCGAAGACCCGCCAGTTCTGGCCGACGGTCGACATTGACGGCCGCAGCACGACAAAGGGTGTCTATCTCGCCGGCGACGGAGCCCGGACGCAAGGCGCGGATGGCGCGGAAATCTCCGGCCGGCTGGCGGCCTTCGCCGCGCTCGCCGATCTCGGCCTGCCTGTCCCGGAGCCGCGTGTTGCGGCCTTGAGGATCGCACGCACGCGAATGGAGCGCTTCCGCGAAGGGATCGCCGAGGCGTTCCCCTGGCCGCAGTCCTTGGCGAAAACCATTCCGGATGAGACCATCGTGTGCCGCTGCGAGGGGGTTACAGCGCGCGAGTTGCGCGATGTGGCGCTGGAAAAGAGCGCACACGAACTCAATCGCGCGAAAGCCTTCAGCCGCGTCGGCATGGGACGATGCCAGGGCCGCTACTGTGGCCACGCGGCGGCAGAGATCGTTTCCGCGGCGATCGGCGCGCCGCTCGAAACCATCGGCCGGTTGCGCGGACAAGCCCCGGTGAAGCCGCTCGCCGTCTCGACCCGGAGCGTCGCGACATGAGCCAGGCCGCCCGCTCTGATGTGATCGTGATCGGCGGCGGCATCATGGGCGCCGCGACCGCATTTTTCCTGCGCCAACGCGGTCTTTCCGTCATCCTGATCGAGCGCGGGCTGATCGGCCAGCAAGCGAGTGGCACGAATTTCGGCAATGTGCGCCGGCAAGGTCGCTACCTCAGGCAATTGCCGCTCGCCAACCGTTCGCGCGCAGATCTGGGGAAGCTCGACGAACTGCTCGGCGAGGACGTGGAGTTCCTGGCCACGGGCCACATCCGCGTCACCTACAACGACGAGACGATCGGCGAACTTCGAGGATTATGCCCGCGAGGCGCGGCACTACGGGCTCGACCTCGAGATCATCAGCGGCAATGCCTTGCGCGATCGCTTTCCCTTCATCGGGCCCGAAGTGCGGGCGGGTTCGTACTCGCCGCGCGATGGCCACGCCAATCCGCGCCTTGTCGCACCGGCCTTCGGACGCGCGGCGAAGCGCGCGGGCGCCGCAGTGCTCGAGAATACCGAGATCGTCGTCGGTCGAAAAGGACGGCGAGCGAATTCCGCGTCGAGGCCGCCGACGGCCGCGTCTTCCGCGCCCCGCAGCTGATGATTTCCGCAGGCGCCTGGGCGCAACCGTCTCGCGACGCAGTTCGGCGAGCCGGTCCCGCTCGTGGCCCATGGTCCGCAAATGGCCGTAACCGAGCCGCTGCCCTATGCGATTCAGCCGGTGCTCGGCGTAGCGACCGTCATTCCGCATGAGGGCGTCTATCTCAGGCAGGTGAAGCGCGGCAATATCGTGTTCGGCGGCGGCAACAGGGGGCCGGCCAGCGCGGATACGTCGCGCGCCTATGTGCAGCCGGAAAACACGCTCTCGCAATTCACGCAGATTTCGCGGGTCGTGCCCGCGCTGAACCGGCTCAGCATCATTCGTGTCTGGAGCGGTGTGGAGAGCTATCTGCCGGACGACATCCCGATCATGGGACCATCGGCCAAGGTTTCCGGACTTCTACTACGCCTTCGGCTTCTGCGGTCACGGCTTCCAGCTCGGACCCGGTGTCGGCGATGTCATGGCCGAGCTGATCGCCACCGGCAGGACCGAAACGCCCATCGATCCGTTTGCGATCTCCCGCTTTTCGAAAACGGAAGACATTGCCCTCCCCGTCTGATCACCATTCGGAGCCTCGCATGCCCGCCAGCTTGACGACCGATGCCAAGGTGCTCGCCTTCCACAACAGCATGTATGTCTTCGACGGACTTGCCATCGCGTACACGCTCGACGAGAAATATAGCCGAGCGGCTCGTCGCCGGCGGGGTCAACGGCGCCAACGTGACCTTCGCGCTCGAGGAGGATTGGGACACGGTTCTGCGCAACGCCGAAAAATACCTCACGAAGATCGAGAAGAACCCGCATCTGACACTGTGCCTGACCGCCGCCGATCTGCGCGCCGCCAGGCAAGCGGGCAAGATCGGCGTGATCTTCGGCACCCAGGGCGCCTCGATGCTGGAGGACAAGCTCTGGCGGCTCGAAACGCTCGTGCGGATGGGCCTGCGCATTCTCGGCCTCGCCTACACCACCGCCAATGCCTTCGGCGATGGCTGCGGCGAGAAGCGCGACGCCGGCCTCACCTATCTCGGCGAGGAATTGATCGGCATGCTCAACGAGATGCCGGTGATCCTCGATCTCTCGCATTGCGGCGACCGCACCCGAGCCGAAGCTGCGGCGCTTGCCCGCGCGCCGGTCTGCACCCATTCAAATGCCGCTGCGCTCCGCCCCAACGGCCGCAACACCACCGACGACACCGTGAAGGCGATGGTCGCCAAGGGCGGAATGACCGGCGTCTGCGGCTTGCCGCATTCACTGGCCGATGCGAATCCGACGCTCGACGATCTGCTGGACCATGTCGATCACTTCGTGAAGCTCGTCGGCGTGGGAGGCGTCGGTATCGGCATGGACTATGTCGAGGCCTATCAGGATCAGGCGAACGTGATCGCGCCGCCGAGCGTCGTCACCTGGCGCACGCGCCGGCCGGACATTTTCGGACCGCTCTCCGCGTTCGGCCGCCAACCCTACCCGCTCGGAGTCGAGGGCGTCGCCAAGCTGCCGAACCTCACCGCCGGGCTTTTTGCGCGCGGCTACAACGAAACCGATGTCAGTGCGATCATGGGCGGCAACTGGCTGCGCTGCATCGAGAAATTCTGCGGCTGAACCGCAGCACCTTTGCACCTCTCCATGCGCAAGGATTTGCCCTGAGCGCCCTGGCAACGCGCCAATATGCTCGCCTTGCCCGACTTCTCCTACTGCCGCTCTGTGCCAATAGCGAGCACGGCGCGAAGTGGCGAATTTTCCGCTCGCATGCATTGCGCTTCACATGACGATCTCGGATCCGCAGGGGCTTGAGGCGCTCCGGACGCGCTGAACGCACGAGAGCCGCCGGGATGTCCCCAGCGGCTCGCGCGTTGCGTAGCGACGTGGTGCGACGCGCAGCGTCGCGTGGTGGAACGTTGCGATGCGCCGAGGCGCCCGCGTTGCCGACCGTAATGTCGATAAGTCCTACGCGTCTTATCGACCAAGCTAACATAGCTGGCCGCAAGTCGACTTCAAGACAGCGCTGCTGCCGTAGTCGCCAATCACTTTCGATCGGGCCGAAAGGCCGCGACTGCTGGAACGGGATGTCATGAAAGCTGTAACGGTCGGCTTTCGCGCTGACGACTACGATGCTTGCACATGGTGCCGTTGAGCCGTCGTACCTGGCAAACGGGTGATATGCTGAAAAGCAGTGGGAGCATCATGCCTCTAGTCTTGTCCGGCTCGCGCACGACCGGCGGCTCGTCGGCGCGGTCCTCGTCTTTTCGTCCTCTTCGTCCTCGTCCTCTTCGTCTTCATCAGGATCTCGGGGCGGCATCGTGTTGCCCATGATCACCAAGGGGCTCCAGTCGATCAACCTGGTGGAAAATTCCTCGGGGATGTGGGGGGTCATGTTGTTGCTCCTCGCGTGTGAACGCTAGGGGATTTTACCCCCTTCTGTCCGGCTTCCGCATGAGGATTAGCGCCGCACCGTTGTGGGGCATGCCAGAAACCTTGCCTGCGGCGGCTCATGTTCGTGATGCCGAGCTAAGAGGCCGGGCACATCTCGGTTTGGCTGGCGCGCTAATGAGTTCCTCGCCCCGGCGGCTAACGAGACAAGACCTCGA
>CAVWTB010000033.1:0-18072 GCA_963757845.1 uncultured Alphaproteobacteria bacterium
GACGCCCATTAAAGCTGACGGGCAGAGCCGGAGGAAGTTGCCTTGAACCCATCCGCCTTGGCATTCGACAAGTTGCTCGATATCGCAAGCATCATCACAGGATCGCGCTGCTCGCCCGCACGTCGGCGAACACCTGCATCACGCTGCGCAATGCCCCGAAGTGTGCCTCGTCGTCGGGGGCCGCCACTGCGTCATGCGGCATGAAACAGCGAAAGCCGCGCATCATCGCGTCCCGCACGGTGGACTCGCAGCAGACGTTGGTGGCGGTGCCGGCCACGATGACCGTGTCGATGCCGCGCCGGCGCAGCAGCGCGTCGAGGTCGTGCGGGTTTTCCAGGAAGGCGTTGAAGCGATACTTCGGCAGCACCGTGTCATCCGGCGCGCAGTCGACCTCCGGGTGCAGCGCGTGCATCCGGCTGCCCTCGATCAACGCGTCGACGGCGATGGCGCGGAGATCAGGGCGGACGAAGTGATCGAAATAACCTGACCAGTACTGCGGACTTCCGGGCCGGCCTGTCGTCTGCCGCAGCCAGAACACGTGCCCACCCTTCTCCCTCAGCGCACCCGCCAACCTGTTCACCACGGGCAGCACGGCCGCTGCTCTTCGATCGCGATCGAACGGCGCGTCGACCGCAAGCCAGGCATTCTGCATGTTGAGCGCCAGCAGCGCTGTCCGCCGCGGATCGATCGGCGTGCGCGCCGCCATGGCGTCATGCCGTCGGGTGGCCAGGCGCACCAGCGCGTCGGGCAGGCCGGCATAAAGTGTGTCGTCGGTCATCAGGCGAGCTCCAGCAGGGCGGCCGTATAGGGGTGTTGTGCAGCCTTGAACACGCGCGTGGCGGGACCATGCTCCACCACCTCACCCCGGCGCATCACCGCCAACGTGTCGGCCAGGCTGCGAACCACGGCCAGATCGTGGCTGATGAACACATAGGTGAGGCCGAACTCCGCGCGCAGCTCTTGCAGCAACGTCAGAATCTGCGCCTGCACCGACACGTCGAGCGCGCTGGTTGGCTCGTCACACACCACGATCTCCGGCCGCATCACAAGTGCGGTGGCGATCGACACGCGCTGACGTTGCCCGCCGGAGAGTTGTCCGGGATACGCCTGAGCCAGCCGCGCCGGGAGACCGCAGCGATCCATCATGGCGCGTACGGCCTGGTCGCGCGTGCTGCGATCGCCGATGGCGTGGACGTCGAGCGGCAGGCGGATGATGTCGGCGATACGGCGGCGCGGGTTCAGCGACGAATACGGGTCCTGGAACACCGGCTGGACATGGCGCGCCATCTCTGCGCGCGAGAAGCTGTCGAGCGCGCGGCCGAACAGGGTGACGGCACCGGCATCGGGCCGCTGCAATCCCAGCAGCACCCGCGCCATCGTGGATTTCCCGCTACCGCTTTCGCCGACGATTCCGAGCACCCCGCCGCGCGGCACATCGAGGCTGACCTGGCGGAGCGCGTGAACCGGCTCGGCCTTGCGGAACATGCCGCCGCGTGAGGCGAAACGCACCGAGACGTCCTGCAGAGCGAAAGTGACCGGCGCGTCTTCGATCCGCTCCAGCGCGGCCTCTTTCGGGCGGGCGGACAGCAGAGCCCGGGTGTAGGGATGCGCCGGCGCCCCGAATAGCGCCGCGCGCGGCTGCATCTCGACGATCTCGCCGGACTGCATCACCGCCACCGTATCCGCATGCCGCGCCGCGAGTGCCAGATCATGGGTGATCAGCAGGATGGCGAGGCCCAGATCGCGTTTCAGTGTGTCCAGCAGTGACAGAATCTGGGCCTGAACCTGGGCATCCAGTGCCGTCGTCGGCTCATCGGCAATCAGCAAACCCGGTCCTGTCATCAGGGCCGAGGCGATCATCACCCGCTGGCGCATGCCGCCGGAAAGCTCATGCGGATACTGTCGTAGCCGCAGCTCCGGCCGGTCGATCCCGGTGCGCGTCAGCATCTCCGCCGCCCGCGCCAGGGCGGCCTGGCGCGACGTACCGGGGCGATGAACGCGATAGCCCTCGATCATCTGCTCACCGATGCTCCACACCGGATCGAGCGTCACGCCGGGATCCTGGAAGATCATCGCAACGCGATCCCCCCGCAGCCCCCGCCACTGTGCCTCGGACGCACCGCGCATGTCCTGGCCCATCACTTCGAGCACCTGCGCCTCGACGGCAGCGGTGGACGGCTGCAGCCCCATCATCGCCAGCGCCGTCATCGACTTGCCGCTGCCACTCTCGCCGACCAGGCACAGCATCTCGCCCGGCGCGACTTGCAGGTCGACGCCACGCACCGCCTCCAGCGGGCCCGCGTGCGTCGGCAGGGTGATGCGAAGTCCGCTGATGCGCGCAGCCGTCATCGCGTCATGTCCGGTGCGAGCCGCGCGCGGATGCCGTCGCCCACGAGGTTGATCGCCAGCACCAGCAGCATCAGTGCCAACCCGGCAAAGCCGATCTGCGCCGGATCGCTCGAGATGTATTTCCGTCCCTCCGCCATCATCAGCCCCCAGGACGGCTCCGGCGCCTGGATGCCGAGGCCGAGGAAACTCAGGACCGCGGCCGCGAGGATGCACTGCGCGCATTCGAACGTGAACACGACAGCAAACGGGCTCGCCACGTTGGGGAAGATCTCGCGCGTCAGGATATACGCATGCGAACACCCGAGCAGCCGCGCGCGGGTCACGTAATCACGTCCGCGCACCTGCGCGGTTGCGGTACGCATCACCACCGCGTACCGGTCCCAGGCCGTCAGCCCCAGCACCAGCACGACGATCCACAAGCCGCTGCCGGCGATCTGCAGGATGGCCAGCGCCACCAGCAGCGCCGGCAAAGCGAGGCGCGTCGTGATCAGGATGGAGATCAGCCGATCCACCACGCCGCCGGCGTACCCCGCCAGCATACCAAGGCAGGTGCCGATGAGCCCGGCCAGCGCGGCGCCTGCAAGCCCTACGATCAGGGAGATGCGCGCGCCGTACAGCAAGCGCGAAAGCATATCGCGGCCGAAGCCGTCGGTGCCGAGCGGATAGTCCCAGGTGCCGCGCTCCGCCCACATCGGCGGCCGCAGCCGTCGCAGCAGGCTCTGCGCGTACGGATCGTGCGGCGCCAGCTGGTCGGCGAACAGCGCCGCCAGCACGATTGTCGCCAGCAGCACCAGGCCAAACCGGAATGCCAGCCGCCCGCTCACCGACGCAGCCGCGGGTCGAGCAAACCGTTGATCACATCGGCAAGAAAAGTCAGCATCAGGAATACGAACGCCACGATCACGACGATGCCCTGGACCACGGGAAAGTCGGACCGCAGGATGGCGCTCCAGGCCAGCAACCCGATGCCGTTCAGCGCGAAGACGCTTTCCACCACGATCGAGCCGCCGAGCAGGAATCCGAACTGCACCATCGCCATCGACACGACGGGAAGGATGGCGTTGCGCAAGGCATGTTTAACGAACACCTGCCACGGCCTCAGTCCTTTTGCCCGCGCCGCCAGGATGAAATCCGCCCCCAGCACTTCGATCATGCCCGCTCGCGTCAGCCGCGCCAGCACGGGCATCACGAACCAGCCCAGCGCCAGCACGGGCATCACGAAGCTCCGCCATTCCTCGGAGCCCGAGATCGGCAGCGCCTGCAATTGCACGCCGAACAGCAGGATCAGCAACAGCCCCGTCCAATACGCCGGCATCGCCTGCGCCAGCGTCGACAAGCCGAGGCACAGTCTGTCCGACCAGCCCCCTTGCCAGACCGCCGCCATGACGCCGAGCGGCACAGCGAGCGCCAGCCCCAGCAGCAGCGAACAGCTCGCCAGCACCAGCGTCACCGGCAGCCGGTCGAGGATCATTGCCGCGACGCTTTCACGCGAGAAGAACGAGCGCCCGAGATCGCCCTGCAATACATGCCCGATCCAGCCGAAATACTGCGCCGGCAAGCTCTGGTCGAAGCCGTAATACGCGCGGATGCGCGCCAGATCCTCCGGCCTCGCCTCCATCCCACCCAGTGCGACCGCGACGTCTCCACCGACATGCACCAGCGCGAAGGCGGCAAAAGACACGCACACGCATGCAGCCGCCGCATCCACCCCGCGCCGCATCAGGAAGCGCCACATTGTGGCTCACCGCCAACCGGCTTGCGCGATCGAAGGATAGCCATCGACCGGCGGTTTGAAATCCAGCCCGTCACGATAGCCGTAGCTCACCACGGTGGTCATCAATGGCACCACCAGCGCGTCGCGCGCGATCTTCTCGAACCCAAGCCGATACAGCCGCGACCGCTCCACCGGATCGGTGATGCTGCCGCCCTGTTTGAACCAGGCCATGACCTCCGCATCTCGCGTGTAGTCGCCCTGCTGACCCATGAAGAACAGCGGCACCAGCGCACTCACGTCATACACTCCGCTCGACGGCCAGGGCACGACGCTTGCCGGGTACTTGCCCGCGAAAAAATCCTTCACCCAGGCCGAGGTCTCGCGAAAATCCACCTTGCCCTTGATGCCGATCTCGCGAAGGTCGCCGATGATCGCCTCCGCCACAGGTCCGCTGTCGGTGAAGGCGGAAATGCTGAGATCGAAACCCTGCGGATAGGCCGAGGCCTTCATGAACGCCTTCGCCGCCGCGAGATCGCGCGGGCGCTTGTCGATATCCTTCGGGCAGCCGAGCTGCTGCGGATGGCAAACGGCATCGATCACCACGCTGCCCGGCCCCTGCAGCACCGAGCTGATCGCCGACCGATCGATGACCGACGCGATCGCCATGCGCACGTTGCGGTCCTGGAGCGGATTGGGTCCGCTTCGGCCAACCGAATCCAGCGACAGGAACGAGATCGCCGTCGACCCACCGGTGATGGTCTTCACCCCTGCAGCACCGGTCAATTGTCGCACCTGGTCCGCATTGATGCTCCACAGGAAGTCGACGCGCCCGCGCGAAAGTTCGGCCACTTGCGTCTGCGGATCGGCGATCGTGATGATGGTAATCGTGTCCAGTCGCGGCTTGCCCCAGGCCGGCCGGATAGTAATCGGCATAGCAACTCATCGTCAGCTTGCGACCGGGTTCGAACTGCGCCACCCGATAGGGCCCCGTGCCGATGGGCGCGCGCCCGAACGCCTCAGGGCCGAGCCTCGCGTAGGCGCCCTTCGGCAGGATGAAGAGCGTCTGCGTCATCCGGTCCAGCGCCGAGGGCGTCGGCGCTGTCAGCATCAGCCGCACGGTGTATGCGTCGATCTTCTCAGCGCGATCGATATAGCCATAGTCCGCCTCGGCGAAGCTCACCGGCGGCGTGCCGCGCTTGATCTGTGCGACGGTGAACATCACGTCGTCTGCGTCGAACGCCTGTCCATCGTGGAACTTGACGTCGTCGCGCAGCACGAATTCCAGCGTGCGATCGTCCACCCAGCGCGCGGATTTCGCCAGCAGAGGCTCGGTCTTGCCGCTCACCGGGTCACGAAACATCAGTGTTTCGACCATATTGCGGATCGCCAGCTGCGAGGTGCGCTTGGAGGTCGCATACGGATCGAGCGTCTCGATCTCGCTCGTGAAGCCCCAGGTCAATGCATTCTCTGTGCGCTGGGCCATCGCCGGCACCCCGACGATCAGAAGAAACAGCAGCGCGGTCCACAAGCGTTTCATGATGCGTCTCCGTCAGCGCAGATGCGGCAGGATGCCATAAAGGGCGGTAACAAAACTCGCGCCGAACGCGCTGGCCCGTTGCGGCGACCAGCCGTGTTCGACATCCTGCCGCCAGGACGTGTCCTTGAACGGCTGCTCCAGCAGCACCGACAGGCAATCGAAGCGCTCGGCGATCCAGTTCCAGGCCATACTGAGATCCGCATGCTCCGGGCTGCCACCGGGATACGGATGGCCCGAGCTCGTATTCCGGCGAGGCCCCTGCCCAGCAATCCTCGAACTGGTTGAACAGCCGCTTCAGCCGCGCCGATCGCGACGGAATTTCCAGGGGGCCGCCGAGAAAATTGCAACGCAGCTCAGCATCGGCGTGGCAGTCGATGCAGAAGTCCACACCGGTTTCCTCCATCAGGTCGCGAACGCACTTGACCTCCGGCGACCGCTCCAGGCTCGGCGCGGTCCACTCCCGGTTGAGGTTGACGCCGATCGCATTGCTGCGCGCCAGGCCCATCATCGTGCCGTCGGGATTCATGTTCGGAGCCACGTGGATCACCGCACGCTCCAGGATGGCGTTGGCCACGACGTCGTCACGATCGATCATCCGCGCGAGGAAGCCCTCCAGAAAGAACGAACTCTGGGTCTCCGACGGATGCTGCCCAGCCAGAACCCATACCTTCAGCTTGCCCGGCCCGGGCGCGCCGATTGTGACGAGATCGATGTCCGCGCCCTGTACGCTGCGGCCGATGGTCCGGATGCGAACTCTTTCAGAGAGCTGAATTCGCGCCAACAGATCCAGCAGCCGGTCCATGCCATACGGGACCCAGCGCGCATAATGGCAGATGTCGTAATCGGGGGTGTGGCCAAACCTGTAGACTTGGCCATCGAAGCTCGACGGCAGGCGAAACCAGTGCACCCGGTCGTACGAGGCCATTGGCCCGGTGTTGGTGAAGGCGTTTTCCACCTCGTCGCGCCCCGGCAGCCTTGTGGCCAGCGTGTCACCGGCATTGAGCAGGCTGAAGCTGCACGCGAGACCACGCACTCCGGTCGCCCGAAAATGGAAATGCCCGCGAAACTCACTCCCGCCGTCCAGCGCGAGCCGCAGCCTGATGTCCGCGGGATCGCTGGCATCGACCACCTCGACACGTCCACCCGGAATAGTCCCGCCCACCGAGATCGGCATCGCCGCCTCCATTCCCTGCGGACCGCGCGCAGCCCTGATTTATGATCTTTGACCAAAGATCGTAATTACGATAAAATTCTGTTATGTCCTCGTCAACACCCTTTGCAGTGCTCCCCGACGTCGTGCCGATCCTGGCTGAGACGATCCGGGACCGGATCTATCGTCAGCTGCGCACGCTCATCATGCAGGGACGTTTCAAGCCTGGGCAGCAGCTCAAGATCCAGGAACTGTCGGATCTGTTCGGCACCTCAAGCCAGCCCGTCCGCGAGGCCATCCGCCAGCTCGTCGTCGACGGCGCCCTCGAGGCCTTGCCTAACCGCAGCGCCCAAGTTCCCAGCCCTCTCGCTCGACGCGATAGAAGACCTGCGCCGCACCCGTCAGGCCATCGAGAGCCTCGCTGTCGAACTCGCCGCCGCCCGCGTCCGTCCCGCCGACATCGAGGGGCTGGCCCGGATCCTCGCCACCGCCGCCGACGCCGACGAGCGCGATGACAAAGACGCCAGCCTCGCCCTGAACCAGGAATTCCACTTTACGCTCTACGCCCTCTCCGGCTCCGCTTTGCTGCCGCCGATCATCGAGCGGTTGTGGATGCAGATCGGTCCGTACCTGCGCCGCTCTGCCGACGGCTTCGACGGACGCGGTGGCCGCGGCACCCGCTTCCATGATGATGTTTTGAAGGCCCTGCGCACCGGTGACACCAAGGCCGCTCGACGTGCCATCGACGCCGACATCGACCGGTCGTGCAACCTGCTGCACCAATATCTGAAGGCAGAATCGCCATGACCGTGGACGCCGACTTCGAGCTGTTCGACCTGCGCGTGGAAGTGACGGCCCCCGAAGGCGCCCGGCTGTGGTGCGGCAGCAAGCGAGGCGACTATTTCGAGGTGCACGGCGAGATGCTGCACTTTCAACCTGGCATGGCCTTCAGCCTCTATAGTGTGGCCGCCGTCCTGCCGCTGCTGCCCGCCAAGCAACGTCCGATCGACGCGCACGACTGGATGGCGACCGACTCCGAGATCGCCTGCCCGGACCCGAATTGCCCGAGCCGCCTGCGCATCACTCGCCTTGGCCGCCGCCGCTTCCGGCACGCCGACACCACCGCTACCCCGCTGCATTCGGAAGAAGAATGATCGACCGCACCGAAATCGCGCCCGGCTACAGCATCTCCCGCCTACTGAAAGGTGGCTGGCACCTCGCCGGCGGCCACGGCAGCGTCGACGCGCGCCAAGCCATCGCCGACATGCGCGCATTCGTCGAAGCCGGCATCACCACCTTCGACTGCGCCGACCACTACACCGGTGTGGAACAGCTCATCGGTGACTTCAGCCGCGCGCATCCTGACCTCGCCAGGAAGCTTCAGGTTCACACGAAATATGTCCCCGATCTGGGCTCGCTCGCCACCCTGCAGCGCCAGGACATCGTGCGCATCATCGACCGTTCACTGTTGCGCCTCGGCGTCGACACGCTCGATCTCGTGCAGTTCTTCTGGTGGGACTGGAGCGTGAAAGGAGCCGTCGACGCCGCCGTCGTACTTGGCGACCTGCAACGCCAGGGCAAGATCCGGCTGCTCGGCGTCACCAACTTCAACACCGATCAGCTCCGCGAACTTCTCGATGCCGGCGCAAATTTCACCGTCAACCAGCTGCAGTATTCGCTGGTCGACCGCAGGCCGGACTATCGCATGAGGCGCTTCTGCACGGAGCGCGGCATCGCACTGCTCACCTACGGCCATCTGCTCGGTGGCTTCTTCTCTGCCGACTGGCTCGGCAAGCCAGAGCCGGTCGGCGAGTTCACCAACCGCTCGCTCACCAAGTACAAGCTCATCATCGATGACTTTGGCGGCTGGGACCTGTTTCAACGCCTGCTGCGGACGATGTCGGCCATCGGTGCCAAGCATGATGTCGGGATCGGCGAAGTCGCCCTGCGCTGGACGCTGGATCGCCCAGGCGTCGCCGGCTGTATCGTCGGCGCAACCTCCACCCGCCACCTCGCGGCCAACGCCCGAGTGTTCGATTTTGCCCTGACCGACGCGGATCGCGCGGCGCTGGCCAGCGTCACCGATGAACGCAGCGGCCCCGCCGGTGACTGCTATCAGCTCGAGAACGACCGCACTGGCCGCCACGGCCGCATCATGCGCTACAATCAGAACGCGCTGCCCGCCGCCGGCGACAACAAAGCCGATCCGGCGATCCGCGACCTGCGCAGCCATTTCGCCAAATTCCGCGCCGCCGACCCGAAGCGCCTGCATTTCGCCGCCCACAGCCACCACCTTTGGCCTGACGTCACTGAGGCAGCCCAGGCCGAGGTCTGGACCGACGCCGCGCGGCACGTCGACGACAAATGGGGCCTGATCCTTGGAACCGTCTGGCAGGAGGTAAGCACCGGCATCGCGCACCACCTCAACCTGCCGGATCCCGCCACGCTCGTGCCGGCGCCGAACACGCATGAGTTGATCCTGCGCCTGCTGTCCTGCTGCCCGCCCGACCGCGCGCCCCGCGTACTCGCCACCGACGGAGAATTCCACTCATTCCGCCGCCAGGCCGCCCGCCTCGCCGAGGACGGGATGATCGAACTCACCACCGTCGCCGTTGAACCCTTCGCCAATCTCGCCGAACGCTTCGGCGAGGCCGCACGCGCAGGCGAGTTCGACATCGTCTTCGCAAGCCAGGTTTTGTTCGGATCCGGCTTCGCACTCACAGATCTGGCGGGCTTCGTCGATGCCGTTGCAGCTCCCGGCCGCCTCATCGTACTCGACGGCTATCACGGCTTTCTCGCCCGTCCGACCGATCTGGCGCCGATCGCCGATCGCGCCTTCTACCTTGCCGGCGGCTACAAATATGCCATGGGCGGTGAAGGCGCCTGCTTCCTGCACTGCCCGCCAGGCATTGCTCCACGCCCGCGCAACACCGGCTGGTATGCCAGCTTCGGCACGCTGAGCCAGGCTCCCTCCGGTGTGGACTACACCACCGACGGGTGGCGCTTCATGGGCGCCACCTTCGACCCTTCCGGCCTCTATCGTCAGCGCGCAGCGTTGCGCTTCCTGGAACGCGAAGGCCTCGACGCCGCCGCCATCCACGCCCACGCGCTCGGCCTGCAGCGCCGCTTCCTCGATGTCGTGCGCGAGCTTGCGCTGCCGATCTTCGACGAGGAGCGCCTGGTCGTGAAGATGGATTTGCCGCACGGCAACTTCCTCACTTTCGACCACCCGGACGCCACCACGTGGTATGAGCGGCTCCGCGCGGCGAACATCGTCACCGACGTGCGCGGCAGCCGCCTGCGTCTGGGTTTTGGCCTTTATCACGGCAGCGAGGACATCGACCGGCTCGCCACTCGGCTCTCGGAAATCGCCTGATCGGATGGAGCGCACCATGGAGACGACGCCCTCTCCCAGCCCGACCTATTCCAGCTACCTGCAATTGGACAAGATCCTCTCCGCCCAGGCGCCGATGTCGGACGCCCATGACGAGCTACTGTTCATCGTCATCCACCAGGCATCGGAACTCTGGATCAAGCTCTGCCTGCACGAGCTCGGCGCCGCCAGGGCCGCGATCCGCGCAGACCAGATCGCCCCCGCGCTGAAGATGATGGCCCGTGTCGGCCGTGTGCAAGAGCAGCTCAACCAGTCATGGAACGTGCTCGCCACCATCACGCCGGCCGACTATTCGAGGATGCGCGACAAGCTCGGCAGCAGCTCGGGATTCCAGTCGCACCAGTACCGGCTCCTGGAATTCATGATGGGCAACAAGAACCCGCGCATGATCGCCATCCACTCCGGATCTCCGGAAGTTCAGCAGCTCTTGCAGGACGAGCTGTCGCGACCCAGCATCTATGACGAATGCATCTCCCTCCTCGCCCGCCGCGGCTTAGGTGTCCTGCCGAAAGCCTACTCTCGCGACTTCACAAAGCCCTACGTAGCTTCGCCCGAGGTAGAGGGTGCCTGGGAACAGGTCTATCGCGAGCCCAAGCTCCACTGGGAGCTCTACGATCTCGCGGAGAAACTTGTCGACCTGGAATACCGCTTCCAGATTTGGCGCTTCGGCCATCTGAAAACGATTGAACGTGTGATCGGGTTCAAGAGCGGCACAGGTGGCAGCCCCGGCGTACCGTATCTCGCTGCGGTGCTGAGCCAAGTGTTCTTCCCGGAGTTGCTCGAAATACGAAAGCGACTCTAGCTTCAGATTTTGACAATGCCTTCCATCAACTCATCGACTCGGCAAAGATCGCTGCCCGCCGTCGGCGCGCCGCGGTACTGTTTTCCAGGCGTCCGACATTCTGCCTCCGCGCCGGATCAGGACGCCCGGGACCAGTCCGGCTCGAGGGGGACGGCAGGATTGTGCCGGCGCAGTCGCCAAAGCCGATGCGGTGACCGTCGCCCTGGCACCATCCGCTGAGAGTGAGCGTGTCGCCGTCCTCAATGAACGTCCGCGACTTGCGGCTGTCGAGAGCGATTGGCTCCTTGCCGTTCCAACTCATCTCCAGCAGGGAGCCGAGGCTGTCCTTGGTTGGTCCGGAAATCGTACCCGAACCGAGGAGATCGCCGGCACATATCATGCAGCCCGCCGACCGCATGGTGGGCCAGTTGCTGTGCGGCGGAATAGTACAGATGCTTGGAGTTGGCGCGGCTGATGATGGTCGTGCGCTCCGCTCCCCTGGGGCACATCGCGACCTCGAGGCGAATATCGAAATTGTTATGGGCAATTTCCGTGAGATACGGGAGCAGCGGCGTGACACGTTTAGGTGTGCTGACACGATAGGGCTCAAGGGCCTCACGCGTGACGATCCATGGGCTGATCGTGGTTGCGAAAGCCTTGGACTGGAAGGGTCCCAGCGGCTGGTATTCCCAGGTCTGGATGTCACGTGCCGACCAGTCGTTCAGCAGAACATAACCGAAGATCATGTCGTAGGCTTGCGCGACAGTCACCGGCTCGCCCATGCGGCTCGGCGTACCGACAATGGCGCCGAGTTCGAGCTCAATGTCGAGCTTCTGGCAGGGTCCGAAAATCGGGGCTTCGGACCCAGACGGCTTCAATTGCCCGAGCGGACGGCGGACGTCGGTGCCACTCACCACGACTGTGCTGGCGCGGCCATTGTAGCCGATGGGGATATGTAGCCAGTTCGGGCATCAATGCGTTTTTCGGATCTCGAAACATGCTGCCGACGTTGGTGGCATGCTCCTTCGAGGCATAGAAATCCGTAAAGCTGCGCACGTAAAGCGGGAGGTGCAGTTTCGCCTTGCTCATCGGAACGAGCGCACGCGATTTCAGTGCGGCGTCATCCCGCAAGCGCGGATCGACGCCGGCCAACAAATCGCTGATTACTCGGCGCGTCGACGTCCAGATTGCCGGGCCGAGGGCCATGAAAGTGTTGACGTCCGGCTTATCGAAGACGGTCGCCGTGCCTGCGGGGCGCACCAGACCAGTCGCCTCGACGACGCTGAGATCAAGAATTTGATCGCCAATGGTGACGCGCACCCTCGGCAAGGCGAGGTCCGCCGCCGTGAACACGCCATAGGGAAGGTTCTGCACCGGGAACGGGCAGTCAGCGATGTTGGCGCTCGCGATCCAGCTTTTGCGGGTCGCGTCGTGGGTTGCATTGAGATTTCGGGCATGGCTTCGGTTGCGTGAGCTACCGCTTTGTCGGGTCGAAGTGCTTCTTGATATCGGCCAAGCAGTCGACATAGTCCTGCTGCAAGCCCGCCTGCTCGGCGGCGTACTTCGTCACACGCTGCGGGAAGCGGGTCTCGAACATGAAGGCCAGGGTGCCTCGATCTTGTGGGGTTTCAACTCGACACGCTTCGACGCTCGAAGGCGTCGGGGTCGGGGCCGTGCGGCGGCATGGTGTTGTGCGAGCCGCCGCCCGGGACGAAGCCCTCCGCCTTGGCGTCGTAGACGCCGTAGATCAGCCCCATGAATTCGCTCATCATGTTGCGGTGGTACCAGGGCGGGCGGAAGGTGTTCTCGGCCACCAGCCAGCGATCGCGGGAAGATCACAAAGTCGATGTTGGCGGTGCCGTGCGCTCCGTGGGCGACGTGAGCACCGTGAAGATCGACGGATCGGGATGGTCGAAGAGATCGGGCCGACCGGTGAGAACGGCGAGGTCGTACTTGTAGGGCGCGTAGTTGCCGTGCCAGGCGACAACATCGAGCGGCGAGTGGTCGATCGCGGTCGCCACAGGTGCCGCCCCACTTGACGATATCGAGCTCGCCCTCGCGGTCCTCGTAGGCCGCGACCGGGTAAGGAAATCGCGCTGGTTCGCGAGGCAGTTGGCGCCGATCGGGCCGAGCTCGGGCAAGCGGAACTGCCACCGTAGTTTTCGCAGATATAGCCGCGCGCCGCGGTCGTCCGGATCAGCTCGACGCGGAATCTTGACCCCACGCGGAATGACAGCGATCTCGCCCGGCCGATGTCGATCACGCCGAACTCGGTGCGAAGCCGAGGCGGCCCTTCTCCGGCACGAACAGCATCTCGCCGTCGGCGTTGTAAAAATACTCGTCGCCCATGGATTTGGTGATCAGGAACAGGCGTGGGCACCCATGCCGGCCATCGTGTCTCGGCGTCGCCGGCCGTGGTGATGGTGCGCAGCCCGGCAGGAACGTCAGGTACTCCTGTCGGGATCGGAACCGGGCTCCAGCGCAACGGTGCAATCGACAATCTGCATTGACTCGGAATTGCAAGGGGCCGTCCGCCAATAGGCCGGAATCCACCTTCTTCGAACCGGCCCCAATGCTTGACTGTGGGTCGGATGCGATAGAGCCACGAACGCTCGTTCGTGACGCGCGGCGCCGTAAACGGCGAGCCCGGAGCTGCTCGGCATAGAATCCGACGGGCACTTCTGCGGCTGAATTGCGGCCGAGCGGAAGCGCGCCGGGCAACGCCTTCGCTCTCGAAGCCGTTGCCGAAGCCCGACTGATAGGCAGTCTGCTCGTTCGGAACGAACCGCTCGAGACCTGAATACCTGACCGACTGCATGCAGTACGTTCCTTCTGCTAGATGAGACGAGGCCGGAAGTAAAATTCACGGGCTCCCGCCGCCTGCCAGTTTGCCGCGGGGCCGGAGCGACAGGCTCCAACAGGCTAGGCTCTTCGCCACCCATCGACCGACCAGCGACCGGGACCGCTGACAAAAATGGCCAGAAAGCCACCGGCAATTGCCAGGTTTTTCGTGAAGTGGATCATCTGATTGCGATCGCCGAAGTTGCCATGGAATAGTACTGCCGCGAGGACCGAGAACACGGCCAAAGCGATCGCAACAGATCTGGTCTGCCAGCCGATCACCAACAGGATGCCACCCGCGATCTCAAGAATGATTGCGAGCGGCAGCAGCAAACCCGGCACGCCGAACTTCTCCATGTACGCAGCCGTAGCGGCATAGCCAACGATCTTCCCATAGCCGGACCAAATGAAAATGACGGCGAGTAAAATCCGCCCCAAAAGGTTGGCACTGTCATTAACTGCGTTCTGCATGAACTCCTCCATGTTGCGCCCTGATCGGGCTTCGATTGTTCGGATCATCAACTCAAGGCACGGACGAGCCACAAGCCCAGCGCCGGGAAGGCGACGACCAGGGCGAGGCGAATGATGTCCGCGAGAATGAAAGGCAATACACCCCGGTAGGTCTCGGAGATCGGCACGTCGCGCGCGAGCGCCGAGATGACGAACACGTTGAGCCCGATCGGCGGCGCGGTGAGCCCGATGCCGACGACGATCAGCACCAGGATGCCGAACCAGATCGCGACCTCGTCGGGCGGCATCCCGAAATCGAGCGCCTGAATGACGGGAAAGAACACCGGCAGCGTCAGCAGGATCATGGCGAGTTCGTCCATCACCGCGCCGAGCAGGATGTAGAATGCGAGCATCGCGATCAGCACGACGTAGGGCGAATAGCCGGAGCCACCGATCGTCTCGGCGGCGATCGTCGGCAGCCGCGAGAGGGCGAGGAACGCGCCGAAGATCTCCGCTCCGAGCAGGATGATGAAGATCATGCCGGACGTCTCTGCCGTCTGGCGGATCGCGTCCATGATGTCGCGCGGGCCGAGGGAGCGCTGCGCGATGCCGACAAGCAGCATGGTGATGGCGCCGACCGCGGCGCCTTCGGTCGGCGTGAACACGCCGCCGTAAATGCCGCCGACGACGACGACTGCAATCATGATCGCCGGCATCACTGCGATGTCGACGAACATCACGAGCAACGCGAGCAGCGCGAACACCGCGGCGTTGTCCCACGCGAGTTGTTCACGAGCGACCTGCGCGCCGATGGCGAGGACAGCGAGGCCACCGAGGATCTTCGGCCAGGCCGGCTGTGCGGTGCGCTCGACCGCCACGGTTTCGGCATCGGGCGCGAGGCTCGGGTTCCGCCGCACCATGATGGCGATGGTGACGCAGTAGAAGAGCGCAGCCAGGAGGCCAGGAATGAGCGCCGCCTGGAACAGCTTGGCGATGTTCTGCTCGGTGGTGATCGCGTAGACGACGAGGATCACCGACGGTGGGATGAGAATGCCGAGCGTGCCGCCGACCGCGATCGTGCCGGTCGAGAAGCCGCCATCGTAGCGGTAGCGCAGCAGCTCGGGCAGCGCGGCGCGCCCGAACGTGGCGGTCGTCGCCACCGAGGAGCCACAAATGGCGCCGAACGCGGTACAGGCGCCGATTACCGCCATCGCGTGTCCGCCGCGGAAGCGGCCGAGCCCGCCTTCCGCCGATTTGAACAGCGCCTTCGCGATGCCTGCCCGCTCGGCGAGCGCCCCATAAGGATGAACAGCGGGATGACCGAGAGCGTGTAGTTGGCGAACTGGTGGTAGGCGTTCGTCTTCATATAGCCGAAAAACGCCATCGGCGACGACAGCGTCATGTAGCCGGCGGCGCCGACGATGAGCATGGCAAGGCCGATCGGCGCGCGGATCACGATCAGGCCCAGCATGGCGGCGAAACCGACGATCGCAACCGTCATGCCGCTCATGGCTTGCCCCCGCGGTTGATCCGGAACAGGAGGCCGGCGCTGACGACCGACGTCAGCGCGACCAGGATGCAGAATACGGTCGATATTGCGATGCTGGGCCAGATCAGCAGCTGACGCTGCATCGTCGTCTCGCCGCTCTTGATTGCGTCGAGCGTGCCATAGATGAGGCAGATGCCGACGAAGCCCATGAAGGCGGCATAGGCGAGATCCCAGAAGGCATCGAGCACGCGATTGGCCCCGTGCGACAGCCAGCCGGTGAAGGTGTCGACGAAGATGTTGGCGCGCCGCGCCTGCGCGTACGGCAGATAGGCGAAGACGGCGATGGCGGTCGCCATCTTCACGTACTCGAAGTCGCCGTCGATCGGAGCGTTGAGTAACCAGCGCGAGCCGACGCTAACGGTTGCGAGCATCGCGACCGCGAGCGCGAGAGCGCCGCCGACAATGGCGATGACGCCGGTCAATCGCTCGAGCAGGGATCGAGGTTGCTTGGCTGATGCAGGCTCTGCAGTTTCCGTCACTGGACACCCCTCCAGACAGAATTTCCGAGTGCTCGGTACGAGGTCTCGAATCCGGTCGTGCGCGGGTGCCTGCCTTCTCCAGGCACCGCGACGCTCGGAACGCTACGTTTTGTTGTGCTTGGCGACGAGGGCTTTGGCCTCGGCGACGAGCTTGGCGCCGTCGAGACCCTTGGCCTTCACCTGTTCAATCCAGGCGGCGATGACGGGTTCGCAGGCCTTGATCCACTTCTGCTTCTCTTCCTCGGAGATGGCGCCGATCGTGTTGCCGCGCTTCTTGACCATGTCGAGCACGCCGGCACCGGCCTCGTCCCACATGTTGCCGGCGCGGGTCGCGAACGCCAGGCCTGAGTGCTTGTCGAGAATGGTGCGCAGGTCGGCCGGCATCTCCTCGTACTTCGCCTTGTTCATGGCGAGGAAGAAGCTCGACGTGTAGAGCGTCGGCGAGCCGGGGATGGCGGTGTGGAACTTGACGAGTTCGTGCACCTTGATCGCCGGCACGACCTCCCACGGAACGACCGCGCCGTCGATGACCCTCTGCGCGAGGCTCTCCGGCACCTGCGGGACGGGCATGCCGATGCTGGTCGCGCCGAGTGCCTTCAGGGCTTCCCCGGCGAGCCGCGTCGGATTGCGCAGCTTCAGGCCCTTCAGGTCGTCCATCGTCTTGATCGGCTTGTTGGCGTGGATGAGGCCGCCGTCGTGCGCCCAGAAGGCGAGGATCTTGACGTCTTTCACCTCGTCCTTGAGGTGGATGTTGGCGAACTCCTGCGCCGCCCGCGCGTTCGGCAGCGCCTTCTCGGCGCCGATGAACGGCAGCTCGAACGCTTCCGTCGTCGGGAAGCGGCCCGGCGTCGAGCCAGGCAGCGTCCAGCACATGTCGACGACGCCGTCGCGCACCTGGTCATAGAGCTGCGGAGGGGTGCCACCGAGCTGCATCGAGGGGTAGATGTCGATCTTGATCCTGCCCTGACTGTCGTCGGCGATGGCCTTCGCCCAAGGGGCGAGCATTTTGCTATGGCCGTTCGAGACCGGCGGCAGAAAATGGTGCAGCTTAAGCGTGACAGGAGCCTGAGCGCGCGCGGCGAAAGAACCGGTCAGGAACGCAGGTGCCGCCAAGGCACCACCTGACGCCTGGAGCAGCCTGCGGCGTGTGATACTCATCATTTCTCTCCCGAGTTGCAGTCTTTTTTCGCTGCTCTTCTATTGGTCAGCCCCATGTGCGGGGCACGCGTCCGAAAAATGCCGGAGGGCCATGCGGGTCAGAGTTTTGGGTCAAGTGAACCCCGTCAGCATGTGAACTTCGTTGTATCGAATGATGAAAAGTTTGCATGCAAACTTGCATCCTGTCAAGAATGCCTTGTAAGATTCGTTTTAGTATCCCAATATGTATTCATATTTACCGCGTCGGCTTGGGATGCGACCCAAGGAAAAAATCGGCATGCAGTTGGGCGGTATCAAATCGGCACTTGGCTTCGAACAAGGTCGAGCCGCGCGCACGACCGACGAAGTCCACGAGAGACTGCGACTGGCGATCATCACCGGAGAAATTCGTCCGAACGAACCACTTATCGAGGCCGACCTTGCCGCCGCGCTCGATGTAAGCCGCACGCCGATCCGGGAGAGTCTGCAGCGTTTGGGGGCCGATGGCCTGATCCTGCCGCGCAAGCGCGGTTGGGCGGTCCGGGAGTATTCGCCACGCGAAATTCAGGAAAACTACGAGGTGCGGGCGGCCCTTGAAGGTTATGCCACCCGGCTTGCCGCCAGCCGTGCAACTGATGCTGAGCTTGTCGAGATTGCACGAATACAGGCGGTGCGCGATGCCGAGCCGAGC
>CAVWTB010000034.1:0-38326 GCA_963757845.1 uncultured Alphaproteobacteria bacterium
TTCACCACGGCCCCACCCGCGGCGGCTCTGATGAAAGCGCGGTCTCACGATTGGTACGAAGCAACTCTCGTTTCCTATCAGAGCACCTTCGGCTCGCCGCCACCGGCCGACATATGGCCCGGGACCCGAGTCACGCTTTGCCAAGGCCCGAACGTTCCGCCGCATCGACACGGCATCCTGCTGGCTTCTGCCAAAGCCCCGTTTGCGCCTTTTTACTTGGCGCTGGCGCAAGGAGGCCTGATACATGGCTCACACCAGCGGCTCGACTGAACGGACCCTCGGCAGGAAACGGCAGTACGGCCCGATATCTGGCAGACCTGCTCTGTTTGAGCGTGGACGTGGTTTGCCACTCATTGCGAGGCGCATTTCCTCCAGTTTGCATGTAAGTTCTTCCTGGCCCAGGAGAACGTCACAGGAGCCAATGGCGCGGATCGGAGGCCAACAGCGGCTTTCGTCACCGGCGATAGTGCTCGATCGCCTCGACTACCGTGCCCTTCACCGAGGCCGGGAAGTAAGTAGTATTCCCACTGTAGGGCTTTTGCCTTGGGCGGGTACGAGCGGGGACGCCGAACAGGATGGATAGCGACCCAAAACCGAAACGCAAGATTTCCGCCATCCTGGCCGCCGACGTCGTGGGATACTCGGTCTCACACGGGAAAAGGACGAGGCCGGAACGTTCACGCGTCTCAGGTCTCTCCGCAAGGAGCTTTTCGAACCGCAGATCAGAAACCATCACGGCCGCATATTCAAGCTGATGGGCGACGGTCTGCTGGCCGAGTTTGCCAGTGTCGTGGAAGCGGCTCAGTGCGCGGTCACAGTGCAGAGGGAGATGGCGAGCCGCAATGAGAAGCTGCCGGAGGACCATCGCATCCGTTTCCGGATGGGCATCCATCTCGGCGACATCATCGTTGAGGGCAAGGGTTTGCTCCTTGGCGACGGCGTGGACCTTTGCCACCGTCTTCAGCAGCTCGCCGAGCCAGGTGGCATCGCTGTGTCCGGAGTGGTTCGCGAAAATGTCGGCAACCGGCTTGCTCTCGCCTTCGAGGATAGGGGCGAGCAGCGGTTAAGGAACATCGAACGGCCGATGCAAGTTGTTATAGCCTGCTTACTTGAAAATGATGAGCCAAAACAGCAAACGGCCGGGCTGCTGCCTGGATCGGCGGGCCGATAATGGTCGCTCTCCTTATTGCGGTGATGGTCGAATGGCCGCTGTGGTCTACCAGTCGAAATTGGCCATCTCCATCTCAATTGCCAGCTCCAGTAATAAGGAGGAGTGGCTGAACGAGGCGATCGCTTCGTTCGATGCCACCTGCAGGACCAGCGCGGCGCTGCAACTCGATGGCAAGCCGGTCTCTGTCGATGTGGTCCTGGAACAGCTTGAGCCCGGCAAGAAAGACCACTATCGCTCCGGCTCCATGGTTGCCGATATTCCCTGCCCGGCAAGATCAAACCCAACTATCGCCTCTCCGGCCGAAAAATTCTGGATATCGAAGCTGAACAACGATTGGCAGGTGGCCAACTCCAAGCCGATAACAACCGAACCATGCACCGGCTACGGCGCGCACACCACTCGTCATCGCCATGTGGGGAATCGAGAGCCCAGGCCTTGGAGTGCTGGCCATCTCAGAGAACGACGTATCCGTGCCCTTGCGACGAACGCGGACGGATGGACGATGTTCGGGAGGCCCGATTGGGGCAAGTTCAAGCTGGGCTACGGCCACATGGATCAATCCAACTCGGGCACCCTGACTGCCGCCATCCTCTGCATCCGGGGCCTTGGTAAGAGCGGCGACCTCACCATGGAAGATGTAGACGCAGGCAACGGGTGTGGCCGGATGATTGCCGCCGTCGAAAAAGCCAAAGTGCACAGCGGCAAAAGGAGTGCTTGGCTAAACGAACAAATGCGAACCGGCGGTCCAGAATATCTCGGACGCTATCGTCACCAACGAACAGGAGGTAGTCGAATTCAACCATGACCCGTCGGGGTTGAGAGAGCCCATGGTGTCCGTCTATCCGCAGGACGGCACCGTGTTCAATACCCATCCCTTCGCCATTCTGTGACGGGGCGCCATGGGTCAGCCCGGAGCAAGTCAAAGCGGCAGAGATTTTTCGAAAGTATCTGCTCTCCGACGAACAGCAGGCGCGCCTCGTAGAGCACGGCCTCAGGCCGGTCGATGAAGACGCACCGCTCGGTGCTCCTCTGGAAACGGCATATGGTGCTAATCCTCAAGCCAAGTTGGTGACTATTGAACTGCAGAAGAATAAGGTCTTCGATCGTGTGCGAGAGGTATGGCACGAAGTAGAAAGAAGCATGCTCACATCGCCATTGTATTTGACAAGTCGAGCAGCATGGCGGGCGAAAAAATGACCCAGGCTATCCAAGGCGCGCAGGCGTTTGTATCGGCCATGGACGCGAAGGACTGGCTCGCCTGGTTCACCTTTGATGACCGGATTTATCCCAGGACCCAAGGGCTCAAGTCGGAAACCGGCGTGCAACTGCTGAGCGACATCAGATCAACCACCGCCTTCGGCGGTACGGCGCTTTACGATGCGGTGCTTGCTAGAGATTTCAATACATTGGCAAATAAGCGAAGAACTCGGGAGGAACTGGTTCGCTACGGCATTGTGATCCTCTCGGATAGCGGGGACACAAGCAGTGCCACCACATGGACTGCGCTCGAGGCGAAGTCTCAAAGTCGGTTTCGAAAGTCATGTTGAGCGAGCCAGTCTGCGCACGAGCAGCATGACGGAGGCGGCATAGAGGAAGGCGCTAGCGGATTGGATGGTGGCCTCGAAGTCCTTGGCCAGACGACGATTGCGGTTGATCCAAGCGAAAAATCTCTCGACGACCCATCGGCGTGGCTGGACGGCGAAGCCGATCTGATCAGGTTTCGCCTTGACGATCTCGATTTTGATAAGCGTCGCGGTGGCCACCTTGTCGCCTGCGTACGCGGAATCGGCGAAGGCAAGTTCGACGAAGGGGAACAAGCGGCGCGATGTCTGGAGAAGCGGCACTGCCCCGTCGCGGTCCTGGATGCTGGCTTCGTGAACCATGAGGACCAGCGCTCGGCCATCGGTGTCGACCAGGGCATGCCGCTTGCGGCCCTTGATCTTCTTGCCCGCGTCATAGCCCCGTGGCCCGCCGCTTTCTGCGGTTTTCACGCTCTGGCTGTCGATGATCGCCGCCGTCGGTGAAGCACCGCGGCCCGCCCGTTCGCGATCAGCCATGATCAGGTCATGATTGATCCGCACGAACAGGTCATCGTCTCGCCATGCGGCAAACCAGCGATACACCGTCTGCCAAGGCGGAAAACTGTCGGGCAGCAGCCGCCACGGACAACCCGAGCGCATCATGTAGAAGATTGCATTCACGATCTCGCGCAACGACCAGTCGCGCGGCCGGCCACAATTGCTTTCAGGCGGCATCGACGGTTCGATCAACAGCCATTCCTTGTCGCTCAAATCACTCTCATAACGCAACGCACCGCGGCTATGCTGCCGCCGGGTGGTTGGGGTCCACATGGTTCCTTCCAGGTAGGTTTCGACAACCCCTTGGAATCACACCGGCCCCAGCCACTCAACTACTTTCGAAACAGGCTGTTCAATTCAGAGCAAGATCCGCGAGATGCAAATTCACACCATAGGCATTGGCGATGACGCCAACGAGGCAGTGCTTAAGAAGATTGAACCAATCTCGCTCACGGAAGGCACTGGAAGGTGAAGAACCCCGCCGACGTTGTCGCGGTTTATAGAGAGATCGCCACTCACTACTGATGAATTGGCTAAGGCGAGACGGCGGGATCGGCGCGCAGGCGTTATTGCGCCTTGCGCCGGATTGCCTTCGCGCGAGTTTCATATGCCAAGTGCGGCGACGAACTGATGGAAATCGAGGCCGCGGGTATAACCGGGACAGGCCAGCCTCTCGACAAACCTGCCACGATCGATGAGTCCGATCTGCCCTGCCCGGGACTCCTGCAGCCACAGCTTGCGGTCGCGGATGTGTGGAGAATGCGGCATCCAAAGATCGGAAACGACGATCTTCTTTGAAGATACATCGATGATGACTCCCTTCGACCGGTCGCGTCGCCAGGCATCCTTTCCGCTTCGGCCGCTAAGGGCTGTGACGAATCGCAGGCGGCCGCCGTCCACCGCCGGCCCGTTCAGATGGCAGTGGTCCTCCGGCACGAGGTCCTTACAGAAAAGCAGGTGCCCACAGGCGGCGCGAAGCTGCTCGCCGGCGTCACCATGCCCACAGTTGAACATCGAGGAGGCGAATATCGGAACGCCGGCGCCGACCCAGGCGACGTCTTGGCAGTTCACAAAGCCGGTGTGATAGCCCGCCTCCGGGACAATCATTGTCGCGGCGGCCGCCACGCCATTCTTAAGCCGCCGAGTCAGCTTGAAGAGCCAGAGCTGATGAAGCGTGGCAAGCAACAGACTGCCGTCGCGGACCGCCATGCCCATGGCGGGGTCGAAGCGCTCGTGCCGGATGACCGCCCGGCCACGGCTGTCCGCGCCGATGATAATGGCCGGCCCGACTCGTTCGACTACCAGCAGGCACACGTTGCGCGACTTGAGCCACGCTCCAGCTGCGGCGAGACCTCGGCCCCGAGCTCGTCGCCTACGGTGTCGGCGGCGGCTTGGTCCATGCGGATATCAGTCAGCCGACGCTCCTACGGTTCGTAAAGGGCAAGTTTGCCACCCCCCGGCAGTTCAATGTTCGTCAAGAGACCCAGCCCTTCACCGCTCACCGGGCCACATTCGACTGCCCATTGTCGGAGCCTGGCGATCTCCTCGTCGACATCGTCGCATTAGATAGAGCTCCGGCCTACCGTTGCTCTCGGCGGGATGGCAGGCAACCTGGAGGGAGGTCCCGCAAAGATCAGCCAGCCGTCACCTGCGTCAACCGAGGGAAAGCCAAGGATGTCCCTGAAAAAGATGCGATCTGCCCTCAGCGTTGCAAGTATAGATAACGGCGTGAATGCCGGTGATCATGCTGCTATCCGTGACCAAGATTTCTCCGATAACGCAGTGCGCCGAGGAGAGTTTCCGTATGATCAGGCTTGGATGGTCAGCGAGCTAGACAAAGGTGGTGCGGGGACACCTGACGAGATCACACTTCGTGGATGATCGAGGTATAGGACCAGACCCGGGCGCACCCGGATCAGATTATTGTTAAGCAGTGAGATCACATCGATGCTATTCCGCTTCACCCCGATGAGCAGAAGTTGTCGGCGAAACCGGTTCGTCAGTGCCGTGGTGCGAGCACGGGCGGCGCGAGCACGTCCGGCTCGGGCACTGCGTGGGGTCGCCCCCTGGATGCCTTACGGCGGTGGGAGCGAGCGATTAGCCTCGAAGCCACCGATGGCCTGGAGTCTCGCCGGGATAGCTCCTGCTGTGCACGATCTCGCCGCGATAGAGGCGGTTCTGACATGAGGTAGAGAGCGCCGCCGGCCAGGAGCGGAGACGGATCTCGGAGCGGACGAAGGCCGCATCCGATGATCTAGTCACCCCGTTTGACCCTTCCCCACTCCCGTTTGAGGACCCGTTGCGAGACCTGGATGATAGCGCGGCTGATAGCCTCGGTGCGGTCCTCGTCCTCCCTCGGGCAAGGCGGCTCGAAGCTGGTCGGCCGCCTCCTTCATCAAGGCATTGAGCTTTTCATGATCCCGCTCGAGCGGGTTGAGCATGATCGATCTTGGACATCGTCCGCAGCAGGTTCTCCACACGCCTCAACAGCTCGCGGTCCCGGGCAATGACAGCGCCGGTCGGCTTTTCCACAACACAGCGCACGGCCGCCGCGGCGAGAAGCTGCGAGTTCAGGCTCGCCACGCAGTCGCGCATTGTCTAATCGACTTCTGACGGTTGACCGACAGCACGTTCGTGTTGAACTGGGTCTTGGCGATCCTCGTGTTCACGAATGCGCCGGCAATGATCCGATCATCGCGTTGCTGGCGAAGACTAGGGTAATCCACTCCGGGTTGATATCCATGATCGTTTGTCCGGGCTAGACGGTTCAGGACGTCAGCCGATCGGCCCCTCTCACTTCTATGCCGGCTGCGGCACCACCTCGGCCGCCTCCGGCACCCGTCCCCACTCCCGTTTGAGGATCCTTGCGAGACCTGGATGATATCGCGGCTGATGACCTCGATGCGGTCCTCGATGCCTCCTTCGGGCAAGGGGGATCGAAGCTGGTCGACCGCTTCCTTCATCAAGGCATTGAGCTTTTGATGATCCCGCTCGAGCGGGTTGAGCATGAGTTCGATCTTGGACATCGTCCGCAGCAGGTTCTCCACGCGCTTCAACAGCTCGCGGTCCCGGGCAATGACAACGCCGGTCGGCTCTTCGACAATATGGCGCACGGCCGCCGCGGCGAGAAGCTGCGAGTTCAGGCTCGCCACGAGGTCGCGCATCGTCTCGATCCACTTCTGACGGTTGACCGACAGCACGTTCGCGTTGAACTGGGTCTTGGCGACCCTCGTGTTCACGAATGCGCCGGCAATCGATGCGATCATCGCGTTGCAGGCGAAGACCAAGGTGATCCACTGCGGGTTGATGTCCATGATCGTTGTCCGGGCTAGACGGTCCAGAACTGTCAGCCGATCGACTGCATCTTCACTCTATGCCGGCTCCGGCACCGCCTCGGCCGACACCGGTTCTGCCTCGGCAACGGAGGCGAGCCGGTTCCGCCTTGGCCACGGCGGGCGCCTTGATGCGGAACCAGGCCACGTAGAGCGCGGGCAGGAACACGAGGGTCAGCAGCGTGCCCACGATGATGCCGCCCATCATGGCGTAGGCCATGGGACCCCAGAACACCTCGTGCGAAATCGGGATCAGCGCCAGGCTCGCCGCCGCCGCCGTCAGCAGGATCGGCCGCGTCCGGTGCATGGTGGCCTCGACCACTGCCTCCCATGGAGCCCAGCCCTCCCGCCGCAGGTCCTCGATCTGCACGACCAGGATCACCGAGTTGCGGATCAGGATGCCGATGAGGGCCAGCACACCCAGGATGGCCACGAAACCCATGGGCGCACCGCTCGGCAGCATCGCCGCCACCACGCCGATCAGCCCGAGCGGGGCTACCGCCACCACCAGGAACAGCCGCGAGAAGCTCTGCAGCTGAACCATCAGGATCGTCGCCATGATGAACAGCATGAGCGGGACCACCGCCGCGATCGGCCCCTGGGACTTGGCGCTCTCTTCCACGGGGCCGGCCACCGCCACCCCATAGCCGGCCGGCAAGCGCCCGGACGAACTCCTGCACCTTGGGTTCGAGCTGCTGGACGATCGTCGCCGGCTGGGTTGCATCGATGATGCTGCCCCGGATCGTGATCGTCGGCAGGCGGCTGCGCCGCCAGATCACCGGCTGTTCGAGCTCGTAATGGAAGGTCGCGACGGCCGCCAGCGGCACGGACTGGCCATCTTTGCCCGGCAATTGCAGATTCTGGAGCGTCTCGATGGACTCCCGCTCGCCGGCCCGCGCCCGGCTCACCACGTCGACCAGGTAGATCGCGTCGCGCACCTGGGTGATGCTGGTGCCGCCCACGACGCCATTGAGGGCCGCAGCAATGTCCTGCGACGTCACGCCGAGCTGGCGGGCCTTGTCCTGGAGCACGTCGACCTTCACCACGCGCGCCGGCTCGTTCCAGTTGAAGCTGATGTTGCTGACCAGGGGGTGCTCGCCGACGAGATTCGCGAGCTGCTGCGCCAGCTCCCGCACCTTCTGAATATCGGGCCCGCTGAGCCGGTACTGCACCGGGCGTCCGGCCGGAGGACCCACCGCCAGCAGGTCCACGTACACGATCCAGGCCGGCAAATTCCTGCCGGGCCAGGGCCTTGATCTTGGCCCTCAGGCGCTCACGGGCCTCGATGCTCTTCGTCACGATGACCATCTGGCCGTAATTGGGGTTCGACGGCTGGGGGTCGAACGAGAGAATGAACCGAACGGCGCCCTGACCGACATAGGACGACCAGTGATCAATATCGGGATCGCCTGCGAGCGTAGCCTCGAAGCGGTCCATCTGCGCCTTCGTCTCGGCGATCGAGGCGTTCTGCGGCAGGGTGAAGTCGACGAGAAGCTCGTTGCGGTCCGAGGACGGGAAGAACTGCTGCTCGACGAACTGCATGCCATAGAGCGAGACGCCGAACATCCCGACCGTCACGCCGATCGTCAGCCAGCGCCGGCGCATGGCGCCGACAAGGACGCGCGAGAACGCGGTACCGAGGCGGCTCGGTTTGTCGTGATGCTTCTTCATCGTCTTCGGGAGCAGCGTCACGCCGAGCAGCGGCGCGAATAGCACCGCGACGATCCACGACAGCAACAGCGAGACCGCGATCACCACGAACAGCGTGAAGGTGAACTCGCCCGCATTGCTGCTGTTGAGACCGACCGGGATGAAGCTCGCGACGGTGACCAGCGTTCCGGTGAGCATCGGGAACGCGGTGGACGTATAGACGGCGGTGGCGGCCTTCCGCAGGGTGTCGCCGGCCTCCAGCCGCGCCACCATCATCTCGATGGCGATCATCGCATCGTCGACGAGAAGACCGAGCGCGATGATGAGTGCGCCAAGCGAGATGCGCTGCAAGGAGATGCCGGTATACTGCATCACGACGAAGGTCATGGCGAGCACGAGCGGGATCGACAGCGCGACGACCAGGCCGGCCCGCATTCCAAGGCTGATGAAGCTGACCACCAGCACGATTGCGACGGCCTCGAACAGGGCCTTGGTGAACCCGCCGACCGCCTCCTCGACGACGATGGGCTGATCGGCCACGAGGTGCACGCCCACGCCGATGGGCAATTCGCCAGTGATCTTGTCCATCTGCTCCTTCAGCGCCTCGCCGAACTCCAGGAGGTTCGCGCCGGTCTTCATGCCGATGGCAAGGCCGATGGCGGGCTGGCCGTTAAATCGGAACAGCGTCTGCGGCGGGTCGAGGTATCCGCGGCTGATGGCGGCGACGTCGCTCAGTCGGAAGAAGCGATCGTTGATGCGCAGGTTAAGGCCGCGCAGGCTCTCCTCCGACGTGAACTGTCCGGTAACGCGGACGCTGACGCGTTCCGGGCCGGCCTGGATCACGCCGGAAGGCGTGATCGCATTTTGGGCCTGGAGCGTCTGCATGACGTCCTGCTGGCTGATGCCGAGGGCGGCCATCTCCCGCGTCGAGAACTCCAGAAAGATCACCTCGTCCTGCGCGCCGATCAGCTTGACTTTACCGACATTCGGCACCGTGAGGACCTTGGCCCGTACGTCCTCGACATAGTCGCGCAACTGCCGCGCCGTCAGCCCGTCCGCGGTAAACGCGTAGACGTTGCCGAACACGTCGCCGAAATCGTCGTCGAAGAAGGGGCCCACGACACCTTGGGGCAACTCCCTTTTGACGTCGTTGATCATGTTCCGGACTCTCACCCAGACGCCCGGCACGTCGCGACTCTTGGTCGTGTCCTTCAGGTTGACATAGATGACGGTCTGGCCCGGCGTGGTCTGGCTGCGGGTGTAGTCGAGCGAGTCGAGCTCCTCGAGCTTCTTCTCGATGCGGTCAGTGACCTGGCGGGCGGTGTCCTCGACCGTGGCGCCGGGCCACTGGGCGGCGATCACCATCGTCTTGATGGTGAAGGACGGATCCTCCTCGCGCCCCAGGTTGATGTACGCGAGGATGCCGGCGATGGCGGAGACGATCATGAAGTACCAGACGAGGGAGCGGTGCTCGAGCGCCCAGTCGGACAGGTTGAAGCGGCTTGTCATTGGAAGACCTCGTCTGCGATCCTGACTGCTTGGCCCTGGGTCAGGCTGCTCACACCGGCAGCGACCACACGCGTACCGGGCGTGAGCCCGTCTAGGACGCGAATGTCGGATCCGTCCCGAGCGGCAACCGTCACGTCCTGGGTCGAAACCGTCCCGGTCGCCGGGTCGACGACCCAGACCCTCGTTCTGCCCTCTTGCTCCAGCAGGGCCGAGATTGGCAGCTGGACGGCCGGGGCAGCCTGCGTCGTAAGCGTTGCGGTGATGGTCGTGCCAAGGCGGAAGCTCTCCGGCGGGTTGTCGAGAGTGATCTTCACCCGCCGCGTGCGGGTGGCGGGATCCGCCTGCGGAGCGATCTCCCGCACGGATCCGGCAGCCCGCACCGAGGGATCGAGTTGCAGGGCGATGTCGAAGCGGGCTTCCGGCCTGAGATCCCGCCCGATGCTTTCGGGCAGGTCGACCACCGCCTCGCGGATGTCCGGGCGGGCCACCGTGAGGACGGTCTCCCCCGGCTGGACCACCTGCCCGGGTTCTGCCTTGACAGCGGTTACTACCCCGTCGAACGGTGCACGAAGCTCCGTGTAGGCGAGTTGCTCTTCGGCCTTGTCGAGGTTGGCCCGGGCGCGCGTGACGCGCCGCCGCCGCGGACTCGCGGGCCTGCTCGGCGGCCTCAAACTCCGCCTTGGTGGCAACGTCCTTCTCAAGCAGCGTACGCTTGCGGGTTTCGGTCGCAGCCGCATTCTCCAGTTGCGCGGTGGCGCTCGCCAGGTCCGCTTGCGCCGAGCGCACCGCAAGCTGGAAGGCGACGGGGTCTAGCGCGGCCAGCCGCTGCCCCTTCTTGACGACTTCGCCGACATTGACGTCACGGCTGATGATGCGCCCGAGGACCCGGAAGCCGAGATCGGACGTGTACCGGGGCTCGACGGTTCCGGCGAAGCCGACGGTCCGCGCAGTCTGCGGGGCGACGACGACGGTGAGAACGGGTCGGGGTGCCGGCGCCTCCGCGTGCTGCTGTTCCTCGCAGGCGGCGAGGAGGCCGACTGCGGCCAGGGATATCAGGATCCGTTTCATAGGGCCGCTCCTTCGCTGAACGCAACAAGCTGCCGGGGCCGCAAGAACTGTGCTCCCGCGGTCACGATGACGTCGCCGGGCTGGAGCCCCTCACGCACGACCACCTTCCCGGTCTCATAAGCTTCGATGGTGATCGGCTTCAGCGACACTGTCCTGGTCTGGGGATCGACGGTCCACACTGCCGGTTGGCCGCTTTCGCTGGAAACGGCGCTCCACGGGATGACTGCGAGCTTGCAAGGCTGGAACCGGCCCTCGCCGATGACGGCGGCGCCGAGAGTCATCGCTGCCGGCGGATTTCTCGATGCCGACCTTGACCCTGACGGTTCCGCTGGACGCCTCCACCGTCGGAGAGACCTCGCGAACGGTGCCCTTTGCCTTCACAGCCGGATCGGACACCAGCGTCAGCTCGATGGCGGGCTCGCCGGGTTCGTTGGTGAAGATCGACTCGTAGACGTGGAACACCGCGTCGCGCGGGCCGTCCTGCGCGATCGAGAAAACGCTCTGTGCGACCTGCACGACCTGCCCCGTCTCGGCATTGCGGGCGGTGATGACGCCGGGAACGCCCGCCCGCAGGACGGTGTAAGAAAGCTGGTCGCGGGCTGTGCCAAGCTGGGCCTGTGCCGCATCGAGCGAGGCTTGGGCCGTGCGGTAGGCTTCCTCGGCCTGCGTCATGGTCCCGTTTGGTCGTGAAGCCCTTGGCGAGCAACGCCTTCTGGCGTTCGTAGGTGGATGTCGCCTGGCGGAGCACGGCCTCGGCGGCCTGGACGGCGGCCTCGGCCGCGGTCACCGTCGCCTGTTGCTGCTGTGGGTCGAGTCGGGCCAGCACCTGGTCGGCAGTCACGTGGTCGCCGACGTCAACTGTGCGCTCGATGATCCGGCCGCTGACCCGAAAGGATAGATCGCTCTCAACCTCGGCGCGGATGTCGCCCGTAAGGCGAACGGTCGGCGCGTATTCGGTCAGAGTGACGGTCTCGACCTGCACCACGGTCGGAGGATTCTCCGATCGTTTCGTCTCTTGCTTGCAGGCCACCAGACCAAAAGCGACCGCCACGACGGAAGCTGCGGAGGTCAACCGATGAATGAATGCAACTGAGCAGGCGATCATTGATCCGACTCGCGATTCTCATTGCAGGGATCTGCAGCAACAGCCGCCGGGGCGGACGGCATCCTGCCGTTCTCGGCCTGTCCCTACGTGCCGCAAAGCATCGCGATGTCGGACGCCGCGGTCTATTACGCGTGGGTAGCGCTGGATTGGCTTCTGGCTGGCGGATCTAAGCCAATGCTTAGACGATGCAGGGAAGAGCCTCTGCTAGGGTGCCCGCCTGCGCGAGTTAAATCCGCGTGTGATATATTGCAGGCCCAGCACCTTCACGCGGAGCAGGGCCTTAGCGGAGATCCGAGGATTTGTGGAACCGGCAGTTTGGCCAAGGGTAGATGTCGTTGCGCTTCTGGAAAGGCCGTTTTCGAAAAACTGGCGCGCGGGGCAGCATTCCAGCCCACGACACCCAGATTCCGGCGCGCGATATATGCGCAACCCCGCCTCGGCTGCTGCCGATGATGACCACCAAGCCTAGCCTCTCCGAAGCGTCTACTGCATGAACCATCCGTGGCTGACCACGACCGACTGGCCGGTGAGCGCGTTCGATGGGAAAGCCGCCAGGAATACCGCTACTTCCGCCACGTCCTGCACGGTCGTGAACTCGCCGTCGACGGTCTCCTTCAGCATGACCGTCTTGACGACGTCCGCCTCCGAGATCCCGAGCTCGCGCGCCTGCTCCGGGATCTGCTTCTCGACCAGCGGCGTGCGGACGAAGCCAGGGCAGATCACGTTCGCACGGACTCCATGCGCCGCCCCCTCCTTCGCCACGACCTTGGCCAAGCCGACCAGACCGTGCTTGGCAGTGACGTAAGGAGCCTTCAGGGGTGATGCCTCCTTCGAGTGCACGGACCCCATGTAGATGATGCTGCCACTCTTCTGCCTGATACATCTGCCGCAGGGCGGCACGGGTCGTCAGGAAGGCCCCATCCAGGTGGATGGAGAGCAGCTTCTTCCATTTTGCGAACTCGAACTCGACGAGCGGGGCGACGATCTGGACGCCGGCGTTGCTGATCAGGATGTCGAGGCGCCCGAAGGTTTCGATCACCCGTGCCATGCCGGCTTCGACCTGCTCCTCGTTGCTCACATCCATCGCGACCCCGAGCGCGCGTTGCACGAGCGGATCGATCTCGGAGGCCGTTTCCTGCGCCGCCTTCTGATCGAGATCTGCGATCACCACCTTTGCGCCCTCGCGGGCGAAGGCGAGCGCAATCTCCTTGCCGATGCCGCTCGCGGCGCCCGTGATCACGGCGACCTTGTCCACAAGCCGGCCCTGGCGGGCGGTGCTCGCAGCGGGCTCGCTGGATAAAGCTTTGCTATGCAAGTTCATGGGTTCTTCCTTTCCGGTATGAGAGCTTCGGATTGCGCTAGGTAGTCATGCACGACCTCGCCGAGCGCGAGCGTCAGGTCGGCGACGAGGTGCATCGCTGAGACCACCTCCAGGACTGGCAGCTCCGCGACCGGGGCCAGCGCATGCGACCAGAGGCTCAGGGATGCCGGGCCGGTCCAGGCCCCCTTCAGATCGACGTCTTCAAGGTGGTACTCGACGAGCTCGCAGATGCGTGGCGTGCCGTCGACATGGGGGATGATCTTGAGCAGGAAGTTCGGTTCCGCGAGCGAGGCCTTCACGGATGCAAGATCGGCGGCTCTGTGCTTGTAGCCCATGGTGCCGGTCGCAACGCGGATCGGGCCGTAATCGAGCGTGCCCACCACGGTGTCGATCTCCGTGCGGAGCGTGGGACTCGCAAGCTTCTTGGGAAAGCCCCACAGCTCGCGTCCGCCGGCAATGGGCGGGTGGTCGTTGAGAAACATGCAGTGGCTGTAGCTGCCCTTGCGGCCCCGGAACGAGACCGGGATAACTTGTCCGCTTTCCGTGTAGTCGCCGAAGCCGGTCGAGTCCGGCATGCGAATGAACTCGAACTTCACCAGAGGTTCGCGCACCTGAAGCGGTTCCGGGACGAGTTCGCGCAGCTTGTGCGGGTCGGTCCGGTAGGTGATGATCAGATATTCGCGGTTGCGGAAGCGATACGGCCCGATCGGATAGGCCGGGCTGCTCAGCGGCATCGCGAACGCCCTCGTCCGCACGGTGTCTTCGTGCATAGCTGAAATCTCCTGTGGTTGATTGAACGGTCTGTGGGGCTGGTTTGCGCGCTATTCCCGCCCGTCCACGGCAAGATCGAACGTGCTGACGCCTTCCTGATTGCGGGGCCGCTGCAGGGCCTCGGGATGGCGCAACGTGCGCACCGCGTCGTGATAACCGGCGCGCCAATGCTCCTCCATGGACAGCCGGGAAAACTCGTAATCCTTCGAGTGCCCCTCATAGTGCCTGGAGCGGTAGATCAGCTGGACGAGGCTGTAGACCTTCTGGTCGGCGATCGAGCTCAGCATCCTCGCTTCCTCGCTGGCGAGCAGGTCCGCCGGCAGCTTTGAGAGAAGGCTCGCGAGCGTCTTTCGGGCGCGCTGGTGCTGCTTGAACTGATCGGTGTTGGCGCGCGTGCGACTCGAATACTGGATTTCCTTCTGGCGCATCACGACGTCGGCCAAATTGCCAGGAACCTCGCCGCGCGCGCTCCAGAGATCCACCTGAAAGGCCAGCGTGTCCTGGCGGGGGCCTTGCTCGACGACCCACTGCAGCGGCGTGTTCGAGATGAGGCCTCCGTCCCAGTAGAACTCGCCCTCGATCTCCACCGCCGGAAAGCCGGGCGGAAGCGATCCGCTCGCCATCACGTGCTCGGGCCGGATCGTATGCGTTTCGTTGTCGAAGTAGACGAAATTGCCGGTGCGCACGTTCACCGCGCCGACGCTGAAGCGCATCTCGCCGGCATTGATCCGGTCGAAGTCGACAAGCCGCTCGAGCGTGCTCTTCAGGAGCTTGGTTTCGTAAAAGCTCGTGGCCTCAAGAGCGCCGTTCGGGTGCAGCCAGGGAGCGGGCTGCCGAAGCGTGAAAAAGCCCGCGGCGCCCGCGATGAGGGCGTAGGTCGCGCTCAAGCTGGTTGAAGAGCGTGCGCGGCAAGTTGCCTTTCGGAGCGAGGGCGTCGGCGGCGGCAACCCAGTCAAGCAGCGGGTTGGCGGTGATCTCCTGCCAGAAGGTGCGCAGCTTCGCGACCCGCTCGGCCGGCTCGTTTCCCGCGATGATGGCTGAGTTGATGGCGCCGATGGAGACGCCGGCGACCCAGTCGGGATTGATGTTGGCCTCAGCAAGGGCCTCGTAGACTCCGGCCTGGTAGGCCCCGAGCGCGCCTCCACCTTGCAAAACCAGCGCGACACATTCGAACGGGAGGCGCCGTTCGGCTGTCAGTGCAAATCCGGGTGGAATTGAACATTCATGGTATGGTCTTCCTTTGCGTGACAATGGCGCTATGCGACTTGCTGTCGCGAGGCTGTGCTCGGCCGCCACATCCGGCGCGGCCGCCGGCTCGTCCTTCTCCCGGATGCCGTTGACGGCGACATAGAGGGCCGGGAGGAAGACGAGGGTCAGCGCGGTGGCGACGGCGAGTCCGCCGACGATGGCGTAGGCCATCGGCCCCCAGAACACGTCGTGCATGATCGGGATCATGCCGAGGATCGCCGCGGCCGCCGTGAGCATGATCGGCCGGAACCTGTGCTTGGTCGCGTCGATCACCGCCTCCCAGGGATCGACGCCGCGCGCCCGCTCGTGCTCGATCTGATCGACGAGGATCACCGAGTTGCGGATGATCATGCCGGCAAGGGCGACGACGCCGAGTATCGCGATGAAGCCCATGGGCGTGCCGGTCGTGAGCAGCGCCGCGACGACGCCGATGAGACCGAGCGGGGCTACGCTGATCACGAGCGCCAGCTGACGAAAGCTCCCGAGCTGAAACATCAGCACAGTGAGCATGAGCGCGATCATGAGCGGGACCTGCGCGAGGAGAGCCGCGTTGCTCTGCTCGCTCTTCTCGACCGTGCCGCCGACTTGGAGGAGCGTACCCGCCGGCATGGACGCGCGCAGGGCCTCCAGCGCGCCGCCGATGCGCTGGTTCACGGAGGCCGGCTCCAACCCCGGCAGCGGCTCTGCTTGCACGGTGATGGTGGGCAGGCGGCCGCGGCGCCAGACGTAGCCTTCGTCGAGCTCGTACTGGAATCTTGCGAGCTCGCGCAGGGGCACCGAGGCGCCCGTCGGCGTCGTGATCTGGAGGTTGCGCAGGGCCTCGATGCTTGACCGCTCGCCGCTCTCGGCCCGCGCTACGACGTCGATGAGATAGATCGAATCGCGGACCTGCGTGACCGTCGTGCCGGTGATCACCCGGTTGAGGGCCTGGGCGAGCTGCTCGGAGCTGAGCCCGGCCTGGCGGACCCGGTCCTGGTCGACAACCATGCGCAGCTCCTTGCTCTTCTCGGCCCAGTCGTAGTTGACGTTGCGCACGAGGCCGGACGCGCGCAGGGCATTCGCGACCTGGTCGGCATAGTGCCTCGCCTCATCGGTCGTCGGTGCACTCACCCGATACTGCACGGGCCAGCCCACGGGCGGACCGAGTTCGAGACGCGAGATGCGGGCGGTCACATCGGGGAAGTCATTGGCGAACAGCGTCTCAAGCCTCGCCAGCACCCGGTCGCGGGCTTCGAGGTCCTTCGCGACGACCACAATCTCCGCCATGAAGTCGTTGTCGAGCTGCACGTCGAGCGGCAGGTAGAAGCGGATGGCGCCGCCGCCGACATAGGAGGAGAAACGGGAGATGTCGGGGTCGCTCGCGAGGGCCTTCTCCAGCCGCTCCGTTTGCGCCTGGGTTGCCGCGATCGAGGCGTTCTTCGGCAGGGACATCGTCACCAGGAGTTCCGGCCTGTTCGAAGCCGGGAAGAACTGCTGCTGCACGAAGCCCAGGCCATAGACGGAGGCGCCGAAAGCGACGAGCGAGGCGGTGATGGTGAGCCAGGGATGCCGCATGCTGGAGCCGAGCACCCAGCCGAAAGCGCGCATGAAGCGGCCGGGCTCAGCCGCGTGATGCGCCTTCATGCGCGAGGGCAGCACGACCAGCCCGATCACCGGGGCGAAGATGACGGCCACGAACCAGGAGGCGACGAGCGCCACGGCGATGACGGCGAAGAGCGAGAAGGTGTATTGCCCGGTGTTGTTGTCGGCGAAGCCGATCGGCAGGAAGCCGAAGATGGTGATCAGCGTGCCGGTCAACATGGGGAAGGCGGTGGAGGTATAGGCGAAGGTCGCCGCCTTCACTTTCTCCATGCCCTCCTCGATCTTCGAGATCATCATCTCGATGGTGATCATGGCATCGTCGACCAGAAGGCCGAGGGCGATGATGAGCGCGCCGAGAGAGATGCGCTGCAGGCTGATGTCCATGGCCTTCATGCTCACGAAGACGATGGCGAGCACGAGCGGAATGGACAGGGCAACGACGACCCCAGCCCTCAGCCCGAGGCTCAGGAAGCTCACCACGAGGACGATGGCGATCGCCTCGAAGAGCGCCTTGGTGAAGCCGCCGAGAGCCTCCTTCACGACCTCAGGCTGGTCCGAGACGAGGTTGAGCTCGATCCCGATGGGCAGGCGCTGCATCAAGCGTCGGGCCGCTTCGTGGAGGCCCTCGCCGAAGGTGAGATTGTTGCCGCCCGAGGCCATGTTGACGCCGATGCCGATGGCGGGCTTGCCGTTGACGCGGAACATCTTGGTGGGCGGATCGCTGTAGCCGGGACGGACCTCGGCGATGTCGGTCAATTTGTAGAAGCGGCCGTTCACCCAAAGGTTGAGGTTGGCGATGCTCTGCGGGGTCAGGAGGGCGCCGGTGACGTCGACGAGCACGTTCTCGCGCGCCGTGTTGATGACGCCGGAGGGCACTACGGCGTTCTGCTGGGCGATCGCCGTGAGCACGTCATCGAGGCTGAGCTTGAGGTTCGCGAGCTTCTGCGGCGAGAAGTCGAGATAGATCTTCTCGTCCTGGTCGCCGAAGATCTCGACCTTGCCGACGTCCGGCGAGCGCAGGAACTCGGCGCGAGCCGTCTCGGCGAAGTCGCGCGCCTCGCGCGGCGTGAAGCCATCGTAGGTGATGCCGTAGATGATGCCGAAGACGTCGCCGAACTCGTCGTTGAAGAAGGGCCCAACCACCCCTTTCGGCAAGGTGGCCTGGATGTCGCTGACCTTCTTGCGGACCTGATACCAGATGTCCGGGAGGTCGCGCTTGGGCGTGGATTCCTTCAGATACACGAAGATGGTCGACTGGCCGGGCTTCGTGTAGCTCTTGATGTAATCAAGACGCGGAGTTTCCTCGAGCTTCTTTTCGAGCCGGTCCGTCACCTGCTTCAGGGTGTCGAGGGCGGTCGCGCCCGGCCAGGCGACCTGGACGACCATGGTCTGCACGGAGAAGTCAGGGTCCTCCTGCCGGCCGAGCCGCTCATAGGCGCTGACGCCGGCGACGGCGCAGAGCAGCATGAAGAATACGACGATCGCCTTGTTGTTGACCGCCCATTCGGAAAGATTGAAGCGCGTCATCACTTGCCCTCCATCGCGGTCTTCAGCGGCTGACTTTGGGCCAGCGAGTTGACACCGGACTTGCCCTCCATCTCGGGCTTCACCGGCTGACCTTCGGCCAGCGAGTTGACACCGGCGGTCACGACTTTCTCGCCGGCCGACAGGCCGCGGCTGACGACGACGGAATCCGCGCTGAACTCGAGGAGCTCGACCGCCCGGCGATGCACCGTGCCGTCCTCGGCAACGACCCAGACCTGCGGCCCATCACCCGATTGCAGCAGGGCGTTCGAGGGCACGCTGATCACCTCCGGGCCTTCGGTTTCGGCACGCCCGACAACGACGGCGCCGAGGCGCATCTCCGGCGGCGGCGAAGGCAGAGCCACCTTCACCTCGTAGGTTCCGGTGGTGCTGTCGGCCTCGGGCGAGATCTGGCGGATGGAGCCGATGACCGCGATCTCAGGCCGGCCCTGCACCCATACCTTGACGGGCATGCCCAGCTTTGCATGGGCGACATGCTCGCTGGCCACGGCGAAGACCGCCTCGCGCTCCGAACTGCGGGAGATCTCGACCACCTTCTGGCCTGCGGCAACGACCTGGCCCGGGTCGGCGTTCGTCGCCGTCACGACGCCGTCGTCGGGCGCAAGGAGCTCGGTGTAGCTCAGCTGGTTCTTCGCGATGCGAAGATTGGCTTCGGCTGACTGGACCTGCGCTTCGGCGCTCTGCAACGCCTTGAGCGCATTCTCGTAGATGGGGCGCGTCGTGATCTGCTTCGCGAGCAGGATGCGGTAGCGCTCCTCCTGCGGCGCGGCCTGCGCGACCGCTGCCTTCGCCGCGGTGAGGTCGGCTTCGGCGGCGGTCACCTTGTTCTGGTAGTCGACGGCACTGAGCTGGGCGAGCTTCTGGCCCTTCCTCACGACGGCGCCGACGTCGACATCGCGCGAGGTGAGGCGGCCGCCCACCTCGAACCCCACCTGGCTCACGTAGCGCGACTGGATGCGGCCGGCGCCTTGGGCCACGAAGGCGTGCTTATGCGGCGTGACGGCGACGACACGCGCCGGCCGCGCAGCCGCGGGCGCGGCTGGTTTTTCTTCGGAACAGCCCGCGAGATAAACGCAGGCGACGCAAGCGCACAGGAACGGTCCTGATGATAGGCGCATGGCAGGCCTCCGGCCTTTCGACGAGAGTAGGGAGAGCTGCTTGGAGAGGATCTCGGGTTGGCGGTCGGCTCGACTCGACGGATCATGCGAGCGATGCCGCAGCGCTTGCGAGCCGAGACCGGTTCGACTCTTGCGGCCGATCGAGCACGAACGCCGCATCGGCTATAGGTGTGCGGAGCTCGATCGCGCCCGGTGCTCGGCCGAGGACGCACAGGGCCTCGAAGACGAAACCGAGCATGGCGAATGCGAGAGCCCTGCGGGACTTCAACAGAACCATCGGCATAGGCGGGGCCTCCGGCCCAGAACGGCGAGTTGCCGTAATCGATGAGGAGGGCCGACCTCTTGACCGGCCCATCTCGTATTGACTATTTAGTCCAAATCGACTAAATAGTCAATATGAGAAAATCGCAATCGTGCAATGAGGATGGCGAATGGCGAGAATCGACTTAGCGCGCAGGGCGGAGATCGGACGGGAGAAGCGTGCCAGGACACGGGCACAAATCGTGGAGGCCGGCGCGATGCTTCTCGCTGAGCGGCCACCCGAGGCGCTCACGGTGGATGCCGTCGTGGAGGCCGCCGGCGTCGCGAAGGGGACGTTCTACTACCACTTCCAAAGCATCGAGGAGTTGGCCGCCGCCGTGGGCGAGAAGCTCGTGGAGAGCTTTGACGACCTGCTGGCGCCGGCCAGGCTCGGCATGCCAGATCCTATCGCGCGCATATCCTTCGCCTTCACCCAATTCGTGGAAAAGGCGATCGCGGACCCCGTTTGGGCGCGGCTCGTGGTCCGGAGCGCGCAGGCTCCGACCGAGTTTGCCCGGAGCGTTCGCGCCAATCTCAAGACGGATCTCGCCGAGGCGAGGGCTCAGGGGCGCTTGACCATGCAGGATATAGAGCTGGCGGCCGACATCGGCATGGGCATCTTGCTTGGGGTCATGCGCGGCACTCTTCAACGACGGGCCGCGCCCGATCTGGTACCGCCAGGCTCTCGACGCTGGGCTTCGAGCCATTGGCGCGTCCCCACGACCGCGGCGACAGAAGGCGGCGCTCGCCGATCTAACACGATGACGAGGTGAGGGGCTTTAGCATCGATGCCGGCATTACGAGCTTCGTGGCCACATCTGTTTCTACGAAATCGACACGCCTCTCAAGCAATCGTGGACGCGCACGACAACATCGTGCGGCACTGCCGCGCCATCCACGATGCCGTCAGCGGCTCAGCCGTGGTGGGGTTTCCGCAGCAAGGGCTCTCATGTGATAGATCACACGAAAGCGTCGGCCCGCCGTCACTCCGAAGCCATACAGCCGCACGCAGTGGCAAATCAAGTGGTTCTGTCAACCTCTGGCCTCGGATTTCGGCCCTACCGCATGTGCTGTTGTACGGCGCCTATGCATTGGTCGATGGCGCGTTCGCCTTAATCGCCGCCTTCACCGGCGGCGCGAATCCGGTCCCCACCTGGTGGCTGATCGTGGTGGGACTCGCCGGCATCGCGGCGGGCTGGCGACCTTCCTGTGGCCGGGCATCACGGCGCTGGTGCTGCTCGTCTTCATCGGGGCGTGGGCGATCGTGCACGGCATCTTCGAAATCATCGGCGCGATCAAGCTGCGCAAGGAAATCGACAACGAATGGTGGCTGATCCTCGCCGGCGCCATGTCGGTGATCTTCGGGATCATTGTGCTGGTGGCGCCGGGAGCCGGTGCGCTCGGTCTCGTTTGGGCAATCGGCGCCTATTCGGTCGTATTCGGCATCCTGCTGGTCGGCCTCTCGCTGCGGCTCAAACGGCATCGCCACGCGTGAGCGGCAGCGCGCGCCGAACTGCGTCCTGACGGCAGGTTGGTGCTCACAACCCGACCCTACCGGCACCGCGACCTCGGGCGGCAGCGCCTCGGGGCCTCGGGCGCTGATGCTGCCTCGATCTCCATCCGCTCTCAAAATCGACTGAGCCGGGCGTGGACTTTCGCAGCTGGAGCCAGAGTAGGACCTCCGCGCAAAATTTGGTTTCTGGACGGTCCCCTCCGCGCAGAAAATTTTGAAAATGGGGGCATCCTTGGCAGTTGGGGGCTGAGACGAAGGGTTAACGATGACGACAATTCAGGACTGGCCCAAGGACCTGCCAACCGGCCTGCGCTCTAAATGCCTCCGGGTGGGCGGCCTGTCGAAACGCATCGCGGCAAGTCGGCGAACGGACAGACGCGAGCTGACCCCTTGGCTAGTCTTCGAGCAGATGCAGATTTGCCGCCGCTGATCAATCGATCAGCGTGGCGTCCAGGGTAATGTTGGCGTTGAGCAGCTTGGAAACCGGACAACCGGCCTTGGCCTTGGCGGCAAGCTCTTCGAGTTTTGCCTGGTCGGCGCCGGGCACCTTGGCTCTCAAGGTCAGATGGACGGCGGTGATGGCAAAGCCGTCGGCCACCTTGTCGAGCGTAACCTCGGCCGTGGTCTCCATGTGCTCGGCGGTGAGCTTGGCCTCGCCAAGAATCAGCGACAGAGCCATCGTAAAGCATCCAGCGTGCGCCGCGCCGATGAGCTCTTCGGGATTGGTGCCGGGCTTGCCCTCGAAGCGGCTGCTGAAGCCATAGGGATAAGCCTTGAGCGCGCCGCTCTTGGTCGAGATGGCGCCCTTGCCGTCCTTGATTCCGCCCTGCCAGACGGCTGATCCATGGGTTTTCATCTTCGGTCCTCCTACGCAACTTCCAGAGTTTTATCCGAGATATGGGCGCGCTGAGCAAGGCCCCGGCCGAAAGAAATGTTCTCGCCAGGGACCTCGTAGAGCGTGATCAAGAGATCATCCGGAGAGATCCCGGCAGCCGCGACCACTCCGTCGTTCAGGGCCTTCAATAATCCCAGTCGCTTCTCTCTGGAACGACCGGAGATGAAAGTCACCTCCAACAGAATCAGGTCATCCGAATATTCGAGGCCGAGGAATGACGGCGTATGCAGAAATTGGCCTCGAGGCAGGATGTGAATGATCTGGAAGAAGTCGTCGGGCGGAATGCCCAATGCGCTTATGAGCCCATTTTGAACCGCCCTCGATACCTTACCGAGACGGGCCTCGTCGTATTGTCCCTCGCGTACGTGAATCTTGGCTACCGGCATTTTCAGTCTCCTTTCGAAGGTGGTTGGCACGAGCGCCTATACGTTACCTTCTCGTTGCCACCTACGCGATCGTCTCGATGGCCAGCGCGATGCCTTGGCCACCGCCGATGCACAGCGTGACCATGCCGCGCTTGAGACCATCACGCCGCATGGAGTGAATGAGGCGGGTCGTGAGCACGGCTCCGGTCGCGCCGATCGGATGACCATGCGCAATGGCTCCCCCTTCCACATTGATGATGTCCTCCGGCAGGCCGAGCTCCTGCGCGACCGCGAGCGGCACGGCCGCGAAGGCCTCGTTGATCTCGATGCGCTCCACATCGGCGAGCTTCCATCCGGCCCGTTCCAGCGCCTTGCGGACGGCCGGGACCGGGCCGAGACCGAACATGCCGGGTTCGACGGCGGCGACACCGTAAGAGACGAGCCGCGCCATCGGTTCGACCGATCTGGTTTCGGCGAAAGCGCGATCGGCAACGATCATCGCGGCTGCGGCGCTATTGAGGCCGGGCGCGTTGCCGGCCGTGATCGTTCCGCCTTCGCGGAAGGCTGGACGGAGCTTGGCCAGCACCTCGATCGTCGTGTCGGGCCGCGGCGCCTCGTCGACGGCGAACGCCTCGATGCCCTTCTTGCCTCGCACTTCGACCGCAACGATCTCGTGCGCGAACCTGCCCGCCTTCTGGGCGGCGCTGAAACGCTGCTGCGAGCGCGCGGCGAAGCGGTCCTGCACCGCGCGGGTGAGTTGCGCCTGGGTGACGAGATCCTCCGTGTGCCAGCCCGAATGCTTGCCCGAGAAGGCATCGTCGAGGCCGTCGCGAAGCATGCTGTCATGGATCTCGGCGGGACCCATGCGGTAGCCCCAGCGGCCCCCGTCCATCAGGTACGGCGCGCGGTCCATGTTCTCCATGCCACCCGCGATGGCGGCGTCGATCTCGCCGGTCGCGATCTGCTGCGCAGCCGTGACAATGGCCTGCGCTCCGGAGCCGCAAACACGATTCACCGTCATGGCCGGAACAGAAACCGGCACGCCGCCACCGATCGAAGCCTGCCGGGCCGGATTCATCTTGTTGCCGGCCTGGATGACGTTGCCCATCACCACGCTGCCGATCGATGCGGCGTCGAGCCCCGAGCGCCTCAGCGTCTCGCGCACCACCGCGGCACCGAGATCGGGCGCGGGGATCGTCTTGAGAGAACCGTTGTAAGCGCCGATCGCGGTACGGACCGGGCTGCAGAGGACGACATCATGCGTGGTCATGGAGCAACTCCTTTTCTGTACGCTACGAGACGGGCCAGTCATCGGCGCGAGAAGCGCACGACAGCCAGCCGCGACGTTCAAGTGCAAAAGGCAACGATCATATCGAACAGGGTGCTGGCGCCGTTGATGCCCCACAACACGAACGCGACGATACAGAGCACAAAGGCGACGATTCCGGTCGACCACAGCAGCCAATAGGGCGGGTTGGCGGACGGCGGTTCGGCGGCTGGACTTGTCTGCTCGGCACGCGTGTTCCGGACGAGCCGAGCAACGCGGCCGCTTCGGGTGCGCGTGCCGTTAGTGCTCATGCCGGCGCTGCCGCCTGCGCGAGCCGCGGCACCGGTCGCTCGCGAATGCACCAGTGAATCACGGCGGCAAACACACCGACCCCGACCGAGATCCGCCACATCAGGTCGTAGTTGCCCTGGAGGTCGTAGAGCCGGCCGGCGCCCCAGCCGCCCAGGAAGCTCCCGACCTGATGGCTGAAGAACACGATACCCCATAGCATCGACATGTGCGCCGAACCGAACATGTAACCGACGAGGCCGCTGGTCAGCGGAACGGTACCGAGCCAGAGGAACCCGAGCGACGCCGAGAACAGCAGCACCGAAACCGACGACAGCGGCAAAGCGAGAAACATCACGAATGCGAGCGCGCGCAAGGCGTAAAGCAGCGCCAGCATGTCCTTCTTCGGATATTGGCTCCCGAGCCAGCCCCAGATCAACGAGCCGGCGATGTTGAACAGGCCGACAAGGCCGATCGCCCAGCCTCCGAGCTCGAGGGCCGAAACCGGCGTGCCGAAGAACGACATGCCGACCGCCTTGTCGGAAATGTACGCGGGGAGATGGAGCCCGATAAATGTCACGTGGAAGCCGCACACGAAGAACCCGATGGTGAGCAGCCAGAAGCCTTGCGTCTGGAACGCCTCCTGCAGCGCGTCTTTGCTGCCTTGCGGGATCGTCGCGCCGGGCCTTGGGGCCGCGGCACGTTGTTCCCGCAGTCCGAAGGCGAGCGGCACCATCACCATCGACATCGCGCCGAGGATGAACATGGTCGTATGCCAGTTGTCGAGCCGATACTGCAGCAGCGACGCGAACGGCACGATGGCGAATTGACCAAACGATCCGCCGGCGGTCGCGACACCAAGCGCGACCGAGCGTTGCTCGGGCGGCGTCTGCCGGCTGATGGAGCCGAAGATCGGCCCGAACCCCGCGGCCGCCATGCCGATGCCGCACAGCACATTTCCGAGCGTGAGCATGACGCCTTCGGTCGCGAACGCGATCATGAACATGCCGATGACGTAAAGCACACCGCCGGCGGCGACGGTCCGCGCCGTGCCAAAGCGGTCCGCGATGTTGCCGGCGAACGGTGAGAACGCGCCCATCAGCAGCATCGCCAGCGCGTTGGCGAAGGACCACAGCTCGCGCCCCACGTTGAGATCGGCTGCGATCGGCTTCTGAAAGATGCCGAAGCTTTGGCGCGCGCCGATCCCGATGGTGAGGATCACGGCCCCGCAGATCACGGCGATCCAGAAGCTTCGCTGTTGCGGCTTGGGGGCTGAATGCGAGGAGGGCACGGACATGGAACGTCCTGGACTTTTGAGATCGTTTGGCGAGTAGCTTGCATAATGATAGTTACTGCCCTACGTTATGTCAATGCAGCGCAAGAGCTTTGAAAAAATGGCTTGTCCGATCGCCCGCAGCCTGGAGCGCGTGGGTGAATGGTGGAGCATGCTCATCATGCGCGACGCCCTTCATGGAATGAGGCGGTTCGACGAGTTCCAGAAGAGCCTTGGCATCGCGCCGAACATGCTGACGCGGCGGCTCAATGCGCTGGTCGAGGCCGGTCTGCTCGAACGCCGCCGCTACAGCGAACATCCGCCGCGCGACGAATACGTGCCGACCGCGCGCGGGCGTGACTTGCGACCCGTGCTCTTCTCGCTTATGGCCTGGGGCAACAAGCACTTCGCGCCTGAAGGTCCAAGCGTCATTCTCGTCAATCGCAAGACCGGCGCGGCCGTCGATCCCATCCTTACCGATCCCGCCACCGGTCGCCCCGTCGACGAACCCGCTTACACGCTCGCCGCTGGACCCGCCGCCGGACCGCGGACGCGGCAGCGCTATGAGGCTGTCGAGAACGCGGCATCATCGGTACCAAAGCGAGCTACGACCAACCGCAAGCCAACATTCAAAGCGAGAAGCAAATGAGCAAACCCAGCGCAGTCGTTGTGGGGGTTGGAGCCGAACGCGGGCTTGGAGCAGCCTTGTGCCGTCGGTTCGCCCGGGAGGGCTATCACGTTCTCGTCGCCGGGCGGACGGCGGCCAAGATCAACAAGGTCGCCGAGACGATCATTTCCGCGGGTGGCAGCGCTGAACCGATCGCGACGGATGCGACGCTCGAGCAGGATGTCGTGCGGCTGTTCGACCGTGCGATGGCGCCGGGCGGCGGCCTCGAGCCCGCGGACCTCATTGTCGCAAATGCCGGCAATAATCAGCGCATCGATTTCCGCGAACTAACAGCGCAGCAGTTCGAGGATTTCTGGCGCGTCGGCTGCTTCAGCGGATTCCTGGTCGGGCGCGAGGCTGCGCGCCGGCTCGTGCCATTCGGTCGCGGCACTGTGATCTTCACCGGCGCTTCGGCCAGCGTCCGCGGCAAGCCGGGGTTTTCGCATTTCTCGGCCGCCAAGGCCGGCCTTCGCATGATCTCCCAGAGCATGGCGCGCGAGTTCGGGCCGCTCGGCATCCATGTCGCGCATGTCGTGGTGGATGGCGGCATCGACGGCGATCGCCTGCGCAGTCGGGGCAGCCGGGACCCGCGGCGTGTCATCCCCCTTGTTGCCTGACCCTGAACGGCCGATTAGAGAACCAGATAGGTCGCGAACGGCCATTGGGTCACCAGTGTTCGCACACGCTCGGGAAGACTGGTCCTCCATCTCGTTTTGTGACCCGCCAACTCTTCGCCGCCGAACAGGGGAAGTGCCAGCGTCAAGATTGCATCGATGCGCTTTGTTCGATCTGATCGTCGGAGCTGCGATGATTACGGCCCACACCGATGTTGTTGGCAGTCTTCTCCGGCCGGTCGCGTTGCGCAAAGCGCGGGACGACTGGGTGGCCGGGCGTCTTAGTCACGCGCAATTCAAGTCCATAGAAGATCGCGCTGTCGATGAGGCCGTTTTCCTCCAGGAGGCAGCGGGGCTCGACATCGTGACCGACGGCGAAATGCGGCGGCTTTCGTTTCAGAGCCAGATGATCGAGGCTGTCGACGGCTTCGGCGCCTGGGACATCAATGCATTCTTGTGGGGCCATTGGCGTGGCGACGTCGCCGTCGGGGAGCGACGCCGCGACCGGCCGGTCAATCTCGGCGTGGTCAGCAGGCTCGTGCGCAAACGGCATCTTGCCGCCGAGGAGTTCGTCTATCTACGCTGCCACACAAGCCGCGTCGCAAAGGTAACCCTGCCCAGCCCCAGCCTGTTCGTGAATTTCTGGTGGCCGGAACGTTCCCAATCCGCCTATGCAAGCCTCGAGCACTTCCTCTCCGACGTCGTCGCGATCCTGCGTGATGAAGTCGCGGAGCTGGTTCGCCTCGGTGCCACCTATATTCAGATCGACGCGCCTCACTATCCCCTGCTCCTCGCGCCTGAGACCCGGACCTTTTATGAATCGCGAGGCTGGACGCTCGATCAGTGGTTGAGCCGCGGGATCGAGCTGGACAACGCCGTCATGGCGGGATTTTCCGACGTGACCTTCGCTATCCATCTCTGTCGAGGCAACCAAGAAGGCCGTTGGCTCGTCGAGGGCGACTATGAGCCAATTGCCCGGCCGATTTTCCAGCGCACCCGTGCAACGCGACTTCTCCTCGAATACGACGATGATCGGTCGGGCTCGTTTGCACCGCTCCGGCACGTCCCGGATGACAAGACGGTGGTCCTCGGATTGATTAGTACCAAGCGGCCGCAAATGGAGGCGCCGGAAGACCTCATTCGTCGCATCACGGAAGCAAACCGCTTTGTGCCACTGGAACGCTTGGCGCTCAGCCCTCAGTGCGGCTTTGCCTCTTCGATCGTTGGAAACGACCTTTCCATCGAGGACGAAAGACGTAAGCTCGAGAGGGTGTGCGAGACCGCGCGACGGATATGGAAATAACCGTGATGCCGCGAGGGCCTCGAGGTGAAGAAGCGCCCCGCCGAGGCATGGAGGTCAGAGACATGCAGAAATACGACGCAATCATCATCGGAACCGGACAGGCAGGACCGCCGCTTGCCGTGGTCGCCCGCACCACACCGGAGGAATCATGACCACCGCAACCACTGCTGTATCCACCCAGCGCGAACCGGAACTGATCGGCCAGACCGTCGTCGTCATCGGCGGCAGCGCCGGCATCGGGCTGGAAACCGCCCGGCGAGCCCGCGCCGAGGGCGCCAGCGTCATCCTCACCGGCGCAATCCTGAACGCCTCAAGCGAGCAGCGCTCGAGCTCGACGCGCAGCGCACCGCGGCCTTCGACGCCAACGATCCGGCCTCCCTGCAGTCGTTCTTCCAGGATCTCCCAACCCCGATCGACCACGTGATGGTCACCGCCGGCGCTCCCCACTACGGGCCTCCCCTGGAAATGCCGCCAGAGGAGGCGCGACGCGGCCTCACCGAGCACCTGCTGCTCGCGCTCGAGGTCGCACGTGGCGCCGCCGACAAGGTCAGGCCGCCCGGCTCCCTGGTATTCATGGGCGGTACGGGCGCACGCCGCCCACGAGCTGGCCTCGGAATCGCCTCGACGGCCACCGTCGCGTTCCCCACCTCATCGCCAACCTCGCGCTCGAGCTCGCGCCGATCCGCGTCAACCTGATCGCCGCAGGCTTCGTCGACAAGCGGCGCGACGAGCTCCGCGCGACGCTGCCCATCCGGCGCGTCGTCGGACCGGCTGACGTCGCCGCGCTAGCCGTTCACATCATGAGCAACACAGCACTCACGGGCGCGACGTACGACATCGACGGCGGCCAGCAGCTTGTCTCGTGATGAACGCACGACACTGACCGGAGCCGCCCGAGAGCTTTATGATCGGATGCTCGCCCTCTGTCCCGAGCGCATCAATCCCGGATCGCTCTGGGGCAGCGCCAACGCTGCCAAGGCGTCAGGGTGAGCGAAGGCGTGATCGAAAGGGAGCTTGGGCCGTGACGCGCTCGCCGGTGCTCATGACCGCCAGCAGTCCGGCGGGTCATTGTTTGGCTCTTACATTTTCACAAAAAGTCTCGAGGAATAGAGCGCTCCCATTCGCGGTGACAGACTTCGTTCGCTCCCTCCCACGCGCGCAAACCTCCCTGCAGCAGGAAAGCATTGCGCGTGCAGGAGAGCCGCATCTGCGTCTCGATGCGGATTTGCCAATCGTCCCGCGACATCGTCTGGGTTCGTCGTAGTTCGGCCACTGCGCTGAGCGGGTCATCCTCCTCGACGTGAAACCGGGATTTGCTCTCGTTGCCCAATTCCAGGCCAATGCGATCGATGCGCTCGATACGCATATCGCCGCGACGGAGCCTCGTCGGCTTCTCGGGTGGCGCCGACTTCGGGATCAGGCAGCGGCGACAGCAGCGCGTCGGCCTGGCGTGGGCGCACCGGCAGATCGAGTGTGCCACCGAAAATGAGCAGGGTCGCCTTCTCGGGACTTGGCCAGATCATCGGCCAATAAGCCGTGGAAAGGGCAAGCCTTACCTTGTGGCCGGCCGGGAAAACCGAGCCTGCATCGTTGAGCTTGATACGCACCCGGTAGCGCTGCCCTAGCACCAGCATCGCAGGCGTTTCGTCTCCGTCGCGATGGGCGAGGTTGAGTACGCCATAGCTAACGCGCAGCGATTCACCGGACGGGTGCACATCGCATAATCGAACCACCAGGTTCGCAATCGGTTTGTCCGAGGCCACGTCGAGCGTAACGATCGCCGCGCCGAGCATCTCGACCGGCATGTCGAGAGGTGGCGTCTCGAAAACCAGCGAGCGCGCGTCATCTTCCCGTTGATCATCTGCTTGATCGTGTCCACGACCGAACGGAACCCAGCTTCCCGAACATTTACCGACGGTCTGCGGCGAGCACAGTGCACGAGCGGTGAAGTGTGCCACTTCGTTTCGCAGCCCCTCGTCAGTCAAGAACAGGCGCTGGGGTGTCATTCCTGGCGGCGGCCATGAAGGTTCAGCAACCCACCGGCCTGGCAACGCCTTGTGATGGGACGCAGGTTGCACGCTTTCCGTCATCCAAGCGCGCAGCATGGGCTCATCCATGACACCAGTATCGATGCCCTTCAGCCAGTAATCCCACCACCGAAGCATCTCTTGCAGAAAGCCGATCTGCGGGCCGGGAAGTGCAAAATGCGGATAGCCATGGGCCCACGGCCCGATGAGACCCTTGCGAGGTACTGTCAGTCGCTCGAGAAGGCGTGGAATTGCATTCTTATAGGCATCGGTCCAGCCGCCGACGGCGTACACAGGGCATTGAATCGCCTCGTAATCCTCGCATACCGATCCATGCTTCCAATAAGCATCACGTCGCTGGTGCTGCAGCCAAAGTTCGAAGAACAGCGGCACGTTCCCCAGGCGCTCCAACCACATCGCCCTCCAGCTATCGCCGACAAGTATTGGGTCGGGCGGCAGGCACATTGAGCCGAAAAGGAACGAGCCCCACTCAAGTCCGTCGGCCGTAAGAAGCGCGCCGCCCATGTAATGCACATCGTCGGCGTACCGGTCGTCAGTCGAGCAGATGGTTACGATTGCCTTGAGTGCCGGAGGGCGGCGCGCCGCAATCTGAAGTCCATTGAAGCCGCCCCAGGAGACTCCCATCATCCCGACAACGCCACTGCACCAGGGTTGCGCCGCCAACCAGGCTATCACTTCCACGCCATCGTCCTGCTCTTGTTTTGCATATTCGTCGAACAGCAAGCCATTCGAGTCGCCGCAACCTCTGATATCGACGCGAACGCCCGCGTAGCCGTGGCCGGCCAGATACGGATGAGTCAGCGCGTCCCGCTCATAAGTCCCGTCGCGCTTGCGGTAGGGGAGATACTCCAGGATCGCAGGAACCGGGTTCTGTTCGGCATCGCCTGGCAACCAGATGCGGGCCGCCAGCGTCGTACCGTCTTTCAACGGTATCAACGTGTGCTCGATAACACGCACCGTCCTTGGAAAAGTCGTGACAATCACAGGAACCTCCAATTGGGCCCGATTACGGAACCGGCTGAGGCGGTCAACCGGTACGCATCGAGGGATGCATCTCGACCTCGGCGCGCGCGACGCAGTCGGGAATCCGGTAGAAATGGCACGAAAGGTGCTCGCGAGGACCGGTTGTGCTGGAACAGCAATAAAGGCAACCCGGCATAGGTTGTATTTAGCTCCGCCCTTGCGTCGCCTGACCTTGTGCTTGAAGCGCATTGTGTTAGATCAATGTCGAGCACCCGACGCATGAGGTAATTTCCCCTAAACACACAACAGGGGGCCCAAGGCGGCCGACGGCTCGGGTTCGCGGTGACCGACGGTCACCCCGAGGAAGCCGAGAAATTCACGCGCGCCATGCTCAATGGCGGGTTGCCGAATGAGCCGCTCGATGTCAGTGCGGTGATCGTGCGCAAGGACGAAGCGCTCCTGTAAGAGAACGGCAAGACCAAGCCGCTGGCTAAGGACTACTACATCGCCCGCGGCAAGGGTGAGCTTTGGGCCGAAGGCGCCCTGGCCGCATCGGCAATGGCCGACGAGGCGGTCGAGATCGCGCAAGGGTAGCGGCCTCAACGTCGCTTCCAGCGGCGGCCATGAGGGGAGTTGGACAGGGTCATACGACCGTTGAAGCCGGGTAATGCCGGCAACGCGACCTCTGGCCGCGTTTCGGTCGTTCCACGACGACAGCCGGCACCACCGGTCCCGCTTTATTTGGCCGCGTATCCGCCGTCAACGCGCAAACTTATGCCCGTAACAAACTTGCTGCTATCCGCTGCCAGAAAAACGACCGCATTCGCGATCTCGTCGGCCTCCGCGATCCGGCCCATCGGAGTTTGCGCCACCATGAGCTTGTCGAGATCCTCGCCGAGGTCCAGATGCGCCCTAACATCGGTCCGCACGAAACCCGGTGCCACCGCGTTCACCCGAACGCCGTGCGGCGCTCCCTCCAACGCGGCGGTCTTCGTCAGGCCTTCGATCGCATGTTTGGCGGCGACGTACGCCCCGAAGCCGGCGAGTCCGCTGGACCCATAAATCGATGTGTTGTTGACGATCACGCCGCCACCCTGCCTGACGAAGTGACGCATCTCGGCCCTCATGCACAGCAAAGTGCCACGCACGTTCGTGTTGAAGACGTGTTCGTAGTTGTCGAGCGTCTCATCGGCGATCGCGTTCATTTCGCCGAGTATCCCGGCGTTGTTGAACGCGATATCGAGCCTGCCGAAAAGCTCAAGCACCCGCCCCACCATCTGTTCGATATCGAGGGGCTTCTCCACGTCGCACTGCACGAAGCGTGCCCTCCCTCCGCCGGCATTGATGAGGTCAACCGCGGTCTCGCCGGCGTCGCGCCGGCGACCGGCAATGGCGACCTGCGCCCCCGCGGCCGCCAAGCCGATCGCGGCCGCCCGACCGATTCCGGCCGTGCCGCCCGTGACGAGAGCGATGCGATTCGACAGCAGTTCTTCGGCCATCTCGAAATCTCCCGGGTGCCGATTTTCAAGGGCGATCGGCCGATATCGCTACTCACCGCGGAAATCACCCACATGCCTGGCGAAGTCCGCGAAGATCGGATGATCCGATAGGATGAGGTTTTCCGCAACGTAGCCGTTGGGAACGATCATGCGATCCACGCCGACCGCTTCGAACGCTCCCTTCGGGCCGGTACCTCTGGCGATCCAGCGAACGAACATGACGTCGCCGTTCGTCGCGTGCTCGATTGGTTCGGCGCGGAAGTCGGGAATGAAGTCGAGCAGATCAACGATCCGCTTGGCATACTCCTGCGGCCCGCGAACCGGCCGCGTCGTCTGCGGCCAATAGCCGGCGATGTCCGGCATGGCAATCGCAGGCACTCTGGCCAGCACGCGGGCTTTGCTCGGGTTGCGCCAGGTGTTGCCCCAGTCCTCAATCTTGTAGGGACCGCGCAGCGGCGATTTATCGTCTGCCTTTCCATTCGATATCGCAAGCGTGCCGATAGCTCCTACGGCAGCGGCAAGGGCGGTTCGGCGCGTGATAGTCTGGTTGGTCATGGCCATGATGTTGGCTCCTTGTGCTTCGACTCGCCGGATCAGCGCGGCGTCGAATTGGGTTTGCAAAGACGAAGCCGACGCCAGCCGGCTTGTGACGCGAAAATGTTGAACCCGGCGAGGTTTGTCGATTACCTCGAAGGTAATGGACCAGCGACCTCATAGACAGAGCAGAGTGACATGAGTCACCAAGTAACCGCGTCGCAGACTAGACCCCTTGCCGGGCGTGAAGCGCCACGACAAGTACGCCGACGCGAACGCGGAGCGGGAGAGCGCCGTAGGGAATTGCTGTCCAGTGCCTCTTCTAGCCGCGGCGGCGGCTTGGCACTACATGTCGAGGCATGATCGGAGCCGCGGATGGAAACGCACGTATGAAAGTTCTGGTCGTCGGCGCGACGGGTGGTTCGGGGCGGGCAGCGGTCGAGGGACTGTTGTCCGCGGGGCACGACGTCACGGTTTTCTCGCGGCATGCGAGCCAACTCCATACCCTCTCTATCGCCTGAACGTTTTCAACGGAGATGCAATGAACCCAGGGGACATCGAGCGTGCAGCTCGGGGACAGGACGCTGTGATCGTCGTCCTGGGAATCAGCGAAAATCCGTTTCGGGTTCGAATTCTTGGGCAGTTCCGGAACGCCAATGAACGTGCGTTCAATCGGAACTCGAAACGTAATTTCCGCCATGCGGAAGCACGGCATTCGCAAGCTGGTGGTTCAATCCTCCTATGGGGTCGGTGAGACCCGCGACAAGCTTCGGCTGGTGGAGAGGCTATACTTTCAGCTGATCCTGAGGGATCAGATCGCTGACACGGAGCTGCAGGAGCGAGAGGTTCGTGCCAGCGGCCTCGACTGGGTGCTCGTCCAGCCCGTCCACTTGACCGATGGTGCGGAGACAAGATTCTTCGCCTCGGCGGACGGAGAAGTCCGCCAGATGAGCATTTCCCGGAAGAGTGTCGGCCGTTTTCTCGTCGAGGCGACTCAGAGGACCACATATATCGGAAAATCGGTCGCTCTATCCGCGGAGTGAGGCGGCGGTGCCGATCCGGGAAACGCGACTCCTTCGCGGTGAATTAACGACGAGATTCGAGTTCAACAAGTGGAGCGCGACCCATGGCTCGTTCTGCCTTCGCGATCATCGAAGCGCCGTCGGTGCTTGGACTTTTCCCGAGGGGCGTCGAAAGGCTGCCCGACGCGCTTCTAGCGGCGGGAATTGCCGAGCGCCTGCAAGCGCGTCGGGCTGGCCGCGTCGAGCCGCCACCCTATGACGAACGCCGCGACCCCGAAACACTCCTGCTCAACCCGCAGGGTATCGCCGACTATTCGGCCGCCCTCGCCGACACTGTCGGGCGGGTGGTGGATGCTGAGGAGTTCCCGGTCGTGCTCGGCGGAGATTGCTCAATCATGCTCGGCTGTATGCTCGCGCTTAGGCGCCGCGGTCGTTACGGGTTGCTCTTCCTGGATGGCCATGCTGATTTCTACCAGCCAGAGGCCGAGCCGAATGGCGAGGCGGCGTCGATGGACCTTGCGTTCGTTACGGGCCGCGGGCCTCAGGTCACGGCCGATCTTGAAGGCAGATGCCCATTAGTGCGCGACGAGGACGTCGTCGTATTCGGGCGCCGTGACGCCGAGGACGCCGAAGCGCACGGCAGTCAACGGATTGAGGACACCGCGATCAGGGTGATGGATCTTTCCGAGGTGCGCCAGCGAGGGGCCGCCAATGCTTCCGATACCGCCGTCGAGCATCTGTCGCGGCCCAATATAGCCGGGTTCTGGGTGCACCTCGACGCAGATGTGCTCGACGACCATATCATGCCGGCTGTTGATTACCGCATGCCCGGTGGGCTGTCATGGGACGAGTTAGTGCGAACCCTTCGGGCCGCGGCCGAGTCCGGAAGGGCGGTCGGCATTAACGTCACGATCTTCAACCCGGAACTAGACCGCAATGGCTCGATTGCGACGGCATTCGTGCACGCGCTGGAGTTGGGTCTGCGCCGCGAGACCCAACTGTGAAAGTCTTTTTTGCCCGATGTCTGCAAGTGGGCACTTCGCGATCGATCGCTGAGTGCACCAAGCCTTGAATTTGCGTTAGGCTTTGGGGAACTCCGGAAGTGGGTCGACGTGCGGTACAGATCGTTCGATCGTGAATGGACCTGATCGGACAGCGGGGCGCACGTTACGGCATTAAAACTCAAGCCTCGCCAAGCTCCGCCTCGCTCACCGCGCACAGCTCCACCCCAACCCGCGTTGACGCTCATGAAAATAGGAGGCGACGGCCCGCGGCCATTGTCGGAACCGCATGCGTTCGTTCGTCCTCAGAGCATCGGAACACGCTGGGATGGACGCCCAAGTGCAGGGGAATGTTCGGTACCAGCCATGACCAGGACCAAGCTCGTGAAATGCCGGATCGTCAATCTAAGGCGCGAGCCCACACAATGGTGAAGATCATTCCAGAAGGATCGAAGGCCGGTAAAGCAGCAGCCGTCGCTCAGGGACGATCTGGTGAGGCCCCGATCTTGTATTTGGCAGCAAGGATCGGAGTGCGGGGCTGGCCACCGGTCCTCAGAATTCGCGAAACGACAGCGGGAGTGGACCATGTCACGCAAACATCATACCGGCTTGCCGGCGGCGTTCAAACGCTTGGCATGGTCGAATCTGGCCGCCCAATCGGCAGAACAAATCGGCCTTGCCGCAACGCCGATCATCGCCGTGCTGACGTTCGGAGCGCAGGAAGGTGCCACCGGTGCCCTGCAGACCGCACAGACGCTGCCGTTCCTGCTTGCTTCAATTCCGGCTGGTGTCCTGGTTGACCGGATGTCGCGGGCGCGACTTATGGCGAGCGCAGAAGCCCTGCGCGTCGTATCTCTGGTCGCGATCCTCGCACTAATGATGCTCGGGGCGCTGACGTTGCCGCTACTGGCGGCGTTGGGCTTCATCGGGGCTTGCGGAACAGTCGCTTACGGCGTGGCGGCACCCGCACTCGTGCCATCGCTGGTTCAGCGCAACGTGCTGCCGGCGGCCAATGGCCGAATTGAACTTGCGCGGACCACAGCCTTCGCAGCCGGACCGGCGCTCGGCGGAGTGCTTGTCGGGTGGATCGGCGGCGCACCCGCGTTCTGCGTCGCCGCCGTGCTTTCGGCCGTCGCGGTGGTCCTGCTCGCCGGTATCGTCGAGCCGTCGCGCACTCGAACGGAGTCGCATCGGCCGTTGCAGGACATCCGTGATGGCGTGGCATTCGTGATTTCAACACCGGCTTCTTCGACCAATCCTGAGTGACACAGTTCTCGTTCAATACGGCCCTTTTCGTAATCATGGCGGTCTACGCGCCCTACGCGATTCATCGGCTCCAGCTATCTGCGACCGGCGTCGGTCTGACGCTCGCGGCATTCGGTGTCGGCATGGTGGCCGGGGCGCTCGCAGCGGCACGGATATGGATCGTCTCGCGCTCGGCACTGTCATCGCCATAGGGCCTGTTACAGGTTTCGTCGCTGCGGTTGTGATGGTGTTAACAACTTTCATGCCGTCGGGCTGGCTCGCGGGCTTGAGCTTCTTCCTCATGGGAGCCGGTCCGATCGTGTGGGTCGTGAGCACAACGACGTTGCGCCAGACCGTCACGCCGGACCATCTGCTCGGACGCGTTTCGTCCATCAACACCCTCGCCTACGGTGCGCGCCCAATCGGCGCGGGATTGGGCGCCTTGATCGGCGGGTTCTTCGGTGCCGAGGCTTGCCTGATCGTCGCGGCCATAGGCTTTTTGGCGCAAGCAGCGGTGATCCTGCTCTCGCCTGTCATCCAGCTAGCGGGCCAGTCGGCAGAACCTCTCCAACCAGGAGAGCGGGAATTCCTGGCCACACGTCCGGAACCCGGTCTCCTGTTGGAGTTTGGCGATGTGCTTGCACTCCCCGCGAGACTTCACGGCATTAAAGTCGGCTCTACCTCATTGCGGAACGATAGCGCATGCATCGGTCGTCGCAGCCGAGCTCGCGCAAGACAAAGGTTGGGGTGGTCTCCCTGGTTTCCGTGACAGATGAAGGCGAAAACGTCATCGCCCGCTTGATGCGCATGCCTTGAAAGCGGCCGTCGTCAGCGCCGATCACGGCGTCATGTCCACGTGTTGTAAAGATGCGGAGTTCCAGCCCGCGGCCCTCAGCACCTCCCCGTGCGCAGCACGGCGGAAATCGTCGGCCAAGTCCGGATCGCAGACGTTCCTCGCCAGCACCATGCCGCCAACGCACAGGGCAACGAGCGCGAGTGCGCGCTTGCGCGCCCGCGGCCCGTTGAGATGGTCCTCGAAGATCTTGATGAGCTGCTCCACGACCTCCTGGTAGGCGACCTGGACCACTTCGCCTCGGCGTTGAACATCGGAGGCCGTCCCGAGCAGCGGGCAGCAGCCGTCTTGGTCGTCGAAGTGCTCGTGCGAAAAATAGGCGTCGACGATCCGTTGGGCGCGAGGCTTCGTGACCGCACTCGGCTGGCGCCGCTTTTGCCAAGCTGCGGGCGCCTTCTTGCATAGAAACTGCCGGACAGCCGCCGCGTAGAGTTCATCCTTGCCAGTAAAGTGCCGATAGAAGCCGCCGTGGGTGAGGCCGGCATCGCTCATGATTTCCTCGATGGACACACCGGAATAGCCATTGCGGTTGAAAAGCCGCCTGGCGCTTTCGAGGATTTTCTCGCGGGTGTCGCGCTTTTGCTTCGGTGCATATGGCATGGCTTCCTCCTCTGTCAGGGGATGATGGTACCACCAAAAGATGATCTTGAACATCTTTTGCCGATGAACTTGAGAGGCCGCAACCTCGTCGCGGCCGCTAACGCGGCCAGGAGTTCCATGACGAACGAACCGAGGCGCGTTGTCCTGATCACAGGTGCGTCGTCCGGCATCGGCCGGGCAACCGCCGAGCTGTTGGCCGCCCGGGGCCACCAAGTCTTTGGCGGCGTGCGTACACCGGCAACGACGCCTCCGCTCGCGGGCGTCGAACTCGTGCCGCTCGATGTTCGCGATGAGGTTTCGGTCAAGGCCTGCGTTGAAAAGGTGCGTAGCCGCGCCGGCCGGATCGACGTTCTGGTCAACAATGCCGGCGTCAATTTGGTCGGTGCCGTCGAAGAAACGAGCATCGGCCAGGCGCAGGCGCTCTTCGACACCAACGTCATTGGGGTCCTGCGCATGATCCACGCCGTGCTCCCAGACATGCGGCGTCAGGGCGCGGGCCAGATCGATCGAGCGTGGGCTCCGATCCTGGGCTTCATACCGGCGCCGTTCATGGGCGTCTATGCAAGCACCAAGCACGCC
>CAVWTB010000035.1:0-180872 GCA_963757845.1 uncultured Alphaproteobacteria bacterium
CGCGTCCCGCCGCTTGAACGATGTCAACGCGGCTTTGCTTGGGATCAGCAAACATGACGCAGTCGATTGCGGGAACGTCGACGCCCTCAGTCAGGCAGCGGGCGTTGGTCATGAGCGCGCGCTTGTGAACCACAAACTCACGTAGTAGGTCGCTGCGCTGCCCCGCCGTCTTCTTGCTTGAGATATGAAGGTTGGTCGTCTTTGGGCCTAAGCTGCCCATTCGATTGAGGGCGTCTTGCTGTTCCCGAAACCGATCTGCTCCGCGAATGCTCCGATGAAATGAAATCGCGTGTTTGACGCCGTGCCGTTTGTAAGTCCGCTTGAGAGCAATCCCGGCAGCAATGGCTTGAGCCTCAGCCTCATCGAGGTCGCGTGAGTTCAGATTGAGAATACGGTTCTCGTCGATCAGTTTTCGAACGTGACCATCGCTTACCGTGATGGTCAGGATTTTGTAGTCGGTAATGATGCGCTGCTTGATCGCCTCCTTAAACGATAATTGAAAGAACCTCGCTCCGTAGTCCTTCTCGTTGTCCATTGAGAGGACATCGCTGCGGTCGCCTCGAAACACTCGTTCGGTCGCGGTCATGAAGACACGACGTTGTATTTTTATTTTCTTGTCGCTGAGAAGTGTCGCAAACGTCTTGGAATGCACGCCGACCGTCTTGTGCGCTTCATCAAGGATGGCGAGGTCGAACTTTATGCGAGCCTTTCGTGCCGCCGCAGCCAGCTTGCCACTGCTTTGATAGGTCGTGAATACGATCTTGGGTCCACTGGAGCGGGCGCGAAGCAGTGCCGCAATCTCATTAGTGTCAGTGTGCGTGGGCAAACCGAGGTCATAGACCTCGCCAACAAATTCGTCGCGCTCAAGGTTGCCGACCGTCTCATCGCTGCAAACGCAAAGCCAATCTGGCTTGATGCCATGGGCAAGAAACTCACGGGTCCAATCGGTCAGGCTCTGGCGCACCAAGGCAAGGCTTGGCACGGCAACGAGAATGGTCTTGGCCTTTAATGCCTCAGCAATCCAATAGGCTGTTAGGCTTTTGCCAGTCCCGCACGGCATGATCAGCCGACCACGTGCCGCGCCATCACGGACGAAGTGGGTCTTTGCAGCCGCGACGGCGGCGCTCTGATGGGGCCTCGGCGTTCGAGCCTTCGGTGCCGCGCTTCTGCCTTTCAGTTTTCCGACGATTAGGCTCCAAGCCTCCTGATCGAGAGACTGCCAGCGGTCGAGGCCAATCTCCGTCGTGTTGCGCATCAGGTGGCGTTTGCTGACGGGTTTTGATGCCGTGTGTGCGACAACCGCCAACTCGATATTGCTGCATGTATTGAAAGCAAGGCTCGAAAACGTGCCCAGCTCTCTGCGGGTGAAGGGCTTGTCGTGCTGGCTGCGAAATTTTGACTGGATTGCCCAGTATTTCCCGTGACGCGTTCGGGCTATGAAGTCGATGCCTTCGTCGAGGGTTGGAAGGGCGAGAAGTTTGCGCACGTCCGGCGGCACTTCGCGAAGGGTCCAGATGTGTGCCAGCTCTGATTGATATTCTGGGACGGTTTGAAGATAGAGTTGGGTCAGGCGTTCAAACACAGCGCCCTTCTCGCTAGTGGATGAAAGTCTTTTGGTGCCTTCCCAGAACTCGCTCCAAGAGGCGCAAGAGGCAATGAAACGATCTGGCCGAAGCATTTGTTTCAATTCCGACATTCGAGGGCCACATAGGCCATCCAGCCATCAACGCCGGCATATTCGCGCGCCAAACCGTCGAGCAGGATTTGTCGATGTGCCTCGGAAGGAATGTGTTGTGGCAGGAGCATCAGGAATTTAGCTTGGCGCGCATGATCGCTGTCCGACATGATCGTGGCAAGCAGGTCTTCACCTTGCTCCCGTGGCGCGATGATCGTTTGAGCGAGGCGGTAGGCTTTCCCCTTCATTATGGGGTAGAGGTTTGTCATGGTGTGTTCGGTCCTTTTCTCAATTGGCCTTTTCCGACATCCCAGCGCTCGGTCAACGCCCGAGAGCCAAAATTTGTCCTGTAGTTGTCAATTCTGCTGTCGAAAACCTCACCGAGCGCCGCTTCCATCACTTCTGGTAGCAGGCCGACAATCGAGACCGGTCATGTGGCAATGACAGACGTCGAAGCAATTCCGTTCGTAGTGCTCGTCATCGGGTCATTTGAAGATCCGGTGGCCAATGCTGCACGAGATGTTGAAATTAACCACTTGTTAACTCTGCGGTCGCCTAATGATTGGGAATCACCATGTCGGCCCCCTGCGACGACGCCGAGGTTGATACCTATTTCGGCCGATCCGACCTTTCCTTCGTTTGCCCGGCTGGCGGTTCGCGTTACGGCTGTCCTAAGGAGCAGAAAAATGTTCGGAAAGGACGACTTAGTGGACAATCTCAGCCGCAATCTGGATCGCGCGCGCGGAAGACGCGACGCACTTGCATCCGAAGTCACGACACTGACGGCTCAGATCGCTGAAATCGAAACCCGCCTTTCTGAGGAAAAAAACCGGCGAGAGCGTGATCGCGCTGTAGGTGAAATCGAAGCGATAAAAAAGCGACTCAACCAAGCCATCAGCGAGTTTGCACCTGCCATCGGTGAGCTGTGCGAGGCCACCAAGATGGCTGCGGCAGTCTTGCCGGAAGCTCGCGAGCTCAACAGTTTTCTATTATCGGTTGCGAACGAAGTCGATAGCGTAGTCGCTTCCCTGTTGCACGAGATGGATCAACGCGTGGATGAGGTGCGAGTCGGCCACGCTGCACTAGATCTCCCGTGTTCAGCCGATGGGGCTCCGGTCGAGCCGCCAAAAGATAATAGTGATCGGCTACTTCGTTTTCCCGTGTGGTTGTCTCGCAACAAGAACGTTGAAAAAAAAGAAACGACCGAGAACCCCCGCGCAGCACATGGATGAACCGTTACTGTGCGCCCCGCTCCAGCCAAGGTATCGACATCTCGACGATGTCTTGGGTGCGCTGCCGCCGCAGCGGTGTTGATAAAAGCCGCCGAGCACGGCGGGCCGTTCGTGATGATCGCCAGGGTGACGGCCGGCATGCCGCTGGTCGATTCACGGCTGACGACGCGGCCTCGCGCGTCGTAGTTCGTCACCGTGCCGCTGGAGCTGGTCGAGGATCGTCCGACGACCTTGCCTGCAAGATGGCAGCGTGCGCCTGATCAACAGCGGTAATAACTGGTGGCGCGAAAACTAAACGAAAATTTTCGCTGTTTACTTATCACACCATTCATTCATGGCGAGCATCGGTAACAACAGTAACACAATGTATCCGTTGTTACCGATGTTCGGGGTAGTTATCGCGCGCGCGAGGCGGGCGCCACACCAATGAACGAAACCCCAGACCTAGTCCGTCACCTATTCGACCATCTTACCGTGGCCGGCACCTTGACCGAAGACGACTGGCTCCGGTTCAAGAGTGAGCATCGCGTGGAGCCCGAACAGATCGAGGTTGTGCTAGTGCTGACCATCCATCACCTGTGCAGCCTGGCCGGCGAGCTTCAGCAGGAAGCAGATCGACTGTCGATCGCGCTGCAGCGGCGCGGCTGATGGAAATTGACCAGGGGGGCGGGTTCCAAAAACCCCCGCGCTGACGACCAGAGCGGCGCGCAAGTTTTTCGCACGAATTTTAGGATGACCGGCAGGTATCCGGCGGCAACCGGCAGACAGCCGGCAGCAACCCGCTCATTGGAGCGGCGCGCCGCTCCATCTGATTTCGCTTGAAACTCGGGCCGACAAAAGTCGACGCCACCGGTCGACGATGTCCTCAGGATCTCCTCAAACGCAACGCAGGCGACAGCGCTGGCCGCCCATCAGAGATGGCCAAGCGCTGTCTATTCCTCGCGGCACGTTGGTGAACGTGGACTCCGAGGCGTCTGCAAAAATGTCAGGGGCTCTGATGGGCCTGTGTAGAACGTTAATCCGCGCTCAGGCATGAAGTACACGAAAAGCGGCGACCGAATTTTCGGCCGCTGCACAACGCTCAATCGGCGTGTTGCGTCTTCCGCCGTTGGACTTCGGCCGCTTTTGATTGGCTCTTTTCAAGCGATGCGTTTCATTCTGCCGGCGATCGTTCTGACGCCGGATTCGGTCGGGCGCAGTTTCCTCTCAACGTTCAAATAATTGAGCCACGCCTCCACCATGCGGTTGAGCGGAAATTTGCGTGATCGCGCGATGCCGTGCTTTTCCAGGAAACGGAGGAACGGCTCGACCGCGAGCCTTCGAACCTGCCTTTTCTTATAGTCGCCCCCGCTGTCGATCAAAAATGCGATGTCCTGGTCCTCACTCTCCTCCACCTCTGCAGGGTCGATAACCTTGGTTTTTTCGCGATCCTCCAGCAGCCCGCGCAGCTCAATTTCGTTCACACCGGGGTTTGACCGCAAAAATCCGGCGAGGATGATCTCGTCGCGGATTGGTTTAAGCTTCTTCCGCAGTTCACGCCGCTTTGCGGTATTCGCGCGAAACTTCCGCAGTAGCTTATTCGCATGATGCGGACGTCGGTTGTCCGCGATGCGTCGAATAGAAGGCCTGCGATATCCTGCAACTCCCTTTTCAGTGCGAATTTGCTCGAAAGTGATCGATGTCTTCCTTACCGATGGCAGACAGCACCCGGCCCAGCAGCACATCGGATTGGTCGACAATCGTGCCCATTTGCCTTGCCCGGAAATCGTTGTGCAGCAGCCTCTAAAAATACCTCGCCGTTTTTTCCTGTAAACGGCGAAATTCCGCGAAACAAGGAAGCGTTGTGCAGCGGCGTATTTTTATGCCGCCGCTTTTCCTGTACGGAGCCGTGATGTCGGGCCAGAATCCGGCTGATGAAGCACAGACGCCGCCAGCACGAGGAAGTGACGCTGGAACGCCTGGAACGGGCGCGGGCTGCGATTGCCTATGCCATGACACTCGACGGCGCGGTGTACGGCCCAATATTCGAGCGGCTGGAACGTGAAATCGCAGCGCGGCGGATGGCTGACGACGTTATGGCGCGCGCCCAGCGATGCCTTCAGGATTACGCCGCGGCCGCTACGCCTGCGGTTGGCGTCAGAGCGATCATCTGAAGATATTTGAGCTTCAAGCCTAGCCCATAGCCGTCGCCGTACTTCGGCTTATCGGTGCGATGCCCCATCATCTCATCGATCAATTCCTCGGGGGCTTCGACCGCCTTGAGTCGATCCTTGAAGCTGTGCCGGAACGAATAGATTTTGTGTTTGTCGGTCGGCAACAATTCGTGCTTGCCGAAGTGCTTCATCAGCGTTGCCGACAAGCTCGACCCCTTATCGAAATAGCGCGGAAAGCCGTCGGGATGCCGGCGCATGGCGTCCAGCGCCAACCCGACAAGTGGAATGTCACGTTCGGAGTGTTTGGTTTTCAGCACGCGGCCTTCGGCGCGGATGCGGATGAACGGGATTGGTGCGTCGAGAACGATCTGCGCCGCAGTCAGGTTCACAATCTCACTTGGTCGCGCGCCGGTTTCCATCACGGCGTAGACCGCGTCGCGTGCTTCCTCGTTCAATTCGTCGAGCTTGCCCGGAGCAAGAATGACATCGCGGATGAATTCGACAGGGAAAGGCCGCGCGCTGACCGTCGCGGCCGCCCTCGATGCGCGTGGCAGCGAACACATCATCAAGCCCGAGCTTCAATCGCTTGTTCACGGCGCGGATCATGCCGCCGATATGGCTGATGTTCTTGTTCGCGGTGCCGGCGCCGATGCCGTCGGTCAGAACACGGTCCTCCCACCAGTCGGAATAGGACAACGCATCGTCGCGGGACAACTGATGCAGCGGCTTGTCGCCCTTTTGCTCGATCAGGATTTCGACCGCGCGCTTCTTGGCACTGGTCCACTTGCGAACCTGATCCGGCGACATCTTCGACAGTGCGATCCGTTGCGTCTGTTCGTACTCGGTGAACAGCGACGACAGCATGATCGGAGGCTTTTCAAAAGCTCCGAGCGCGGCCCGGCGCAGCGGCGCGTTGTTCATCATGCCGTTGGCGAGCAAGGTCTCGATGCGCGCCAGCACATCCTCAATCGGCGCCATCGCCGTCACCGCCGGCGTCTGGTAGTCGAGACCGAGCGAGCGGGCGAGCTTCACCGCGTCGAGATAGGTGTGCTTGGCCTGGGCGGTTTTCCTGTCGGCAAGCCCGCGCCAGTAGGCCTCAAGCGTTTCGTTCATGCGGGCCGCAACCTGACCGGCCTTGGTGCCCTTGCGGTCGGAAGTGACCTTGATCTTGGTCGAGAGCTTGACGTTGCCGCGCGTGTCGAGATGCGCGTACTCGGTCGGCACGCGGCGCAGGAAATGCCAGACTCCGTCACGCTTGGTTAGATACTGCGGCTCGCTCAACTTCTTGATCCCTGCGCTGGACGTTTTGTGAGACGTTTTGTGGCACGCGCTGGCCAGGAGCGTCAATCAGATCAAGGAAGTAGCTGAAATTGCTGAGATTTGCAGGTTTCTCTGGCGCTCCCTAGGGGAATCGAACCCCTGTTTCAGCCTTGAGAGGGCCGCGTCCTAACCGCTAGACGAAGGGAGCGTTGGCCAAGGAATTACCCGCTTGGAGCTGCGGCCGCAAGCGTCGATTGCGGCCGGATGGGCTGCAAAAGGCGCAAAACGTGGACGAACCGTGAGACCGGTCATCGGCTGCGCGCCGGCCGTATCCCGGCGGGACCGCCCACGAGGGCATTACTGCGCGGCGACCATGTACTCCGCCGAGAGCCAGGGGTGCAGGAAGTCGCGCGCCTGGGTCTGGTGGCCAAAGCGTTCGGCCAGCTCGCCGCGCCGCTCCCTGATCCTGCGACGGCACTCGTCCTGGGACGCCAGCACCCGCCGGACGGACGCGCAGATCGATTCGGTCGAGAACGGATCAAAATAGTCGGCCAGTTCGCCCGCAACTTCGCGGAACACCGGAATATCCGAACACAGAACGGGCGTGTTGGCCGCCAGCGCCTCGATGATCGGGACACCAAAACCTTCCGCAAGGCTCGGCATGATCAGGCCGTGCGCTTCGTCGATCAGGCTTGCCTTCTCCTGTTCGTCGACATAGCCGGCGTAGCGCACGTTCGGCGGCAGATTGCGAACCGATCTTGCGCTGCCGGCGTAGCCGATCACGACCAGATCAGCCTCGGGTATTTTGCGGAATGCACGGATCAGCGCGCTGAGGTTCTTGCGGGGCTCGTTCGAGACGATGACGACGAAGGTCGGCCGGCCGGCACGCACGTCGGCGACGCGGAGCGCCGGCCGCCTTTGCGCATCGAAACGCGTGCGCGGATAGATCACCCGCGCCGGCAGGTAGGAGAATTGCGGCAGCATATCCCTGAACCTGTTCAAGCTGTAGTTCGAGACGAACGCCAGTTCGTCGGCCTGATACAGGCTGGTGCGAAGGCGGGACAGGAACACGCGCGTCGCGACGTCGCTCAGCTTGAGATCGGTGAGCGGCAGAAGATCGTGAACGACGCAAACGATCCTGGCGTCCGGCCCCCGCTTGATCGCAACCCGGGTCGGCGTGTCGACGAGAATGAGGTCGTAGTCGCGCGCATCGACCTGCGGCGGCGGCAGCAGCGTGAAGGCCGAGGCGTTCTGATAGCTGTAGAACCCGGATTCGAGCTGAAAGCTGCGAAACAGCGCGAGATGGCGCAGATCGGTCGGGATGTACTCCAGCCCCTGGCTCTTGTTCTCGATCATTCTGACGCGCGTGCGCAGGAGGCCGATCGCCCGCAACAGGCATATGCCGAAGTCCGATGACGTGCACGCAGCCAGCCGCTGCCTGACCCAGTCGATCATGCGGCGCAAAGCGCCCGGCGTCGTCGGCTCGCTCATGTCGGCCTGATCGAGGAAGCGATAGAGCGCCAGCAACTCGATGATGCGCGAATCGGCGGGGAACAGCTGCATGCGCCGTTGCCGTCGCCGCAGCTTGCGATAGCGGCGCGTCGTTTCCACCAGCAGCGTCAGCTCATGCCCCTCGGCTGCGAGCGATCGAACGAGCTCGCGGGTAAAATGAAAGATGCCCCGCTTGTGGTTCGGCTCACCGAGCGACTCACTGATGACCAGTATCTTCTTTCTCATGCCCGCCCCTCTTTTGCTTGTGGTCTGTTCGTCCTCGCCGTCGACCTGCACCGTTCGCACGACGCGCCCCTGATCGAGATGGACGATGCTCGTACAGACGCGGCGCAGCAGCTCGTGATCGTGCGAGGCGATGATGACGATGCCGGCCTGCGAAACGAACCTTTGCAGCCGCGCTTCGGCCTTCGCCGAGAATTGCTCGTCCACCACGCTGAGCCATTCGTCGAGCAGCAGGATGTCGGCCGGAAAGGCCGTCGCCGTCGCGAACAGAACGCGCATCAGCATGCCGGAGGAGAACATGCGCAACGGCAGTTGCTGCTTGCGCTCGTCGAGCTCGGTGAACGCCCAGATGTCGTCGACGATCGCTTGCGTGGGCTTGCGTCCGCTGATCCGCAGCAACAGGCGGATGTTGTCTGCCGCCACGAAGTCGAGATTGACGCCGGCGTTCAACCCGATGAGCGGCACGATGTCGCCGTCGATCTCCATGCTGCCGCCGGTCGGCGGATAGACGCCGGCGATCAGCCGCAGCAGTGTCGATTTTCCGGAGCCGTTGGGTCCCGCAAGACCGATGCGAGCGCCCGCCCCTGCTTCGATCGAGACGCGATCGATCGCGCGAACGTTGCGGATTTCGCTGGCCTCGTTGACCAGCCGTCCGAGCACGCGGCGCTTGGCCGAGAAGTCGTAGGCGCCATAGAGCGGATAATCGAGACAGACCTCGCGCAGGCGGATGCCGACCATGCCTCAGATCCAGAACGCAGCTTTGCGCAATCGAACGATCGTCACGATGCTCGCGACCGCGAGAATGGCGACGCCGGCCAGCACGCAGATCACGCTTGTCATGTCGACATGACCGCCCACCAGCGGCTCGCGCCACACGGCGAACAGGTGCGTGAGCGGATTGAGGCGCATCACGGTCGAATTCTGGTTGACCATCTCCGGCGTCCAGATGATCGGCGACGACAGGAACGCCAGCGTCAGCGTCGACTCGATGATCGGCTTCATGTCGCGGAATCGCGTCGCAAGCGCTCCCAGCACGATGCCGAGGCCGACGGTGAAGGCGACGAACAGCAAAAGTCCGGGCAGCGCCGCGGCCGCGCCGACGACACCCGTCCGCACCAGCATGAGCCACAGGCCTAAGGGAACGACGGCATTGTGGAGCGCAAACAGCGCCTGCCTGAACACGGCCTGCAACAGGACGACGACGGGTGGCAATGCCCGGTCCTTGATGAGACTCGCCGAATTCTGCAGCGCGGTCGTCGCATCGAGCACCACGCCGTTGAGGAAAGTCCAGGCCGTCAGGCTGAGCGCCAGCATCGGCAGGCGCGAGACCGTGCTTGTGTTGGAGAGGTGGCCGATCGCCGAGCCCAGCACCGCAACCATGATGGCCATCTGGATCGACATCCAGAACGGTCCCAGCAGCGAGCGCACGTAGCGGTGGCGCAGGTCGGACCAGGCGAGAGCCGCTGCAATGCGCGTTGCCGCAAAGAGCCCGGTTGCTCCGGACGGCGCGGCCGCGCGCGAGCGGCTTTCCGCGCTTGCGACAGCAACGCGATAGATCGCCTCGATCCCGTTCCTTGAACGCGGTGGTCGAGTATGTCGTCACGGCGCGTTCGCGCGCAGCGCGGCCCATGCGTTCGCGCCGCTCCGGATCCTTGATCAGCGCCTCGATCGCGTCCGCGAGCTTCTCGTGGTCGCCCGGCGGCACGGTGATCGCTTCGATCCCGTGGCGCGCCACATGCGGCACACCGGTGTTCAGCGACGTGTTGACGATGGGACGGCCGGCCGCCATCGCCTCCAGTTGCGCCAGCCCGAAGGTTTCCGCGGCCGTCACCGACGGCATGACGAACACGTCCGCAACCATCATCAGGTTGACAAGATCGCGGTCGGGAACGGAGCCCAGCAGCCGAACACGATTGCCGACGCCGAGGCTGTGGATCAGGTGTTCCAGTCGCGCTCGCTCGCGACCTTCACCGACGATCCAGACCTCGAACTCCCGGTCGACCGCGGAGCGGATCAACACGTCGAAGCCCTTGTAGGGAACAAGCCGTCCGCAGGCGAGCACGAGCCGGCCGCGGCGCTGGTCGGCCGCGATATCGGCGCGGCGCGGAGCCGGCCTGTCGTATTTCGAGACATCGACACCGAAGGGGACGACGTGACATTTGCCGGCGAACTCCCGCAACAGCGGCGTGTCGTTGAGCAGCGCTGCGTCGGAGACGATGATCGCTTCGGCGCGTCGCAACGTTCGGCGCATCAGCGGCTCGACAAGCCATCGAAACGCGGCGTGCGAGACGATGTCCGCATGCCAGTGCACCACCAGCGGCCGCTTGCGGCCGATGCCTAAGGCGAACACCAGGTCGGCCAGCGGAAACGGAGCGTGCAGCACCAGCAGATCGTGCTTTGCAATCCGGCGCCACAACCACAGCGGATAGGTCGGCGCAAACGGTACCGACAGGACGTCGCCTAAGGAGCGCACGCGTTCGACCGAAACGTCGTTCACGACGAGCCGGCGCCGCTCGCCCGAGTTCGAGCAAACGAGGACGCCGAAGTTGAAGCTGCCCTTCAGCGCCGCGCAGACGTCGCGGATGACGGACAGAATCCCACCGAACAGGTCGGGGTAGTAGATCTTGAAGATGTGCAGCGCCGACAGGCGCCGATCGGGATGGCTGGCCAGGATCATGGGGTGCCTCGTTCCATTCAGCCGACGGACAGCGTGGCGACGACCGCGGTCGCGCCGGCGGGCATGGGGGCGACGCCCGCGGGGGCACGTCGCGAGCCATGTCGTGGCGAGGCGGAAGAAGCGGAATGGCCGAGCAGAAGATGACGCATGCATGAGGTCCCCTTGATTAAGAGGGCCGTATATGTGGGAAAATTTCACACGTCAATCGAAATGTGGGACTTTCTCCCACATCATTTTGGGCGCAAATCGCCCGCATCCGCGGCAGCGCTCGGCCGGCGCCCTGGAATTTCATGCCAACGGCGACGTACCGTTGCTGCGCAGACGTATTGTTCGATGGAGCGGGAAATTTGTGCCCGCATTGCCGAATGACTGGCGGGGACGGCAATGTCCTGGCGTTCCGTCTGTCGCGAGATCCGAGCAAAGTGCGACGGAGCGGCGTACCGGCGCGACAAGTCGGCCGGTCATCTCACGCGGTCATGCCTGACGGCGTTTTTTGCAGGATCGTTCTGTGCGGCCGAAACCGGCCGTCATCGTCATGAAACACGGCATTCCCACGCGCGACGCAGCCGGCACAAGCCGCCATTTGCGCTCTCACGCGTGAACGAAGTCCTCGCTTTGCCGGAACGTCTCGGTTGAAATGGCGAGAGGAACGGCTCAGGCGTCCGGGAAAACCGCTTCGATCTTGGTCTTCAGCGTGGCGGCGTTGAACGGCTTGACGATGTAGTTGTTCACGCCGGCCTTCTTCGCGGCGATGACGTTTTCGGTCTTCGATTCCGCGGTCACCATGATGAACGGCGTCATCGCCAGGTTCGGGTCGCCGCGCACTTCCTTCAGGAGGTCGAAGCCGGTCATCGGCTCCATGTTCCAGTCGGAGATGACGAGGCCGTACTTCTTGCCGCGCATCTTGCTCAAGCGCCGCCGAGCCGTCACTGGCGTCGTCGATATTCTCGAAGCCGAGCTGTTTGAGAAGGTTGCGGATGATGCGGATCATGGTGTTGTAGTCGTCCACCACGAGAACCGACATCGAAAGGTCAACGGCCATAGCTTCTGCTCCCGAGCACGCAAACATCGCGATTCCCGCCTGTTTCCCGGCGGGTTGGAGGGACGCGGACAAACCTGTCCGGTCGGCAAGATTTCGGCAGCCCCCCAGCAGCAAACAACTAGCATCCGTCCTTAAACGGCCCGTTAATCGCGCGTTCCCGGCTATGCGCGGTGGCAGCATTTACGGTATCCGGCAAGCCACGCAGACGAGGAATGGTTACCATTGGCTTGACTTGGGCTGCCTTGCAGCCCCACGGTCGCGGCCCATTCAGTCGAGACGGCCCTCTCTTCAAGCAGATGACCTCCCGTTTTCTTGTGATCCGCGACACCACGCCGGCCAACGCCATCCCGCAGGGTGCGGTGATCGCGCTCGGCAACTTCGACGGCGTGCATCTCGGCCATCGCGCCGTGATCGGCGCCGCGCAGCGGATGGCGCGCGCGCGCGGCAGCCTCGCCTACGCCATGACCTTCGAGCCGCACCCGCGCGACTTCTTCAACCGCGGCGCGCCGCAGTTTCGCCTGACCGACGAGGTCGACAAGCTGCGGCTGCTTGCCGGCACCGGCCTCGACGGCGCGGTGGTGATGACGTTCGACGCCGCGCGCGCGGCAACCTCCGCGCAGGATTTCATTAACCACGACCTGATCGGCCGGCTCGGCATCTCAGGCATCGCCGTCGGCTACGACTTTCATTTCGGCAAGGGCCGCTCGGGCTCTCCGGCCCTGCTGCAGGCGGAGGCGCCGCGGCTGAAGATCGACGTGCATGTGGAGCCGCATTTCGACATCAAGGGCCAGGCGGTGTCGTCGACGGCGATCCGCGAGGCGCTGTCGGAGGGCAAGCTCGACAAGGCGACCGCCATGCTCGGCTATCCGTGGTTCGTCACGGGACCCGTGATCCACGGCGAGAAGCGCGGCCGCGACCTCGGCTACCCGACCGCCAACATGCGGCTCGATCCGGCCGCCTCGCTCCGCCACGGCATCTACGCGGTGCGCGTCGGCCTCGAACGGCGAACGCTATGACGGCGTGGCGAGTTTTGGCCGCAGGCCGACCTTCGACAACGGCGCGCCGCTGCTCGAGACCTTCCTGTTCGACTTCAAGGGCGACCTCTACGGCAAGACGCTCGACGTCGCCTTCATCAGCTTCATCCGCCCCGAGGCGAAGTTCGAGACCATCGAGGCGCTGATCCGCCAGATGGACGACGAATTCGGCGAAGGCCAAGGCGGCGCTGGCGGCCGATCCAGGCGCCTTCCCGGCGCTGGGGGAGATCGGGTGATCCGGTCGCCCGGCTGACGGAAAACTGTGTGAAACGGCCCTTCCGCACCCGCCGAAGCCCCTGCTAAAAGCCGCCCATGTCATTCCGGCTCATTATTATAGGCATTAGCGGCCCGGCTTCCGCCTGAGCGTCACGCTCACGCGCAAGACCGGGATGTCTTTACTTCCGCGCCTGGCATGATCCCGAAACGGGGCCGGTTTCTTAACCGCATCGTGCCCAAGAGAGCCTTATCAAGCCGACTTCAAGAGCCGCCATGACCGACAAGCCGCAAAAGTCGTCCTCCGGAGAACCGGCCGGCAACGACTATTCGAAAACGCTGTTCCTGCCGAAGACCGACTTTCCGATGCGCGCCGGGCTGCCGCAGCGCGAGCCGGACATCCTGAAGCGCTGGAACGAGATCGATCTCTACGGCAAGTTGCGCGCCACCGCGCAAGGCCGCGCCAAATTCGTGCTGCACGACGGCCCGCCCTACGCCAACGGCAACATCCATATCGGCCACGCGCTCAACAAGATCCTGAAGGACCTCGTCACGCGCAGCCAGCAGATGCTCGGCTACGATTCCAACTACGTGCCCGGGCTGGGACTGTCACGGCCTGCCGATCGAGTGGAAGATCGAGGAAGAGAACTATCGCTCGAAGGGCAAGCAGAAGCCGGACCTGAAGAACCCCGACGCGATGGTCGCGTTCCGCCAGGAATGCCGCGCCTATGCCAATCACTGGGTCGAACGTGCAGCGCGAGGAGTTCAAGCGCCTCGGCGTGGTCGGCGACTGGGATCATCCGTATCTGACGATGACCTACCCGGCGGAAGCCGCCATCGCGCGCGAGCTGATGAAGTTCGTCGCCAACGGCACGCTCTATCGCGGCTCGAAGCCGGTGATGTGGAGCGTGGTGGAGAAGACCGCGCTCGCCGAAGCCGAGATCGAGTACGAGGATTATACGAGCGATCAGGTCTGGGTGAAGTTTCCGGTCAGCCGGCGAAGCACTCGAAGGGCGCCTCGCGTCGTCGATCTGGACCACAACGCCATGGACGCTGCCGGGCAATCGCGCGATCTGCTTTTCGTCTCGCATCAAGTATGGGCTTTACGAAGTCACCGATGCGGCGAGCCGATAACTGGACGAAGGTCGGCGACAAGATCGTCCTCGCCGATTCGCTCGCCTCGGAAGTATTCAAGCAGGCACGCGTCGTCGCGTTCAAACGGCAAGCAGATGTCACGGGCGACATGCTCGCAGGGATGGTCTGTGCTCATCCATTGAAGGGCGTTGTAGACAACTACGAGTTCCTGGTTCCTCTTCTCGATGGCGATCATGTGAGCGACGACACCGGCACCGGTTTCGTGCACACAGCGCCCGGCCACGGCCGCGAGGACTTCGACATCTGGACGGCGAACGCGCGCGCGCTGGAAGCGCGCGGAATCTAACTCGGCGATCCCTTACACCGTCGATGAGAACGGCGCGTTCACCGAGCAGGCGCCGGGCTTCACGGGCAAGCGCGTCATCAACGACAAGGGCGAGAAGGGTGACGCCAACGAGGCGGTGATCAAGGCGCTCGTCGAAGCCGGCATGCTGCTCGCGCGCGGGCGGCTGAAGCACCAGTATCCGCATTCGTGGCGGTCGAAGAAGCCGGTGATCTTCCGCAACACGCCGCAATGGTTCATCGCGATGGACAAGCCGATCGCGGATGGTGCTGCGGCGAAGGCCGGCGATACGCTGCGCGCCCGCACCCTGCACGCGATCTCCGTCACCCGCTGGGTGCCGCCGTCGGGCCAGAACCGGCTGAACGGCATGATCGAGGCGCGGCCCGACTGGGTGATCTCGCGCCAGAAGCGCCTGGGGCGTGCCGATCGCGGTGTTCGTCAAGGAGAAGGGCGACGGCTCGGTCGACATCCTGCAGGACGAGGTCGTCAACCAGCGCATCGCGGAAGCCTTCGCGAACGAGGGCGCAGACGCATGGTATGCCGCGGGCGCGCGCGAGCGCTTCCTCGGACCGAAGCGTTCAGCGGAAGGCTGGCAGAAGGTCGACGACATCCTCGACGTGTGGTTCGACTCCGGCTCCACGCACGCATACGTGCTGGAGGACCGGCAGAACTTCCCGACGCTGGGCAACATCGTCCGCAAGATCGACGGCGGCGACGACACCGTGATGTATCTCGAAGGCAGCGACCAGCACCGCGGCTGGTTCCACTCCTCGATCCTGGAAAGCTGCGGCACGCGCGGCCGCGCGCCTTACGACGTGGTGCTGACGCACGGCTTCACGCTCGACGAGCACGGCCGCAAGATGTCGAAGTCGCTCGGCAACACCGTCGAGCCGCAGAAGGTGATCAAGGATTCCGGCGCCGACATCCTGCGCCTGTGGGTGGCCGCATCCGACTACGCCGACGACCAGCGCATCGGCCCCGAGATCCTGAAGAACACCATCGAGACCTACCGCAAGCTGCGCAACACCATCCGCTGGATGCTCGGCACGCTGGCGCATTTCAAGCCCGGCGACGCGGTCGACCACGCCGACATGCCGGAGCTCGAACGGCTGATGCTGCATCGCCTGGCCGAGGTCGATGCGATCGTGCGCGAGGCCTACGCGAACTTCGACTACAAGGCCGTGGTCGCGGCGCTCTCGAACTTCATGAACACGGACCTGTCCGCGTTCTACTTCGACATCCGCAAGGACACGCTCTACTGCGAGCCGCCGTCGTCGTTGACGCGCAAGGCGGCGCTGACCGCGGTCGACATCCTGTGCGACGCGATCCTGAAGTGGCTGGCGCCGATCCTCTGCTTCACCACCGACGAGGCCTGGATGAACTACCGGGCGCGAAGAGCACGGCGTCGGTGCATCTGCTGACGTTCCCGGAGGACTTGAGCGAGCTACCGCGACGACGCGCTGGCGAAGAAGTGGGACGACGATCCGCGACGTTCGCCGCGTCGTCACCGGCGCGCTGGAGCTGGAGCGCGCGGCCAAGCGCATCGGCTCCTCGCTCGAGGCGTCGCCGATGATCTTCATCTCCGATCCGCGCATCTTCGACGTCGTCAACGATCGTCGACTTCGCAGAAGTCTGCATCACCTCGAGCTACGAACTGACCAACGCCGACGCCCCTGCAGGCGCGTTCCGTCTGCCCGACGTGCCGAACGTCGCGGTCGTGGTCGAGCTGGCGCAGGGCAAGAAGTGCGCGCGGTCGTGGCGAATCCTCCCCACCGTCGGCGACGACGCCGAGTATCCCGACGTCTCCCCGCGCGACGCGCAGGCGCTGCGCGAATGGAAGGCGCTGGGGCTGGTGGGCTGAAGCTCCCTCGCGAAGCGAAGACTTCTCATGCGGCGCGTATAAATGCGCCCTCTCCCCTTGCGGGAGAGGGCTCGTTGGCATCCATCCGGAATGATGCTGGGTGAGGGGTCGCCACAAGCACTACGTGAGTGCCGTGTGGCGACCCCTCACCCAGCAGAATTGGTGATGGATCTCGACTTGCCCTCTCCCGCAAGGGGAGAGGGCGCATCAACGTGCGCCGTCGAACTCAAGCTGCTACCTGAACTGCTCAAAATACAAATCCACCGTCGCCGGGTCCTCCAGCGTCTCGAAGCGCAGCGGATTGTCGGCGAGCAGCGCGCTGGCCTGTGTCTTGTAGTCGGGCGCGACGTCGTCGACGCCGGGGCGCGGATTGCGCAGCATGTCCTGATACGAAAGGAACGCGTCGCGCGAGCCTGCGAAGATGCAGTTGCAGACGCCGGGATCGGCATAGACGTAGCGCGCGGCGTCACCCGAACCGCGCACGACGAATCTGTGCGGCGGCAGCGCGCGCAGCGCCTTGCGCGTCGCCTCGTCGTTGGCGAAGCGCGCGCGAAAACCCGCAGACTCCAGCAGGAAACCGGTGCTTTCGAGAAACGGCCGGCTCGGCGCGGAATGCTGGGCCGCAAGCGGCACCGTGTAGAGCGCCGCGAGCAGAAGGATCACCCACAGCGAGGCACGCAACGTCATGAAAGCCCCCTACTCGACCGCGATCCGCTTCCAGTATGCATCCTTCAGCGCGATCAGCGAATCGCGAAACAGATAGCGCTCCATCCCCAGCGCGTCGACTGCGCCGCCCGCTTTGCGCGTGGCGACGACGCGAAAGGTCATGAACGTCGCGTCCGGCGCGTGATGGTAGACGACGTCGCGGAAGCGCATGCCGTCATACATCCGCTCGCGCTCGTCGAAATAGGCGGCGAGTTGTTCGCGGCTGTTGATCTCGCGCGCGACCGGCGCATCCGGCCCGATCGGCAGCCGCCAGATGAAATCCGGCGTCACCGTTCGATAGACCGCCTCGACATCGCGCGCGAACAGCGCCTTCGAGAACGCAGTGAGGAGGACGTCACGCTCGGCGGGGGAAGGCGTGGTCATGAGAACTCCTGTCGTTGCGCTCGCGAAAGCGGCGTCGATCCGCATACGCCGTGTCGGCTAAGAGTTCGACGGGCGCTGGTGACCTTCGCTGGTTCGCCGAGCGGTATGGGTCTCCGCTTTCGCGGGGACGTCGGCGGAATGACGAGATCTACTGCTGCCAGATGTTGAAGGCGTCGGCGAAGGCGCGCTCGCCGGGGGCGCCCTTCTCGAGCGCGACGATGGCGCGGCGCTGGTTGGCGTAGACCAGCGGAATGTCGAACCAGGAGCGTTCCTTCAGCAGCTGCAGATTGCGGCCGCGATCGGTTTCGACGTTCGACAGGCCGATCAGGAAGAAGTTGTCGGTGACCTTCACGGCGAGACCCGCAAGCGGCGTGCCGCGCGTCTGCTCGTTGGATTTCATCAGCACGCCAGGCACGCTCGAGACGCCGCCGCCGGCGAAATCCGGCGGGAACTGGAAGGTCATCTCCACCGTGTGCGAGGCGGGCAGCGCGGTGTCGTTGTTGCGGCGGATGGTCAGCGCCGCCTTGAACTTGCGATCCGGGATGTCGATGTCGGCGCGGATGGCGATGTCGGTGGTGCCGTTGGGACCTGCGACATTCTCGGTGCGCCAGACCACCTGTCCGACATACTGCTTGCCCTGCGGCTCGGCCGGATCCTCGTCATAGAGCACCACGCGCTGCGCGACCGGCGCCACCGGCGAGTTCGACGGCTGGCCGACGCGATCGGTGATCTTCGGCCGATCGGCGGGCGTCTCCTTCTTCGGCACCTCGACCTGCTTCGCGCGGCCGGTGAGATCGCCGTAGATGCCGCGCAGCTGCGGCCAGTAGGCGACTACCGCGCCGATCAGGATCAGCACGACGCCGACGGCTGCGGCGCGCTTCACCGGGAAGATGCCGGCCCTCAGCATCGGCTTCCGCCGCTCGCGCGGCGGCTCCGGCCGCGCCGCGACGGCCCTGATAGCGCTCGGCTTCCGCCGGCGACTCGTCGAACGAATACGGGCGCTCGGTCGGGCGTGGCTGCGCCATTTGCGCGGCATACTCGCTCTCGCCGGAACGGTCCTCCATGCTCGGCTCGAGCCGGTCGAACTCCGGCGTCGGCGACGGCACGTTGGCGTAGGTCCGGCGCGCCGACCGGTTTGCCTGCGCGGCGGCGGCGCCGAGATCGTCGGCATCCGCCATCACATCGCGAAAACCACGCACGCCGTCGTTGTTGTTGCTGGCGGAGGACGCGGCTGATCGTTGCCGCGCTCGGGCCGGTCACGATCGCCCCGGTCGCGCCGCTGCGCCATCCCCGGACGGCCCGGCTCGCGCTCCCGGTCGCGGTTTTCGCGCGGCGCAGGACGCGGCTCCTGTGGGCGCATATCCTGTGGACGGATATCCTGCGGACGCACATCCTGCGGACGCGACGTCCTGTGGACGCACCTCCTGTGGGCGCACCTCCTGCGGCGGACGCGGGCGCTGCGCCGGCGGGCCTCGCGTTCGGGCGGACGTCCGGCTTCGCGCGCAGCCTGCGCGCGCTCGGTTCGTTCGTTGCGGCGATCGCGTTCGGCGAGCGCCGCCGCATCGGGATTGATCGAGCCCGGATTCGTCCGCAAGAGATCGCCGCCGCGGCCACTGCGCTCGGCGCGGGCCGCCGCGCGGCCGCGCTGCGCCCATTCCTGCTCGACCTTGCGAATCGCCTCTTCCAGCGTCAGCCGCTCGCGGGTGATGTCGCTTTCGCTCAGCGGCGGCTGCACGCCGCGCAGCTGCGCAATCAGCGCCGAACGCGCACGTTCGTACAACGCACGGCGCTGCTCGCCCGTGGCGGTCGAGTCCAGCCCTGCGATAGCGCGGGCGATCAGCGGGTAGTAGTCAGCCATTTCGCTCCAGTGTAGCGAATTTCCGCACCTTACGCCTCAAACGGGTTTTGCACGAGAATCGTATCCTCGCGTTCCGGACTTGTGGACAGCAAAGCAATCGGGCAGCCCACCAGCTCTTCCACCCTTCGGACATATTTGATCGCCTGCGCCGGTAAATCCGCCCAGGAGCGCGCGTTCGCGGTCGGCTCCTTCCAGCCCTCGATGGTCTCGTAGATCGGTTCCACCCGCGCCTGCGCCCCCTCGCCCGCCGGCAGATGGTCGATCTCCTTGCCGTCGAGCTTGTAGCCGACGCACACGTCGATCGTATCGAAGCCGTCGAGGATATCGAGCTTTGTCAGCGCCAGGCCGTTGATGCCCGAGGTGCGCGCGGTCTGCCGCACCAGTACGCTGTCGAACCAGCCGCAGCGGCGCTTGCGCCCGGTGTTGGTGCCGAATTCGCGGCCGCGCTCGCCGAGCAGGTTGCCGATGGCGTTGTCCTGCTCGGTCGGGAACGGGCCGAGGCCGACGCGCGTGGTGTAGGCCTTGCAGATGCCGAGCACATAGCCGACCGCGCCCGGGCCCATGCCGGAGCCGGTCGCCGCCTGCGCCGCAACCGTGTTGGACGAGGTGACGTAAGGATAGGTGCCGTGATCCACGTCCAGCAGCGCCCCCTGCGCGCCCTCGAACAGGATGCGCTTGCCCTCGCGCCGCTTGGCGTCGAGCAGGCTCCATACCGTCTCCGCATAGGGCAGCACCTTCGGCGCCAGCGCCGCGAGCTCGGCGTGCAGCGCCTTGCCGTCGAACTCGGGGAGGTTCATGCCGCGGCGCAGCGCATTGTGGTGAGCAAGCAGCCGGTCGATCTTGCGCGGCAGGCTGTCGAGGTCGGCGAGGTCCATCAGCCGGATCGCGCGGCGGCCGACCTTGTCCTCATAGGCCGGACCGATGCCGCGGCGCGTGGTGCCGATCGCCGTGCCGGTGTTGGAGGATTCGCGCAGCGCGTCGAGCTCGCGGTGCAACTCGAGGATCAGCGTGACGTTTTCGGCCACGCGCAGATTGTCCGGCGACACCAGCACGCCCTGCGACGTCAGCCGCGCGACCTCGTCGAGGAACGCCTTCGCATCGAACACCACGCCGTTGCCGATCACCGACAGCTTCGACGGACGCAGCACGCCCGACGGCAACAGCGCGAGCTTGTAGGTGTTGCCGTCGATGACGAGCGTATGGCCGGCATTATGGCCGCCCTGGAAGCGGACGACGATATCCGCCTGCTCCGACAGCCAGTCGACAATCTTGCCTTTTCCCTCGTCGCCCCACTGGGCGCCGACGACCACAACGTTCGCCATGTTTTCAGACAGTCCCTTAAGGCCTGTTATTCGCAGGAGTGACACCGCCCGGCGGCGGGAACTTCTCCCAGCAAGGCTTTGGCTTTTCGGATAAAGGATGACGGATTGTTTCGCAAGTTAAAGGCGCGCCATTCGGGCGTTTTGGAGGCAGTCAAACCATTGATTTCCACGGCAAATCTTAACGCGGCCGGGGACGGCGCTCAGGCCTCGCTGCCCGCCGAGCGGCAAGTGTGCAAAAATCGTCTCACAGCCGTTCCGGTGCATCCCACGGAAGCGACCATGCCTGCACGCGCCAGCTCCTGGCTTTCGCCTGAAGCTCGTCGTCCTGATCGTCGCTCGCCCTTGCCGCAGGCGTCGTCACGACGACCTGTCCCCGCCCACGCCGTCGACACGCTGGCCGCCGCCGCCGGCCGCGCCAATGCCGGCCTCAACGGCTGCAACAGTTTGGCCGGCAAGCCACCTCTACGAATGCGTCGCCGGCGTCCTCGACCGGCTGGCTGCGGACATCGCGCCCATCCGGAAACACCGAGACGCAGCGCTCGCTGCAGGACGGCGGCCGCGGGCCTGCGCGCTGCCGCCGAACAAGGCACAGGCATTGTCCGCGATTGCGCAATGCCAATCCGCGATCGCTGCGGCGATGCGGCAATCTCGGGCGATCGGCGGCGAGCTTGTGCGTGGCTGGGGACGCGCCGCCGGCCTCGCCCCGATCGCAGCCGTCCTCGCCCGCGCGGCGAGACTGATCCAGCAGAAGGGGTGATGTCCCAGGCGCTACCAGGTCTCGCCGAACGGCCTGATCTCGACCAGAAAGGACCAGGCCGATCGGTCCTGATGCGCGAGGTGGAAGCATTCGTCGGCGATCGCGGCGGGCTTGATGTAGAAATCGTCGGGGCGGGTGGGAAAGCGCTCGCGCTGGCGCGGCGAATCGATCACCGCGTCGATCACCACATAGGCGACGTGCACGCCCTTCGGCCCGAGCTCGCGCGCCATCGCCTCGGCCAGGATGCGCTGCGCCGCCTTGGTCGGCGCGAAGCCTGCAAAATTCGGCCTCCCGCGCAGCGCCGAGGTGTTGCCGGTGACGATGATCGTGCCCTTGCCGCGCGCCGCCATGCCGGGCGCGACGCGCCGGGCGAGATACAGCAGGCCCATGGTGTTGACCTGAAAGTTGCGGTTCAGCACCTCGGGATCGATCTCGAGGAAGCTGCCGAACGCGCCGCCGACCGCGTTGTGAATCAGCACGTCGGGCGGGCCGAGCTTCGTCTCGATCGCAGCGATCGTCGCATCGACCTGCGCGCGATCCGAGACGTCGCAGGCGAAGGCGTGCGCATCCGCCAGCTCCTTCGCCAGCGCATCGAGCCGTTCGGCATTGCGCGCGAGCATGGCGACGCGATAGCCGCCGGAGACGAAGCGCCGCACCAGCGCACTGCCGGTGCCGGGACCGACGCCTGTAATCACGCAGACCGGTTTGGTCATGATGCTGCCTCTTGCTCCGTTCCCTACGCCCTTGCGCCGGAACCCGCGCAAACGGCCAGTGACGGTATGATGACTATCATCTTTCGACCATCGGCCGGATCGCAGGGCAGACCGGCATTTGGCGTAAAGGTCGCGACAATGCGGCACGGCGATGCTAGAAGCAGCGCCCCGCGCGGAGCAAAAAGATTTCAACGGTATGACCACGCCCGATCAGACGCAGCGCAGTGATCGTCCCCTGCTCGGCTGGTTCGCCAACCAGCCTTATCTGCTGTTGAGCCTGACCTCGCTGTTCTGGGCGGGGAACGTCGTGCTGGGGCGCTACGTGGCGGGACATGTGCCGCCGATCGCGCTTGCGACGCTGCGCTGGGGCGGCGCGTTCCTCCTGATCCTGCCGTTCGCCTGGCCGCATCTGAAGCGCGAGTGGGACGTCATCCGCGCCAACCTGCCGATGCTGGTCCTGCTGTCCGTCACCGGCATCGGCGCCTACAACACCATCGCCTATATCGGCCTGCAATATACGACGGCGCTGAACGCGCTGCTGATCCAGTCAGCGGGGCCGCTGTTCATTGCCCTCTGGTCGCTGCTGCTGTTTCGCACGCGTCTGTCCTGGGCGCAGGCGCTCGGCATCGTGCTCTCGCTCTGCGGCGTCCTGACGATCCTCGCGCGCGGCGACATCGAGGCGCTCAGCGCCGTCGACTTCAACAAGGGCGACCTGATGTTCGGCGGCGCGCTGCTGATCTTCTGCATGTATTCGGCGATGATGCCCTATCGGCCGAACCTGCATGCGCTCGCATTCTTGGGCTTCACCACCGGCGTCGGCGCCCTGATCAACGTGCCGTTCGCGCTCTGGGAAGCCGCCAGCGGCTACACCGTCTCGTTCGACCGGAAACGCTGCTCGCGCTTGCCTATGTGATCATCTTTCCCTCGACGCTCGCCTATCTCTGCTACAACCGCGGCGTCGAACTGATCGGCGCCAACCGCTCGGCGCCGTTCTACCATCTGATTCCGGTGTTCGGCTCGGTGCTCGCCATCGGCTTTCTCGGCGAGGAGCCGAAGCTGTTTCACCTCATCGGCTACGTGCTCGTCCTGCTCGGGATTTTCATCGCCGCGCGGCGATAGCATTTGCCTCAAACTTGATCAGAGGTCCTGCGCAATACCATAAAACTATCGTTTTCATCGCGTGAGCCCGGTTGGCTTTTGCGCAATTCATTGCGATATCTGCGGCTTGAGTTTTGGTTTGCTCTATTTCAGGTGACCCTCATGACGATTGTATTCCTCTCTCGCGCAACCGGTTTTGCCGCAGCGCTTGCAGCGCCGCTGCTGTTCGCGCCGGTGCTGTCGGCGCAGGAGCAGCTGACACCGCCGTCCGATCGCACCTACGCGCGCGGCGCGTTTACCAACGCGCCGGTCGGCCATCGCCAGCCGCGCGCCGCCGACATCCCGCAGACCGACAAGACCGCGGCGGAGCTGCTCGAGGAGCGGCAGCAGGCCGAACTCAACCGCAGGCTTCGGATCTGCCGCGGCTGTTGAGATTGCCGCGCGCCAGTCCTCTGACGGGCTGGCAACCTTTTGCGCGAACAGCTAAACGTCTTGCGCTGACGATAAAAACGACGCGCCCAAAGGGAGAATAATCCGAAATGACGTCGCTGGCTGCCATCCGTTCATCGATCCCGGGCCTTGCCGGACTTGCACTTGCGGGCGCCCTGCTCGCAGGCACGGCGCAGGCGCAAACCTATCCGACCCGCAACATCACGATGGTGCTGCCGTTCGCCGCCGGCAGCGGCACCGACACCACCACGCGCCTGATCGCAGCGGAGGTCGGCAAAGCGCTCGGCCAGCAGTTGGTGGTCGACAACAAGCCCGGCGCCAACGGCATGCTGGCGGCAACGCATGTCGCGCGCGCGGCGCCGGACGGCTACACGCTGTTCGTCACCACCAACACCACGCATTCGGCAAATCCGAGCCTGATGAAGCAGCTCACCTACGATCCGGTGAAGGACTTCACGCCGATTGCCCGCACCGGCAACCTGCCGTTCATGCTGGTCATCAATCCGGATGTTCCGGCCAAGAGCGTGCAGGAGCTCACCGCATACGCCAAGGCCAATCCCGGCAAGCTCACCTATGCGAGCGGCTCCTCGGCGGCGATCGTGATGGGCGCGACCTACGCGCGGCGCGCCGGCCTCGACCTGCTGCACGTGCCCTACAAGAGCTCGCCGCCGGCGCTCACCGACGTGATCGGCGGCCGCGTCAGCATGATGTTCATCGATATTCCGACCGGCCTGCCGCTGGTCAACGCCGGCAAGCTGCGCGGGCTCGCGGTGACGACGAAGGACCGCTCCGCGCTGTTGCCGGACATGCCTTCGATGCAGGAAGCGGGCGTGCCGGACTTCGACATCACCTCGTGGCAGGGCTGGTTCGGCCCGGCCAACCTGCCGAAGGACGTCGTCACGAAGGTGAATGCCGAGCTTCGCAAGGTGATCGAGAACCCGGAGATCAAGAAGCAGCTCGGCGAGCGCGGCATGGACGCGTTCTCCGGCACGCCGGACGATCTCGCCAAGTTCGTCAACGAACAGCTCGTGCTGTGGACGCGGCTGATCAAGGAGGCCGGCATCGAGCCGGAGTGACCTGACGCGCTTCGCTCATCGCCGGGCTCCCGCCGGCGTTGAGGTCCTTGTCCGGCCTGCTGCCCCCGCGAGCGCGGCAGCAGGTCGCAATCTCGACTCGTGCCATTCTTGCTATCATGCCTGCATCGGAACCAAGCGGGAGATCCTGCATGGCAATGATCGAGAGCACACCGAGCAGGCTCATTCTGAAAGACGGCTCGACGACTGTTACCTTCGACAAGACGTCCGGTCACGCGACGCTGCAGCAGAAGATCCTGCTGTGGAACAAGAAGCCGGTCGAGTTCGACCTCTCCGACATCGACGACATCGCGGTGAAATCGGAGATGGACGGCCTTTCCGGTGCAAAGATTTTCCACAGCGTCATGCACCGGCGAACCGGCGAGGTCCTGGTGCTGACCACCGAAGAGGCCAAGGACGCCGAGGCCACGGTGCAAAGACTGCGCGAGTTCGTCGGACTGACGCACTGAAGCGGGCGCGTGGCAGGCGCGCACGGACGGATTGAAGCGAAACCCGGCTGCGCCTGCGCAAGCAGGCGCGGATTGCGCTGCGATCCATCCAGGCTGCATGCTCGGCTGCATCGCGAGGGGTGCCGTTTAGCTCCACGTCTTCTTCAGCACGCGCAGCCAGTTGCGGAAGCAGATTTTCTCGATCAGCGCCTCGCCGTACTGGCGCGCGCGCATTTCATCGACGAGATTGGGCAGGCCCGCGGCCGTGCCGATCTGCTTGGGGATCGCGGCGCCGTCGAAGTCGGAGCCCAGGCCGACGCGATCCTCGCCGAGTTGGCGGATCAGGTAGTCGATGTGATCGACCACCAGCGACAGCGGCGTGTCGTCGTCGCGCTTGCCGTCGGGCCTGAGGAAAGTCACCGCATAGTTCACGCCGACCATGCCGTCGGTGTCCTTGATCGCCGCCAGTTGCTTGTCGGTGAGGTTGCGCGAATGCTCGCAGATGGCGTGCACGTTCGAATGGGTGGCGACCAGCGGCGCGTCGCTGATCGCGGCGACGTCCCAAAATCCCTTCTCGTTCAGGTGCGACAGGTCGACCATGATCTTCATTCGGTTGCAGACGCGGATGAGCTCCTTGCCGAGCATCGGTCAGGCCAGGACCGGTATCCGGCGACGACGGAAAGTTGAACGGCACGCCGTGCCCAAAGATGTTCGACCGGCTCCACACCGGCCCGAGCGAGCGCAGGCCCGCCTGATGCAGCACCTCCAGCGCATGGAAATTCTCATCGATCGCCTCGGCGCCCTCGATGTGCAGCACCGGCGCGAGCACGCCCCCGTCGATGCAGGCCTCGATGTCCTCGGCCGTGCGGCAGACGCGCACCTTACCGCCGGATTCGCGCTCGATCGCAAACAGCAGCGACGCCATTTTCAGCGTCGCCTGCAGCGCGTCGTTCATGTCCGGCGGCGGCGGCGTCGGAACCTTTTCGCCGGCCGCCGCGCGCGCATCGTCGGAAGGCGGCGGCGGCTCGTCCGGCGCGCGCTGGCGTTGCGGCGACGGCACGAAGATCGCGAACAGCCCGCCGGCAAGGCCGCCTTCCTTGGCGCGCGGAAAATCGAGCTGCCCCTTGCCGTCGCCCTCCATGAACGCCTTTGCGGCGTCCTCCTTGCGGTAAAGCCGCAGCAGCACGTCGTTGTGGCCGTCGAAGATCGGAACGGGACGCGAGGTCATTGAGGTACCTGTCACTTTTTCGCGGCCACCTGGGCCGCGAGCAATTGCGCCGTCGCCTGCGTGTCGACCAGCGGATAGGTGTCGAAGTGCGCCGGAATGATATCCGCCCACTCGTTCAGGATGCGATGCAGGTCGTTGTTGCTCTCGACGTCGAAGACCGCCACCGCGCCGCGTCCGACCCGCGCATAGATGTGCCGGCAGATGTTCTTCTCGCGATAGCCGTCGATCCACGGCCAGAACGATCTGCCGGTTGGCCGCGACATCGGACGGCCGTTCCGGGCGCGGCGTGGAGACAACGAGAAAGAGCATGTTGCGATCCTCTAGCGGTAGTGCTTCTTCAGGAAGGAGCACAGCGCTGTGTTGACCTCTCCGGCCGTTCCTGCTGCGTCCAGTGACCACATCCGGGAAGGATGATCGTTTCGTCAAGCTTCGGAATGAACGCGTCAGGTTCGCCAGCAAGCTGATCCATGCCACGAAACGCAAGCACGAGGTCGCGATCGCCGGCAACATAGAGCGCGGGCACGTCGATCGTCGCCCCGCTCCACGGCGCGAGCAGCTCCCAGTTGCGGTCGATGTTGCGGTACCAGTTCAGGCCGCCGCGAAAGCCGCTCTTCCGAAACTCGCCCGCATAGACATCGATGTCGGCCTCCGACAGCCAATCCGGCAGCCTGGCCGGCGCCGCCGTGTGGCCCAACGCAGCCGCCTCCGCGCTTCGGCACCATGCCGAGCGAGGGCACGGCCGGCTCCGCATCGCCCGACAGGGAGAAGAGCACGCCGCGGATCGAGGTGCGAACGTCCTTCTCGAAATCGGCCTCCGCCACCCCGGCTCCTGAAAGTAAAGCTGGTAGAAGACGGCGTCATCGGTCCGCGGCATCACGGTCGTCGGCCGGACCGGCCCCCGCGGCCGAAACGGAACGCTGAGGCCCGCGACCGCGGGAAAGCGGTCCGGCCTGAACAGCGCGCAATGCCAGGCGACCGGCGCGCCCCAGTCGTGACCGACGATCGCCGCCTGCTTCAGCTCGAGCGCATCGAGCACGCCGACCATGTCGCCGGTCAGGTGAAACATCGTGTACTGGTCGATGGCTTCCGGCTTGTCCGTCAGGCCATAGCCGCGCATATGCGGCGCGATGGCGCGAAAGCCCGCGTTCGCCAGCGCCACAAGCTGGTGCCGCCACGAATACCAGGATTCCGGAAAGCCGTGGCACAGCAACACGGCCGGGCCCTCGCCGGCTTCGGCCACATGCATCTGGATGCCGTTCGACTGAATCGATTTTTGCGTGATCTGCATGCGTGCTGGTCCTTCGATCAACGTTATTTCTTCGTCCGGTAGTCGCCGAACGCGGTGTCGCGCTTGTCCAGCTGGTCGCGTACGCTGGAGCCGTCGCGCCGGAAATTCTTGCGGTAGGCGAGCGAGGATTCGGTCGTGAACGCCAGCGCCTGAATCTCGGTGCCGGCGCGCATCGCCGCCCGCGCGCCCATGATCTCCATCGCCCGATGCACCGAGCGCTTGTTCAGCTGCTGCAGGTCGGTCGGAATTTTCGCCGCGCGCTCGGCGAAAGCCAGCGTCGCCCGCTCGAGCTCGGCAAGCGGAAACGCGCGCGTCGCATAGCCCCATTCGGCTGCCTCGGTGCCGGACATGGCGTCGCCGGTCAGCATCAATTCCATCGCCCTGCGCATGCCGACCATCCAGGGATGAAACTGCATGTCGGGCGGGCTCATCAGCCGCACCGGCGGATAGCCGATCTGCGCATCCTCGGCGACGAACACCACGTCGCACGCGGTCGCAAGCTCCGAGCCGCCAGCAAGGCAATAGCCGTGCACTTGCGCGATCACCGGCTTGGCGAGATCCCAGATCGTGAACCAGCCGTCCACCACATGGCGCGACCACTGCCCGGCGCCGCGGCGCGGTGTGATACGGCTGGCCCTGGCGGTTGTCGGCCGACAGATCATAGCCCGCCGAGAAACACGGACCCGCACCGCGCACGATCATGATCGAAATCTCCGGATCGCGATCGGCCTCCTGCAGCGCCTCCAGGATTTCCTTGCGCAACAGATTGCTCAGCGCGTTGCGCTTCTCGGGGCGATTGAGCGTGATCCGCCGTACGCGCGGCAGCGGGTCGTCGATGAGAATGTGGACCGGCGAAGACATGACGCTCTCCCCTGATGCCCGCGTCGAAGCTCGTGACGAAAAAGCGCGGGCATTCACCTGCACATCAAACTTGATGACGATGCGGCTCGCAAGCAGCGCAAATGCGGAGCATCCATCCGCGCAGTGGCGACGTTGCGCGAGGCTTGAGCCCCAAGTGGCTTAGTGATTGAAGCGCTGCGGCGGTTCACATTAAATCCATGTAACCATCTGGCCAAATTGACGAAACCCGTTTGGGCGTGACGGCGCGCACAGTTGCTGAGAACAAACGCGCGCATGCTGTTGACACTCGCCGAACGATCGAAAGCATCCCGCTCAGACGCCGGCGAGAGGATAAAGAAGAGGTGACCATGAAGACTATCGTTACTCTGCTGCGGTTATCGCATCGCTGACCGCGGGTCGGTTCGCCGGAACGCGTTGATCAATAAGCGGCAGAACAACCAGATGGAACCGCATTGCAACGGCGCGAATTCGGGCCAGTTGAATCGGCGAGACGACGAGGCTGGTGAACGGCCAGATCCGCGTCCAGAACCTGAAGACGCAGGCGAAGTCCGACGGCGTCGTCACTTTCCGAGAGCGCGCGCGCATCCACACCGCGCAGAACGTGCAGGGTGCTCGCATTTTCTGGAAGCCGGCACAACTGATCGGATCGGCTGACCACAGCGGATTTAGCTGACGCCTGAACGGGCCAGCGCCGTCACTTTGATTGCTCACATTCGCGGCAGGCCGCCGGCGCAATTGCAAACCAGCGCAAATGCGAGCCATTTCCCCCATTTCAGCATGGCCGCACAACTGGACTTGCATGGCGCTTTCGTATCAAATTCGCGCGTCGAAAAACGACAACGACAACGAACTGGATAGGGAAAGACGCCGATGAAGGCCGCCGTTCTGTACGAAGTCAACAAGCCGCTGGTGATCGAAGAGGTCAGCGTCAACAAGCCCGGCCCGCGCGAGGTTCTGATCCGCACCAAGGTGGCCGGTCTCTGCCACTCCGACCTGCACTTCATGGAAGGGCTCTATCCCTGGCCCCTGCCGACCATTCCCGGCCATGAATTCTCCGGCGTCGTCGAGCAGGTCGGCTCCGACGTCACCTACGTGAAGCCCGGCGACCACGTCGTCACCTGCCTCTCGGTGTTCTGCGGCACCTGCGACATGTGCACCACCGGCCGGCCCGTGCTGTGCACCGGCACCGACGTGAAGCTGATGCCGGGCGTCGCCAACCGCTTCAGCTGGGACAAGCCGGAGAAGCTCAACCAGTTCATCAACCTCTCCTCGTTCGCCGAGCAGATGCTGGTGCACGAGAACGCAGTCGTGAAGATCCGCAAGGACATGCCGCTCGATCTCGCGGCGCTGATCGGCTGCGGCGTCATCACCGGCTTCGGCGCGGTGGTGAACACCGCCAAGGTCCGGCCCGGCGAGACCGTGGCGGTGATCGGCTGCGGCGGCGTCGGCATGGCGGCGATCAACGGCGCGGCGATCGCGGGCGCCGGCCGCATCATCGCCGTCGACACCAATCCGGTGAAGCTGCAGCTTGCGACCAAGCTCGGCGCCACCGATCTGGTCAACCCGAACGACGGCGATCCGGTGAAGCAGGTCAGGGACATGACCGGCGGCATCGGCGTGGACCACGCGTTCGAGGTGCTCGGCGCGAAGATCACCGCCGAGCAGGCGTTCAGCATGCTCGGGCCGGGCGGCACCGCAACCATCGTCGGCATGATCCCGTTCGGCACCAAGATCGAGCTGCACGGCGCCGACTTCCTGCGCGAGAAGCGCATCCAGGGCTCGTCGATGGGCTCGAACCACTTCCGTCAGGACATGCCGCGGCTGATCGACTTCTACCTGGCCGGCAAGCTGCACCTCGACGACTGGGTCTCCGCACGCATCAAGCTGTCGGAGATCAACGAAGGCTTTGCCAACATGAAGGCCGGCAAGGTCGTTCGCAGCGTCATCGAGTTCAATTGACGAAGCCGCGAGAGGCTCGTCATAGCGAGCGAAGCGAAGGCGTCCAGCTGCACGCCGGCGCGTATGCAGCGCGGCCATCCACGTCCGCGCAAGCGGTCAATCGCAAGCTGCGCGAGATGGATTGCTTCGTCGACTTCGCCCGCGCAATGACGGCTAACAATCAATTCGGCACAAAACCGTCGCGGCCGACGCCGACGCGCGCGGACTCCAGCGAGCCGTCGGGCTTCGTCACGGCGGTGATCGCCACCGCGACGCCGGGCTTCACCTCCGCTTTTTCCCCGGGGCTGAACATCGCGATCGTCGCCGTCGGCGGCACGATGATCTTCTTCTCGCCGTCCTTGTACTTCAGCAGCAGCGTCTGACCGTCCACGCTGGCCATGGCCTCAGCGACATTGGCATTGGTCATGGTGCCGTTCGGCACCACATCCCACGGTCGAAATCCCTCACCCAGTCCCCGCGCGCTTTCGGGAAAGATGTTGATCGAGACCGCCTTCTGGCTGCCGTCCGGCTGCGGCGAAGCGCCGACGCCGATGAACGTGCCGACCTTGATGTCGGAGATCTGCGCCTTGGTGTAGGCGGTCACCGGCCAGTTGTCGGCAAGGTTGATCTTCACGCTGGAGCCGTCCCGCGCCTTCACCATCAGCACATTGCCGTCGAGGCCTTCGATGGTGCCGCGGATACGGCGGTTCTGCGCCGGCTGGGCGATTGCCTGCGCGCAGACCAGCAGGAAAGCAAAGAATCAGCAGCGGCAACGATCGCGCGACCGTCATCAGTAACTCCGTTCGGAAACAAAGCCCGCGGTTCGTCAACCCCGCGGACGAAGCGGTATTCCGTTCAGTATGTCTGAGCCGCGCCATCTGACTCGTCGCGGCGACGGTCAAGATAAGTGCGCAGTTCGACGAGGAACGGCAGCGCGTCGCCGAGACGCCCGCCGAACACGGTTTCGAGTTCCGCGATCACAGGCTTAAGCGCCTGGAGCGCCTCGGCACGGGCGCGCCGCCCGCTGGCGGTAATCGTGACGCGCTTTGCGCGGCCGTCCGCGGGGTCGGCACGCACGCAGATCCAGCCGTGCGCCTCGAGCCGCTGCAAAGTGGACGACATGGTGCCCTTGGTGACCTGAAAGGCGCGCGCAAGTTCGAGCGGACTGCTCGACCCCTCGATTCGCACGAAACGATTGAGCACCGTGAACTGTGCCAGGGTCATGCCGTCCGGCATGACCCGCTCGAACAGCGTCGCGCCAAGCTGGCTGATGATGCCGATCTCGTTCATCACCCGGAACGCGAGGGAATCGTTCGCAGGCAATGTGTCGCGTGTGGGCATGTCGGGCCTTTCAGCGTGATCGCTAGCTCGCACACGAGTTATCCGATTCGGTCGCATCGGAATTCAAGCGGTCGTGATCCGGCTTTCGAGCGGCCAGCGCGCCGACGGCATAACCGGCACGGCATAACCGAGCCGCGCGAGCATCTGCAGCGTGTCGCCGTCGGCAAGCGAAAGCCGGCGGCGGACCTCGTCACGTACCTTCGCCATTTCCGGGAATTCCTGCAGCGCCTGGCTGACCGGATGCATCGACAGGCCGGCGAGCGTCGCCTGCAAATTCATCCGCACGTAGACACGGCCGGCCTCGAGCTGATCGGTTCGCGTATTCGCGCGGGTGACAATCCAGCCATAGCCCATCGCGGTGGCGATGATCGGGCGATACTTGTCGATCCCGGCGCGAAACGCCCCGCTCGCGGGATTCAGCATCTGCTCGCGCGACAGAAGCCCCGTGAGCGCCATCGCTTCGAGCGGGGCCGCCGAGCGCAATGCCGTCGGGATTTGCCTCGATCTCGGCCTTGCCGATGCGCATCAGGTCGACGCTCTCCTTGAACGCCGCGTGTGTATTCGCCTCCACCATCCACGCGGTCCATGTGAGCGCGCGCAGGTCCTGCACCAGCGCCATGTCGTCCGTTCCGCCGGCACGGGCGCGGGCCGAGCCGGACGCCGCCAGTGTCTCGATGGCCGCAGGCGGCACCGGCCGGCTGGTGTCGAACGGCGCCTTCACCGAGCGCCGGATCGCAATGGCCTTGAACAGGGGGTCCGCGGCGCTCGCCCGCAAACTTCAGATGCGCAATCGGCCGGCCGTCCAGCCGTCCGGATGCATCCGGCATGCCTTCGGGAAATTCGCGGATCGCGAGACTGACGCCGCGCTCGGCGGCGGCGATGCGAGCGAGCTCGAGGAAGCAGCCGAAGCCGATCGTGATCTGGCGGTCGAACGGATCGGTGACCGGCAGACGCCGGTCGAGATCGCAATGGATCAGCGCCTCATCCTTGCCGATCAGCGTGATCAGCCAAGGCTGACGGTTGTGCGGGTTCGGCGCGAGGATCGCGTGGCGGAAGGCGTGAAGGCGCACGTCGTCCGCCGGGGACACCTGCCACGGCGCGAGCGCCCGATGCGGTGTCCGGGTCGCCGCGAAGGCAGCACCCGCCCCCAGCAACGCAAGGCCGGCGCCGCCGGCCGACATGAGCAGGTTTCGCCTTGAAGGGTTCATTGCACGCCTCCTTGATTTGATACCATACTATTATAGTTTGATATCAAACTAATTCAACAGGCAAACGCCGTTCGCGAAGCGATTCCGATCAAGCCCTCGTGAGGTCCGCCTCGACCAGCGCGCGCAGCTCCGGCGTGACCGCCGGGCGCTTGCCGAACCAGAGCGAAAGCCGCGCACGGCCTGGTGCAGCAGCATGCCGAGGCCGTCGGCGGTCTTCAGCCCGCGCTTGCGCGCGGCGATCAGCAATGGCGTGTCGAGCGGAATGTAGACGGCGTCGACGACGGTTGCCGCCGCAGGCAGCAGGTTCAGGTCGATATCCAGCGGCGGCTGGCCCTTCATGCCGAGCGAGGTCGTGTTCACCAGCAAGTGTCGCCCGCGGCAGCAGAGCTGCGATCCGATCCCAGGCCGCGGGCTTCACGTTCGGGCCGAACTGGCGCGCGAGCTCCTCGGCGCGCGGCAACGTGCGGTTGACGAGATGAATGGTCTTGATGCCGCGCTCGATCAGCCCGAACACGACCGCACGCGCCGCGCCGCCCGCGCCCAGCACCAGCGCTTCGTCGGTCGCCTTGTCCCAGCCGGGCGAGGCCTCATCGAGACTGCCGACAAAGCCTTCGACGTCGGTGTTGGTCGCGCGCAACGTGCCGCCGTCGAACCACAGCGTGTTCGCGGCCCCCACCGCGCGCGCCCGCGCATCGGCGTCGGCGACTTTCAATGCCTGCTCCTTGTGCGGGAGCGTGACGTTCGCGCCAACATAGCCGCGCTCGCCGAGGCTCGCGACGAAGCCTGCAAAATCCTCCGGCTTCACCGCCTCGATGCGATAATCGCCGTCGATGCCGAACGACTTCAGCCAGTATTTGTGGATGATCGGCGAGCGCGAATGCGCCGCCGGCCAGCCGATCAGGCAGGCGCGCACGAGCGTCATCGATAATCTCGATCCGGCGAAGGTTACGCACCGGTGTCCGCCTTCATGCCCGCGGCCTCGATGCCGGCGACCGTGCAGAGTTCGTCATTGTCCGACGTGTCGCCGGAGACGCCGACCGAGCCGATGATCTTGCCCGCCGCGTCGCGCACCAGCGCGCCGCCCGGCATCGGCGCGAACTTGCCGCCGGAGATTTCGATCAGCGCCGAGGCGAATTGCGGCATGTCGGCGGAACGCTGCGCCAGCGGACGGCCGCCGAGGTTCATGCCGAGGCAGCCATAAGCCTTTGCACGCGCGATATCCGGACGGAACAGCCCGCCGCCGTCCTCGCCCGAATAGGCGACCAGCACGCCGCGTGCGTCCAGCACCGCAACGCCGATCGGCTTGAGGTTGAGCGCGCGGCCCTTCTTCAGCGCGCCGTCGATGATCGTCGTGGCCTGGGCAAGCGAGAGCGACATGAAAGCTCCTTTGACGTTCCGTGCGTCAAATCACGCAAGCCGCAGGCGCTGTCAAGCGGAGGCGTCGCCGCTGCCACAAACTGGCACTGTCGTCTGCGAAAAATGGGGCGCAAGATGCCTCAAACGACGGGAGGATCAACCATGGCAGCCACAGCAGCGACCCTCGACAGCACGCCTCCGACCTCGATGTCCTGCACGACCTCAATCACAACTATGTCCGCTCGGTGCAGGAATCCGACGTACGCTGGTTCGACGCCAACCTGCCGACGATTTCCTCAACAGCAATCCGGACGGCACACTCATGGACCGCGCCGCCTTCCTCGCGCAGATCGCGAAGAAGACGCCGCTGACCAATTTGAAGGAGGAGGACGTCCGCATCGTCATCCGCGGCGACTTCGCCTTCATTCACGCGCGCACCACGTTCACCAAACCCGACGGCACGCAGGGCGACGGCCGCTACACCGACATCTGGTGGAAGCGCAACGGCCGCTGGCTTTGCGTCACCGCGCATGTGACGCGGGCGTGAAGTTGCTCTGCGCGCCTTTCTGGTCAACGTAATCGCATTTCAATGATGTTGATCGAAAGGCGATCTATATATCGACGTTCCATCGTATCAACGTAATCGTCTGCAAAGTTGGCGCCATCCTGCTGTGACACCGCTTGCCAGGTTTTCTTTTTCTCGGCATCGCAAGCCATCGCTGCCAGGCGCGCGGCCACCGGAGCACTTTCTGTACTTTTTGAGTATCGTGCCGCTGCCGCGTCGGCGCAGGATCGCCATTTGTCGACGGCCGACTTCCATTCCTGTGCGGACGCGACAGTGGAGAGGATACACCCGACGATAATGAGGAACTGCTTGCGCATCATCGCCACTCGAGGGGCAAGCGCCGCCAGCCTGGCAATGCGGCCCCTTCCGCTCCCTGTGCCAAATGCATCGCAACAGTCAGAGCGCGATCGAAATCGCGCTCGACCAGTTCGCGCGGGATGCGGCAGCGCAGGAAATCCGCCCACCTGAACTCGCTGAATGGCGCTTCATCCTTGGCATACCCACCGGCTCTCTTGACTGCTCCTGCCAACGAGCGAAAGGGATCGTCCTGCAGGTCATCTATGGTCGCCGGCATGTCGTTGTGACAACGCCGCCGCCCCTGCTCGTCGTATGGATGAGTTCAGTTTTGGCTTTCAAGACTTGTCCAGAAGTCGTCGAAACTGAGCGTACTCAGGTTCGCGACGACCGAAACAGTGAACTCGCCGATGCCTTCGTCGTGCAGTGCGTGAGTAAGATGATGGCGATCTATCAAATAGTGCCGAGCATTTGGACCCAGAACAACAGGAATGCGGAGTTTGTTCAGGTAGTCGGCTGCCTGACGGCTTGATCTCTCACGCCAACGCCTGCGTTTGATGTCTACTTCACGCATCCCCACCGTCATTTGCGTAGGGACCAAATCCGCTACGGGCACAGTCTCGATGGTTTCTTGGGCGATCATCATGACCAATACACAACCCCGGTACGCCACTCCTAAGTCACCTGACAGCGTACTTACCAAAGGCAGGGCACCCGGTTGTTTGACTCAGATCAATTCCCGGGTCTGGATGGGCAAAAGGAATGGCCAGGCAAGTAAAGCGAGGCCTTGCTGCCGCCCGCGTCGACAAGATATTGCAGCGCAAACCTCTAAGCAGGTGTTGAAAGCCTGACTGGAGGCACAAAGTTGACCCCCACCCGGGCCTCATCCTTGATCCAAATCAACATACCTTGATAGCGGGGCGGCTTAGATTTGCGCGGCAGTATGGACCATTGCAAGCGACCGAGGAGTTAGCTTTGCCGCCCGGCGAACAATCCGGGCACCGCATATAGATTGTGAGAGGAGACACGTCATGGCAGTTGCAAGGGTGACCAAGATTACTGCTGCGTCATCGAAGAGTTTTCAGGAGGCGACACAGGAGGGCTTAGAGCGCGCTACCAAGTCGCTGCGCGGAGTCACGGGGTTCGAGGTGCTCTCGCTGAAGGGCAAGGTGGAGAACGGTAAGGTCACCGAATATCGCGCCACATTGGAAGTCACGTTCATTCTGGAATGATGCGATAGAATTTCTCAGGTAGCCTGCCTGTCTAAGCGATGCTTCTGACCTCTCATAACCGGACATAATCAGAGTGATTGGCATGTCCGCTTGGGGTCAATCGCGTCGTTCGGTCTAAGTGCCCAGTACTTCTGCTCTTCCTCGAAAAGCAGACATTCTCCGATACTCGCCCGGCATGTCTCAAACGTGCCAGAAGTGGAAGTAATCGGCGTGTGTATTCAAACCCGGCATGTCGCCCTCTACGCTCGGCCTAATCCTCCCAGTCCTCCCATTCTATGTCATGGATTTCCAGGTAACTGGAAACGGCTGCGCCAATGGTCGGGAAAAAGGATCTTCTCGCCAACCTGCAACAACAGTCCAAATCTTTTCAGCTTGTCCTTTACAGGATCTTTGAGTTCGGCAAAGCAAAACTCGATACCCTGCTCGTGCAACGTCTCGTCCAATTTGGCGACTGTATCGCCGGCGGTGACGTCTACACTGGTGACTGGCTCCGCCGCAACAGACCAGCCAGCGAACCGGCGTCGGTGATTTTGCCACGGCATCCAGAACACGTTCTTTGAAAAATTCGGCATTGGCGAAGAAGAAAGGTGCATCCCACCGAAACAGGACCAGCCCGGGGATCCGGCGTGCGTCGGGATACCTTGTGATGTCGTGATAACCTTTGACGCCACGGGCCCGACCCAACACGGCGGTGTGCGGGCGCCAACCGTCCCACAGGAACTCTGCGATTGCGATTGCGATTGCGAGACCTATTCCTGAAATCACTCCGAGCACTGCCACGCCGACAAAACAGACCATCGATAGCCAGAACTCCCACTGCTGAAATCCGATAAATTTGTTTGAGGTCGGTGATCTCAATCAAACCGATCGCGGCGGCGATGACGACGGCAGCCAGCGCGGCGGTAGGCAAATGCTGAAGGAGGTTTGGTGCCACCAGCAGAAGGATGGCGATGGCAAGCGCGCCGACGACGCTGGTTACCTGGCTACGGGCGCCGGCGGCTTCGGCAACGGGAGTACGCGAAGCGCTGCCGCTGATCGGGAAACCTTGAAAAAAGCCGGTTGCCAGATTGGCGGCGCCGAGCCCGACCATCTCCTGGTTGGGATCGACGTGATCGCCTAAGCGTGCGGCGTAGGCACGCGAAAGCACGCTTGTATCGGCAAACGATACCAGCGCGATTGTGCAACCGCCGATCAGCACCGAGGATTAGATCGGCGTAGCCGATCGAGGGGAACGGCGAAACCCGGCAAGCCTTGAGGAAGAGGACCCAAAACCGCGACGCCGTAACGGGGTCCCAGAGATCAAGCGCACTGACGGCGACGGTCGCTCCAACAACTGCAATCAGAATGCCTGGCAGACGCTTGTTTCTTTGGAGCAGCAGGATGACCATCAATGTGCCGAGCCCAACCCCGAATGCGACCCAGTTTGTCCTTCCTTCAAGGATTGCTTCGGCGATCGCCCATAGGCTCCGCAAAGGTCCTTCGCTCTCGATCGAGAAGCCGAAGAGTTTTGGCAGTTGGCTGATCAACACAGTCAATGCAATTCCGTTCATATAGCCGTACCGTATCGGCTTGGAGAGAAGCTCGGTCACAAACCCCAGGCGCGCGATGCCGGCTAGAATGCATACCGTCCCCGAAACGATTGCCATCATGGCAGCTAGCGTTGCGGCGCGAAGAGGATCGCCACCGGACAACGGAAGAACAACACCCAGGATGACAGCTGCCAGAGCCGAGTCCGGTCCCAGCACGAGGATGCGGCTGGGGCCGAACAACGCGTAGGCTAACAGCGGTATGATCGTTGCGTACAGACCGTAGATGCCGGGCAAGCCCGATGCTGTCGCGTAGGCAATTCCAACCGGGACCAGCATCGTCGCCAGGACGAGCCCAGCGAAGATATCGTGCGGAAGCCACGCCGCCTCATATCGACGGAGGGTGTCGATTCCCGGCAGCCAGTGGATCCAACGCTTCATTTGCCGGTCACTCCCGGACCTGGTTGCTGGCTGGCGTCATGCATGGATTGGCCCAGCTGGAACCCAGTCTAGGCTGTTTCGCCTCGGCCGCCAGGCCGTGATTTAGTCAGCAACCCGAAGGCTCGTATCATGCGCTTGATACTTCAGCTTTGACGGCGGTGAGGTGCCATTTGGGCCAACGTTGGAATAGCAATCCCTCAACTTCATCAGCGTTTGGGTGATCGTATCGCCAAAACGCGCAGCCACTTCGTCGGTGAGGATCGATCTCGAGCTTCGAAGCCGGTCGACGCTGATACTCAGGGCGTCAATTACTCCTTCAGTCGCGCGATCTCGGATTGGAGGACTGGGTTTTCTCCTGCCTTGATCTCCCGAAGGGTGTTACCAAGCGCGCGGACTTCCCCGGTCAATTCCCGGATATTCGCCAGCACGTCCTTCGACGGCAGATCGACTTTAGACAGTACGGCGTCAGTCATCGTCGCAACGATGTTCCCGGCAAAATGCTCGATGCGTGCAATCGCGACGAGGGCAAGAATCGCAGCGACGATCACCAGGATCGCCGTGGCATTGATCAGCGCCAGCAATAACTGGCCAGGAAGCCTCCACAGCCGCGCGGAAATCCCATGGTGATCGGGCTCGGCCATGGTTGCCTCCTATTCCCTTGTGCTGCCGGACGAAGAAGCACCACCTCACGGTAGATCCGGCAGCGCGCCGCATATGTGCGCGATTTGGCAAGCAGCACAGCTTGATCGCTGCACAATTTGGCATACGAAGCGGCTCATCTCCTGTGAACATTGACTTAGGTCAAGGTCGCGACGCTTGGATGCGATCGCGAGGCGCCAAGTTGAAAATCGGTTCCGGCTGAACGGACGAATTGTTCACTGCATCTTCGACACCAGGCGCGCTGCGGCATTGACACCAAATGCGCTTTTCCCGATTGTCCAGGCGTGCATGACGGAGGGCGCCATGGCCAAACGGCAAGGTGATGCATTTGATCTCTCCGCGATGACGGCAATCGTCTCGGCGTCAGAGGAAATCCTCGAGTCTATCCAGGCGAATGCGCGAGCTGCGCTGTGCGCTTTCTGGCAAAGTCCGACCCGGAACCCACCAACAACATTGCGAGGATCGTTCCAGGCCGGACTCCAGGATCAGCCATGGTAGCCGGGATTGCCCTTTCGTCCTTGCGTCGCGCCGCAATTCTCGGCGGTGGTCTATTATGCGCTGCGGTCCTTCCAGTGTCTGAGGCGCGCACCCAGGCCTCCACCGCACAGGCTCCTGGCACACAAATCCCGTCGGGTGCCGCGGTTGGTACGGTCAACCTTGGCGATCGTGGCTGGTCGGAGTCGTATCGCCAAACGCCGTCCGAAGCTGCAGACCGGTTCTCATTCGGTGTACGTGGCGGGGTTGCATCGGACTATGTGTATCGCGGAACGACGCTCTCCGATCGCAGACCGGCGGCCGGTGCCGGTATCGAGGCGTCCTTCGGTCAGTTCTATGCGGGCGCCACCGCCGCCACCGTGAAGCTGCCGACCGAGCCGTCCGCCGAGCTCACGTTCAGCGGCGGCGTGCGACCGAAGATCGGAAATGTCGATCTCACTCTCGGCGCGACCTACTACCGCTATCCGGGCGAGCAGCTGCAAGGCCCGACCGGCGGCATCGATTACTGGGAGGCGGGAATTCGCGGCGACACCACGATCGGAGAGTCGATCCGCGTTGCCGCCGGGTATGCCTGGTCACCCAATGTTTCGAACACCGGCGCCTGGAGTCAGTACGCGGCAGCCGGGTTGGGCTTCGATCTGCCGGCGCGGCTGCTGCCGCAGGATGTGTCCGTGTCGTTCACCGGCGGGGCGGGCTACTCCTGGTTCGGCCACCAGTCGCTGTTGCTCGGCGGCTTCCCGCTGCCCGACTATCTCAACTGGAGTGTCGGCATGACCATCACGCGCAAGGTCTTCAACCTCGACCTGCGCTATCACGATACCAACCTGACGAAGGAGAGCTGTTACGTCTTCACCGGCGATCCCAATGCGGCGCCAGGCGGTCGCGTCGATCCCATCACCAATCCTGGTGGCCTCATGTCGCGCTGGTGCAGTCCCGCATTCGTGGCAAGATTTTGGCTCTCGTTCAACTAGGGACGCAGATCGCGCACATGCCAGGGTCATCCGAGGGCACGTCCAACCGGCTGCTCGATCCGATCGAAAGGATCTCGGAAACGCTTTTCGGTCTGATCATGGTGCTGACCGCGACCGGCACGCTCAGTGTCATCACCGCTGACCGGATCGTGGTCCGAACCATGATCATCGCCGCGCTCGGCTGCAACCTTGCGTGGGGAATCATCGACGGAGGGCTGTATCTGATGGCTCGCCTCGTCGATCGTGCGCGCCATCTGCTGACGTATCGCGCCGCGCGCGACGCAAGCGATCCCCGGATCGCTGAGCAAGCGATTGCGGATGCGTTGCCCTCGTTCCTGGTGGAGCACCTGCCGGCCGGGCAGCTCGAGTCCATGCGGCAGAACCTGCTGCAGACGCCGGAGCCGCCGGCGCCGCATCTGACGAAAGCTGACTGGCTTGGCGCGCTGGCGGTGTGCGTGATCGTGTTCCTGTCGACCTTTCCGGTCGTCATTCCATTCCTGTTCATCGACGAGGTGCGGCTGGCGTTGCGCCTTTCAAATGCGGTCGCCATCGTCATGCTGTTCCTGTGCGGCTATGCGCTCGGGCACCGCACCGGTCGCAGTCCTTTGCCAATGGGTCTCTTGATGGTCGCGATCGGCCTCGCGCTTGCGGGGACCGCAATCCTGCTCGGCGGGTGAGGAAGGGAATGCCCCGTTGCGAGGTCGACGGACGGGGGCCGGCTGCACGCTTCCAGCCGCGATCGCGTCGCTTCCTGACGCCTGGATAGTCTATTCTGATGGTTGACACATCATAATCGATATACTGTACTTGCCACACAACGTTTCGCACCTCAACGAGTTGCTGCATGATCACTGCCGCCCAACTTCGGGCCGCTCGTGCGTTGCTGGGTGTCGATCAGCGCGAACTGGCGCAGCGCTGTAGCCTGTCGCTGCCGACCATCCAGCGGATGGAAGCCTCCGACGGAGTGATCCGCGGTAACGTCGACTCGCTGGTCAAGCTGGTCGATGCCCTTGCGGCCGCCGGCATCGAGCTCATTGGCGAGGGCACGGCCAGTCCGGGCGGCGGACGCGGCGTGCGGCTCAAGGAGCCGGCGCTGAAGATACAGGCGAGCGATCCCAAATGAGCGCGCGCGCAACCGCCTGCATCGCGATCCAGGGGCGGCCATGATCCTCGCGGCGCTGTATTCGGTGGCGGCCCTGTTGGTCCTGGCCCCGGCCGGAATAGCGCTCTCCATGCACGCGCGCGGCAGCGCCGTCGTCTACGGCGCAAGCCTCGTTGCGACACTTGTGCTCTGCATCATCGCCGCACTCAGCCTGCTTGATGCTGCACATCCGACGACCGCGACGCTGCCGATCGGCCTGCCCTGGCTCGGCGCCCATTTTCGCATAGACGCACTCGCGGCATTCTTTCTTGCTGTCATCAATCTCGGTGGTGCGGCAGCCAGCCTGTATGCGCTCGGCTACGGGCGGCACGAGCAATCACCGGGGCGAGTACTGCCCTTCTATCCTGCCTATCTCGCCGGCATGAACATCGTAGTACTTGCCGACGACGCCTTCACTTTCCTCGTCGCATGGGAGTTCATGTCGCTGACCTCGTGGGCGTTGGTGGTGTCGCACCATCGCGAACGCGAGAACGTACACGCCGGCTACGTCTATCTGTTAATGGCGAGCGTCGGCACCATGGCCCTGTTGCTTGCCTTCGGCGTCCTTGCCGGCACCAGTGGTAACTACGATTTCGAGTCGATCCGTGCAGCGGATCCCCCCGCCACACTCGCGGCCCTCGTCCTGTTGCTGACACTTTTCGGTGCCGGCTCGAAAGCGGGCCTCGTGCCGCTGCACGCCTGGCTGCCACTCGCCCACCCAGCGGCGCCAAGTCACGTCTCCGCTCTGATGAGCGGCGTCATGACCAAGGTCGCGGTCTATGGCTTCGTGCGCATCGCATTCGATCTGCTTGGATCGCCGCAGTGGTGGTGGAGCATCGTCGTGCTCGGCGTTGCCGGTCCGACCGCGACGATCGGCGTGCTCTACGCCTTGATGCAGCGCGATCTCAAGCGCGTGCTGGCCTACAGCACGATCGAAAACATCGGCATCATCTTCACCGGCCTCGGCCTCGCGCTCGCCTTCAAGGCGGAAGGTCTCGATTGGGTGGCCGCGCTGGCGTTCACCGCTGCCCTTCTGCATGTCTTCAATCACGCGGTGTTCAAGAGCCTGCTCTTCTTCGGCGCGGGCGCCGTGCTGAACGCGACCGGCGAGCGCGATATGGAGAAGCTCGGCGGCTTGATCCATCGCATGCCGCAGACGGCGGTTGCGATGCTGGTTGGATGCGTGGCGATTTCGGCGCTGCCGCCCTTCAACGGCTTTGTTTCCGAGTGGCTGACCTTTCAGGCCATCCTGCTCAGCCCGCAATTGCCCTCATGGAGCCTGAAGCTCATTGTCCCCGCGGTCGGCGCACTGCTCGCGCTGGCGGCGGCGCTGGCGGCGGCCTGCTTCGTGAAGGCATTCGGCATCAGCTTTCTCGGCCGGGCGCGCACGCCTGCGGCGGCCTCGGCCCACGAGACCGACGCCTGGTCGCTGGCCGCCATGTTCATCCTCGCAGCGCTCTGCCTGATCGCCGGGACACTGCCGGGCCTGTTCATCGACGCGCTGACACCGGTGAGCGAGGCCATGGTCGGCCGAGGGATGCCGCATCAGTCCGGCCTGGAGTGGCTGACCATCGTGCCGATCGCGGAAAGCCGCAGTTCGTATAACGGCCTTCTGGTGTTCGCATTCGTGACGCTGTCGGGCTCGATCGCGGCCTTCGCGATCCATCGTCTGGCGTCCGACCGGTTGCGGCGCGCACCGGCCTGGGATTGCGGCTATCCGGATCCAAGCCCGGCGATCCAGTACACCGCCTCGAGCTTCTCGCAGCCGATCCGCCGCGTGTTCGGCAGCCTCGTCTTCCGCGCGCGCGAAATCGGCGAGATGCCGCCGCCGGGCGGCATGGGTCCCGCACGGCTCACCGTCAAGATGCACGACGTGATCTGGGAGACGCTCTATGCGCCGATCGGAAACGGCATCGGCTTCGTCACGGCGCGCATCAACGTCCTGCAGTTCCTGACCATCCGCCGCTACCTTACGCTGGTGTTCGTGGCGCTGATCACGCTGCTGGTGGTGCTGACGCTATGATCCTCGATCTCCTCTCTCAGGGCGCGCAGATGCTGCTGGTGCTGTTGCTGGCGCCGCTGTTGACCGGTTTCGTGCGCAAGGTGAAGGCGCGCCTGCTGCGCCGACAAGGGCCGCCACTGCTGCAGCCCTACCTCGATCTCGTGCGGCTGGCGCGCAAGGATGTCGTACTGGCGGACAGCGCCTCGTGGCTGTTCCGGGTCATTCCCTACGTCATCTTCGCCGGCACCTGGGTTGCAGCCTCGCTGGTGCCGACCTTCGGCAGCGGCCTCCTGTTCTCCTGGTCGGCCGATCTGATCGCGATCATCGCACTGCTCGGCAGCGCGCGGTTCTTCCTCGCGCTGGCCGGCATGGACGTCGGCACCAGCTTCGGCGGCATCGGCTCGAGCCGCGAGGTGATGATCGCCTCGCTCGCCGAACCTGCAATGCTGATGACCGTATTCGCGGTGGCGATGATCGCGGGCTCGACCCAGCTCTCGACCGTCGCCGAATTCATGGGCTCGGCCCAGGTGGGCCTGCGCGTCTCGCTCGGACTGGCGCTGATCGCACTGACGATGGTCGCGATCGCCGAGAACGCGCGCATCCCGATCGACAATCCGGCGACCCATCTCGAGCTCACCATGGTGCACGAAGCGATGGTGCTGGAATATTCCGGCCGCCATCTCGCGTTGATCGACCTGTCGTCGCAGCTGAAGCTCTTGCTCTACACGTCGCTGATCGCCTGCCTGTTCGCTCCCTTGGGACCGCGTCGCCGAATGCCGGCGTGGCTGCGCTCGCGATCGGCGTCTGTCGCCTACGTCGGAAAGCTCGCGGTCGCCGGCGTGCTGCTGGCCGTCTTCGAAACCTCGATCGCAAAGATGCGCGTCTTCCGTTACTCGGACTTCCTCGGCGCCGCGTTGATGCTGGCGCTGCTCGCAACCCTGCTCAGGTTCGTTTCGGGGAGTCTGTAGCATGAACGGCCTCGCATTCGACATCGCTCATCTGCTGGCCGGCTCGCTGGTGCTGGCGAGCTTCATGATGCTCTACCAGGACCGCCTCTATGCCCTGCTCAACGTCTACGCCCTGCATGCGGGCGTGCTGGCGCTGTCGGTGGCCTGGCAGGCGTTCATTCAACACGCGCCGCACCTTTACCTCACCGCGCTGATCGCGCTCGTGTTCAAGGCGATCATCATTCCGGTGGTGCTGCACCGGATCATCGTCAGGCTGGGCATTCACCGCGAAATCGAAACCGCGGTCAGCGTCGGCCTCACCATGATCGCCGGCATCGGCCTGGTGGCGCTGTCGATGGTGGTGATGTTGCGGGTGACGCCCGGGGCCGATCGCGCTGGCGCGCGAGGATCTGGCCTTCGCGCTCTCGGTGGTGCTGCTCGGCCTGCTGATCATGGTGACGCGGCGCAACGCCGTAAGCCAGGTGGTCGGCTTCATGTCGCTCGAGAACGGTCTCGTGCTGGCGGCAACCGCCGCCAAGGGCATGCCGCTGGTGGTGGAGATCAGCGTCGCGTTCTCGGTGCTGATCGCCTTCATCATCATCGGCATCTTCCTGTTCCGCATCCGCGAGCGCTTCGACAGCGTCGACGTGCAGGCCCTCGATCGTTTCCGCGGAGAGCGACGATGACCCTCGACGCGCTCACCGCGCTGCTGCTCATTCCCGCCGTCGCGGCTGCGACTGCTGGCGCTGCTGCCCGGCTACCGGCTGACCGCGCGGCTGAACGTGCTGGCGACGCTGCTGACGCTGCTCAGCGCGGTGTCGCTGTTCGTCGTCGAACCACGTCCGGCAACTACCTGCTGGTGGACGACCTCAACAAGGTGTTCATCGTGCTGACGACCTTCGTCGGCTTCACCACCAGCGTCTTCAGCGCGAGCTACATCCATCAGAGATCGAGATCGGCCGGCTGACGCCGGTCTTCGTCCGCTTCTATCACGCCATGTACCAGGCGTTGATGTTCGCGATGAACCTTGCGCTGGTGGCAAACAATATCGGCTTGATGTGGGTGGCGGTCGAGATCGCCACGCTGACGACCGTGCTGATGGTCGGCATCTATCGAACCCATGAGGCGCTGGAAGCGGCCTGGAAGTACTTCATCCTCGGCAGCGTGGGCATTGCGCTCGCGCTGTTCGGCACCATTCTCGTCTATATGGCGGCGCGTCCGGTCATCGGCGAAGGACAGGAAGCCATGGTGTGGACCGTGCTCTTGACGCACGCGTCGAAATTCGATCCCGCCCTGCTCAACGTCGCCTTCGTCTTCCTGCTGCTCGGCTACGGCACCAAGGTCGGTCTCGCGCCACTGCATGCATGGCTGCCCGACGCCCATGCCGAGGGACCCACGCCGATTTCGGCCGTGCTTTCAGGGTTGCTCCTGAACGTGGCGCTCTACGCATTGCTGCGCTTCAAGATGCTGCTGGCGGTCAACCCCGCGGCAATAGCCCCGGGCCCGCTGATGGTGATCATGGGGCTGATTTCGGTGATCTTTGCAGCGCTGATGCTGTACCGGCGGCGCGACATCAAGCGCATGTTCGCCTACTCCTCGATCGAGCACATGGGCATCATCGTGTTCGCCTTCGGCATGGGCGGCGCGCTGGCGAATTTCGCCGGCCTTCTGCACATGACCATGCACTCGCTGACCAAGTCGGCGATCTTCTTCGCGGTCGGTCACATCGCGCAGGTCAAGGGCACGCAGAAGATCGCCGACATCGGCGGCTTGACGGTGACCAATCCCGTGCTCGGCTGGGGACTCGTGCTCGGCGTGGTCGCGATCGCCGGACTGCCGCCGCTCGGCATCTTCATGAGCGAGTTCCTGGTGGTGAGCTCGACCTTCGCCCGCGAACCATGGCTGACCACGATCCTGGTGCTCGGCATCATCATCGCCTTGGGCGGATTGTTCCTGCGGCTCAACTCGGTCGTGTTCGGCGAGCCGAAGGGCACGACCGCGCCGGCGGAGGCATCCTACGTACCGATGTTCACCCATCTCGGCATCGTGCTTGCGGCCGGCATCTACCTGCCGCCGCCGCTGGTTTCCGGTTTCGCAACGTCGCACAGTTGCTGGGATGACGCCCGTGAGCCTGCTCGATCAGCTTCCTCATCATCGCCTGGTCGCAGAGCACTGGCCATGGCCGCGCGTCGTGGTCGGCGAGGCTGACTGGCAGGCGCGATCGATCATCTCGTGTCCGGCCGCATGACGCTGCTCGGCCTTTGGGGAGAGCCTGAGGCCGTGCATATGGCTCTGCTCGACGGCGGCCTCGACGAGGTCGCCGTCGTCAGCTTCGAATGCGAGTCCGGGGCGTTCCCGAGCGTCGGCGCGCAGGCATCCGCCTGCGCTTCGCCTCGAACGCGCCATCTGTGACCTGTTCGGCCTGCGCGCGGCAGGCGCGACCGATGCGCGGCCATGGCTCGACCACGATGTCTGGGGCCTGCGACATCCGCTCGGCACGCGCCAGCCGCCGGGCGAGACTCGCGCCTTACCCGTTTCTTCCGGCCGAAGGCGAGGCGTTGCATCAGATTGCCGTCGGCCCGGTCCATGCCGGCATCATCGAGCCCGGGCATTTCCGCTTCACGGCGAACGGCGAACACTGGTGCGGCTGGAGCAGCGGCTCGGCTACGTGCACAAGGGCATCGAGGGGCTGCTGGCCGGCGCTTCGCTCGACAAGGCCGCGGAGCTTGCGTGCCGCACCTCCGGCGACAGTGCCGTCGCTTATGCCTTTGCATTCGCGCGCGCCGTCGAAGCGGCACTTAACGTGGACGCGCCGCCCCGCGCCGTGTACCTGCGCGCGTTGATGGCGGAGCTGGAGCGCCTTGCCAATCATTTCGGCGACATCGGCGCCATCTGCAACGATGCGTCGTTTGCGCTGATGCACGCCCAGACCGGCATCCTGCGCGAGCGCTGCCTGCGCGCCGCCATGGCGTGCTTCGGTCACCGCCTGATGATGGACATCATCGTGCCGGGCGGCGTGGCGCGCGACATTGCGCCGGAGGGCTGTCGCAGGTGCGCGCGCTGCTTGACGAAATCCGCGAGGTGTTCCCGCGCCTGATCGAGCTCTACGACAACACCGCATCGCTGCAGGATCGGACTGTCACCACCGGCATCGTCAAGCCCGACTATGCACGCCAATTCGGTGCCGGCGGCTATGTCGGCCGCGCCTCGGGCCGCGCCTTCGACGCGCGCCGCAAGCCTGAGCTATGCGCCCTATGGCGAGCTTCGTTCGAGGTACCGGTGCTTGAGGCCGGCGACGTCAACGCGCGCGTGTGGATCCGCATCCGCGAGGTCGAGCAGAGCCTTTCGCTGATCGATCAGATTTCCGCCGGCTGCCGGACGGCGAACTCAAGATCACGCTCGATCCGAGCGGACGGATTTGCGAAGGCATGGCCCTGGCCGAAGCGTTTCGCGGCGACGTGCTCGTTTGGCTCCGGCTCGATGGCGACAACCGCATCGTGCGCTGCCACCTGCGCGATGCGTCATGGTTTCAGTGGCCGCTGCTCGAGGCTGCAGTGGAAGGCAACATCGTTGCCGACTTCCCGCTGTGCAACAAGTCGTTCAACTGCTCCTATTCGGGACACGACCTGTGAGGGAAGACGCTCTTCGAGGCTGACGCACGGCATCCTGACGGAGCGCCGCCGCGCGCCCGACGAGGCCGCGCTCGCCGAGCTTGCGCAGAACGTCGAGCAGAAGGCGAAGGCGCGGCTCGGACGCTCGCTTTCGATCCGCCAGGTCGACGCCGGCTCCTGCAACGGATGCGAGCTGGAAATCCATGCGCTCAACAACGCGTTCTACGATCTTGAGCGGTTCGGCTTGCGCTTTGTCGCCTCGCCCCGCCATGCCGACGTGCTGATGGTCACGGGGCCCGTGACGAAGAACATGCGCGAGGCGCTCAGCCGCACCTACCATGCGACGCCGGATCCGAAATGGGTGGTCGCCGTCGGCCGTTGCGCGGCCGATGGCGGGATTTTCTCCGGCAGCTATGCGTGCGTCGGCGGCGTAAAGGATGTCATCCCGGTCGATCTGCACATCGCCGGATGCCCGCCGTCACCGACCGATCTTCTCAAGGGATTGCTGGCATTGCTGAGCAGGTGATGGAATCGAGCCGCGAAACTTCGGTGATCAAGGATTGCGATATCCGGGTGGCCCACTCCCTCTCCCCGCTTGGGGGAGAGGGCTGGGTGGAGGGGTTGATGACTTTGAAAGTCCCCCTCACCAGGATCGCTGAGGCGATCCTGCATTCTCCCCGCGAGCGGGGAGATTTCTGCCAGCAGGCACCGCTCGTGCCGAGCTGGCCATGACTTATTCTACGCCGCCGCGCGGTGCGCGGCAACGATCTGGTCGGCGGTCCGCCCGGTAACCTCCGCCATGTGATCGAACTGGGTCGTGAAGCTACCCGCTCCGGTTGTCGCCGAACGAACCTCGATGATGAGGTCGCCGATTTCGGCCTCCGGCAGCATCGCGCGCACGACGTCCCAGCCCGGCCAGCCTTCACGGGTGTCGAACGACAGGATCTGCCCGCGCCGCCCGGACAGGATCGCATTGATCCGCGCCGTCGCATCGGTCGGGCAGACGATCTCGACGGTGTGAATGGGCTCGAGCAGCACCGGCTGGCATTCCGGCAGCGCCTCGCTCACGCCGATGCGCGCCGCCGTGCGGAAGGCGAGATCGGACGAGTCCACCGTGTGATAGGAGCCGTCGGTCAGCGTCACCGCGATATCGACCACCGGAAAGCCCAGCGGTCCATGCAGCAGCGCGTCGCATACGCCCTCCTCCACCGCGGGGATGTAGTTGCGCGGCACCGCGCCGCCGACCACGCGTTCTTCGAACTTGAAGCCTTCGCCGCGCGGCAAGGCCCTGACCTCCAGCACCACGTCGCCGAACTGGCCGTGGCCGCCCGACTGCTTCTTGTGCCGTCCGCGCTGGGTCGCAGACTTGCGGATGGTTTCGCGATAGCCGACCGCCGGCGTACGCTGGTTGACATTGACGCCAAAGCGCCCGCGCAGCCGCTCCAGCGCGACGCGCAGGTGCATTTCGCCCTGGCCGGACAGCACGACCTCGTGCGTGTCCGGATTGTGGACGATGGTGAGCGACGGATCCTCCTCGCCGAGCCGCAGCAGCGACTGGCCGAGCTTCACGTCGTCCTTGCGGTCCGCGGCCGCGACCGCCACCGACAGCACCGGGGCGCGCGCGACCACTTCGCACAACGCCTCGTGCGGCGTCTTTGCCGCCGTGAGCGTATCACCGGTGCGGACGTGGTCGAGCTTGCCGAGCGCGACGACGTCGCCGGCCTTGGCGGCGCCACGCTTGTTGTCCTGTGCGACCATCAATGCCGAAAGGCTGGAGAAGCGGTCCGCATCCCCACGCTGGGACAACAGCGTCGCGCCGTCCGCGATCTGGCCGGACAGCACGCGCACGAACGACGTCTTGCCGCCGTGCTGCACGTGCTGGGTCTTGAACACGTAGGCGAGCGTGCCGGCGCCGTTCTCCACTTTCAGCCGCGCCGCCGTCTCCGCAACGCCCGGCGCCTCGTGGCGCAGCGCCTTGAGCAGCCGCAGCACGCCGTTGGCGCGCGTGGCCGAGCCGAGCAGCACCGGACAGATCAAGCCTTCGCGCAACTCGCGCGACAGGTCGTCGAACACCGCGTCGCGCGGCGGCTGGATGTCCTCCAGCAATTGCTCCATCAGCGCATCGTCATGGTCGGCAAGCTTCTCCAGCATCGAGAAGCGCGCTTCCTTCTCGCGATCGAGATCGCCGCCTTCAAGTTCAACGACTTCCGACGGCAGGTGCTCGCGATAGATGAAGGCGCGTTCAAGCGCCAGATCAACGAAACCCGCGATCAGCTCGCCCTTCCAGATCGGGATCTGCCGCAACACCAGCGGCATGCGCGACGCCGGCTGCAGCGTGGCGAGCGTCTCGCGCACGCGCTTCTCGGCGCGATCGATCTTGTTGAGGAACAGGAAGCGCGGAATACCGGCGTCCTCCAGCTCGCGCATGATCAACTGCAGCTGCGGCAGCTTGCGTTCGTCCGCCTCGCAGACGACGACCGCGGCATCCACCGCCGGCAGCGCCGCGCGCATATCGTGAATGAATTCAACGGAACCGGGACAATCGATAAAGGTATAACTGTCGCCCATGAAGGTGGTGGTCACCGCCGTGAGCCCGGTGCTCATGCGATGGGCGCGCGCCTCGGGATTTGCATCGCCGACCGTCGTGCCGTTTTCGATCGTACCTTGTTTGGAGATTGCGCCTGTTCGCGCGAGGATAGCTTCGAGTAGCGTGGTCTTGCCGCTTTGGAATGGTCCAACCAGTGCTATGCACCGGGGACCGCGGGGACTTCTGGCATCGTGTCCCATCTGCCGCCTCCTTTGGGGAGCTCGGCCCGCGCTTTTCATCGATCGGAGCGCATATCTCGTCGTAGACCGAACCCCACGCTCGCAACATGCGCTCCTGCGGGTCGGCAAGGCATCGTCTCAGTGTCCCGATGCTTTGGCAAGGAAGATCGTTTGCGCTGCGCAGCAATCGGCGGCGGCGTTGTGATTCCAGTGTCGTTTTGGTTCAGAAAATTCGCTTATCCTTGCCGCGAGTCCATGCAGCGAATTTCTGAAACCAAAACGACACTGGAATCATTAGTTTGCGAGTGTCCTTTCGAATCCGAAGTTCGCTCCTGGAGTTGCCGCGATGGTGGGCGAACTTCAGATTCGGAACACTCGCTGTTCGACATCCGAACAATTGTTGCGACAAGCAAAAGCCCGGCTCCTTGAGCGGAACCGGGCTTCAAAACGCGCAGCTTGCTAAAATAGTCAGTAACCGGCGGGACGGATTTCCATGCCTTCGAAGCCGAAGGCGAGATTGACGCCTTGTTGTCCGTTGACCTCCAGCGGGAGCAGCGAGAGCGAGCCGCCCGGTCCGCCGATCAACTGATTGGACGCGGCGCCAACGCCGACCGAGGCGCTCGCGCCCGCGCCGCCATAACTACCGGAGAGGCCGCCCGGCGGAATCCGCGGCGTCGGCGCGTACACCTCCCACGCCATGCCCAGCGGTCGGTATAGCCGACGTCGAATCCGACGCGACGGATTTGCGCGACGTAAGGTTCGACCCGGCGGCCATTGCGGGTGAGCATGCAGTTCAGATTGGTGTACCGAGCCGAGGATGTAGCCCGCGCTCGGGCCGCCGGTGCATTCGAGAATGCCGACGCGCGCCATTCCACCGGACATCGGTGGCGGGTATGGCCTCGGTTGCTGAGCTGTGGCGGAGGCGACAGTCGCGGCGAGAATGGCGGCGGCTGTAGCTGAAAGCGCAGTGAAGCGACGCATGTGAATGCCCTCCGGCTGGATGGCCGACCGACTCGCGCCGGTTCCATGCGCCTAAAGTGCGGCGCAGATTATGGCAATCACGGGGCGGCAGGCGTCCGCGAGCAATCGCAAATTCAGCGAGTTAGCGTGGAAAGTTAACGCGCCGGACGCAGCTCCAGTCCCTCGAGGCCCGCCTGCACGTTGAGGCCGACCTGCCCTTGCACGCTCAATGGTTGCAAGGCGACCGAATTGTTCGAGCCTCCGAGCAAGGCGTTGGCGCCAAGGCCGACGCCGACCGAAGCGCTGCCCGACACGCCGCCATAGGTGCCGATCAGATCGCCCGGCCCGATCCGTCCCGTCGGGGCAAACACGGCCCAGGCGAGGTTGACCTCCTGGGTGATGCCGAGGTCGAGGCCGACCTTGCGGACGATGCCGACATAGTGATCCTGGAAGCGATCGTCGCCCCGATAGACGCAGGTCAACATCGACGAGGAGCCGACGATCAGGCCGATGCTCGCGCCGCCGCGGCATTCCAGCACGCCTGTCTTCACCCGCGACTGCGCGGTGGCGAACGAGGTTACGGCAATCGTCGTCAAAGCGGCGACGGCGAGCGAGGTCAGGCGGCGCATAGGATGGATCTCCGGCAGGGTGTGATGCAGGCCAGTTCGGTCCGGCACGCACGACGAGCCCCGGAAACGCGAGTCATCTATCGCACAGAAGCCACAGTGACGCCAGATTTGCCAAGCGGTCATTCCGGGGGCGCGCAAAGCTCGCGAACCCGGAATTTAGAGGTGAGGCACGAGGACTGACGTCTGGATTCCGGGTTCGACACATCGCAGCCTCGGCTGCCATGTGTCGCCCCGGAATGACGTGCAGTTATTTCAAATTGCCGCAGAAGCGCTGGATGCGGCGGCAGGCCTCTTCCAGCTCCTTCAGGCTCGCGGCGTAGGAAATGCGGAACGCGGGGCCGAGGCCAAATGCCGAGCCCTGCACCACCGCCACACCTTCGCTCTCCAGCAGCTCGGTCACGAAATCCTCGTCGGTCTCGAGCTTCTTGCCGGTCGGCGCGGTCTTGCCGATGGTGCCGGCGCAGGAGGGATAGACGTAGAAGGCGCCTTCCGGCCGCGGGCAGGAGATGCCGCTGGCCTGGTTGAGCATCGACACGACGAGATCGCGCCGTTCCTTGAACGTCTCCGCGTTCAAGGGAATGAACGTCTGCGGGCCGTTCAACGCCTCGACCGCCGCCCATTGCGAGATCGACGACGGCGCATGCGTCGCCTGGCTCTGGATCGTCGTCATCGCCTTGATCAGCTCTGCCGGGCCGCCGGCATAGCCGATGCGCCAGCCGGTCATCGCGTAGGCCTTCGACACGCCGTTCACGGTGAGCGTGCGGTCGTTCAGTTTCGGCTCGACCTCGACCGGCGTCGCGAACTTGAAGCCGTCATAGACGATGTGCTCGTACATATCGTCGGTCATCACCCACACATGCGGGTGCTTCAGCAGCACGTCCGTCAGCAGCTTGAGCTCGGCCGCGGTGTAGGCCGCACCGGTCGGGTTCGACGGCGAGTTGAGGATGATCCACTTGGTCTTCGGCGTGATCGCCTTCTCCAGCGCATCCGGCTTCAGCTTGAACCCCTGCTCCGCCGGACACACGACGGGCACCGGCTCGCCGCCGGCCAGCAGCACCATTTCCGGATAGCTGACCCAGTACGGCGCCGGGATGATGACCTCGTCACCCGGATTGAGGGTCGCCACCAGCGCGTTGTAGAGCACCTGCTTGCCGCCGGTGGAGATGACGATGTTCTCGCGCTTGTAGGTGAGACCGTTCTCGCGCTTGAACTTCGCAATGATCGCGTCCTTCAGCTCCGGAATGCCGCCGACGTCGGTGTACTTGGTCTTGCCGGCTTCGATCGCATGGATCGCCGCGAGCTTGATGTTGGCCGGCGTGTCGAAATCGGGCTCGCCGGCGCCGAGGCCGATCACGTTCCGCCCCGCCGCTTTCAGCGCGCGCGCTTTGTCCGTGACCGCCACGGTGGCGGACGGCTTCACGCGGGCGAGCGCATTGGAAAGGAACGGCATCATGGTCTCCTGAACGGCCGCATTTGATCGGCCTGATTGGGATTTGGTTCGCGAACCGCGAAGGCAGGCGATTCCTGCCGGTTTCGCGGGCGGGGCGCACACTAAGCGCGCTTCCGCTGCACTGCAAGAATTTAACCGCATTTCTCACATTCGCAGCTGTCCGTGGTGCGGAAGGGGTGAAACTTTCAAGCGGTCGGGCGGGCGATTGCGCAATATTCGAAAAATGAAACGCAACCGATCAACGGACCGAGGTCGCGAGGCGTGTCCGATTTCGTGGGATTTGCGGCATTTCGCTTGCCGTCCGTACGGCTAAGCTGAAGGTGGATTCGGCGAACAAGGCCGCGACGCATGGCGCTCGAACTGCGACCCAACTGCGAATGCTGCGACAGGGACTTGCCGCCTGCGTCGAGCCTCGCCCGCATCTGCTCGTACGAGTGCACGTTCTGCGCCGACTGCGTCGGACACTGTCCTGAAGAACGTCTGCCCGAACTGCGGCGGCGGCTTTGCGCCACGCCCCGTCCGCCCCGCGACGGAATGGCGGCCGGGGCTTTGCGTCGCGAAGCGACCACCGTCGACGAAGCGCGTGCGTCTTTCCTTCGATCTTCCGGACATCCGCGCGCACAGCGATCGCATCAAGCATATTCCGCCTGAAGCGCGGTAAGCTGGATGCAGGCGATTTGAGTCGAGTCGTGCAGACTAAGAATTGAGTTGAACCGACTCGCAAGCGCGTGATCTGCATCAAGCCTGCGTGAGAGATTGTTTTTGCTGCGCAGCAGCGAAGTCCAGCGTTTTCAACCCATTCCAGTCCGTTGCTCTTGCAACGTCATCACTGCGACACCATGCTAGGGGCGAGATGATGCGGGGGCCAACGCCGGCTGAACTGTCTCCACCGCGAAGGGGCCAAGCTGAATGTACACGCTCTATTCGATGCAGCGCTCGGGCAACAGCTACAAGGCCCGGCTTGCATTGGCGGTGCTCGGCGCGCCGCATCGGCTGATCGAAGTCGACATTCTGCGCGGCGAAAGCCGCACGCCCGATTTCCTGAAGAAGAATCCGAGCGGACAGGTGCCGCTGCTGGAGGTCGCACCGGGCCGCTTCATCGCGGAGTCCAACGCGATCCTCTGGTACGTCGCCGGCAGCACACCGCTCGCGCCCGACGATCGCGTCGATCGCGCCGAGGCGCTGCAATGGATGTTCTTCGAACAGCACGCGCTCGAGCCCAACATCGGCGCCGCCTATTTCTGGCTGTCGCTGGTGCGCGGCGGGCGCGAACTGCATGCGAACTCGATCGAGGACTGGATGGAGCGCGGCTATCGCGCGCTGCAGGTGATGGACAATCACCTGAAGACGCACGACTGGTTCGCGGCAGGCCACTTCACCGTCGCCGACATCGCGCTCTACGCCTACACCCATCTCGCCGACCAGTGCGACTTCGACCTCGGCGCGTTTCCTTCCGTCAGGCTTTGGCTCGACCGGGTGGCGCGGCAGCCGGGCTTCGTGACCATGGACTGGCAGACCGACGCTGCAGCTGAGGATCGCCGGGAGGCGGTAGCCGGATAGAGTTCGCGCCTTGCATTTGCCGCAGCTCCGCCACAGTTTCGACACTTCACGGCAAAAATCCGACAGACCGCGGTCAGGATTTTTTGCCATGATTTGCGATGGCGCGTGATTCGCGCGGCATGGCTTTCAACAGGTCGACCGTTTCAAGGTCGCGCCATGCCCACACACTTCATAAGGATCCGTCATGACCCGGCCCGCGCACGCGGCCAAGGAGTTGCACAAGGGATTTCAAGCCGGCGCCGGGCGTCCATTTGCGGCGCGGCGCGCGCACGCCTATCTCACATTCATGGCGGCAAGCGGCTTGACGCTCGCCATACTGATCGCGGTCGCAACCGTATCGATGGAAGTCGTGACGGCGGCGGCGCTGCACTGAACCTGTGATCCTTGACCGGGACGCCATGAAGACCCCGCTGATTATCGTCACTGCGACGCTCGCCGTTGCGATCACGCTGACGACATCGCTCCTCATCGTCAGCACGACGCGCGGCGCCACCACGTCGTTCGACTCATCGGCCGGTCCGCTCGAGGTCGAGACCATCGCCAGCGGCCTCTCGACGCCCTGGGGCCTCGCCTTCCTGCCCGACGGGCGCATGCTGGTGACGGAGCGGCCGGGCAACCTGCGTTTCGTCACACGCGACGGCAAGCTGTCGCCTCCGTTCCGCGGCGTGCCCGAGGTGTGGGCTTCCGGACAGGGCGGCCTGCTCGATGTCGCGCTCGACAGAGATTACGCGCGCAATGCGACGCTCTATCTCTGCTATGCCGAACGCGTCGGCGGCGGCGGACGCACCGCGGTGGCGCGCGCGAAGTTCGACCCGGCCGCGCAGACGCCCAGGACGGACCTCGACGTGGGCGCCCCGCCGCGGCTGACCGACGTGAAGGTCATCTTCCGCCAGGAGGGGCCCCTCTCCTCCGGCAATCACTACGGCTGCCGCTTCGCGCAAGGCGCGGACGGCAACCTGTTCGTCTCGCTCGGCGATCACTTCGGCCCGCGCGACGAAGCGCAGAATCTCGGCAATCATCTCGGCAAGATCATCCGCATCACGCCGGATGGGGCTGCGCCGCCCGACAATCCGTTCGTCGGGCGCGCCGGCGCAAGGCCGGAGATCTGGAGCTACGGGCATCGCAATCCGCAGTCGCTCGCCATCAATCCGGCCAGCGGCAAGCTGTGGGAGATCGAGCACGGCCCGCGCGGCGGCGACGAGGTCAACATTCCGGAAAAGGGCAAGAACTACGGCTGGCCGGTGATCGGCTACGGCGTCGATTACTCCGGAGCGAATATCCACGACGGCACGCACAAGGACGGCATGGAGCAGCCGATCAAATACTGGGTGCCGTCGATCGCGCCGTGCGGCATGGCGTTCTACACCGCCGAGCTGTTTCCGAAGTGGCGCGGCAGCCTGTTCACGGGCTCGATCAACCGCATCAAGGGTCTGGTGCGGCTGACGCTCGACGGCGAGAAGGTGACCGGCGAGGAACGGCTCCTGCAGAACCTCAACGAGCAGATCCGCGACGTGCGCCAGGGCCCCGACGGCGCGCTGTGGCTGCTGACCGACAGCACCGCGGGCCGCATCCTGCGCGTGACGCCGGCGGGGAAGTGAGCGCAGTCGCCGATTGAAGGTGGCGTCGACACAATTTCCGTCATTGCGAGCGAAGCGACGCCGTTCTTCGAACGGCTATGCCCTCGCGCAATGACGCCTCTTGAAGTCGCCCAGCGCTTTCAGTCTGTAGCCCGGATGAAGCGCAGCGAAATCCGGGGCTGACTTCACGATCTGGATTCCGGATTTGCTTTGCTCCATCCGGGCTACATAGTTCAAGTCGCCCAGGCCTTCTGCAGCGCGGGGCGCGCGTTCAATCGTTCGATGTAGGCTTTGACGTTCGGCTTGTCGGAGAGGTCGGCGCCGAGCCGCGAGGCGACCGTGCAGGCGTGGCCGGTCATGATGTCCGCGCCACTGAATTCGCCCGCCAGATACTCGCGGCCCTGCAGTCCTTCGTTCACCGCACTCAGCATGCGCGAGAGCAGTTTCACCGCGCGATCGACGTTGCCCTGGCTGCGCCGTTCGGGCGGCAAGAGGATCGTCTCGACGACGATCGAATTGACCGGCGGCATGATCATGCCCTCGGCGTAGTGCAGCCACTGCAGGTAGACGGGAAAATCAGCCGACGCGACCGCGGGCACGAGCCGGCCCTCGCCGTACTTCGCCAGCACATACTGCACGATGGCGCCGGATTCGAAGATCGTCGTGTCGCCGTCCTTGAGCGTCGGCACGCGGCCCATCGGATGCACTTTCAGATAGTCCGGCGAGCGCATGCTGGCGTCGCCGAGCTTGAAGCGCTCGATCTCGTACGGCAGGCCCAGCTCCTCGAACAGCCAGACGATGCGCACCGCGCGCGTGTTCGGAGCGTAGTAGATTTTCATGATGGGTCCCCTCGTTCGGCCCGTAGCCCGGATGAGCGAAGCGAAATCCGGGGCCGACTTAGCGATCTGGAATCCCGGATGTCGCCATAGCCGATGCATAGCATCGGCGTTCTTCAGAACGGCGGCCTGAAGGCCGCCTATGCCATCCGGGCTACGGATCGATGTCTCAAAGCTCCTTGAACTCGCCCTTCTTCCACTGCTCGCGCAGCTTGAACTTCTGGATCTTGCCCGAACCCGTCAGCGGCATCGCCTCGACGGAGAACCAGTGGCGCGGCGTCTTGTGCGGGGCGAGGTGCCGCGCATGTAGTCGAACAGCTCTTCGCGGTTCACGCGCTGGCCGGCCGCCGGGCGGATGAAGGCTGCGACCACCTCGCCCCACCTCTTGTCCGGCAAGCCGATCACCGCGACGTCGCCGACCGCGGGATGGCGGAACAGCAGCTCCTCCAGCTCGCGCGGATAAATGTTCTCGCCGCCGCGGATGATCATGTCCTTGATGCGGCCTTCGATGGTGCAGTAGCCGCGCGCGTCCATGGCGCCGAGATCGCCGGTGTGCAGCCAGCCGTCGGCGTCGATCGCCGCCCTGGTCGCCGCCTCGTTCTCGAAGTAGCCGGTCATCACCAGATAGCCGCGTGTGCAGATTTCGCCGATCTGGCCGACCGGCACCGTCTGACCTGAGCCCGGGTCGACGATCTTGATCTCGGTGTGCGGCATGGCGGTGCCGAGCGTCTCCGCCTTGTCGCGAATGCTGTCGGTGGGCCACGTCATCAGGCAGACCGGCGAGCACTCGGTCTGGCCGAACACGATCGCAAACAGCAGGCCGAGCTTTTCCTCGAGCGCGGTGACGACCGCGGCCGGCACCGTCGAGCCGCCGGAATAGATCACCTTGAGCGACGACAGATCGGCCGTCTTGAACGACGGATGCTCCATGATGCCGATCAGCATGGTCGGCACCGCCAGCAGCGCGTTGACGCGATAGGTCGCGGCCAGCTCGATGACGATGCCGGGCTCGAACGCCTCGACCAGCACCTGCGTCATGCGCTTCGACACCGCGCCGAGCACGCAGCAGACGCAGCCGCCGGTGTGGAACAGCGGCATCGTCGTGATCTGCACGTCGCCGTCCTTGATGCCGCAGCGGTCGTTGGTGTGCGCGCCGTTGTTGACGAGGCCGCGATGGTGCAGCAGCGCGCCTTTGGGAAAGCCGGTGGTGCCGGAGGTGTACTGGATCATCACCGGATCGGTGGATTTGACCTCCGGCAATTGGCGGGTTGGCCTCGTCGCCGGACGCGAGGAACGCCTCCCAGTCGTCGAAGCAGATGATTTCGCGCAGCTCCTTGCATTTCGGCGCGAGCTCGAGGGCGGCGTCGCGCATTTTCGTGCCGCGGAATTCCCGCACCACCAGAAGGCCGGCCGAGCGCGACTGGTTCAGGATGTATTCGACTTCGGACGGGCGCAGGCCCGGATTGACCGTCACCAGGATGACGCCGGCCATCGCGGCGCCGAACTCCACCATGATCCATTGCGGGATGTTGTGCGCCCAGATCGCGACCCGCTCGCCCGGCTCGAAGCGGGTCCGCAATGCGCGCGCGGTGCGAAGCGCCTCTCGGTAAAGCTCCGCATAGGTCCACTGCCGCCGCTTGTCGCGATCCGGAACGCCGGCGATCAGTGCGATCCGGTCGGGCGTGGTCTCGGCCGCCCATTTGAGCAGGTCGCCGAGGGTGATGTCCCGAACGGCCGGCTCCTTCGGGCCAATCGCGTGCGATACCGTCAGCATTCCCGAGCACTCCCTGCAACGCATCTTCTTTTGTCGGCGCGGCCTTAACGGCCGGCGCGCTTGCAGGCGATCCTGCAATTACCGCCGCGCCGCTTCAAGCAGGAATGCGATCAGGAGTTCGCTGACACGTTGTGGTTGCTCCTGCTGCACCCAGTGCCCTGCCCCCTCGATCAGGTGGAAGCCGATCATTTGCGTGCAGGCGCGGCGCTGCATCGTCTCCAGCGCGCCCGGCCGCTGGTGAATGCCCCAGTCGCTCGCGCCGGAGATGAAGGCCGACGGCACGTCGATGGTGCGGCCGGAGAACACTTCAAGCTCGGAGATGAAGCGCCCGGTGGTGCCGCAGCGATACCACTGCAGCCCGCCCTGAAAACCGTTGCGCGCGTATTCGGCGGCATAGACCGCAAGCTCGCGCTCGGTGAGCCACTTGCAGGCGGCGATTTGCTCCGGCCGTCGGCATGTGCTCGGCGACCGTTGCCGCCATCCCCTTGTCGAGCTCCATGACGTAATAGGTCGGCAGCTTCGCCAGTTCGTCCGCGGTCCATGCGGCCAGCGGAAACGGCTTGTTGTCCGGGCCAGTCGGCGCTCTTGTGGTGATAATAGGCGCGCATGAACGCGTGCACGCCCTGCGGGGCGTTCTGCATGTCGGCGTTGGCTTCGCGGGTCGAATAGAACCACTGATAGTGCTTTCGCGGGCGCGGCAGCGCCGCCAGCTCCGCGTGAACGCGGATCCGGCGCCTTCGCGGCCGCGGGCGCGTTGACCGTGTCGAACGGAATTGGTGGCGGGCCGGCGAACGGCGCGCTCATCAAGCGTCAGCGCGCGAAAAACATCCGGCCGCACCAGCGCGCACCACGCGGCAACCGACGCGCCGAAATCATGACCGACGACCGCGGCGACCGAGCGAAGGCCGAACGCCGACACGAGGCCCAGCGCATCGCGCACGAGATTGAGCAGGCTGAACGAGCGCAGGTCGCCGTCATAGTCCGCATCCCAGCCGGTCGTGCGGCCATAGCCGCGCTGATCGGGCGCGATGACATGAAATCCGGCCTGCGCAAGCTGCGGCATCACCTTGCGCCAGCTGTAGGCGAGCTCGGGAAAGCCGTGCAGCAGCAGCACGGTCGGCCGGCCCGGCGTCTCGAAGCCGGCTTCGAGCACATGCATGGTCAGGCCGTTGATGTTCGGCACCATCCGCGAACGGATGCCGGCGGGCAGCGGGAGCGGCGGAAGCGTCTGTTCGTTAACTGTCATCGGTCCATGCATAGCGCGTTTCGATCCGGTCGCGAAGGCAGCTCGAACCGGGCGCATATGCGCCACGACAAACGGTCATGACTGACGACAGGGATTCCATGAACCGGCGCGAATTGATGTTCACGGCGATCGCCGCAGCAGCATCGGCCGGCATCGCCGTGCCCGCCTTTGCCGCGCGGCGCGTCGTCGGCGGTCGCGTTCCTGCGCGGCGTCTACGAGCGCGAGATCGCGCGGCACAACAAGCGCCTGCCCCCGGACAATGACGCGATTCTACGCCTTGTTCACGCGCGAGATGCGCGAACTGATGCATGCGCCACGCCGGCCAGACCCGAACGCTCTGGATGGGCCGATCCTGCATGTGCTGTTCGGCCGCGGCGCGATGCCGGGTCGGGACGTCGTCCTCGGCGAGATCACGACGGTCCGCGAAGACGCCGGCACGGCAACGGTGAACGTCGCGCTGGCCGTGCTCGGCAATCCGCGCACCGTCGTTGTCGCGATGCTGCGGCAGGACGGCGGCTGGCGCATCAGCGAGATCGACTACGGCGACGGCGAGACGCTGAGCGCCCGCTACAAGCGCGCGACGGGCCGCTAGGCCTCAAGCATCGTCACCACTTGTGGAAGATGAAGAACGCGCCCGCTGCGATCAGCGCGAAGCCGAGGCCGTGATTCCAGCCCAACGGCTCCTTCAGATAGAAGACCGAGAAGCCGGCGAACACCACCAGCGTCACGACCTCCTGCATCGTCTTGAGCTGGGCCGCCGAATAGACCTCGCTGCCCCAGCGGTTCGCCGGCACCGCAAGGCAATACTCGATGAAGGCAATGCTCCAGCTCACCAGAATCACCAGCGCCAGCGGGGATTGCTTGAACTTGAGATGGCCGTACCAGGCGAAGGTCATGAACACATTGGAGGCGAGCAACATCAGGACGGGCAGAAAGGGCAGCGAGATCAACTTTGCCATGAGATTTCCGGGACAAGGCCTTTTTCGAGCTATGTTTAAGTGGGGCAGGTCACCTGTGGATAACTTGCCCCGTCATTCGCCTGTAACACGGTGCAACTAACCAAGGCATGCGCAGATCGATCCCCGTCCAGATCTTCGCAAACCCCAAGGCGGTCCCCGTCAGTCGCCGCGTCTGACCGGGACCGCGCTTTTTTTTGGGCCTTGTTTTTGTGACTTTGGTTTGTGCCTTCGGGACCGGTTTCGGTCCTAAAATCATGCCTTTGGCGGTCTTCCGCTTTGGCCCGGATCGTGCAAGTAACAGCTGCCGCCGGGTGCCCACGACCGCCACCACACTGATGATCCGCTGCTTTTTCGTCCTCCTCGCCTTCGCAATTCTCACGCTGCTGCTGCTGCCGTTGCAGCTGATCGGCATCGTCTTCAAGCTGCCGCTGCAGCGGGGCGTGCCTTACGTCTATCATCGCATCCTCTGCGCGCTGATCGGCATTCGCATCCGCGAGATCGGCAAGCGCTCGCAGGACGAGCCGCTGCTTATTCTCGCCAATCACGCCTCGTGGCTGGACATCCTCGTCATCACCTCGCTGACGCCCGCGGTGTTCGTCGCCAAGAAGGAAGTGGCCGGCTGGCCGATCTTCGGCTGGCTTGCGAAGCTGCAGCGGACGGTCTTCATCGACCGTGAGCGCCGCCATCGCACCGGCGCGGCGACGCAGGAGATCGCCGAGCGGCTGACCGGCGGCGACGCCGTGGTGCTGTTCGCCGAAGGCACGTCGAGCGACGGCAACCGCATTCTTCCGTTCCGCTCGGCGCTGATCGGCGCGGTGCATCACGTGATCGGCTCATCGACCCATCACGATCGCGTCACGGTGCAGCCGCTGTCGCTCGCCTACGTCAATCTCAACGGATTACCGCTCGGGCGCGCGTTCCGCAGCCGCGTCGCCTGGTACGGCGACGCCGATCTCATTCCGCATCTGATCGGCGTGTGCTCGGCCGGTGCGGTCGACGTCACCGTGAGCTGGGGCGAGCCGGTGTCCTACGACATGAGCGCCGACCGCAAGGACATCGCCCGTGTCGCGGAACAATCCGTGCGCACGCTGACCGCGCGGGCCCGCAGCATGGCGCAGCCTCTGCCTCAAGCCGACGATATCGCCGACGCTCCTGCTGCGCCGGCATCGGCGTGACACGTCAGGCGCCTTTCGCCGTGTGAAAAGCGGCGCACCGCATTCGCTCGGTCGATAGGCGGTATCCGCGCCGCTCAATTGAATTTCGCGCCCCGGCGGGGCACGATGGCTAGGCGGCCTGTCACATCTTCCTGTTCAACGAACGGATCCTCTCATGGAAATTCGCAATCTCGGCGGCTCCGGCCTGCGCGTATCTGCAGTCGGTCTCGGCTGCAACAATTTCGGCCAGCGCCTCGATGTCGAAGGCACGCGCAAGGTGATCCACAAGGCGTTCGACGTGGGCATCACCCTGTTCGACACCGCCGACATCTACGGCAATCGCGGCGGCTCGGAGACCGCCATGGGCGAAGTGCTCGGCGACAGGCGCAAGGACATCGTGCTGGCGACGAAGTTCGCGATGCAGATGGACGACGCGGGCGTGAAGAAGGGCGCGTCGCGCCGCTACATCATGAAGGCGGTGGAGGACAGCGCTGACGCGGCTGAAGACCGACTACATCGATCTCTACCAGCAGCACACCTACGATCCGCTGACGCCGATCGAGGAGACGCTGCGCGCGCTGCAGGATCTCGTCACTCAGGGCAAGGTCCGCTACATCGGCTGCTCGAACCTGCCGGCCTGGCGCGTCGCGGAAGCGGCGATGACGGCGAAGGCGATCAACGTCACGCCGTTCTCCTCGATCCAGGACGAGTACAGCCTCGTCGTCCGCGACATCGAGAAGGAGCTGCAGCCGGCGGCGAAAGCCTACAACCTCGGCATCCTCCCCTACTTCCCGCTCGCCAGCGGACTTCTCACCGGCAAGTACGCCGCGAGCGGCGACGCGCCCGCCGGCACGCGCTTCGCGCTGGTGCCGCGCCTGCGCGACCGTTACGTGAACGAGAAGAACGTCGGCATCGTCGAGAAGCTGAAGGCCTTCGCCACCGAGCGCGGCCACTCGATGCTCGAGCTCGCCTTCTCCTGGCTCGCCTCGCGCGATCAGGTATCGAGCGTGATCGCCGGCGCCACCAAGCCCGAGCAGGTCGAGCAGAACGCAAAGGCGGTTGCCTGGAAGATGACGCCGGACGAGACTCGCCGAGATCGACCGGATCACGCTCGGGGAATAAGTGACGGCGAAGCCGTCATTGCCGAGCGAAGCGAAGCAATCCAACGCGCGCTTGCAGCGCGCCTAGTGGACAAGCGCGGCATCCGCAGCGAATTCAGCGAATTTTTTAAGCGCGCCTACCGGCGCGCAGCTGGATTGCTTCGCCATAGGCGAGCGAAGCGACGCGTTCTTCGAACGGCTATGCTCGCAATGACGCTGCGTTCGCCAGGGACGACTCTGAGTATGGCCGTGACCTATCGGGTTTATATCCTCGCCAGCCGCAAGCACGGCAAGCTGTACATCGGAGTCTACGAACAGCCTGGCCCGGTGGATGGAGGAGCACCGGCTGGGCCGTGGTTCTGAGTTCGTGAAACGGCAAGATGTCAACCGGCTCGTTTACGTCGAACCTTACGACAATCCTTCAGATGCAATTCAGCGCGAGATGCAACTCAAGGCGGTAAGAAACGCGATTGGAAAATCGAACTGATCGAGCGAGAGAATCTCGATTGGAACGACCTCAGTGGCTTGATCGTGGAGTAAGGATCACACTCACCTATCCCACCAACCCCTGCATCGGCTTGATCGCGCCGGAGTCCGGGAACACCGCGTTCGCCAGCACGCGGTCGCTCAGGCCCAGGTGATCCTTCATCACGCCCTTCAGCACGGCGCGCAGATCCATCGTCGGCTTCAGGTCGCGGCCGTCCTGCAGGTTGGCGTCCTTCAGGCCCGGCCAGTCGGCGATCACGCGGCCGCCTGCGATGGCGCCGCCGGCGAGCAGCGCCACGGTGCCGGTGCCGTGATCGGTGCCTTCGGTGCCGTTGATGCGCGCGGTGCGGCCGAACTCGGTGATCACGACGACGGCCGTGTTGCTCCAGCGCGCGCCCAGCCCCTGCTCGAATTCGGCGAACGCGCTGTCGAGCCCGCCGAGCAGTTGCGCCAGCCGGCCGACCGGTCCGCCTTCGTTCGCATGCGTGTCCCAGCCGTCGAAGGCGAGCGCCGAGATGCGCGGGCCGTCATCGGCGGCCATCAGCTTGGCGACGCCGCGCGCCGCGATCCGCATCGTAGCCGACGCCGGGTCCGGGCCGCATGCTGTCGTCGCGCGCCGCCGTGCTTGTCGAGCTGCAGGCCCTGCGTCAGCGCCTTCGACAGCGCCGGATCGCGCCGCGCGTAAAGATCGAGCAACCGGTTGGCCGTGTCTTCCGCGGCCTGCGGCAGCGCGACCGGCGCCCAGCCGACGGTCGGCGCACCGCCGCGCAGGATCAGCGGCGCGGTCGGTCCCACCGCCAGCGCGCCGGTGACGCGATCGCCGCGCGGCAGTTCCTCCAGCGCGCGATTGAGCCAGCCGGACTGCACGCGGCCCGGGCCCGAATAGCCGCTCTCCAGCACGTCCTGTCCGTCGAAATGCGACCGGTCGCGATAGCCGGTGGCGGTCGCATGCACCACCGCTGCGTTCTTCTCCTTGTAGAGCCGCGCAAAGGTCGGCATCGCCGGATGCAGCGCGAAGAATGAATCGAGCGGCAGCGCCGCGTTGGCGCCGCTGGACGACAGCGCGATCGAGCCGTGCAGCCTGGCGTAGTCGGGATCGCCGAGCGGCGCGACGGTGGCGAGCCCGTCGAGCGCGCCGCGCAGGATGACGACGATCAGCCGCGGATCCTGTCCGCTCATGCGCGCGAACGCGAACTTCGGCATGTAGGCCCAGGCCGCGAACGACGCGCCGCCGATCAGGAGCGCGCGGCGCGTCGAAACAAGCTTGCGGTTCTCGCGTGCAGTCCATCGTCTATCTCCGCTGGAATTCCGGCGACATCAGCAGCAGCGCCATCGCCTGCTGCCGCGATTCTGCGCGCTCGATCGTCTGCTGCGTCTCCTTCGACGCGGCAGCGCCCGCGATCACCTCGATCAGCTCGCGCGGGTCGAACGCATCGCCGATGCGCGAGGCGATCTGCGCTGCGAGATCGAGCCGCAGCTTGATGCCTTCGGGCGACGCCCATACGTCGTTGGTGTCGGCAAATCCGTTCGGACCGGCCGGCGACCACAGCGGCTGGCCGAGCACGTTGAGATTGCCGAGATAGCGCAGCGGCTGTTCCGGCACGCGCGCCAGCATGCGCCCGGTGGCGATCACCGCCTCATAGGGCGAGCGGATTTTCGTCAGCGGCGCCTTCCAGGCCTCGTCCGCGTCGAGCAGCTCGAGCGCAACCGCCTTCAGGTCGCCGTCGGTCTTCGCAAAGCGCTGCGCCAGCCGCGCCACCAGCGCCGGCGGCGGATCGTCCGCGACGAAATGCCGCACAAGTTTTGTGGCGATGAATTTCGCCGTCGAAGGATGACGCGCGAGGTCCTTCAGCGCGTCGTGTCCCTGCGTCAGCCCGGTGTCGGCATAGGTCTTGCCGAGCAGCGCGTGCGGGCCCGGCTCGTGCGCGTTGACGTTGAACACGAAGGTGCCCGGATCGCCGAGGCGTCCTTCGGGACCGATAAGCGTCCAGCCGGTGATGATGCGCGCCAGCGACGTCACGTCCTCCTGCGTGTAGCCGCCGCCGACGCCGAGCGTGTGCAGCTCCAGGATTTCGCGCGCGAGATTCTCGTTCAGTCCGCGCTTGCGGTTGATGCCGGCGCGCGAGTTCGGCCCGAGCGATTGCTGGTTGTCGAGGAACAGCAGCATCGCCGGATGCTGCTCGACCGCGAGCAGCATGTCGGCAAACCGGCCGAGCACATGCGGGCGGATCGCCTCGCGCTCGAAGGCGCCGGCGAGGATCCGGACCTGGCCGCCCTTGCTCGCGGAGACACAGAAATGATTGGACCAGAACGTCACCAGCCGTTCGACAAAGCCCGCTTCGACCAGCGTCGCGCGCTGGAAGCGCGCCAGCGCCTCGGCGCGAAAGGTCTTGACGACCACGTCGACCGGCTGCGGCGTCTCGCGCGGCGCGCGGCTCCGGCGGCCGGACCATGTTCGGCTGTTGCGGCTCGGCCTGGCCTCCGGGCGGCGCCGCATCTGCCGCCGCCGCGGCTTCTCGACCATCTGCGCTTGCGACGCGGCGGCCTGCGCCGACTTTGCCTCGGCCGCGCGCTGCTTGCGCACCTCGGCGTGTGAACGCGAAGAACGCCTTGCCGAGCTCGGGCGACGGCCGCAGCGACGGCTGCTCCAGCAGCGCGGCGTTCGGCTTGGCCAATTCCGCCTTGACGAAGCCGCGCGGATCGGTTGCAGCGCTTGCAAAATCGCCGGAGGCGCCGCCGCGCGCTCCGAAACCGAAGCGGTTCAGCGCCACCAATGCACCTTGCGGATCGCGCGCCAATTGCGTTTCCTGTTCCGCGGATTCGGACCGTTACAACGGCCAGAGTAGCACTTAATTGTCGGGGCAAGTATGGCCCGGTTCGGACCGGGATCAAATTAACGATCGGACAGGTGCGATTGGAAACGTGACGGACATCTCAACCAGCTCGAAGGCCGGCGGGCGGCAACTGGCCTGCGCGCGCTGCGGCACGGAATTCACCTGCAATGTCGGCGGGCCGTGCTGGTGCAGCGAGGAAGCCGTGCGGCTGCCGCTGCCGCAACCCGGCGTGGCGAGCCCGACCGGTTTCGACGATTGCCTGTGCCGGGATTGCTTGCGCGCGGTCGCGGCCGAGCATGTTGACAGCCGACGTTAGCTGCAGCCGGGCCGATGAAGACGGTCTTGTTCGCCTGGGAGCTTGGCGCGGGCTCCGGCCACCTCATGAACTTTCGCCGGCTGGCTTTGCGCCTGCGCTCCCGCGATGTCCGGCTCGTCGCCGCGGTGACGCGCCTCGATTCGATCTCGGTGCTGGACGACGTCATCACCGAGATTCACCGAATGCCGAACTGGCGTGCGGCGGCTCCCGATCCCCGCTCGGGACGCCCGGCATCGTCGGCAACCTTGAACGATATTCTTGTCGGCGCAGGTCTCGCCGATGCGGCTCTCGTGCAAAAAGCCCTGGAAGCATGGGATCGGCTCTTTCGCACGATCGATCCTGATCTGGTGATCGCCGACTTCGCGCCGGCTGCCGGCCTGGCGGCAAGACACAGAGTACCGCTGATGATGACAGGAAGCGGCTTCACGCTGCCGCCGCACGACACGCCGGAGTTTCCGCCGCTCCACGAATTCCATGCGCCGGCGCACCGGGAGGACGATACGCTCACAGAGATCAACGCCGCCCTTCGCAAACAAGGCCTGCCTGCGCTCGATCGACTTCCGCAGCTCTTTGCCGGCGACGAGTACCTCGTCCACACCCTTCCGTTGCTCGACCCATACGCCCGCTATCGCCGGATGCCTGCGGATGGTCCCTTGCTCGATCGCGCGCCGCGCGCCCGCGAGACGAACGCACGAGAGGTCTTCGTCTATCTTTCGGAGGGGGTTGCGGTTCGCAACGACGTCGTCTCCGCCCTTCGGCCGATCGCCGGCTGCCTTCGCATCCACGCGCCCGCGCTTGCCGAAGATGCGCAGGCCGACCTCGCCCGCCGTGGCGCCATCATTGAGCCGCAGCGGGTCGACGTTGCGTCGTTGCTTCCTCAATGCAGGCTGGTCGTTCACCTCGGCGGCATTGGACTTGCGGCCGAAGCCTTGCTGGCCGGAGTTCCCCAGTTCACGCTGGTGACGCATGTCGAGCAGCATCTGACCGGACTTGCGCTGGAGCGCGCAGGAATCGGCCGGCTGTTTACGGCCTACGACGACGCGCAGACACTTCCGGCGCGCGCTCTCGCCGACATGCTGCGGAGCCGAGGCTCACGGTGCTGCGTGCCGCCGAAGTCGGCGCGCATTGCCGCGCAACATTTGCGGCCGATGCTCCGTTCGAGAAGTTCGAGCGCGCCTGCACGCGCCTGCTGCGGTAGCAGGCCCGCGCGATCGCGGCTGGCCGTCAGGTTCCACCACGGTTACACGGAGAGATCTCCCCGCCTCCTCCATAGGGCGGCGGTGGTGGTGGCGGCGGTGGCGGAGGCGGTGGTGGCGGCGGTGGAGGTGGCGGTGGCGGTGGTGGAGGCGGCGATGTCGGCTGCTGCAGCGTACCTCCGCCCTGCTGCGCCGCTGGCGGCGGCGGTGGCGGTGGCGGCGGAACGACGATGTTCTGCGTCTGGTTGGTCTGCGACTGGTTGCGGACGAGCGAGTCGCCGCCCTGCTGGATCGCGGTGTGGCTGAGTGGATCGCTTCCCGGAGGCCGCGTCGGATCGTTGAGGATCGTGCCGCCGAGGCCCTCGCGCGCCGTCATCCGATCGGTCGGAAGATTGACAGCGCCGCCGGTCTGCCCAGGCGAGCTCGTCAGCAGCGCCATGACCCGTTGCAGCACCACGTCGGGAACCCGGAACGGTTCGCCGATCGGCTGGTTCGCCGAATTCACGCAGGCCGCAAAGCCCGGCCGCACCAGCACCGAGCTGACGCTGTTGGCGAGCGTGATCGCGCCGACATGGCCGATCACCAGCTGGCCTCTGCAGCCGGCGATGTTCGGCATCGAGCGAGGCGATGCTCGCCGGCAGCGGATAGACCACCGTCACCACGCCGCCGCGCACGCCGAGCGTTGCCACCGGCGTCTTCACCTGCATGCCCTGGGTGTGGCTGATCTGTCCGCCGACGAAGCGCATCACGCCCTTGCCGAGCGACGCCACCATCGATCCGGTGCCGGCGTTCGGATTGTACACGTACTCGTCGATGACGATGTTGCTGTCGCGACCGACATTGAGCGTCGACGTATCCGGGAAGACCACCTGGGTCGATCCGACCGACGATGTCTGGATGCGCTCCTTGTGCAGCACCTCGGTGCCGATCACCAGCGTGCGCGACGCCGCGCCCGGCGGCGTGCCCGTCGAGGCCGGATTGACCGCACCGACCTTGCCGACGTTCTGCTGCGCGCTCGCATACGGCAGCGCCGCGACCGTCGTCAGCAGGAAGGTCAGCAGGCGCGTCAGATATGAAGGCGTTCGCCAATCCATATGCTTGCCTTTAGAAGCGTGCCGTCGGTCCGATCATGACCGAGAAGTTGTCTTGCGTGTAATTCTTGATCGTCGACTCGACCTTGTCGTACTGCACCGTCGCGCTGACGCCGAACCCCTTCGCGATCGGCGCGTTGAACATCGCGCCGACGATCCACTGGCGATCCGCGCGCACGGTCAGCGGATCGATGAACGGATTTGGCGCATCGAACTCGGTCCTGATGAATTTCGCGAACGGAATCACCGACCAGTTGCGCGACATCATGTCGAAGGGCGGCGCGAATTCGAATGTCAGCGCCGCCTCGACCGCCCACTGATCGAACGACTGGAAGACGAAATTCGATTCGCCACGGCGGAACAGGCCGCGGCTGTCGAGCTTGATCTGCTCGTTGATCTTCAGCGTCGAGCTGAAGCCGCCGGCAAACCAGTCGCCGGAGCCGAAACCCGACACCGGAAAGAGGACGCCGTCGTCGATCGAGGCGCGCCGCCACTCGAACTCCGGCCCGACCGTCCAGCGGTTTGCGACCGGCAGGCTGAGCGACACGCCGGCGCCGAGCGTAGCGAGATAGGACGAGCCGCCGACCCAGGCCCTGCCGCCGACCACATACGGCTTGATCGTCGCGCCCGGCCACCAGTCCGGCGCGAGCGCAAGCCGCGGGCCGAGACTGAGGTCGAACAGGCCGACGTCGATATCCCTCACCCGGAACTGATGCGTCGCGTAGCCGACGAAGCGCGTTTCGAACAAATCGCCGCGCTGGTTCTGGAAGTCGTAGTCGTGGCTGAGGCCGAGAATGCCGTACCAGTTCCAGTCGCTGCGGCGCTGCGCCGACGGCAGCAGCGCGAAATCCTGGCCGCCAAGACGAATGGCGCCGCCCGCCGGTGCAAAGCTCGGATTGCTCTGGTAGCGCACGCCGGTGTTGAAGTAGCCGGAGAAGCGGTTCTGCTGCAGCTGCTTCTCGGCGTCCGGCAGATAGGTTGCAATACGCTCGCGCGTGACCGGGTTGAGATTGGGATCGTTCAGGGCCTCGGTGAAATAGCGCTTCGCCATTTCGTAGGAGCCCATGCGGAAGTAGAGCGTGCCGAGCTCGTACTTCACCCGCGTCAAATTCGGATTGTAGAACAGCAACCGCTCGAGCGCGCCGATGGCCGCTTCGAAATCGCCGTTGCCCACCGCGACGCGCACATACTCGAACGTCAGCTCGTGATTCATCGGCTCACGAATCGTGCGCTCGAACAGTTGCTGCTGCAGCACCGAGGTCTGGGACCACGCGGCGGTCGGACCCGCGACGAGCGCGTACGTACAGATGAGAGACACGCAGATGAGAAATGCCTGAAGGCCGCGAGACATTCTCGCAGTCGACGTCGCCGACCGTAAAAATAACGCCGCCCACCACATCAGAAAGTGCCGCCCCGTGCCTGTGGAACTCACTCTGAGAAACACAGAATCCCCGATCACTCAAAGCGTTTGTCGGGGCGAGACGCGAACAAGTTCAAGGTGTTGTTGAATTGCACGGAAGCATCGCGAAACTTGCTCAAGCGTCCGCGCATCCGTTCTGCTGCAGCACCTGTTCGTTGCCGTTCAGTATCAATGTTGCGCGATTACAACAGATGATGCAGCGAGGACCCACAAAACCCATAAAGGATCAGCGTAATAGGCGCACCGCTTCGCCGCACGCGAGTGCCGGACACGAATCAATTCGTCGGTTCGATGCGACGCGCGGTCGAAGCGCGACGCTGGACCTGGCTCTTGGACCAGACCTAGCTCTTCCGCTCGAAATCCTTCAGCCGCAGGCGCGTGTTCGGCGCGTTGTCGCCGTGCCCGCGAAAATAGCTGCGTTGCCAGCCTTCGTCGCGCGCCGCCGAATTCTCCTGCTGCAGATCCTTGATGAACTGGCTGCGTCCGGCCATCCACGCCTCGTGATCGCGCTTCAATGCCGGATTGTCGGCAAGCTGCGCGACCTTGGGCATGAACGCTTCGAGCTGACCGCGCGGCAGCGGAAAGATGTGGCAGTAAGGCTCATCCTTCTCGAACCGCACGGCGGCGCCCGGCCGCGTGAAGACCCAGTTCATGGTGAAGCTGTAGGGCGCCCAGTCGGTCTCGATGATGCCGCTGAGCGGGGCGATGCCGTCCTTCGGCCGATTGATCGGCCCCTGCACCATCAGGTCGAAACCCTGCTCGGTCTGGAACAGGCACGGCACATGAAACGTCAACACACCGTGCGCAAAGTGACTCACTGCCGGCGCCGTCGTGCCGGCATCGGGAGATATCTCGATCGCCTCCTTGCCCTTGCCGCCATTCCACGCCGCGACGAAGCCGGACGGACAGAGAATCTCCCAGCCATGCGCGTTGGCGATGTTGAGCGGCAGGCAGCGATAGGCAAAGCGCTGGTCGGTCGCGCTCATCCAGTCGCGCTCGATTGGCGCGGGGCGCACGTCGATACGATGTCCGTCGGACACGTAGGCGGTCAATTTCATGCACGGCTCCTGGAATGAAACGTAGCCCGGATTGCGCTGCGCTCCATCCGGGCTACGAGTTGCTTGCTACGCCGCAGACACCGACAGCGTGCGCGCCAGGCCACCATGTGCATCGAGCATACGCTCGCGCCACGCATAGACAGGATCATCCTTCGTCAGCAATTCGAACGGACTAACGCCGCGCGCCCATTGAAATCCGCTGAACATGATGTAGTCGCCGTAGTTCGGCGATTGTCCGCCGACGAAGGGTTGCGAACGCAGCATCAGACGGAGAGGATCGAGCGATTTGCGAAAACCTTCCACTCGGCTGTCGCGGTCGGCCGAGACCTCCTCCAGCGTCTTGTTGTTGAAGCGCGCCTCGCGTGACTTGCGGAAGTAGTCGCGATCCTCAGGTCCCAGGTGTTGCGGGATATCGGCGACGATCATCGGAAAGATTCCGGCGATGATGACCGTGTCGCCCCAGCCGTTGAGGAAGCGCGCGCTCGCCCGCCCACCCTCACCGCCGAATAGCGACGGCCGTTCGGGATAGGCGTCTTCCAGGTAGTTGGCGATGTCCCAGGAGTCGACGACAGCCTTGCTCGCCGTCGAGCAGCACCGGCACTTTCTCGGACTTGTAAGGCGCGATCGCGCCTTTCTGCGTAAAACGCCAGGGAATGGTCGCGACGTCGAGCCCCTTGTGCGCCAGCGCCAAACGCGTGCGCCAGCAGTACGGGCTGAACGGCCGCGATGGATCGGTGCCGACGAGTTCGAACAGTTTCAGCGTCATCGTCTCCCCGGATTTGCAGCCCATCGACCAGCATCATCGGCGAAAACACGAGGGCCAGCAACCCGGACAGACAAATCAGTCACGCCGCGAGCGCGCTGTTCGCCTTGAGGACCTCGCCGAATGAAACCATGCCCTTCATCGCGCCACTGCCGATTGCCGGCTTACCGTCCTCGATCGCGAGCGCAAAACGGAAAGCGGGATCCGCCTCCAGCCTCTCCTTGAGCGCGCGGACACGCGGATAGTTCGCAGGATCGATCGCCTTGTGAAAGTCCGCCCAGCGCGCGACACCGACGAAACACCGCATCCGCCAGCGTCGGTTTGTCACCCAGCAGATAGTCGCTGTCACCGATCATCGCCTCGAGCTGCCCATGCCGCTTGGCGACCGCCATACGGCCGAGTTGGCGCAGCGAGTTTCGATAGTCGTCCGGTGCATCTTCCGCTTCAAGCGCAACCCACAACGGTGCGAACGCGCCGGTAAAGCCGGTGTTGAGGAAGGCGATGCATTGGTGCAGTTGGTCCGCTTGGCGTGTGCCGGCCGCAAAGCTGATACGGCGCTGATCATCGCGCGCCTCGAGCCAAAGGGCGATCGCCATGGTCTCGGTCAGCGGCCCCTCATCGGTGATCAGCACCGGGGTCTCCTGTCGGCCATTCAGGCGCAGATAGGCATCGCTTCGCATTTCGCCCAACATGTCCACGCGCGTCAGTCGGTAGGGTTGTCCCAGCCATTCGAACGCCATGACAAGGCCTAGCGAGCTGCCCAGCGGAAAGCCCGCTGCAAGGATCGGTTCCCGGATCGCCGTCATGTCATTTCTCCGTGCGTTGGTGACGCGACGGATATACAGGCGTGGACTTCTGTTCTGTAGAGAGCGAAAAATGGACCCAATGTCTCCATTTGTGGACTTTGCGTGAACCTCAACGACCTTCATTTTTTTGTCCAGGCTGTCGACAGCGGCGGCTTTGCTGCCGCTGCTCGCCGGCTTGGCTGCCCAAAGTCGACCGTCAGCAAGCGCGTCGCCGAGCTGGAAGCGCGGCTTGGCGTGCAATTGATCCATCGTACCTCGCGGAGCTTCACGCTGACCGAGGTGGGGCGCGACTATTACGACCATGCCCGCGCAGCGATGATCGAGGTCGAGGCCGCAGAGAATGTCGTGCATCGGCGGCTCGCCGAGCCGAGTGGTCTCGTCAGGATCACCGCGTCGGTGCCGACACACACACGTTTCGCCTCGCAGACAGGCTTCCCGATCTCGCCCGCGCGTATCCGAAGCTGCAGATCCAGCTTCACGTGACCGATCGCTTCGTCGATGTGCTTCAAGAAGGCTTCGACATTGCGATCCGCAGTCATTTCGGGCCGCTGCCCGATTCCGATCTGTTGCAGCGACGGATGAGCGAAGAGCCGTTCGTGCTGGTGGCAGCCCCGGGCTATCTGGCGCTGCGCGGCACGCCCTCGACAGCGCACGCACTCGCCGAGCATGACGGTCTGCTCGGCAGCCTGTCCTCGAGAGTGTGGCGATTGAACGATGGCCATGGTTGCGAGGTGGAGGTTCGCACCGATCCGCGCTTCTACGCCGACAGAGTCGGCACCGCTGTTGAAGGCTGCGGAAGCGGGCCTCGGTATCGCCCGCCTGCCGCGGTCGTTCGTCGAAGGCGGCCGTGACAGGGGGGCGGCTCGTGCGGGTGCTGCCGGAGTGGACGGCCGGAGTTCAAGTGATGACCACGATCCTGACGCCACATCGGCGAGGCCAGCTTCCCGCCATTCGCGCCGTCATCGATTTCCTGTGCAAGACGCAACAAGACGCAGCCGGCGCAACGACGGTCCGCCGCTAACCGTACCGCACCTTCATCGTCAGGATGATCGCCGTGAACACGATCGAGATCGTGTTCGAGCCGATCAGCGGCCAGTCGTTCAGCGCGAGGCCATAGATCAGCCAGCAGATCTGCCCGGCCAGCAGGGCCGCGTTGGTCAGCAGCGAGATCGCGTGCGTGTTGCGATAGCGGACCACCCGCCAAGCCTGCGGCGCCCAGCAGATGGTCGTCAGTACGGCGCCGATCGTGCCGATCAGCTTGATTGTGAAAAGCTCTGTCCCCATGCGCGGCTATCTAGCAAAGATTCGGCCGAACGCATCGCACAGATGATGTCGGATCATTTCTCCCCTCCCTCCCGCCCGGCATAGCGAAGCGAAGCTGGAGCGAAGCCGGGTGGCGGGGAGGGGTCAGGGGTGGGGGGCGCCGCTTGCTCGGCGATCGTGAGGAGCGCGGAGAGACCTTGCTCCAGAATTCGCGGCCACACCGTCGTTCTGATCGCAGAAGCCCACACGCGATTTTGCTGCGACATCTGCCGCAGGCCCCCCACCCCCGACCCATCCACACCACTCGCCTCCGCCTTTGCCCTTCGGGCTTCGGCGGATGCGAGCGGGAGGGAGGGGAGAAGAAGCGCGCGCCCTTCCCGATCGCAACGCGGGAGGGAACGTTGGACGCCCCGTCACTTAAACGGCTAGCGGCGCCGCGCTGGAGGACGCGGCGCCGCCGGCAGGTAAACGCGAGGATCGCTTACATGCCTGGCATGATCGCGATGTCGCGGATGGTGCCGCTGACGCCGCTGATCTTTGCAGCTTCGGTCGCCTTGCCGGTGGCGAGATCGACGCTGTAAAGCGTGTCGCCGGCCATCAGCCAGGCGTCGTTCTTGCCGTTACCGTCGGACCAGATGTCGAACGCGACCTTGTCGGCCTTGATGCCGAGCTTGCCGACCGCGGTGAGGATGCCGTCATTCGGCGGCGCCTGCTTCAGCAGACCGCCGATCGTGCCGTCGATGTCATAGAGCGCGGTTTCCTTGGCGCCCTTGACCGAGTTGATGTAGGCGCCGCCGACCACGTTCGGCTTCTCGCCCTTGTGCATGTCGGTCTCGGCGAACTTCAGCTCGCCGTCCTTCGTCACCTTGCCGTCATCGACGTTGGCGCGGAGATTCATGCCGTCGGAGCCGATCACGCGCAGGCGGTCGGCGACCGGGTTGAAGTCGACGGTGACGGTCAGGCCCTTGGCAACCATCGTGTCGAGCTTCGACTTCATCGTCGCCTTGCCGTCCTGGGCGATGGTGACGACGGTGCCGTCATCGACGAGACCGTAGAGCATGCCGTCGGCGGGGCGCACGTCGATGCCGACCAGCGCGCCGGAAATGCCGGTGACCTTGGTCGTTCCGGTGGCTTTCTTCTGCGCGGTGTCGACCCAGGCGATGGTGTCGTTGCCGACAAGTGCTGCAACCTGCGCGGCATTGGCGGCGGCGGATGTCATGAGCATGGCGGCCATGGCGGCCAGAATGGTACGGGTGTTCATTGTCGTGTCCTCGTTTCGCTTGACGCATGATCAGGCCGGGGGATGGCCATGCGCGGAGCTACGCAAGGCCTCGGCACTCGGTTTCAGAAAAAATGAGGTCCGCGACGGCTTGTTGAAACTTTTCAATCGAATCAGAAGCTTGTATTCGGGAGCGTGGCGAGCCGTCGCAGTCATCAGCCTGTCATGGCGCTGACGCAATAGCCGTTCGAAGGAACGGCGTCGCTCGCCTATTGGCTTGGACACGCAAAACAACGGTTAAAATCCGATGGATCAAGTGACGTCTGACATCGGCGTGATCTCGGCTTATCGCTTTGCCGATGACGGCTCGGCGACAAAGCTCGACATCGCCAACCTCGACGCCGAGCTCGCCGATCCGCGCGGCTGGCTGTGGCTGCATTTCAGCCTCGCCAATCGCCGCTGCCACGACTGGCTCGCGACGCAGGCGCCGCTGTCCGACATCGCCCGCGAAACGCTGCTCGACACGGACGAGCACATCCGTCTCGACATTTTTGGCGACGAGATCGCGGGCGTCCTGCCGGACCTGCATCAGGAGTTCATGCAGGAGGGCGACGATCTCGTGCGCGTGCATTTTGCGATCTCGCAGCGGCTGATGATCACCGCGCGGCGCAAGCCGCTGCGCGCGATCGAACTGACCCGGCGGACGATCGACATGGGCCGCAAGTTTCCGACGCCGGTGTCGCTGTTCGATGCGATCGTCGACCAGTTCGCCGACGTGATCGGCCGCTATTCGGCGAGCCTTGGCGACGAGCTCGATGTCGTCGAGAACCACGTGCTGCACGACGAGATCGACGAGGAGCGGATGCGGCTCGGCCGTGTGCGCCTGCAGGCGATCCGAACCCGGCGGCAGCTCTCGCAGATCCGCGCGCTGTTCCATCGCCTGGAAACGCGCGAAGAGGTCGAGTCGGAGGCCTTGCTGACCGCGATGCGCAAGCTGGCGCAGAAGTTCGACGGCCTCGACTACGAGTTCAGCGCGATCTACGAGCGGGCGCGGCTGTTGCAGGATGAGATCGCCGGCCGCATGACCGCGATCACCAACCGGCGGCTGTTCACGCTGTCGGTGCTGACCGCCTGCATGCTGCCCTCGACGCTGGTCACCGGCTTCTTCGGCATGAACACCAAGGACATGCCGTTCCAGGCCGGCGACGGCGGCACCTGGTATGCGCTGCTGCTGGTCATCGCCGCCGGCGGCCTGACCTGGTGGCTGCTGCGGCGGACCAAGGCGCTGTAGGCTGTCGGCGCAACATGCCGCCGGATGTCGTCACGTCTTGCTGCGGATCTCTCGCGATCAACCGCTCCGCTTCCGCCCAGAGCGCGCCGTCCGGTGAACCGCCGCCCTCGGTGAAGAATCCGCCGATCAGCGCAAGGTAAAGAATTTTTGCTCGCAGGCGCGCCGTTCGCGGCTCGATCCCGAGGTCGCGCAGAAGCGATGCGACATAGTCCATGCGCTGCCGATCGATCTCGCCGACTGCGCCCGCCGCCCGCTGATCGGTCTTGGCCCAGGCGCGGATCGCAATCTCCAGCCGCGCGAGCCCGGTGTTCCTTGTCGCGAGGCCAATCAACAGCTTCAGCCTCTCGCTCTTCCCGGCACTTTCGGCCTCGACGCGCGCGATCACGTTTCGCGTTGTGTCCGCGCGCCACGCCTCCAGCATGGCCATGTGCAGCGCGTCGCGGTCCTTGAAATGCCAATAGAAGCTGCCCTTGGTGACGCCGAGCTTCGCCGCCAGGGGCTCGACGCGGACCGCCTCGATGCCTGCCCGCCCGAGCAGCGCCAGCCCGGCCCTGATCCAGTCGGATGCCCCGGCCTTGGTTTCCGCGCCGGCCTTGCCCTGCGCCGGCTTGCTGCGATTCGCCGATTTCATCAACCATCCATACGGCAGCGTATTGACAAGAGCAAGCCTCGGGATTAGTCATCCATACGCTACCGTATGCACCCACCGCATGCATCGAACCAATGGTGCGAGCTCCGACCGGCTGCGCGAAAGGACCGATCAATGTTATATTTCTTGCCCCTCGCGGCTGCGGCGATCATCGGCGTCCTTGGGATGCTCCACCTGATCTACACGCTGCGGGACATCGTCTCTCGCCCGCGCTATTTCGTGCCGCGCGATCCGGCACTGCTGGACGCCATGCGGGGGACGCACGCTGCGCTGGCGCCGAACGGACACGATTTCTGGTCCGTATTGCTGGGAATTCACCTTACCCACAGCATCGGCCTGTTGCTGTTCGCACTGCTGATTGTGCTGACAGTCGTCACGCCTTTGCCGGCGCTGAAGCCGCTGATGATCGGAGTGGGTCTCGTCCTGACCTTTATCGCCTGGCAGTTCTTCTTCCACATCCCTCTGATCGGAGTTGCGCTCGCAACCGCTTTGATGATCGTTGGCTGGCTGCTGTAGCCGACATTGCAAACGACCGCTGCGACAATTATTCCCCGCTGGAGCAAAGACTTTCCGGCTTGAGCTTCGCTGCGTCCTCGCGGACCATGCCTGATCGCGCTTCTGCAGCGCGGCAAAATTGGGGAGACGCCTATGAACTATCGAACGATCGCGACCGCCGCGATCTCGCTGGCCCTGACCGGCTCTGCGCTCGGCGCAGGCGACGACGCAGCCGACCTTCGCCACGCGCAAGGTGGACGGCACCGACAACGTCTACATCTACCGCTACATGGGCCATCAATCGATGTTCATCGTCACGCCCAAGGGCGTGATCGCCACCGATCCGATCGCCCGCTACCGGCCCCAGGCCGCCACCACCTACCTCGACGAGATCAAGAAGGTCACCAACCAGCCGGTGAAGTACGTGATCTACAGCCACGCGCATTACGATCACATCGCCGGCGCAAAACCGTTCAAGGACGCCGGCGCGCGCATCGTCGCGCACAAGAACGCCAAGACCCGGTTCGAGGCGCTGAAGAAGGCCGGCGCCCTGCTCGACTCGGTGGTGATCCCGGACGAGACGGTGGACACGAAGAAGACGATCACGCTCGGCGGCACCACGCTGGAGCTGAACTATGTCGGCCGCAACCATTCCGACTCGTCGCTGGTGATGCGGCTGCCGAAGGAGAAGCTGATCTTCGCCGTCGACTTCATCCCGATCGAAGGCGTGCAGTTCCGCAACATTCCCGACAACGCCTCGCCGCTCGAATACGAGGAGTCGATCAAGAAGGTGGCGGCGATGGATTTCGAACGCATGATCCCCGGCCACCCCGGCCCTGGCGGGCGGCTCGGCACCAAGAAGGACGTGCAGGACCATCTCGCCTACATGCAGGACCTGTCCGCGGCGGTGAAGAAGGCGGCGGCGGACGGCAAATGCACCGACAACGCGATGACCGAGATCAAGCTGCCGAAGTACGAGAAGTGGGGCAACTACGAGCGCTTCCTGCCGATGAACATCGAGCGCTACTGCTACTGGTGGAGCAACGGGTATTGAGGGTTGGTTTCACGACGAGCGCGTAGCCCGGATGGAGCGCAGCGAAATCCGGGATTCCTTGCCGCAGACTCAGCCCCGGATTGCGCCATAGCCGATGCGAAGCATCGGCGTTCTTAAGAACGGCGGCCTAAAGGCCGCCTACGCCATCCGGGCTACGGGCTACGCGCTCCTGCCATAAACTGGCAGATGCGGCGGATACAGGTGCAGCCCTGTTCCACCGCATTCACGCCTGCGGGGCTTCCGTCTCCGCATCCGCGAGGCCATATTCCATGACCATGGCCAAGACCCCCGACAAGACAAAATCGCAGAAAGACCCGGCGAAGCCGACGCGCTCGAAGGCGCATCGGCCGGAGGTGCAGCCGATCGGGCCTGCGCTCGCGGAACTGCTCAACCCTGCGCTCAACGCCGGCGATGCCGGCATCGGCTCCGGCACCGGACTGAAGCCGCCGCCTGACAATTCCAAGGATCGCCGTTCCGGCGGCGAGGCCGCCGCGCACCGCGCCCGCGCCTCGACCCAGACGAACGACACGCTGCCGCGCGAGCCGTCGGTCGACCGCAACATGACGCGCAACACGATCGAGCGGCGCGACGCCGGGCGCGGCGGCACCCGCGCCGATCCGCGCGCCGGCTTCAACGAAGCGCCGCAGGCCGCCTTCGCCAACTACGGCACGACCGCCACGGTGCCGACGCTCGATCCGGAGCTGGCAAAGCAGCTCGGCCTCGATGTCGAGGACGACGACACCCTCGCCCGCCCCGCGCGCAACAAGATGGAGGCGCTCGGCGTCGCCGCCACCGCCGACGCGCTGGAAGCGCTGCTGCGCGAGGGCCGCCCCGAATTCGGCGCCACCGTGTGGACGCCGCATCGCCCGCCCCGCCCGGAAAAATCCGAAGGCGGCGTGCGCTTCGAGATCAAATCCGAATACCAGCCGCGCGGCGACCAGCCGCTGGCGATCAAGGAACTGGTCGAGGGCATCGACCGCAACGACCGCACCCAGGTGCTGCTCGGCGTCACCGGCTCCGGCAAGACCTACACCATGGCGAAAGTGATCGAGGCGACGCAGCGCCCGGCGCTGATCCTCGCGCCGAACAAGACGCTGGCCGCGCAGCTCTACGGCGAGTTCAAGATCGTTCTTCCCCGACAACGCGGTGGAGTACTTCGTCTCCTACTACGACTACTACCAGCCGGAAGCCTACGTCCCGCGCACCGACACCTACATCGAGAAGGATTCCTCGATCAACGAGCAGATCGACCGCATGCGCCACTCGGCGACGCGCTCGCTGCTCGAGCGCGACGACGTGATCATCGTCGCCTCGGTGTCGTGCATCTACGGTATCGGCTCGGTCGAGACCTACACGGCGATGACGTTCTCGCTGAAGAAGAACGAGCGCATCGACCAGCGCCAGATCATCGCCGACCTGGTGGCGCTGCAGTACAAGCGCACCTCCGCCGATTTCACCCGCGGCACGTTTCGCGTGCGCGGCGACACCATCGACATCTTCCCGGCGCACTATGAAGACCGCGCCTGGCGCGTAAACCTGTTCGGCGACACGATCGAGGGCATCGAGGAGTTCGATCCGCTCACCGGGCAGAAGAGCGACGACCTGGAATTCGTCAAGGTCTATTCCAACTCGCACTATGTGACGCCGCGGCCGACGCTGATCCAGGCCATCAAGGGCATCAAGATCGAGCTGAAGCAGCGGCTGGACCAGCTCAACGCGCAGGGCCGCCTGCTGGAAGCGCAGCGGCTCGAGCAGCGCACCATGTTCGACCTGGAGATGCTGGAGGCGACCGGCAGCTGCGCCGGCATCGAGAACTATTCGCGCTATCTCACCGGCCGCAAGCCCGGCGAGCCGCCGCCGACGCTGTTCGAATACGTGCCGGACAACGCGCTGATCTTCGCCGACGAGAGCCACGTCACCGTGCCGCAGATCGGCGGCATGTTCCGCGGCGATTTCCGGCGCAAGGCGACGCTGGCGGAATACGGCTTCCGCCTGCCCTCCTGCATGGACAACCGCCCGCTGCGCTTCGAGGAATGGGACGCGATGCGGCCGCAGTCGGTCGCCGTCTCCGCCACGCCCAGCGGCTGGGAGCTGAACGAGAGCGGCGGCGTGTTCGTCGAGCAGGTGATCCGCCCGACCGGCCTGATCGATCCGCCGGTGGACATCCGCCCGGCCCGCACCCAGGTGGACGACCTCGTCGGCGAGGTGCGCGCGACGGCTGCGAAGGGCTATCGCTCGCTGGTCACCGTGCTGACGAAGCGCATGGCCGAGGATCTGACCGAATACCTGCACGAGCAGGGCATTCGCGTGCGCTACATGCATTCGGACATCGACACCATCGAGCGCATCGAGATCATCCGCGACCTGCGGCTCGGCGCGTTCGACGCGCTGGTCGGCATCAACCTCTTGCGCGAGGGCCTCGACATTCCCGAATGCGCGCTGGTGGCGATCCTCGACGCCGACAAGGAAGGTTTTTTGCGCAGCGAGACCTCGCTGATCCAGACCATCGGCCGCGCCGCGCGCAACGTCGACGGCAGGGTGATCCTCTATGCCGACCAAATGACCGGCTCGATGGAGCGGGCGATCGCCGAGACCAACCGCCGCCGCGAGAAGCAGGTGGCCTACAACACCGAGCACGGCATCACGCCGGAGAGCATCAAGAAGAACATCGGCGACATCCTCGGCAGCGTCTACGAGCGCGACCACGTGCTGGTGGAGATCGGCGACGGCGGCATGGCCGACGACGCCATCGCCATCGGCCACAATTTCGAGGCGGTGCTGTCCGACCTCGAAGCCCGCATGCGCGAAGCCGCCGCGGACCTGAACTTCGAGGAAGCCGCGAGGTTGCGCGACGAGGTAAAACGCCTGCGCGCGACCGAGCTCGCGGTGGTCGACGACCCGACCATCAAGCAGCGCAACGTCGAGTACAAGGCCGGCAGCTACGCCGGCACGCGCAAGTACGGCGACGCGGCGAACTTGCCGGCGAAGGCGAAGAGCGCCAAGCGCGGCGCGTCGGGGCTTCGTCAGGCTCGAAGGTGCACAAGCCGGAGCTCGACGAGATGCACGGGCCGGAGAGCCTGCCGTATCGGCCGCAGAGCGGCGGGCGGTCGATCGGCGGGGCGGCCGGGGTCGCGGGGTGGGTGGAAACGGGGCAGATAAGGGCAGAACTCTGGCGTGTTTCGCAAAGCACCAAGGAAAATTTGTTGGCCGGCATCTTGTATCCTGCAGGATACAAGATATGTATGAGTTCCAGAAAACAGAAGAGTTCGGTCTCTGGCTTTCAGCTCTCAGGGATCAGGTCGGAAAGGCGAAGATCATCGCTCGGATCAAGCGTCTTGAACTCGGCAATCCCGGCGATGTCCGCGACGTCGGTGAAGGCGTCAGCGAACTGCGGGTCAACTTCGGGCCCGGTTATCGAGTCTACTACAAGCGGACCGGCAGGCTGATCGTTTTGCTCTTGTGTGGTGGCGACAAATCCACCCAGGACAGCGACATCAGAGAGGGCGAAGAAACTTGCGGCGGGATGAAAGGTTTCCAGAAATGGCAAAGGTTTCAAAGTTCGACGTTGCAGACTACCTGGACAATCCCGAAGTCGTCGCCGCCTATCTGACCGAAGCGTTCGAGAGCGGCGACACATCCTTCATATCTGCCGCCATCGGTGACGTGGCGCGCGCGAAGGGGATGGCAGGCGTCGCGACGAAGGCAGGCGTGTCGAGAGAGAGCCTGTACAAGTCGCTCAGCGGCGAGACTAGTCCCGCGTTCGAAACCGTCCGCAAGGTCACTCGATTCCTTCGGTCTCAAGATGGTCGTCGAGCCGGCCGGCCGGACGAAGGCCCGTTAGGGCCGCTACCCCGCCAACGCGATCGAAATGGCCGGCTCACGCCGGCCATCTCCTCACTCCCTAAAAGTAATGCTTGCGATTGGCGCCGTCATGCCTGCCGGATGTCATGCAGCAGGCCTTGAAACCTGCGTCCGGAGTTGCACGGACACAGATCGTTGCGGCCGAGCTTTTCGGTCAGCTCGACGTCGCCGCGCACGAAACGCCGGCCGCGCTTGACGTGGGTTTCCGAGGGGAAGGACTTCCGCCGCTTACGGGAGATTTCGAAAGCAGGGGAGGTTTTCGGGATCGCGATGCTTGCGCATGGCACACCTCCATCCGAGAGTCGCGGACCAATCGCCGCGCGGCGTTGATATCACGACCTGGCGCGAGCGCAACCGGCTTGCCGGTTCGTCTCAAGGATCAATCATATCTCGAGGGTTCGTGCGCTGCTGTCTTGCGAGTTTGGCCAGCCAGGCAAGATCCATATCTTCCTTCGCCAGCGCTTCGGCTCTCTCGAGCCAAATGCTCGCATCGTCGGCAAGCCCGATGCGGCGATAGAGCTCGCCGACCAGATAGGTCACATTCGGAAGATGCTTTGCAGCAATGACACCGGTGTCGATGGATCGACGAAAAAACACGATCGCTTGAACGCGATGAACCCCCTCTTCCTCCGTCCGCCCGTTCGCAGCGCATACATAGGCAGCGCTCAAATGCAGCTCGGCGATGGCATCAAGTGGATCGGCTTTCCAGCTGGCAATCCGGGCCGCATATTCGAATTTCCGCCAAAGCGATGCTCGCTCGTCCTGGCTCAAAGGAGACAGATTTTCGCGAACGAGCTTGCGAACGGCTTCGGGAAGTTTTCCTTCAAACCAATCCTCCGGTCCGGAAAATCCGCACTTGGGACAACTGTGAACGGTAAACTGAGACGGCTCAAAACCCACGGTTCGTCGACGGAAGTCCGTATAGGTCCCAACGTAATTCGCGCTGGTGAGCACTCGCGTTTCGAAAGCCGTCGTGCAGCAAGCGCACGTGAGCTTCATCGGCATCGTCGTCGTCATGGCACCCCGCGGAACCGCTGCGGCATTTAGCTTCAGGTTGCGCGGCTTGTACAGCGCGGATGGCCGGCGGCACGGGGTGCGGCTTGGCCATGGTATTATCCTTCGGCGATCGGGACGGACGCCTGATGCAAGTGCGTGTTCTGGTTGCTGAAAACTGCACCTGGCAGTCTGCTGATCTGCCTTTGTCGCGCGAACAAGGTCAGGCGTTCAGCTACTGGGCCGAGACGAAGGAAACGCTGCCGAAGGACGCGCCTTCGCACATGACGCCGCCGTATACGATCGTGCTCGACAAGCGGCCGGAGAAGTGACGCGCGCGTCATCTGCGGCGCGCGCGAGGCACTACGGCGTCATTGCGAGGAGCGCAGCGACGAAGCAATCCAGTCTGAGCGAGACGCGAATGTCGTGTTTTTTTGCGCGCTTCGCGCGCGCTGGATTGCTTCGCTTCGCTCGCAATGACGCTGCCGCGTCAATTCTTCCTGATACACCGCCAGCGTCTTGAACTCGCCGACGCTCGTGACCGGGGCTTCCTTCTCCCACTTGGCGACGATCGGTGCGGCTTTCTCGAAGCCGATCGATTTCGTGTAGAACAGGATGTGCCCGCCCGGCTTCGTCTTCGCGGTGAAGAGATCGAGCACGCCGCGGTCGTCGATGCCGCCGTATTCGGCGCTGGCCGTGTTCGGGTAGAAGAACTCGCACAGGTGCACCATCGTCACCACGTCGAAGTCCGGCAGCAGTTTTGGATTGGTGAGATAGATGTCGCCGAAATAGGCGACGTAGCTTTTCGCCACGCGCGAGTTCGACGCCACCAGCTTGACGTAGGCCTCGTACTCCTCGATCGACGCGGTGATGCCGAACACCATGTTGCCGGAGCCGTTCTCCGCCTGCTCCTTGCCCACCACGTGATGCGTGCCGGTGCCGAAGTGGTAGACCAGCTTGTTCGTCATCTTCTGCGCGGCCAGCCAGTCGTTGACGTGCACGTCGCATGGACAGATGTCGACATGCAGGTCCCACTTGTCGGTCCAGTAGTTCAGCTTGGCCATCGTTCACTCTCTCCTTGAAAGACGATTCTCTGAATGGATCAGCCGCCCGCAGCCACCTGCTTCGGCACGGCCCTCGGCTCGGCGGAAGCGGTCACGCCGCGCTCGAGATGGATCGCGGCGTCATGCAGATGGCCGAGCAGCGCGGCGCGGCCGACGGTGATGACGATGGCGCGCGGCAGCCGCTCGGCGAGCAGGCGGTAGAGCGCGTCGGCGTCGGCCTCCTCCAGCGCGGAGACCGGCTCGTCGAGCAAGCAGGATATCGGGTTTCGCCAGCAGCGCGCGGGCGAAGGCGGCGCGCTGCTGCTCGCCGCCGGCGAGCACGGCCGGCCAGTCCGCTTCCTCGTCGAGGCGATCGGTCAGATGCGCAAGGCCAACGGCGCGGAGCGCTTCGCGGATCGCCGCGTCGTCGGCGTGCGCGACCTGCGTCGGATAGGCGATCGCCTGCCGCAGCGAGCCGAGCGGAAAGTAGGCGCGCTGCGGCAGCGTGAACACCTTCGCGTGCTCGGGGAAGTGGATCGTGCCCGAGCCGAGCGGCCACAGGCCGGACAGCGCGCGGAAGAAGCTCGACTTGCCGGCGCCGGACGCGCCGCCGACCAGCAACCGGTCGCCGGGCGCGAGCTCGACCTTGCCGAACGAGGCCATCGCCTCGCCGTTCGGCAGCCGCAGCACCAGATCGTCGACCTGCAGCCGCGCGTCGCCCGGCAGCATCGCCATGTCGATCTTCGCATCGTGGCTCTGGTGATCGTCCACCTTCTGCATCGCCGCCTCGAACTGCGCGAGGCGGTCCATCACCGCCTTCCATTCGGCGATCTCGGCTGTAGGCGCTGATGACGTAGGCGAGCGCGCCCTCGACCTGCTGAAACGCCTGCGCGGTCTGGATCAGCGCGCCGAGCGTGATCGAGCCCGAGAGATAGGCCGGCGTCACCACCAGCGTCGGAAACACCGTGGACATGCGCGCGTAGCCGGCGATGAAGCCGACCAGAGAGCTCTGGCGGTTGGCGAGCCGCGTCCAGTTGCGCACCAGGTTCGTGAACCTGTGGCGCAGCTCGCGGCGCTCCACCGCCTCGCCGCCCATCAGCGCCACCGGCTCGGACTGGTCGGTGGCCCGCGCGATGGCGAAGCGGAAGTCGGCCTCGTAGCGCTGCTGGTTGAAATTGAGCTGGATCAGCGGGCGGCCGATCAGGTGCGTGAACAGCGTGCCGATGATCGCATAGGAGGCGGCGACGACGATCAGCCAGCCGGGAAACGAGAGGTCGCGGCCGGACAGCGGCAGCGGCGTCGCCGCCGACAGGAACCAGAGGATGGCGACGAACGAGAAGATGGTGACGATGCTGCCGACCAGCTGCGTGAACAGCTCGTGCGTGCGGGTGAGGAAGATCAGCACGTCGCTGGCGATGCGAAGGTGGATGTTGTCGACGCCCGGATCCACCAGCCGCACCCGGTAGTGCCGGCCGTTCGCCATCCACATCGACACGTAGCGGTCGGTGATCCAGCGCCGCCAGCGGATGATCAGCCGCTGGCCGAGGAAGAACTGCGCCATGCCGGCGACCACCGCCGCCAGCGCGATGCCGCAGAACACGATCAGCTCGAACTGCGCCGCACTCCAGTCGCGGCTTTCCAGCGCGTTGAAGAAGCGCTTGTTCCACTCGTTGATCGCGACGAGGATGGCGACGAGGCCGAGCTCGGCCACCAGGATGCCGGTGAGCAGCGCACCTGCGATCCAGCGGTCCTCCGACCGGAAATACGGCAAGGCAAGTGAGAAGAATGTCCGCGTGGCGCGAACGACGGCCCGCATGAAGGATTTCCCAGCCCTCTGGAGACCTGACGTTCTGCTTGACGCGTTGCGATCCGCGCTTGCGGCAGCCCCTGACCGGCGCGGATTTCGGTCATAACCGGGCCGATGACGGCGGTATGACGGTGGCATTATGATTGGGCCGGCGTCGCCGCACATGCGGCGCAGCGCCACACCAAAACCATGGACGGGCTTGACCGCCGATCGCCGCGCCACGGACTTGGCGAGCTTTGTTCCCGGATGGTAAAGCCACAGCTGCGAATCGCCGTGACCACTGACCGGAATGATGTCCTCCATGCCGTTGCGACGAATGCCCCTGATCGCCGCCTTCCTGCTGGCGAGCGCCCTGTCCGCCACCGCACAAAAGACCGCAATACCGGTCGCCGCCGATACCCAGGACAACCCGGTGCAGCAGAAGCGCGACGCGCTCGGCTGCGAGGGGGCGTTCGCGAGGGACACGACGCACGCAAAACTCGTCGACGGCGTTCGGTGCGAAGAACGTGACCTTCAAGGAGGTCGACGCCGCGGAGGGATCGAAGGAAAAGGCCACCGTGCTGTTCGACGACGATCCGACCAAACGCATCGTCGTGTTCTGGCACGACGAGAAGAACCGCACGCGGCCGAGCATGATCAGCGTCAGCGCGCCGTCGCTGTGGGTCGGCCCCGGCGGCATCGGCAACGGCATGAAGCTGACCGACGTCGAGAAGCTGAACGGCAAGCCGTTCAAGCTTGCAGGCTTCGACTGGGACGGCGGCGGGCTTGTGCGCGAGCTCGACGGCAAGCTGAAGCCGTCCGCGTGCAATCTCGTCATCCGCTTCGAGCCCGGCATCGCCAACCCGCTGCCGCCGCGCTACGCCGAGATCACCGGCGACAAGACCATCGTCTCCAGCAACAACCTGTTGCGCCGAACCCGCGCGCAGGTCAGTGAATGGGGGATCGGGTATCCGCGGTGATGCCTCCGCCGTCATGCCCGCGCTTGTCGCGGGCATCCACGTCTTGCGGCATTGCCACGAGAAAGACGTGGATGGCCGGGACATAGGCGAGCGAAGCGACGCCGTACTTCGAACGGCTATGCCCGGCCATGACACCAGAGAATTGCCGATGACCGAACGCAACCCCGATATCACCTACGACCAGTTCGCAGCCGTCGAGCTGCGCGTCGGCCGCGTGCTGGAGGTGCAGCCGTTTCCGAAGGCGCGCAATCCGTCGTGGAAAGTTCGCGTCGATCTCGGCCCGCTCGGCGAGAAGTGGTCGAGCGCGCAGATCACCAACTACACGCAGGATCAATTGATCGGCACGCTGGTGGTCTGCGTGTGCAATTTTCCGCCGCGCAACATCGCCGGCTTCATGTCCGAGGTCCTGATCCTGGGCGCCGCGGATGCCGACGGCAAGGTGATCCTGCTGTCGCCGCGCAGCGAGGTCGCTGTGGGCGAACGGGTCTATTGAGACACGGCTCGCGGTCGATATCGCAGTTTACTGACATTTTTGATCCGACTAACGTCGTCTTGTTTGCGTGCCGCGCGATCGATCCGAGCTGCGCGGCATGTTGATGATCGCGCCAGGTTCACCATGACCGACAATCCCGCGCGATGTGGCGCGCTACGCCTTTGGCTGCGCCCTCTCCCCTTGCGGGAGAGGGCATGTACGGCATCAGTCCGACATTGATGCTGGGTGAGGGGTCGCCCCAAGCACTGAGTCCGTGCCGTGCGGCGACCCCTCACCCAGCAGAGTACGAGGTTAGCTCTCGTCATGCCCTCTCCCGCAAGGGGAGAGGGCGCATTTACGTGCGCCGCGCCCTACCCGTTGCTTTCGGTGATCGCCGAGTAGATCAGCGTGCGCAGCTCGCGGCGCACCGGGTAGGCGCCGGACGGCATCACCTGGGTCATGAACACCGCGATCAGGTCTTCCGCCGGATCGATCCAGAACGACGTGGTCGCAGCACCGCCCCATGAGTATTCGCCGGCGCTGCCCGGGATCAGCGTGAGCGCCGGCTCGACCGTGACCGAGAAGCCGAGCCCGAAGCCGATGCCGTTGTAGGCGGCTTCCGCGAACAGCGAGCGCGACATGTCGGGCAGGTATTTTCCGCCCGGCAGATGATTGCTGGTCATCAGCTGCAGCGTCTTCGGTCCGAGCAGGCGCACGCCGCCGATCTCGCCGCCGTGGATCAGCGCGCGGCAGAAGGTGAGATAGTCCGCGGCGGTGCCGGTCAGACCGCCGCCGCCGGACACGAACGAGGGCTGGTTAAGGAAGCTCGACGTCTTCGGATCGTCCTGCAGCGTCTTGCCGCCCTTGCCGTCGGCCGAGTAGCAGGCGGCGAACCGGTCGGCCTTTGCGGACGCGACGTGGAAGGCGGTGTCCTTCATGCCGAGCGGATCGAGGATGCGTTCCTTCAGGAACTGCTCGAACGGCTTGCCGCTGATCTTCTCGACGAGATAGCCCAGCACGTCGGTGGAGACCGAATAATTCCAGGCTTCGCCCGGCGAGAACTCGAGCGGCATCTTCGCCAGCCCGTCGATCATCGACTGCATCGTGCCGGCCTTCTCGACCTCGCCGATCTTCATCTGCCGGTAGGCGGCATCCACGTTCGAGCGGTTCTGGAAGCCGTAGGTGAGGCCCGAGGTGTGGCGCAGCAGATCGACGATCTGCATCGGCCGGGTCACCGGCCTGGTGATGAACTGCGGCACCGGGTTCGGCTTGGTGCCGAGCAGCGGCATGCCGCCGACATAGACGCCGAGGTTCTTCCACTCGGGGATGTATTTGTGCACCGGCTCGTCGAGCGCGACGTGGCCTTCCTCGACCAGCATCATGAAGGCGACCGAGGTGATCGGCTTGGTCATCGAGTAGATGCGGAAGATGGTGTCGTCCTTCACCGGCGTCTTGCGCTCGACGTCGGCAAATCCCTGGATCGCGGAGTGCACCAGCTTGCCGCGCCGGTAGACCAGCGTCTGGGTGCAGGGAAAGCGGCCGCTATCGATGTAGTTGCGCTTCAGATGGTCCTCGAGGCGGCCGAGACGGGCCGAGGACATGCCGACGGATTCCGGCGACGCGGTCGGCGTGCTCAAGGGCGGGGCCGAAGGCAGGTTCAGGGCCTGGACGGACATCGAGGTTCTCTCCCGGGATGATTGTTGGCGGCTGGTTGTCAGCTGGAGCCGGCAATTCTCAGCGCGAAAGCCGCCATGCGGTCAACCCTTGGCGCCACAAATGCGAGCAGACGACATTGAACCTTTCGGCCACCGCCGCAGACAGAGAAGTCGCTGAAGCTCCCCATCCGCTGGCTGGCGCGGCAAAGCACAAAATTCCCCTGTGATAACAACGCCAAGATCGCGCGCCGAAATTTTTCAGCGTCGCGCAGATCATCGCCATGTCCGGCGGGGAACCCCGCATTGTTGCAATGCAAAAACGACAGTTGTGCAACAGACGTGCGACACCTATTTTGCATTCAATCATTGAATTGAAATGCAGCAACCTGGCACGGCGTCGACGCTGACGCCCTCAGGGCCGTTTGCTGTCCGAACACTCAAAATCAGGACTGAAGCCGGCCATGTCGGGGCATCCCCTCTGGACGTTCGCGCATGCATTGCGCAAAGGATTCGCAGCTCAGGACGTGGCGGAGATCGCGCCGAGCCTGCACGACGAGGTCGACTGGGCCGTGTTCGGTCCGATCGACATGTTTCCCTACCTCGGCTCGCGCCAGGGCAAGGAGGCGGCGCTCGATTCCATCGGCCAGATCGCCGACAATTTCCGCCTGCACAAGATCAAGCAGGAGGATGTGGTGCTCGGCACCGACTCGGCCTCGGCGCTGCTGCGCTGCTCGCTGAACTCCAACGACACCAACCGTCCGATCAGCGTGCGGATCGCCACCTTCCTTCGTTTCAAGGACGGCAAGGTCGCCAGCTTGCGGGCGGTGATCGACACCTTCGATCTGGTCGAGCAGGCGCTCGGCCGGCCAATTCATTTGCCGGCGATGGCATAGAGCATGATCCGGAAAAGTGGATACCGGTTTTCCGAAAAGATCATGCTCAACTAGAGCGTTTCTGTCTTTTTTGGAATCGGGGATTCCCGAATCAGCAGGGTTCTGATTTAAGCTGCATGCTGGAGGCGGAGGCCAGCAGGCATGGCTCGAAGTATTCTCTCGACTCAGAGAACGCGTTGTGGCGAAGGTCGCTAGCGGCCTGACGCATCAGGAAGTGGCGGACCTGAACGGCATCGTCTCGTCGACGGTAGCAAGTGGTGTGGCCGCCATCGTGAGATAGGCAGCCCAGCGGACAAGCGCATGGGTGGGAGGCGTCCGAGAACGCTCGAGGACGAGCGCGACTGGCTGCTGGAGCGCCTTGCCGAGAAGCCCGATCTGACGCTGCATGAACTTCTTGCGGAGCTCGCCAATGAGCGCGAGATCGTCGACGCCTGCGACACGCTGTGGCGCTTCCTCGAGCGCGAGGATGTCAGCTTCAAAAAAAACCATTCACGCGAGCGGGCAGGATCGGCCTGACGTCGCGAGGCGGCGGACTTGGTGGCGAAGACTGCAGACGAGCCTCGATCCGACGCGGCTCGTCTTCATCGATAACCGTTGCCCGGCAAATGATTGCAGGCAGCTCCTGGCGACGGCGAGCGAAGCGACGCCGTTCTTCCGAACGGCTACGAAAGCCAGATTCTCCAATCCGAAACCGTCGCTTCGCAAATGATAACAGCCCCGCCCGTTTGCGGGGCTGTTTTTTTGATCACAATTCTTTTTGATCGCCACAGCTGTTTTCTTTTTCGATCTTCACATAAGGAACATCACCGACGTTCATAGTCTGCAAAGCTTTTCCGGCTTGGATGACGCGAACTCATCGCCTCGCCTTTCACATGAAATCCATGCGTATCCAGCCGACCGCCGCAGCCCTCCTCGCCGCCGCAGCGCTTCTTGCAATGGCCGCGTCCGGACCAGATCGGGCAAAGGCCCAAGAGGCCCCTCGGCCCGCAGAAGCTGGGGGCACGGCATCCGACAACAAGACCCCCGAAGGCGCGACACCGGAAGCCTCGGCGTCCGATGACGAACCGCTGCCGGACGACATCGACTTCAATGCGCTGGCCGTGCCGCTCGACCGGCCGTACACCCCGCCGCCGAAGCTGAAGTCGGCGCCGCCGCTCAACATCGGCAACGCCGCGCCCGTCTGGTCGCGCAACGACAACCCGAACGGCACGGCGGCTGTCTCGGTGAAGCAGCCGGTCAGTCCGATCTGGGACATGAAGGCCGGTGTCGACATGAACGTCGCCACGCCCTCATCGCCGCTGCGGACGCCCGAGACGCTGCCGGACAAACTCGCAAGCGACGCCCGCGATCGAGACCTCGCAAGGCTCGGCCTGGATGTCCGCCAAGGCGCCGGGCGTGCCGTACCTGTCGGACCATGTGGCGCTCGAGGCGCGGATGAACCCTTCGCACGACGCGCGGTTCGGCACCGTCTTCAGCAAATCGCTGCCGATCATGGGCGAGCAGTTCTCGCTGACGCTGAAGCACGGCTACTACGTCACCCAGCACGACGCCGTCCCCGGCCTGCAAAGCGCCCAGCACGGACGCAGCTTCGAGATCGACCGCTCGGCGCAGTTCAGCATCACCGACACCGGCACGAGCTTTGTCGCCGGCCAGTCGCTCACGCCCACGGGCGATCGCTGGCTGAACACGGTCGGCGCGCAGCAAAAGCTGTTCGGCGGGTTGAGCATCACCGGCTCGGTGAGCGAGACGCCGGAGGGCTTCAGCAACAAGAGCCTCACCGCGGGCTTCAAGAAGAGCTGGTGAACCCTCTGACTCTAGCCCGGATGTAGCGCAGCGAAATCCGGGACTACTGCTGCGGACTGAGCTCCCGGATTTCGCCATAGCCGATGCGAAGCATCGGCGTTCTTAAGAACGGCGGCCGAAGGCCGCCTATGCCATCCGGGCTACACGTTCACTGCTTCCCGCCGTACTCCTTGACCAGCGCGTACCATAGCGTCGTCAGTTCCCGCGCCGCCGGATCGTTCGAAGCCTTCAGCCGCACGGCCGTGTGCACCAGCACCAGCTTCGAGGCGGGATCGACGAAGATCGCCTGACCGTGAATGCCGCGCAGCGCGAACATGCGGCTGCGCGCCGGGAACAGCCACGTCTGATAGCCGTAGCCCCAGAACGGCGTCGCCTTGCGCGGCGCGCGCCAGGAGTCCTGCGGCGCCGACGTCGCCTCGATCACCCAGGGCGCGGGAATGACATCGCCGCCGTCGTTGGCGAGCAGCAGGCCGAGCCGCGCGTAGTCGCGCAACCGCGCGCTGAAGCAGCAGAAGCCGAGGATGTCGCCCGTCCTGTCGGCGGACCACTGCGCGTCGGCTTCAGCGCCCATCGGCTTCCACAGCCGCTCCGACGCGTAATCGGTCAGGCGCTGGCCGGTCGCCGCAGCAAGCACAAGGCCGAGCACCTCGGTCTCGCTGCTGGCGTAATGAAAGCGCGTGCCTTCCGGCGCCTCGCGGGTGTTGTAGCTGCGCAGCAACGCCGCGCGCTCCGTTGCGTCGGGCGCGAACAGGCTCGCGCGCGAACTTCGAAAGTCGTCGTCGCGGGCCATAGGTTTCGGAGAACGCGACGCCGGAACTCATGGTGAGCAGCGCGCGCAGGCTCGTCTCGCCATAGGCGCTGCCCTTCAACGCCGGCACATAGTCCTGCGCGCGATCGTCGAGCGAGCGGATCTTTCCGTCCTTCACCGCGAGGCCGAACAGCATGGCGGTGATCGTCTTGGCCATGGATTGCGAGACGAAGCGATCGGTGTCGCGGCGCCCATACTGGTAGCGCTCGACCAGGATGGTCGCATCCTTGGCGATCAGCAGTCCGGTCGCCGGGTGCCGTGCGAGGTAGTCATCGAGCGAATGCTCACGTCCGTCATGGGTGTAACGAAGAACGAACGGCTCGCAGCGCCGTGTTCAGCGGCGATGGGTTTGGCGGCGCCGCAACCGTCGGCCCCGGCCTCAGCTTGTCGAAGCTGACAAACGAGCCGACGATGAAGCGCTGCTCTGCCCGCTGGACGATCGGTGCCGATCGGATAGTTCCGCTTCGCCCCATAGGCCTCGGCGTCGGGGCCGCCGGCGTGGAACTCGGGCGCGCATTCGGCGGCTGGACGGCCGATGCCGCGAGCGCGAGGCCCGCGACCAGGGCCGATCGCGCCGCCAAGCGGCTCCATGACTGTCCCAAACTGGGATTTTGCGCCTGCCCGAACATCGCCATCGAATGGGAACTATAGCGTTGCCGAAGGTCCTTCGAAAGCCGTAACTGCCCGGAATATCCCGCAGTTTTTCGACAATTCGCGCCGGAAATGACCGAGGGGTTGCCGCAAACTCGCCCCCGTCTGGACAAATTCGGCTGACCAGATCGCCACTTCTTCGTCGTGCGGGGGACAACCGCGTACGCAGATTGCGAACAGGGAAAAAGCCGATGAACGCAATTCCGTCTGAAAAGATCGACCAAGAGAACAACGAGGCCAATCCGAACCTCGCTGCCGTCACCGAAGTGGAAGCAGGAATTCGAGAGTTCGTGCGCAACGATGTCGCGTATCTCCGCCGGCCCGGCCAAACCTCGCGGGGCGATGCGACGACGGAAGACGACACGACCGTGAAGAACGTCAACTCGCTGATCCAGCGCGTTGCCGGCACCTCGCTCGGCGAGATCGAGAACCTGATCACGGAACTCGAGAGCCTGCGCGACCTTCTGCATGCCGAAGGCCAGCGCGTGCAGCGCGAGATCGCCGGCTACGCCCACCTCAGCCACGCCGCGATGAAGTCCACGCGCATCATCGCCGAGAACCTCGCGCAGTGGAAAAGCGCGGCCGAGAACTTCCGGCAGAGCTGAGCCAAACGCACAGGGTCGTCTACAGATCGCCGCGCCCGCAGGGCGCGGCGATTTTTTTGTCATTCCGGCGCGCGAACGGACCGAATGCGCGCAAGCCCGGACCAGTTACGCGCGAATGACGCGCAATACGCCGCAACCTTCTGAAAAATGAACCGTATCTCCTCACGCAGCGACGAAAGGACGGCGTGCGCGCTCAGTGCGCCGTGACGTGTCGAGGGGACAATTGCCGTGAAGACCGTTCGTCCGGACCAGGAAGAACCCATTCCCGTCCGCGCCGGATCGCACCGGATGGGCCAGATCATCATTCGCTTCGTCGCCCTGCTGGCGATCGTTGTCGGGTTGATGCTGCTCGCGTGGCTGCGCTAGCTGCGCAACGCGCTAGCTCAAGGCAACGCAAAAGCCGCGGGAAGGCCGCGGCTGAACCTAAATCAGAAAATGAAGGAGAAGCGCCTATTCGGCGAGCTCGACGATCGCCGTCTTCGCGCCTTCGAGCGTGTAGCGGCCGTCGGCATGGCCCTTCACCACCAACGCGGTGGTGAGCATCACTGCGAGCGTCACGCTTGCGAACAGCGCGCCTACGAATTTCAAGCCGTTGCGGTCAGCCATGGTCGTCCCCGTCTCGTACAGATGCTCTGTCGGACATTTCCCCGTGAAGGTTCAAAATCTAGAAGCCAAATCATTAATGGAAAGTTCCCGTTCAGGCTCCTGGGCGGCTCAAGCGGCTGGATTGCGGCGCGGCAGGAACACGGAATTCTCGAAGAAGAACACCATTTCTCCGCGTTGGTTAACGGCCGTCGTCGTGCCGAGCACGAGGCCCCACTCGGGCCTGGAGGCGAGCGGCCGCATCGCGGTCGCCTCGTAGATAGTAGGTGACGGTATCGCCGGCCAGCACCGGGCGCGGCCATTTCAGGTTCTTGAATCCCGGCGACGGTCCGCTCTGGGCGACCGGCTCGCCGCGCGCCTCGGCCGCTTCGGTCAGGTCCTTCAGATAGGCGACCAGCAGCTTCATGTAGACCGAGGCGGTGTGCCAGCCGGAGGCTGCCAGCCCGCCGAACAGCGACCGCTTGCCCGCCTCCTCGTCCAGATGAAACGGCTGCGGGTCGTAGGCGCGCGCGAACGTCTTGATCGCGTCTCGCGGTGAAGGTGAAGGATCCAAGCGTGTGCCGCTCGCCGAGCGTCGTGTCCTCGAAGAAAATCACGTGCGGGCCTCGGACGCAGGCGCGCGGCGGCGAAACAGCCCGTTGCTGACGATGGTCATCAGCCGCGCGCCGGCGGCGTTGAACATCTCGCGCCGGATCTTGACGATGCCGGCGTCCGGCCGGCTCTTCGAAAGCCGCGCCTCCTCGACATGCACTTCAAGCGTGATCTCGTCGCCGGGCCGCAGCGGCGCCAGCCACTTCACCTCGTCGACGCCGAGGCCGCCGAGCGAGTCGCGTCCGGCCGATGATGCCGTCGACCTGCATCCGCATCGCCAGCGCGCACATGTGCCAGCCCGAGCCGGACAGGCCGCCGGCCATCGACCGCCGCCCCGCCTCCTCGTCCAGATGCATGGGCTGCGGATCGAACTCGGCTGCGAACGAAATGATTTCCTCGCGCGTCACGTGCCGCGGCCCGAGCGTCGCGAAATGGCCGGGCCGAAAGTCTTCGAAGGTCAGCAGCATCGGGAAAAGTTGCAGGAAAAGGGCGCGGATTGCGTCAACAATCCGATTGTCGCCGCTATTATAAGGGACGAGATTGCCGAGAACCAGATTCGGGGCAACTGCGCATATCGGCTATTCCGGCCAGTGCCGTGCGAGGAGATTTTCATGTTGGATTGGCAGGATCTCTTTCAGTGGGACCGGTTCATCACGCCGACGATCATCAAGATCTTCTACTGGCTCGCGATCGTGCTTGCGGTGCTCTACGGCCTGTCCGGCGTGTTCGCAGGGCTCGCGTCGATGGCGATCAACCCGTTCGCAGGCTTCGTCATCGTGCTGGCGAGCCTCGCCGGCATCCTCGTCGGCGTCATCTTCGCGCGCATCGCGGCCGAGTTCATCCTGATCGTCTTCCGCATCAACGAGCATCTCGGCGCGATCCGCGACCAGGGCGACCGGCGATAGAGGGCGCACAGGGAGCGGCCTGACAGCAGGGAGCCCACCGTGATCATCACCAAGGTCGAGGCGATCCACTGCGCGCTGCCCTACACCTATCACCGGCCTGCGACGAGCGCAGGCGCTTCGGGCTGGCCGACCATCGACACGCTGTTGATCCGGATCGAGACCGACGAAGGCATCGAAGGCTGGGGCGAGGCCTTCGGCTTCATGCACTGCGCGACCACGCGCCGCGCGGTCGAAACGCTGATCGCACCGCTCTGCATCGGCAAGGATCCGCGCCGGATCGCGCCGCTGATGGATGAGCTCGCGCGAAAACTGCACAACTACGGCCGCAGCGGCGCCGTGGCCTACGGCCTGTCCGGGATCGACATCGCGCTGTGGGACATCGCCGGCAAGATCGCCAACAAGCCCATCTATCGCCTGCTCTCCGACCCGACCGTGAACGACCTGCCGGCCTATGCGAGCCTCTTGCGCTACGGCGATGCGGGCATCGTCGCGCATGCGGCGACGCTCGCCGTCAAACAGGGTTTCACCAACATCAAGATCCACGAGATCGGCACGGCGGAGGTTGCGGCGGCGCGCGCGGCGATCGGCGCCGGCATTCCGCTGACCGTCGACATGAACTGTCCGTGGTCGTGCGAGGACGCGCTGAAGATGGCCGAGGCGTGGAAGCCCTACGACGTCTTCTGGATGGAGGAGCCGATCTGGCCGCCGGACGATTTTTCGGCGATGGCGAAGTTCGCCGCGAAGTCGCCGATCCGCCTGGCCGCCGGCGAGAACGCCGGCTCGCTGGAGGAGTTCGAGCGGCTGATGGACATCGGCAAGGTCGCCTTCGTGCAGCCGAGCGTGACGAAGGTCGGCGGCATTTCGGAGATGATCCGCATCATCGAGGCTGCGAAGGCGCGCGGCGTGACGGTGGCGCTGCACTCGCCCTATTTCGGCCCGGGCCTCACGGCGACGGTGCACCTGATCGCAGCCTTGCTGCCGTCGTCATTCGTCGAATGGTATTTTTGCGATCTCGCCGCGCGCCCCTTCGGCGGCGAGATCGACCCGCGCGCAGAACGGCCGGGTGATCGTGCCGCAGGCGCCGGGGCTGGGCCTGGGCCCGGATTGGGATGCGATCAGGCGGTACGGGCAGTAGTGATCGCGTAGCCCGGATGAAGCGAAAGCGAAATCCTGGATTCTAGCCGCAAATTCAGCCCCCGGATTTCGCTTTCGCTTCAGCCGGCTACATTTTTCTCACGTCGCAAATCTGAAATGCATCACGTCGCCGTCGGCGACGACGTAATCCTTGCCTTCCAGCCGCAGTTTGCCGGCGTCGCGCGCGCCGGCTTCGCCGCCGAGCGTGATGTAGTCGTCGTAGGAGATCGTCTCGCCGCGGATGAAGCCGCGCTCGAAATCGGTGTGAATGACGCCCGCCGCCTGCGGCGCCTTGGTGCCGCGATTGACGGTCCAGGCGCGCGCTTCCTTCGGGCCGACGGTGAAGTAGGTGATCAGGTGCAACAGCTCGTAGCCGGCGCGGATCAGCCGGTCGAGACCCGCTTCCTCGAGTCCCAGCGTGTCCAGAAAGTCGGTGCGCTCCTCGCGCGACAGCGTCGCGATCTCGGACTCGATCTTCGCCGAGATCACCACCGACACCGCGCCCTCTTCCTTCGCACGCGCCTGAACCTTGCGTGAAAAGTCGTTGCCGTCCTTCGCCGAGCCTTCCTCGACGTTGCAGACATAGACGACCGGCTTCGACGTCATCAGCCCGAGCGTGCGGAAGACGCGCTCTTCCTCCAGCTTGCGCTCGACCATGCGCGCCGGCTTGCCCTCGCGCAGCAGCGCCAGCGAACGGTTGACGAGGTCGAGCTGTTCCTTGGCTTCCTTGTCGTTGCCCTTGGCCTTCTTGGTCAGGTTGTCGACGCGCTTCTCGAGGCTGTCGAGGTCGGCCAGCATCAGCTCGGTTTCGATGGTCTCGATGTCGGCGATCGGATCGATCTTGCCCTCGACGTGGGTGACGTCGGAATCCTCGAAGCAGCGCACGACGTGGGCGATCGCATCGACCTCGCGGATGTTGGCCAGGAACTGGTTGCCGAGCCCCTCACCCTTCGACGCGCCGCGCACGAGGCCCGCGATATCGACGAAGGTCAGCCGGGTCGGAATGATCTGTCCCGACTTCGCAATCGCCGCGAGCTTGTCCAGCCGCGGATCGGGCACGGCGACCTCGCCGACGTTCGGCTCGATGGTGCAGAACGGATAGTTCGCCGCCTGCGCCGCCGCCGTCTCCGTCAGCGCGTTGAAGAGCGTCGACTTGCCGACATTCGGCAGTCCGACGATGCCGCATTTGAATCCCATGACATCCTCAATTTTGCTGTCATGGCCGGGCTTGTCCCGGCCATCCACGTCTTCGCCTCACGCAAGCAAGACGTGGATGCCCGGCACAAGGCCGGGCATGACAGTCTCAATTCACTTGGCCGGCTTGTCGCCGTTCCCGTTGTCGTCGCCGCCAAATCCCTTCGCCTGCATCGCCAGATGCACCTTGTTCTGAAAGCTCGGGTCCTGGCCGGTCGCGATCAGACCGGCATTCGCCGAGATCGCGTCGACCATCGCCTCCACCCACGGCCGCTCGGCCTTCGCGAAATCGTTCAGCACGTAGGAATGAACGAGATCCTTCACGCCCGGATGACCGACGCCGATGCGCACGCGCCGAAACGCGTTGCCCACATGCGCGTCGATCGAGCGCAGGCCGTTGTGGCCCGCATTGCCGCCACCGACCTTCACCCGCAGCTTTGCCGGCGGCAGATCGATCTCGTCGTGAAACACGACGATGTCGCTCAGATCCAGCTTGAAGAAGTTCGCAGCCTCGCCGACCGACTGACCGGAGTCGTTCATGTAGGTCGTGGGCTTGAGCAGGATCACGCGCTCGCGCTCCAGCGTGCCCTCGGCGGTCTCGCCCTGAAAGCGGCGGCGCCACGGAGCAAATCCGTGACGCCGGGCGATCTCGTCGACGACGACAAAGCCGATGTTGTGCCGGTGACCCTGGTACTTCGCACCTGGATTGCCGAGCCCAACGAAGAGACGCATGACGCGCTCCTGCGCTCCGACTTACTTCTTCTGGCCGCCTCCGGCCGGAGCCTTGGCAGCGCCGGCGGCGGGAGCCGCAGCGGCAGCACCGGCCGCAGGCGCAGCGGCAGCACCAGCCGCGGGAGCGGCAGCAGCGCCTTCCGCAGGTGCGGCGGCAGCCGCAGCAGCAGCCTTCTGCTCTTCGGCGTAGCCCGACGGCGGAACGATCGTCACCAGCGTCGCATCGGGACGCGACATCGCCTTCGTGCCGGTGGGCAGCGTCACGTCCGACAGATGCAGCGAGTCGTTGATCTCAAGACCGGCAACGTCGACCTCGATGTACTGCGGGATGTTCTCGACCGACGCCTGCAGGTCGATGGTGTGCGCGACGATGTTGACCGTGCCGCCGCGCTTGATGCCGGGCGAGGATTCGGTGCCCTTCACGTGCAGCGGAACGCTGACGCGGATGGTGGCGCCTTCGCCGAGCCGCATGAAATCGACGTGGACCGGGAAATCCTTCACCGGATCGAGGTGATAGTCGCGCGGGATCACGCGGTGCTTCTTGCCCTCGAGATCGATCTCGTAAATCGTGGTGAGGAAGTGGCCGGCGAAAATGCGCAGGCGCAGTTCGCGGTCATCGACCGAGATCGGCAGGGGGGCCTGGTTGTCACCATAAATCACGGCCGGAACCCGGCCGGCGCGACGCTCTGCCCGGGCGGCCCCCTTGCCGCTCTTCGGACGCGCGGTCGCCTTCAATTCCTTGACGGTCGCCATCGTTTCAGTCCTTTTTCGAATGGAAAGGGCCGCTCAAGCGGCCCGTTTTCCTGTCCGCAGCAAGCCTCCAGGGGTGCGGGGGCCACGGACGGGCGGCTTATAGCCCCGAAGCCTGCAAAATGACAAGGAAATCAGCGCGTTCGGGCGCCCGGCGCCGGAGCCCCGATTATCCCTGCCAAATCAGCGGTTAACGACCGCAACCGGCCGCCCCGCGCCGGGCCTCACGCATCCAGATAGCGCCGCTCCAGCGCCGCCCGCTCGCGCGGCCCGAGGCCCAAGGCCCGCCTCGAAATAGGCTTCGAGATCGCCGTAGTCCGTGCGCACGGTGTCGAGCGCGGCCAGCAGGAACGACGCCTCGACCGAGCCGAGCACGTCGCGCACCTCTTCCGGCAGGTCGCTGCTCAAGCCGGCTTCAGCGCGCCGATAGAAGCGGTTGGTGAGCAGGTAGTCTTCGACGATGAGATCATCGGCCACGCCGAGCGCCTTCAGGATCAGCGCCGCGGCGAAGCCGGTGCGGTCCTTGCCGGCGGTGCAGTGGATCACCAGCGGCGCGGTGTCGTCGAGCAGATGCGTGAACAGCGTCTTGTAGCTCGCCGTGTTGTGACGCACGTAGTTGCGATAGGAGTCGCGCATGATCTCCGCGGTCTCTTCCGCAGCCGATCGGCTTGCCGGTCGCCAGCCGCTCGCGCAGCACGGCCATCGTCACCGGCTCGATCGGCAGCGAGTGCACGGCGATGCCGTCATGGCGGCACAGCGTCGGCAGCCGCTCCTCGGCGCCGCGCAGGTCGAACGCGCTCTTCAGCCCGAGCTCGCGCAGCACGACGATGTCGTCATCGGTCAGGTGGCCGAGATGGTTGGAGCGGAACAGCTGCCGCCAGCGCGTGTGCCGGCCGTCGCCGGCCGGATAGCCGCCGAGGTCGCGAAAATTGCTGGCGCCGGCGAGATTGAGATGGCGCGTGAGATCGGACGTGATGCGAACAGTCATGAGGGTCACCGTAGCTTGTTGATTCGTTCTTGCGAGCCCCCTCGCCTATCAGTCCTCCAGCACAATCGCATGAACGTGGCGGCCGTAGTCGGCCTCCTTGCGGTGGGTCGCGCGGCGGTAGCTGTAGAAGCTGTCCTCGTCGGCATAGGTGCAGAGGTCGATGTCGTCGACCATCAGCACGCCGGCCGCTGAAAGCCGCGCATGGATGTAGCCCGGCAGATCGAACATCGCATGGCCGTTCCGCGAGGCGGACGCGAAGAAGCGCGCGTTGTCCGCGTCCGCCTCCTCGAAGCGCGCAACGAACTCCATGCCGACTTCATAGTTGCGCTGGTGCAGCATCGGCCCGATGCCGACGACGATGTCGCTGCGCGACGCGCCCTCACGCTCCATCGCCTCGATCGTCGCTTCGAGCACGCCCGTCGAGCGCGCCCTTCCAGCCCGCATGCACCGCGCCGATCACCCGCGCCTTCGGATCGACCATCAGCACCGGTCCGCAGTCGGCAGCGGTGACGCCGAGCGCGATGCCGGGCACTTTCGTCACCATCGCATCGCCCTTCGGCCGCGCCAGTCGATCGGCCACGGATCGATGGCGACGATCACATCCGGCGAATGGATTTGATGCAGCGTCAGCAGTTTTTCCGGCGGCGACGTCGAGCGCGGCCGCCATGCGGCGGCGGTTCTCCTGAACCTTCGCCGGTTCATCATTCGAGCCGAGCCCGCCGTTCAGTCCCGCATAGATGCCGGACGACACGCCGCCCGCGCGGGTGAAGAACGCGTGGCGGATACCCGGCACACTCGACAGCAACAGCAACTCCAGCGTCATGCAGCCGCCCCCGGCGCGGCCGCCTCGCGCTGCGGCTCCGCACTCAAGCCCGGCAGCGCCCTGATGTCCGGATGCGAGACGCCGAGCACCTTGAACAGCGCGCCCATGGCGCCGCGGCCGGTGCCGGTCAACCGCTTCAAGGCCGTCTGGATATCCGTCGACACCTGCGTGCTGGCCTTGCTCATCAGCGTCGCCGCGCGCGTCTCGATGCCGAGGCTCCTCAGGAAATCGCCCTGCTCCACCGGCCCGTGCAGCCGCGCGCCGGCATCTTCCGCGCCGAGCGCAAGCGCCTGGAAATCGACATGCGCGGTGAGATCGGCCTGTCCCGGATGGCGCAGCGGATCGGTGAAGCTGTGGCGGGAGATCGCCTGGAACGTATCGCCGGCATCGCTGCGCACATGGCCGTAGTCGATGATCAGCGCCGCGCCGCCCTGATTGCGCATGCGGCGGCCGATTCGCATGATCTCCGTCGTCGGCCGCCATTCGAAGATCGCGCCGGCGGGCGCCGCGCGCACCAGTGGCGGCAGCAGCAGATCGAAATGCTTCAGCGGCTCGGCAGCCGCGGTGAACACGAGCTGGCCGCTCGCGCGAAATGTCGATCACCCGCTCATGCCAGCCGTGCTGCTGGCGGATCACCTGATGCACCGGCAGCGCGTCGAAGAACTCGTTCGCCAGCACGATCGCCGGCCCTTCATCGACACTGTCGAGGTTGTCGTGCCAGGTCACGGACGACTTCACGCCGCGCAACGTCTCCTTCTGCCGGTCGACAAGCGCCGGATTGATCTCGATCAGATGCACGGTGACGGCCTGGTAGAAGCCCGGCAGCACGCGGATCGCCCGCAGCACGTCGGCCATCATCGTGCCGCGGCCGGGACCGAACTCGATCAGCCGCACCGGATCCGGCATGCCCATCGACTTCCACACTGCCGCTGCCCAAAGGCCGAGCAGTTCGCCGAACATCTGCGAGACTTCCGGCGCGGTGGTGAAATCGCCCTCGCGGCCCATCGGGTCGCGGGTCATGTAGTAGCCGTACTGCGGATGGGTGAGGCACAGTTCCATGTAGCGCGACACCGGCATCGGCCCGGCCGTCTTGATCAGCTTGCGGATTTCCGCGCGGCGGGTGGATAGGCGCTCACGGCTGTCTCTTATTAGTGGACGACCTCGCTGGTTCGGGGCCGACGCACAGCCCATAGCACGAAAGCCACCCCGGCGGCGATCATCGGCAGCGACAACAGCATGCCCATTGTGAGACCTCCCCACAGGAATCCGAGCTGCGGGTCCGGCTCGCGGAAGAATTCGCTGAAAATCCGCGCAAGACCGTAAACGATCGCAAAGGTGCCGATGATCAGCCCCGGCCGGTGGAGCGCCCCGCGGCGGATCATCAGCGTCAGCACGACGAACAGCAGGACCCCCTCCAGCGCCGCCTCATAGAGCTGGCTCGGGTGGCGCGGCAGCGGTCCGCCGGTCGGGAACACGAACGCCCACGGCACGTCCGTCACCCGGCCCCACAATTCGCTGTTGATGAAGTTCGCCAGCCGGCCGAGCAGCAGACCGATCGTGCCGACGGCGCAGGTCACGTCGCCGAGCGACAGCACCGGAACCTTGTTGCGCCAGCCGAACAGCAGCACCGCCACGACGCAGCCGAGGAAGCCGCCGTGGAACGACATGCCGCCCTGCCACAGCTGAAAGATTTCCAGCGGATGCTGCGATGAAGTAGCGAAGATTGTAGAACAGCACGTAGCCGGTGCGGCCGCCGAGGATGATGCCGAGCGTCACCCACAGCACGTAGTCGTCGAACTGCGCCACCGTGATCGGCGCCGGTCCGCCCCAGAATTTTTCGGTGCGCAGAATTTTCCGCGCGTAGATCCAGCCGAGCACGATGCCGGCGATGTAGGCCAGCGCGTACCAGCGAATGGCGAACGGACCGATCGAAATCGCAATCGGATCGAACATGGGAAACGGCAGGGCGAGGAATGGCATGCAGCTCGGAGCGTCCTGGTGCGCGCAATCAGCGAAACCGAATCTCTGCCGTCACGCCCGCGTAGGCGGGCAGCGGCGGCGATCTTGTCAACCATCCGGTCGTCCGCGCGTCCACTATCGGCCGAGCTTCCGCCGGTACAGCGACAACAGCCGCTCCCAGTGCTTCTCGGCCGCGGCCTTGTTGTAGACCGGGCGCAGGGGAAACGCGAAGCCGTGGTCGGCTGCGGGATAGATCTCGACCTCGGCGTTCTTCACGTTGTCGGCGGCGAGTTGCTTCTTCAGCGCGTCGATCATCTCCAGCGGCACATAGTGATCGCGCTCGGCGCAGCCGAAATAGATGTCCGCCTTCGCCTTCTTCGCCATGATGTGCGGGCTGTCCGCGTGCGTCGGTGACCAGCCGCGTGCCGTAGATCGATGCCGCCGCCGCGACGCGGTCGGGCCAGCGCGCGGCGGCGTTCACCGCATACTGGCCGCTCATGCAGTAGCCGACGCAGCCGATCGGCCCCTTGCTCGCGGCCGTCTGGCCGTCGACGAATGTCAGCAGCGCCTCGGTGTCGTCCATGACCATGCGGAATGGTGAGGCTGTTCATGTACTCGAACATCTTCTTCCGCTCCGGCGCGTCCATCGCCGGCGGGATCGGGCCCAGCTCCATGACGCCGGCGCGGTAGTACATGTTCGGCAGCACGACGTAGTAGCCCGACGAGGCCAGCCGCCGCGCCATGTCGCGCAGCTCCTCGCGGATCGCCGGCGCGTCCATGTAGAACAGGATGACCGGAAAGGGCCCGCCGCGATCAGGATGGACGATGAAGGTGGTGGTCTTGCCGTCCTTGGTCGGAATGTCGATGGTTTGCTCGATCACGGGCGTTTCCTTATGAGCTTGTGCGAACCTGCGGATGCAGGCTCGCAGGGATTCCGTGGCATGACAAGCGACGTAGCGGCTTGAACAATCGCGCCTCGATCGCCATTGTCATGGTCAAAGCAAGGCGTGTGTCCGCAGGAGCAGTCCGATGACCCAGACCAGCAACCGGTTTTTCGACGAGATGGCGCGGCTCGTGAACGACGCGACCGGCGCTGCGCAGGGTGTCAAGCGCGAGATCGACACGGTGTTCAAGCACCAGGCCGAGAAATTCCTCAACGACATGGACCTGGTCAAGCGCGAGGAGTTCGAGGCCGTGAAGGAGATGGTGCGGATCGCGCGCGAGGAAAACGACGCGCTGAAGGCGCGGATCGCGGCGCTCGAGGCGAAACTGGGCGGCAGCACGGCGAGCTGATCGTCATTCCACGCACGCGCCTCGATCATGCCCCGGAATGACCGCTGAGACGTTAACGCGCATTAACGCTATCGGTGCCTGCAGAAGCTCGGCGGACGGCGAACCGTCCGACCGGCCGTGAATGGCAGGGATCGTCCAGCGTTGTTCATGCGCCTCACCAGCGGCCGGATGCTGATCTGCGCGCGCCACGCTTTGCGCGACGCAACGCGCTCGCCGCGCTCTCGCTTTTGGCCATTGCGCTCACCGCGGGCGGCTGCGCCACGGACGGACGCATGAATTCGCTCGCGCAAGCCCGGCAGCGAGCGCGACACTTGACCTTCGATTCCATCGACGGGCCGCCGCCGCAGGTGTTCGAGCGCTTCGTCGAGGCCTTGAACGCCGAGGCGCAGGCCAAGGCGCTGCCGATCGTCTCCCGCGAAGGAACGGCGACCTATCGCGTCCGTGCCTATCTGGCCGCCCAGATCAGCCGCGGCCGCACGACCATCGCCTGGACCTTCGATATCTATGAGGCCGGCCAGCAGCGCGCCTTGCGCCTGACCGGGGAGGAACCGGCCGGCAAGCCGGGCCGCGACGCCTGGACCGTGGCCGATGCCCAGTTATTGCGGCGGATCGCCCAAAACGGCATGGCCGGCGTGGCCGAGCTGATGAATGGAACCCGCCCGAGCGAGCCGCCGGCGCAGGCGCCCCCTCGCGCGGACCGGCCGTGGCGGACGCCATGGACGGCGCCGGCAGCCGGCCGGCTCGCACGACGCTTGCCTTCCGCCGCGAGTAAATTCTTCGTTCACCACCAAAACGGCCTGATTTTGCGCCGGAAAACGCGCCTGCGGCATATTGCCAGTGGCTCCCCGTCCTTGATATCACGCTGGCGAAATTGCGCAGAAATCCGCGAAAGCGGACTTTGTCGCGGAGCCAGTCAGGACCGTCATGCTGAACAATGCATCCACCGGTTTGCAGGACAAGACAGTGACGTCAGCGAAGAACGGCGACATCAAGTTGGTCGCGGGCAACTCCAATCCCGCGCTCGCCAACGCCATCGCCGCGCATCTGCGAATTCCGCTGAGCAAGGCGATCGTCCGCCGCTTCGCGGACATGGAGATCTTCGTCGAGATCCAGGAAAACGTCCGCGGCTCCGACGTGTTCGTGGTCCAGTCGACGTCGTATCCCGCCAACGACCACCTGATGGAGCTGCTGATCATCATCGACGCGCTGCGGCGCGCTTCGGCGCGGCGCATCACGGCGGTGCATCCCCTATTTCGGCTACGCGCGGCAGGACCGCAAAGTCGGCTCGCGCTCGCCGATCTCGGCAAAGCTCGTCGCCAACCTGATCACCAATGCCGGCGCCGACCGCGTGCTGACGCTCGACCTGCACGCCGGCCAGATCCAGGGCTTCTTCGACATCCCGACCGACAACCTCTATGCGGCGCCGATGATGGTGCGCCACATCAAGGACACGCTCGATCTCGCCAACGTCATGGTGGTCTCGCCGGACGTCGGCGGCGTCGCGCGCGCCCGCGGCCTCGCCAAGCGCATCAACGCCCCGCTCGCCATCGTCGACAAGCGCCGGGAGCGCGCCGGCGAATCCGAGGTGATGAACATCATCGGCGACGTGACCGGCCACACCTGCATCCTGATCGACGATATCGTCGACTCCGGCGGCACGCTGGTGAACGCCGCCGACGCGCTGCTCGCCAACGGCGCCAAGGACGTCTACGCCTACATCACCCATGGCGTGCTGTCGGGCGGCGCGGTCGCGCGCATCACCGCCTCGAAGCTGAAAGAGCTGGTCATCACCGACTCGATCCAGCCGACCGAAGCCGTCCGCGTTGCCCGCAACGTGCGGGTGCTGTCGGTCGCCACCCTGATCGGCGAAGCGATCGAGCGCACCGCCTCCGAAGAGTCGGTCTCCAGCCTGTTCGACTGAACGAGCGGCCTGCTGTTATCCGGGCTGACCCGAGCCATCATCAGCGAAGCAATGCGTCTCGAAGGCGCGGCGGCCCCATGGTTCGAGACGCGCGCTTCGCGCGCTCCCCACCATGCGGCCGAGCAGGCTCCCTGATATTACGCCGCGGCGCGCTCCTCCTTGAGCCGGCCGATATTGGCCATCGTCACCCAGCAGGCATTTGCCGCTTCCGCGCCTTTCACCACAAAGTGCTTGTGGAAGAACTCCGCGTGCGTCGCATGCTCGTGGAAGTGCTGCGGCGTCAGCACCGCCGAGATCACCGGCACCTCGGTCTCGAGCTGCACGCGCATCAAGGCGTCGATCACGGTGCCGGCCACGAACTCGTGCCGATAGATGCCGCCGTCGACGACGAAGCCGGCGGCGACGATCGCAGCATAACGACCGGTCTTCGCCAGCAGCTTCGCCTGCAGCGGGATCTCGAACGCACCGGGAACGTCGAACACGTCCACCTGCCACTCCGAAAAGCCCTTGGCGGCAATCTCCTTCATGAAGGAGAAGCGGCACTGGTCGACGATGTCGCGGTGCCAACCCGACTGGATGAAGGCGATCCGCTGCCCGGAAACGGGCTGTGATGTTGCAGTTGAGATTGGATTTGTCAGCTGATTCATGGGTTTCCTCGTTGGGGACCAGAATCAGGGCACACGGGCCAGCAGTGCCGCGGAAGGGAATGCTGATGGACAGCATCCCTCGCGCAGCCAGTCTATCCCGCTCTCTTCCATCCGGACTTTGACCGTCGGCTTCGGAATTGCACCGAATCTGCTGACCCTGCCGGCTCTTTCGTCCGGCTAGGCGCTCGCGGGCTTCGACGGCCAAAGGCCATCGTCACCGCCGGTGGGGACTTTCACCCCGCCCTGAGAACGTTACCGCCACCATCGGCGGCCCCCTGATTATGGCGAAGAAAAGCCGGAGGAACAGCTTCCCAGTCTTTACAAAACAGGGCATCCCCATGGCGTAAATGCATGCGTCCACACGTGAAGGTGGCCGCGGACCGCACGTTAAGTTGAGCGGCCGGCCGGGGATGATGCCTACATTTTGCCACCAACAAACAAGGTTGCGCTGGAACTTGGCCTAAAATCCACCACCGGTCGAACTTTAGGTTTCTTTCCATGTATCGCGTACCTCATAGCCCGCGAACGCGGCGGAACAGACTCGCATGACGCGAATCCGATTCCGTTTTGTTCTCCAACGGACGCACTGCCCCTCGTCCTTACTTGTGGATGCGCAGACACAATCTTCGGTTTGTTTGTGGAAGGGTTGGCCCCGCGGTTGCGCGGATTCCGCAAATCACATCACTTGATGCTCGCAAGCTTCGGTCGGCGACAGCCAAAGGCGTCCCGCACGACCGTGTCTCGCGAAGGTCGCGAGCATTCAAGCCTGCAGCGTGCGTATCCCACATTTGCGAACATAAGGTCGACACGGCATGTCCCTGATCGAATTCATCAGCAATTCCACGTCCAATCCCTTGCAGGTGGTGGAGGATATCGCGGCGGTCAATTCGTGGTCGTTTGAGCGGTCGGGCGACAATGAGATCACCATCCTCGTCAAGGGTCGCTGGACCGACTATCAGGTCTGCTTCACCTGGATGGGCGAGATCGAGGCGCTGCATCTGGCCTGCACCTTCGACATGAAGATTCCGGAAGCGCGCCGCACGGAGGTGCAGAAACTGATCGCACTGGTCAACGAACAGCTGTGGATCGGACACTTCGACATCTGGATGCAGTCCGGGCTGATCATGTTCCGCCAGGCGCTGCCGCTGAACGGCGGGCTGACTGCGACCAACCTGCAATGCGAGGCCATGCTTGCGGGCGCCGTCGACGCCAGCGAGCGCTATTTTCCGGCGATGCAGTTCGTCGTCTGGGCCGGCAAGATCCGCACAGGAAGCGATGGCCGCCGCGATGTTCGAGACCGAAGGCGAAGCCTAGAGCGCGATGGAGTTCGCGCTCCAGGTTTTGTTTGAGGCTTTGGCATGCCTCCACGTCTGTCGCATTGATCTCAAGCCGCTCCTCGGCGACAGTGCCGGGCTGTAAAAGATTTTGACAGGCTTGAGAGATGACCAAGGATTCCGCAACCGCGCTGGCGGCCATTCCCGGCACGATCCTGCTGGCGGGCGCCGGCAAGATGGGCGGCGCCATGCTGACCGGCTGGCTGAACGCCGGCGTCGCGCTCAGCCGCATCGCCGTCATCGAGCCGCACCTGTCCGAGGATTTGCGAAAGCTCGCCGCGCTCGACCTCCGCATCAACCCGACGCCGGATGAAGCGGGACCGCTTGCCGCGCTGGTCCTCGCGATCAAGCCGCAGAGCTTCGGCGAGGCGGCACCGCTGTTGAAGACGTTCACGCAGCCGTCGACGCTGGTCGTCTCGATCATGGCCGGCATGACGATCGCCAAGATCAACGCGGGCTGCGGCGGCGCCGTGGTCCGCGCCATGCCCAATACGCCGGCGGCGATCGGACGCGGCATGACGGTGGCAGCGCCAGCGCCCTCCGTCAGCACCGCGCAGCGCGCGTTCGCCGATGCGCTGTTGCGCTCCACCGGCGAGGTCGAGTGGGTCGACGATGAAGCGTTGATGGATGCGGTGACGGCAGTCTCAGGCTCCGGCCCCGCCTACATCTTCCTGCTCGCCGAAGAACTCGCGCGCGCGGGCATTGCCGCAGGCTTGCCGGCAGAGCTTGCGACCAAAATTGCGCGCGAGACCGTGTCCGGCGCGGGCGAACTCCTGCATCAGTCCGATCTCGATGCCGCCACCTTGCGCAAGAACGTCACCTCCCCCGGCGGCACCACCGCCGCCGCGCTGGACGTGCTGATGGGCAAGGACGGCCTGCAGGAGCTGATGACGCGCGCGGTGGCGGCGGCGACCAAGCGGTCGAAGGAATTGGCGGGCGGTCAATAAACGCAGCCACAGCCTTTCTCCTGATCCTGAGGAGCCCCGCGTAGCTCGACCTGCCGCGCCGTAGCGCAAAGCGCGAAGGCGGGAGAGCGAAGCGGGGCGTCTCGAAGGATGCAGGCCCCAGAGCTGACTTGGTGAAGCGCACGAGCCTCGTGGTTCGAGACGCATCGCTACGCGATGCTCCTCACCATGAGGGTCTGAGGTGCGGGACGACTCTACACCGGCACGCGCACCGTCGCACGCAGGCCGCCCATCGGGCTGTCGCCTAAGAAAATATCGCCGCCGTGCGAGCGGGCGATGTCGCGCGCGATCGCGAGCCCGAGCCCGCTGCCGCCTTCGTCGACGTTGCGCGCCGCGTCCAGCCGCAGGAACGGCTTGAACACCTCCTCGCGCATGTTCATCGGAATGCCGGGGCCGTCGTCGTCGATCGTCACCGTCAGCCAGCGATGGTCGCGATGGCCGTTGATGACGATGGAATCGGCATGGCGCGCCGCGTTGGAAACGAGGTTGCCGATGCAGCGCTTGAAAGCCGCCGGCTTGACGATCACCACCGGCTGGCCGGTGAAGTTGACCGTCGCCTTGTGGTCCTGCCGCTCGGCCTCGCCGCGCAATTCCTCCAGCAGCGCTGCGATATGGGTCGGCGCCGCCTGCTCGCTGGAGTCGCCGCGCGCAAAGGCGAGATAGCCCTCGAGCATGCCGTTCATCTCGTCGACGTCCTTGCGCATCGCCTCGACGTCGGGACCGTCGCCGATCAGCGCCAGCTCGAGCTTGAAGCGCGTGAGAATGGTGCGCAGGTCGTGCGAGACGCCGGCGAGCATCGCGGTGCGCTGCTCGATCGAGCGCTCGATGCGCCCCTTCATCTCGATGAAGGACTGCGCCGCCTGGCGGATTTCACGGGCGCCGCGCGGGCGGAAATCCGGCGCTTCGCGCCCCTTGCCGAAGCTCTCCGCCGCATCAGCGAGCCGCAGGATCGGCCGGATCTGGTTGCGCAGGAACAGCACGGCGACGGTGAGCAGGACCACCGACGTGCCGATCATCCAGAACAGGAAAATCTCCGAATTCGACGCATACGCGGCGCTGCGCTGGGCGAACACGCGCATCACCGCATCGTCGAGCTTGATCCTGATCTCGACCAGCGACGAGCGGCCGACGGTGTCGATCCAGAATGGCCGGCCGACATTCTGGCTGAGGCGAACCGACAATGTCTGGTCGAGCAGCGAGAAGAACGGTTTTGGTCCGGGCGCCGGCATATCGGTGACGGGGAGAAAATCCACCATCAGGCCGAGCCGCGTCTGCGCGATGACGCGCAGCCGCTCCTTGTCCTGCGGATACATGCCGTAGAGGTCGATCAGCGTGGCGATGTCCTGCACCACCACGGTGGAGAGCCGCCGCGTCACCGTGTTCCAGTGCCGCTCCATGAACACCAGCGCGATCACCGACTGCAGAAGCACCATCGGCACGATGATGATCAGCAACGCGCGGGCGTAGAGACCCTTCGGCATCCAGTCCTTGAACGCCCGACCGAGCCAGTCGTTGGCGCTCGCGACGTGGCGCGAAGCGGTGCGGATCAGCGTCAGACCGGTATCGAGGGTGCTCATGGCGGCGGCCTGTGCACTTTATCGCGAGCCGGACGTCGTCATGGCGAGGCTACCAGCCGATAGCCGATGCCGCGAACGGCCTGGATAAACAGCGGATTGGTGGGATCGCGCTCGATCTTGCGCCGCAGGCGGTTCACCTGCACATCGACTGCGCGCTCGTTGACCGATCCGCCGCCGGCGAGCGCAAGGCGCGTCACCGTTTCTCCCGGCGTCGCACTGAGAACGCGAAGCATTTCGCGCTCGCGATCGGTCAGCCGCACGACCTCCTCGCCCTGGCGCAATTCGCCGCGCTCGACATGAAACACGTAAGGCCCGAAGCTGATGGAGTCGGCGGCGGGCGGCGGCTCGGGCGCCGCGCGCTTCAGGATGTTGCCGATGCGCAGCACCAGTTCGCGCGGCTCGAACGGCTTTGCGACATAGTCGTCCGCGCCGATCTGCAGGCCTTCGATCCGGCTCTCCGCTTCTGCGCGCGCGGTGAGCATGATGATCGGCACGTTCGAGGTCTGGCGGATCGAGCGGGCGAGGTCGAAGCCGCTTTCGCCGGGCATCATCACGTCGAGGATCAAGAGATCGAAATGCAGCCCGGATAGTTTTGCGCGCGCGTCCGCGGCGCTCATCGCCGTGGTCACGCGGTAGCCCTCTCCGGCGAGAAAGCGCGACAGCGAGTCGCGGATGCGCCGGTCGTCCTCGACGATCATCAGGTGCGGCGCGTCGTCGGCGACTTCCGGCTTCGCGCGGCTCGCGGTCAGGCTGTCGTTCACCGGTTCTCCCTCGTGTCCCTCGCTCCGGAGCGGCCGCCCAGCACGATCTGCAGCACCTTGTCCGGATCGTCGTGGTCGATCATGGCGCGCAAGAAGCGCCGCACCGTCTCAGCGCCTGCGGGATCCAGCCCCTTGAGCGCCGCCGTGATGCGGTCGGTCTGCAGGCCCGCCAGCTTGGCGACCAGCGCCTCGCCCTTCGCCGTGGCGAACAACAGCCGCTGCCGCTTGTCGCTCTCGCCGGCCCTCTGAACGATATAGTCCTCGTCGATCAGCTGCTTGAGCACGCGTCCAAGCGACTGCTTGGTGATCCGCAGCACGTCCAGCAGATCTGCCACCTTCAGGCCCGGATAGCGATGCACAAAGTGTATCACTCGATGATGGGCGCGCCCGAACCCGAACTCCTTCAGCACCTCGTCGGCGTCGCCGACGAAATCCCGGTAGGCGTAGAACAACAGCTCGATGATGTCCCAGATCGGCTCGCCCGAGCGGGGCGCTGCCGGCTCCAAGGGTTTGGAAGGTCCGGTGGTTTTCAAATTTATGTCAGCCATGTTGACATAATTTCGAAGCAGTGTTACAAAAACCGGGACTGAGGCGAAATTTTCGTTCGCGGCTCCGCATCGGCAGCGGGTCGATCCGGAAGCTTCGGCGAGACGCCTCGGCGAAATGGTTACCGCTGCGATTGTCGGTCGGCATTTCGCGAAACATACTGGGAATAAGGTTTGGAAGCAAAAACGGGCAGCTGCGCCTGAAGGCGCCGCCCGGAGCCGGGAGAGAGGCCATGCTGTTCCGACAGCCGGGAAGCACGGGAATGAGTTTGAAATTCGAAATCCAGCCTGCGACGGATCCGACATCCGAGAACGAGCGCGCGGCAAGGCTCGCGGATCCGGGCTTTGGCCGGATTTTCACCGATCACATGGCGGTGGTCCGCTACAATCAGGCGGAGGGCTGGCATGGCGCGCGCGTCGAATCCCGCGCGAATTTCCCGCTCGATCCGGCCACGGCCGTCCTGCACTACGCGCAGGAGATTTTTGAAGGCCTCAAGGCCTACAAGCGCGACGACGGCGGCGTGAACCTGTTCCGCCCCGACGCCAATGCCGGGCGCTTCTGGAATTCGGCTGAACGCATGGCCATGGCGCCACTGCCCGAGCCCGTGTTCATCGAAGCGGTCGAGCAGCTCGTGCGCATCGACCGCGCCTGGATTCCAGGCGGCGAAGGCAGTCTCTACCTGCGGCCCTTCATGATCGCGAGCGAGGTCTTCCTCGGCGTGAAGCCTTCCGCGGAATACATCTTCGCCGTCATCGCCTCGCCGGTCGGCTCCTATTTCAAGGGCGGACCTGCGCCCGTGTCGATCTGGGTGTCGGAGAATTACACGCGCGCCGCGATCGGCGGCACTGGCGCCGTCAAATGCGGCGGCAACTACGCCGCAAGCCTGCGCGCACAGGCCGAGGCCATCGATCACGGCTGCGATCAGGTCGTTTTCCTCGATGCGGTCGAGCGCCGCTACGTCGAGGAACTCGGCGGCATGAACGTCTTCTTCGTGTTCGACGACGGTTCGCTGCTGACGCCGCCGCTCGGCACGATCCTGCCGGGCATCACCCGCGATTCGATCATCGCGCTTGCGAAGGATTCCGGCACGCGCGTGCGCGAGGAGGCCTACACGATCGACCAGTGGCGCGCCGACGCCGCCAGCGGCAAGCTGAAAGAGGCCTTCGCCTGCGGCACGGCGGCCGTCATTTCGCCGATCGGCAAGGTGTGTTCCGTGAGCGGCGATTTTCTCATCAGCGGCGGCGCGGCCGGCCCCGTCGCCATGGGGCTGCGCAAGAAGCTCGTCGACATCCAGTACGGTCGCGCGCCCGACCCGCACAACTGGATCAAAAAAGTCCTGTGACCGGCGGCGGAATTCGCCGCTTCCGCGACAGGCGCGCGCTCGTTCCACTTGCGCACGGGGCTGCGCGTCTGTCTGATGCGTATGCCCAAGGGCAAGAAGAAGGCAGCGTAGGCAGGGCCCTTCGCCTATTGCGCGAGACGCGCCGTGTAGAGGTGCGTCTCGTAGTTCATCTCGAACCGATCGCCGTGCGCAACGATCGCCGCGGCAATGTCGGCGATCACCTTCTCGCGCGTATCCGGCTCCATCATGTGATGATCGGATCGCGTGCGCAGAAAATCCGCATAGCTCTGCGAGGTGAACGGCCTGGTCCACGCATAGCTCTTGTGCATGACCGCCTCGAACAGTCCCAACTCCGCGAACAATTGCGCCACCGGGCCGGCCGGCAGGTACCAGCTCTCGGGCGGAGGCCCGTCGGCTGAGAAGCCGTGCGCGGCATAGATCCGCCGGAAATCGGCGAGCAGCGATGGCGCAAGCCCAACCGGCACGTTGCCGAACACGGCCAGAACGCCGCCCGGACGCAGCACGCTCGCCGCCTTGGCGAAGCGAACCTCCGGCGCGATCCAGTGAAACGCCTGCGCCGACGCGACGAGCTTGAACCGCGTTGATTGCGGCGGCCAATCCTCGAACGTCGACTGGACGAACTGCACGCTTTGAAAGCTCGCCAGGCTTTGCCGCGCCACCCGCAAAAGCTCGGCGCCGGGATCCAGCGCCAGCACGTGCAGCCCCTGCCGTAGAAAGCCCCTTGTCGCCTGCCCTGTGCCGCAGCCAAGCTCGAGGACAGCATCGTCGTGGCCGAGATCGGCAGCGTCGGCGATGTCGTCAAAGACGGCATCCGGATAGGTCGGACGCGCGGTGCCATAAAGATCGGCGGCTTTGTCGAACGTGAAACGATACTCCACGGCTAACTCCTCAGAGCGCCGGCCTCCAGCCAGAACACCTCGCCCTCCGACTCTTCGGTATCAAGCCACAGAAACGGCGTGCGTGGATAGGCGGCTTCGAGCGCCGGGCGGCAGCGGCCGACCTCGCACAACAGGCCGCCACCTTCATGCAGATGCACTTTGGCTTCGCTCAGGATGCGGCGGACGAGATCGATGCCATCGGCCCCGCCATCGAACGCCATCCTCGGCTCGTAATCGCATTCGGCCGGCAGGCCGGCCATGCCCTCCGCATCGACATACGGCGGATTGGAGATGATGAGGTCGTAGCGTTCGTCTGCAAGCGGCGCGAACAGATCACCCTGCACAAGGCGAATGCGCTTCGTCAGTCCATGATCGGTGACGTTGCGCCTCGCAACCTCCAGCGCGTCGGCCGACAGATCGGCGGCGTCGATCCTTGCATTGGGGAATGCGCGCGCGGCGAGGATCGCCAGACACCCCGAGCCGGTGCACAGGTCGAGCACGCGCGACACCTTTGCAGGATCGCGCAGCTGCAAGCCGTCGCCGCAAAATGATCGTCGAGAAGTTCGCCGATGAACGAGCGTGGAACGATCGTCCGCTCGTCCACATAGAACGGCAGGCCGCGCATGTAGATCTTGTTGAGCAGATAGGCCGCAGGCTTTCGCGTCGCGATGCGTTGCTCGACCAGCGCGCGGATCCTTGCCCCGTTGGCATTGGCGACGCGCCGCGCCGGCCGCATCCTCGATCTCGTCAGGATGGAAGCCGAGCGTTTCGCCGACGATGAACGCTGCTTCCGCGACCGGATCGGTGGTGCCGTGCGCGAACACGACCCGCGCCTTCGCCAGGCGGTCGGCTGCAAGACGAACGTGGTCGAGAACCGTCGCAGGCTCGTTGCTTCGCGGCGGGCGATTTTGCGGTTTTCTTTCGCGGCGCCGCCTTCGCTCTTTTGTTCGCCTTTCTTGGTGTTTGCGCGTGCACCGGCGCGGCCGGTTCCGCTCTTCGTCTTCCGCGTCTCTTGCCGAGCTGGCTTGGCTGTCTTCCTGGCCTTCTTCGCCATCAGGATTTCGTCCAGCGCGCCGCGGCTTGATCGTCCTCGCTGCGTCGCTTCGACCCATGCGGTGCCGGATGCGCGCTCCTCGCTTTTCCAGAACGGCGCCGCGGTCTTCAGGTAGTCCATCAGGAATTCCGCCGCCTCGAACGCGGCCGCGCGGTGCGCCGATGCGGTCGCGACCATCATGATGTTCTCGCCGGGTTTCAGCCGGCCATAGCGATGAATGATCGTCAGCCCGTCGAGCGGCCAGCGCGCCAGGGCTTCATTCGCATGGCGAGCGATCTCCTCCTCGGCCATGCCGGGATAATGCTCGAGCGTCAGCGCGGAGATGGCGTCGTCCCCCTCGCCCCTGCGGCAGATGCCGATGAAGGTGACGACCGCGCCGATGTCGGTGCCGCCCGCGCGTCAGCGCTGCGGTTTCCGCGGCGACGTCGAAGTCGCTTTCCTGCAGGCGTATGGTGACGGGAGCGCTCATGCGCGTATGTTGCGCATGTATGCAGCTATCAGCCGCCGGTCATCGGCGGAAAGAACGCGATTTCCTTCGCGCCGGCAATGGCGGCGTCCGGCTTGACATGCACCTTGTCGATCGCGGCGCGGATCACACCGGGCTTTTCGAACGCGTAGGCGTATTCCTCGCCGCGCGAGGCGAGCCACGCGATCAGGTCGGCAACGGTTTTGGCCGAAGCCGGCAACTCGATGCGTTCCTCGGCCTTGCCGATGCGCTCACGCACCCAGGCGAAGTAGAGGACCCTGCACCATCACTCGTACATGATGTGGCGCACGCCGGCGCGGAAGTAGTCCCAGCCGGTGTAGAGCGTCACGATCGCCGAAATCCACAGCAGCGTGATGCCGATCTGCGAGGTCCACGGCAGGATCAGGTCGCCGGCCTCGCCAGCAATCAGGAAACCGATGGCGACGAGTTGCACCGTCGTCTTCCATTTCGCAAGCTTGGTGACCGGCACGCTGACGCGCAGCGCGGCGAGATATTCGCGCAGGCCCGACACCAGGATCTCGCGGCAGAGGATGATGATGGCCGCCCACAGCGTCCAGCCGCGGATCGTCTCGTCCATCGCCAGCATCAGCAGGCAGGATGCAACCAGGAGCTTGTCGGCGATCGGGTCGAGCATGCGTCCGAAAGCGGACTGCTGGCCGAGCGTGCGCGCGAAATAGCCGTCGAGAAAGTCCGTCACGGCCGCCGCGATGAAGATCGCCAGCGCCACCCAGCGCAGCCAGAGCGGCCCGCCCTGCACGGTCTGGGCAAACAGGCACGCCACCACAACCGGGACGGCAACGATCCGCGAATAGGTCAGGATATTGGGCAGGGCCAGCGTCTGATCGACCGGCGCCCGGGTGACCGTATCTTTCATCCGTCCTACCAATACGTCTCCGCCGCCGCGGTCAACTTTCAAAAGGTCTATCACGGCTCACTCTCCCGAACGAAGGCCAAGGGTTGTTTGCGGCTTGTTCGCGGGATCGGCCCGTCTGCCAGGATCTCACCCGAGCGCCCGCTTTCGGGATCATGCCCCCGCAGAATGGAAAAACTCGTAGATTCTGCGCGCACTTTCGGCACTGATTCCCGGAACTTTCGCAAGGTCTGCCAACGACGCATGCTCGATCGCTTTCAGCGTTCCGAAGTGATGCAGCAAAGCACGTTTGCGTGACGGTCCGATGCCGGCAATCTCCTGCAGGCCTGCTTCGCGGATGCCTTTTTGCCGCAGCTTGCGGTGCGAACCGATGACAAACCGGTGCGCCTCGTCGCGCATCCTCTGGATGAAGTAGAGAACCGGGTCGCGCGGTTCCAGTTTCAGCGGCGGCCGATCGGGCAGAAAAATCGTTTCCTTGCCGGCATCGCGTTCCGGTCCCTTCGCGACGGCGATCAGCGACACGTCGGTGAGGCCCAGTGCGGTGAAGATGTCCCGCACGGCATTGAGCTGGCCCATCCCGCCGTCGATCACCACCAGATCCGGCCATTGCGGCGCATCCTCCTGCGCCGCTTCGTTGTCGGAGGCTTGCGGCGCTGCCGCCGGCTCGCTCTTGCGGCGCGCGCGGCGCCTCGTTGATGAGCCGCTTGAAGCGCCGCTCAAGCACCTCGCGCATCATCGCGTAGTCGTCGCCCGGCGTCAGCGCCTCGGAGCGGATGTTGAACTTGCGGTACTGGTTCTTGATGAACCCTTCGGTACCGGCGACGATCATGGCGCCGACCGCGTTGGTGCCCTGGATGTGGCTGTTGTCGTAGACCTCGATTCGCTTCGGCGTGCGCGGCAAGGCGAGCGTCGTCGCGAGCGCCTGCAGGAGACGCATCTGCGACGAGGAATCCGCGAGCTTTCGGCCGAGAGCCTCCCGCGCATTCGCCAGCGCATGGTTGACGAGATCGCGCTTCTCGCCGCGCTGCGGAATGCTGACCTCGATCTTCACACCGGCCTTCGCGGTCAGCGCCTCGGCGAGCAACTCACGCTCCTCGATCTCGTGCGACAGCAGCACCAGCCGCGGCGGCGGCTTGTCCTCATAGAACTGCGCCAGGAACGAGCCGAGCACTTCGGACGCCGAGAAGCTGCGATCGGCGCGCGGGAAATAGGCGCGATTGCCCCAGTTCTGCCCGGTGCGGAAGAAGAAAACCTCCACGCACGAGTAGCCGCCCTCCTGGTGGATCGCAAAAACATCCGCCTCTTCCAGCGTGCGCGGATTGATGCCTTGCTGCGCCTGCACCGCGGAGAGCGCCGCAAGCCGGTCGCGATAGAGCGCCGCCCGCTCGAATTCGAGATCGGTGGACGCCTGCTCCATCTCGCGCGCAAGCTGCTCCTTCACCGCGCGGCTGCGGCCGGAGAGAAAGTCCTTGGCTTCGCTCACGAGCTCCGAATAGCCGGCGAAATCGATCTCGCGCGTGCATGGGCCGGCGCAACGCTTGATCTGATACAAGAGGCACGGCCGCGTCCGGCTCTCGAAGAAAGCATCGGTGCAGGAGCGGACCAGAAACGCGCGCTGGAGCGCAGTGATCGTCCGCCCGACCGCGCCGGCCGATGCGAACGGACCGAAATAGTTGCCGGGCCGCGTCTGCGCGCCGCGATGCTTGAGAATTTGCGGCGCCCAGTGATCGCCGGTGAGCAGGATGTAGGGAAACGACTTGTCGTCGCGCAGTTGCACATTGAAGCGCGGCCGGAGCTGCTTGATGAGATTGGCTTCCAGCAGCAGCGCCTCGGTCTCGGTCGCGGTGGAGACGATCTCGACACTGGCGGTGGCGGCGATCATGCGCGCGATGCGAATGGCGTTGCCGGTCGGACGCGCATAGGACGCAAGGCGCTTCTTCACGCTCTTGGCCTTGCCGACATAGAGCACGTCGCCCGTGCCATTCAGCATCCGGTAGACGCCGGCCGACGCCGGCGCGAGCCTGACCGCCCGCGCGATCGCCGCGCGGCCGGAGGCGAGAGTTCCTTCGGCAACGGCTTCCGCAGGCTCCTCGGGCACCTCCGGCAGGAGCGTCTCATCCTCGTCCTCGACCACCGCGGTTGCGGGATCGATGTCGCCGGCGGGGTTCCCTTCCGCGGGCCGATCATGCGGTGTCTTTGGATCGTCGGTCGTGTCGTGCATCGGCCGTAAACTATGCGCGCAGCGACGCCGCGGCCAGACGCGAACGGGGTCTTCGTCCGCAAGATTTTTTACCGGAAATTCACCTTGATGCGCGGCCGGCTGCTGCCATTTTTCGGGCGTGGGCATCGCGCAGTCGCGGCCGCACTCGCAAACGCGGCTGCCGGCGCGGTAAGACTCTCTTAACAACATTCGCGCGCGCGCCTCAGAGCTTAATGCGCGCTTAACTTAAAACTCTCGATAAATCTTAGTCATGAGCAGCAAGGAGTCCGACACGTTTGCGGACTTCGCGCAAACCTTGTCCGCGCCGCGCGTCGAACACTCCGATCAAGGTTGCAGGGAGAGTGACATGCGTATCAGGTTTTTGGTGTCGGTCGCGCTCGCGCTGATCGGCGCATGCGGCGCGGCGCAGGCGGCCGACATGTATGGGCGCCGGGCGCCCTACACGGTGCCGCACGCCGCTCACCGCACAGCTGGGCCGGCCCCTACATCGGCGCCAACATCGGCTATGCGACGGGCGACATCACCAACAGCATCGCCGAGCCCGTCGGGGGTCGACGGCGGCATCCAGGGCGGCTACAACTGGCAGTTCGGACAGTTGGCGTGGGTGGTCGGCGAAGGCGACATCCAGGCGAGCGGCGCCAGCGACACCTTCGCCGCCTGGAAGTTCTCCAACCCCTGGTTCGGCACGCTGCGCGGCCGCGGCGGCTTTGCGATGAACAACATCCTGCTCTACGGCACCGGCGGTCTTGCGTTCGGCAACGTGCGCGCGGAGGTGTTGAACCTGACGGAAAACCACTCGACCGCAGGCTGGACGCTCGGGGCCGGTGCCGAATACGGCTTCGCGCAGAACTGGTCCGCAAAGGCAGAGTATCTCTACGTCAACCTGAACAACACCCAGTTCGCACTCACCGGTCTGCCGAACGGCTATCAGTTCAGCATCGTGCGGCTCGGCGTGAACTACAAGTTCTGACCGACCTGACCGTTCGGCTCCGACAATTCGAGCCCGTGCTCACGTGTCACGTTTGAGCTTCCGAATTGGCCCAGGTTCGGAATGACGCTTTGGCTAGTTCGTCCGTGCGGCAAAGGCGCGTTCCAGCGCTCTTTCTCCGACCTTGCGGCCGATCTCCTGGCCGGCATCGATGTCGAAGCGGTAGTGGATGCCCGCCCAGATGCGCGCCTCTGCTGCCTCCTTGCCGAGCGCCAGCAGCTGATCGCGATCGTGCTGGAACGCACCTGCGAGCACGTCGCGGCAGCCGTCGATAGCAGCCGTGCGCGGCCGGGTAGCTCGGGTGATTGGGCGGCGGGAACAGCGGCTTCAACTCGGGATCGAGCTGCGGCGGCCGGATGTACCAGTAGGCATACTTGGCATCCCAGCAGGCGATGCCGGCATCGGCGAGGGCGACGTTGAGTGCGGAAAGCACGCGCGCCGCGATCACAGGCGCAGCGCCGTGCTCGAGAAGCTTGGCTGCGCGCGATCTCGTTCCACAGCGTGTGCACGCGCGCTCCGCCGTGGACCTCCCAGTAGGTTGCACGATGATTGGATTTCGGCGTCCGCGGAAAGGTCTTCAGTTCGATCAAGGCCGTCTTGACCTGATCGGAGTCGAACGCTGGAGGTGCGGACGGCCGGAATTCGCTCTGCGTCGCGAGCAACCAGGGTTGCCAGCTTGCCGCCTGCGGCGCGATCGGATTGGCCCCCTTCCAGCTGCCCGGACCTTCCGGCACGCTGCCGCTCCACTTCGATATCGCTTCGGTCGGCCTTGCCGCGCGCAATTGCCAGCGCTGCGACGCCCTGACCGATCGCGCGTCCGGCGGCAACCTCATGCGGAAGCTCGACACCGGCGAGCAGGCGCGACTGCATCGCCTCCTCGGCCTTGGTGGAGAAGTAAGCCGCGCGGGCGGGAAACAGATAGCCGAGCACATCGGCTGCAGCCGCGGCCACAGCGGCGTGCTCGGAGGCAGACGAAGCCGTTGCCGACGTCCGAGACCTTGATTGCAGCATCGATTGCGACCGGCTCGAGGACGCGCGCTGGATTTGCTGTGGTACCGCGCAACCGACAACGCATCGTCCAATGCGGCATGGAAAAGCGCAAGATGACGGAGCCGCGAGGGGAACCGTGACGAATGCCATCCTGCATCTCGTCGAGGATGATCTCGTTCCAGCGGTAGACCGGGCCGCCGGTCGCCCACCAGCGGAAGCGGGCGATGTCGTCGGCCGAGCGCTTGGCGACGATCGCCTTGAGCGCGGCCACTTCGCCCTGGAGGTTTTTCGGCGGGGCCGGAGTCTGCGATCTGGCTGTAGGATTTCGCCAGCCATCCCTCGGCGCGAGGCATCGGAAGGGATGATGGACTCGGCTGCGTGAACGAGGGTTGAGATCGCGGTCGCAGCGGCCGCTGCGATGCGAACACGGCGGCGATTGATCCGTAACGTACGCGTGGAGCTATCGGTGATTTTCATCGAGGTTCGCTCTGTTCATGAGGGTGATAGACGCATCCGATGCCGCCCACTCCGGCCTGCAACGGCACGCCTGGCTACGCTCGGGGCTGCAGCGCTTTCCATGACCGCGAGGCCGCGTTCATTTGCCGAGGCGCCGGATTCGGCCGAGCGTTCGCCGCTCGCGCGTTCAGGCGCGGCAGTCATCGTGCAGATGAGATTGGCTATTGCGCGCCCGGACCGCGGCCGCCGCTGTCATGGCCGTCGCCGGGCCCGGCGTTTTGCGGCGGTCCGCGTCGAACGCCTGGCGGGTTTTGACGGCGACGCGACGACATCCGTGTCCCGCAAGCCGAGCAATGCGTTGCGCACGATTTCGATCGCCGGTTCGTTCGGCTTGCTGCGATGTTCGATCAGCGCAAGGGTACGGATGAGCGGCGGATGCAGGGGCCGCACGACGATGTCGCGCTCGGATCGGCTCGTCGCCATCTGCGGAACGATCGACATGCCGAGGTTCGAGGCGACCGCGCTCTTGACCGCCTCGATCGTGCCAAGGTGCATTCGAACGCGCGGCGCCGCGCCATGGCCCGACAACCACTGCATGACCAGTTGGTGAACGCCGGCCTGCGTATGCTCCAGCAACAGCGCCTGTCGCAGGACGTACTCGGGCGTCACCTTGTCGGGCAGATTGCGCGCGCTCGACGGATGGATCGCAACCATCGCCTCGGACCACAGCGGCTTGACCACAAGCTGTGCCTTGTCCACGGGCATCGTGACAATGGCCAGGTCGATCTCGTTTTGCATGATCGCCTCGACACTCTCTCGCGTCGGGAGATTCCTGACGTGCAGATCGATTCCTGGATGATCGAGGCTCAACTTGCGCAGCACAGGCGGCAGCAAGTACATCTGCGCCGTAATCGTCGTGCCGATGCGCGCGCGACCCATCCAGCCGTCGCGATAGCGCCGCATCACCGCGTCCGCGCTGTCGCAGGCCTTGAAGATATGCTCTGCCGCTTCGACCAGATCACGGCCTGGCGGTGTGGCATGCGCCTGCTTGCCGAACCGCTCGATGAGCTTGACGCGCGAAGCGGCGCTCGAGCTCGCGAATCTGCACGCTGACCGCCGGCTGCGACAGATGCAGCTTGCGAGCGGCAGCGGAAAAGCTCCCGCTCTCGACCACCGCCAGGAGCGTACGCAGCTGATCGAGGTTGAGGCCGCGCATCTCAAGGTCTCCATTATGGAAACGATCACAACAATCAATTTGCATTATTCGCAGCCGGGGCGCAATTCATGCGCGCCAAGCCGAGGCCCGCTTCGCGGCGCAAGGTGTTGGGCGGCGCCAGGCCGCAAGCACATGGTACGACCGGGCGCAGCGGCTCGGCTGCAATCAGATGGAAGGTCGGACGCCGTGGACGGCAAAGAGCCATAAGCGGTTTCGCAAGCCTGACCGGGGCGCAATTGGGACGCGCCCGCCTTGCGCTCGGCGTGCGGCGCGAGCTCCGAGACGATGTGCCTCGACCCCGCCCAGCCGGACGGTCGAACCGAAAACTCACCGGGGACGGAACGATGGAGGATAAAGCGTTGACCAACTCGTCCGCCAATTCCGGTTTTCTGGCCCTCAAACATCGCCGGCCGGAGCCGGCCGTCGCGATGACCGGACCGCCGCGTGCGCCTTCAGGAAACTGGGTCCGGCAAGCGTCGAGCATGATGTCCTCGCCGAGACGCTGCGGGCGATACGCCTGACGGGATCGGTGTTTCTGAACGCCCGGTTCTCGAAACCTTTTGGCATCATCACCCCGGATCAATTCGACGCCGGCACGCCGCTCGCGCACCTTCGTCACGTCAGCATCTTTCATCTGCTTGCCAGCGGCAGTTGTACGGTTGAAATCGAAAACGGCGAGCGCCGCACCGTGTCCGCAGGCGACATCCTGCTGCTGCCGTTCGCCGCGACCCACAAGCTGTGGAGCGGTGACTGCGCCCAGATGGCTTTCGCGCCTGATCTGATGCGTCCCGGACCGGTCGCGGGACTTTGGACTCTGGACCATGGTGGAGGCGGTGAGACGACACGAATGGTTTGCGGGTTCATCGAGTCGAGCGAGTTCTTTTACGCGCCGGTGTTCCAGTCTCTGCCGCCCCTGCTGGTGGATCGGACCGGCGACGACAAGGTCAGCGCCGTCATCACATCAACGGTGCGGGAAATCCTGCTGCTGGCCGACGCCGCGACGCCAGGAGCCGAGTTGATGCTCGGGCGATTGATGGAGTTGCTGTTCGTGGAGGTTTTGCGGCGTCACGCTTCGCAACTGCCCGACACCGCGAGAGGCTGGTTTGCGGCCCTCAACGATCCGATCGTCGGCCGGACGCTTCAGTTGATTCATGGCGATCCGGCGCGGCGCTGGACGGTCGGCGACCTGGCCAAGGAGGCGGGCACATCGCGCAGTGTCCTGTTCGAGCGATTCATTGCGATCGTCGGCCAGCCGCCGATCGAGTACCTGGCAAGCTGGCGTATGCAGCTCGCCGCCAAACGCTTGCGCAACACCCACGACAGCCTCGCGGCCGTTGCCGCCGACGTCGGCTATGAGTCGGAGGCATCATTCAATCGCGCGTTCAAGCGCATCACCGGCCTGGCGCCTGGCCGCTGGCGAGAGGTGGAAACTGCGCATCCGCGGCGGCGCGGGCGGAATCCGGTCAGCGAACGGCGGCGCGATCTGCTGCAAGGAAACCGCCACGCAGATCGCTTCGCTTCGGCGGGCCGCTCCTGCCGCAGCCGGAGCGTCGCTGGGCGCTCGATCAGGCGGATAGGACGAGATTCACAGCCTTCGGTCCCTTGCCCTTCTTGTCGGGCTCGACCTCGAAGGTGATCCGCTGTCCCTCGTTCAATCCCTTCAAGCCCGCGCGCTCGACCGCGGTGATGTGAACGAATACATCGCGACCGCCGTCATCGGGCTTGATGAAACCGTAACCGCGCTCGCCATTGAAAAACTTGACTGTCCCCGTCATTGCCATCGGGAAACTCCTCCCCGTCATGCTTTGCCGCGGCGCCCCCCGCGCAACGGCAAGACCGGACATTCACTTCCGGAAAGCATCGGCAACTGGGGCGACTTTCCATGCGGCGACCCATCCCTTCGCCGGAAAACACCCAAGGCCTTGTCACTCCGCCGCGATCATTTGCGAAAGCGGAACGTAAAGCCAGCCATTGTAGGCAAAGCATAATACGGTTCCCCGCGACGGACCATGGGTGGGATCATATTTTTGTGACAGCGGCGCTATTACACTCAGTGATTGTAGTGCTCGACGCGTAAGCGACCCTGTCCCTCCACGCCAAGCGCCGCGGCAAGCGACGGCGCGATGGTCTCAAGCTCGCGCTTCAGCGTCCACGGTGGGTTGACGACCAGCAATCCCGGCAGCGGTCAGCGCATCGCTACGGATCACGCGGCCGGCCTGGAACTCGATCCGCAAAATCCGCTCGGCAAGGTCTTCGCGCGATGAGCGGCCTTGCGAACGATGTGCGGCCAGGAGCGCGTCCGCAACCCGCTGCCCCAGACGGCCGCCGCGCACGAGCATCCTTCAGCGGATACCAGAGCATGAAGATACCGGTCGGCCATTTCGCATACGCAGCCTCGAAGCCGGCCGCGAGGCGATCGAACTCGTCGGTCTGCTCGAACGGCGGATCGACCAGCACCACGCCGCGCCGCTCTTGCGGCGGCACGTAGGCGGGCAGCGCCGTCCAGCCGTCGATCTTGACCACGCGCGCCTGCTGATCGTGACGCAGTGACGCAACGAAGCTGGCGATGTGCACCGGCCTCGAGCTCGCAGGCCGTCATGCGGTCCTGCGGCCGCAACAGCGCTCGCGCAATCAGCGGCGAACCCGGATAGACGGTGAGCTCCGCTCCGGCATTGTGAGACCGCACGATATCCAGATAGGGCTTTATCAGCTCCGCCGACGCAGCATCCGCGTTCGCAGCCAGCAGCTTTGCGATGCCGAGCCGCCACTCGCCGCTGCGCTGCGCTTCTTCGCCGGTGAGATCGTAGCGGCCACAGCCCGCATGGGTGTCGATCACGCGAAACGCCGACGGCTTGTCGTGCAGGTAGAGCAGGATGCGCGTCAGGACGATGTGCTTGACGACGTCGGCAAAATTCCCGGCGTGGAAGGCATGGCGGTAGTTCATACGCGCCGCTGTAGCACAAACGAAGAAAGCGATCGCGGCGCTCCGGAGCATGATCCGGAGCTTATGCTGCCCCCGGACTTGATCCGGGGGGATACCGGTTTTCCGAAAGTCGTTCTCGATCAAAAAGCAGGAGCGCTTCTTTAGCTCTGCTGCCGGTCAGCCGCCGCGCATCGGCGGCATCACCACCTTCTCGCGCCGGCACGCCCTGCGATCGACCTCCTCGCAGGCGCGGAATTGCAGCTCCTTGTTGATGCAGATGCGCACCTCGCTAAGGCGCCGCGTGTCGCAGGTCACCGCAATCGCCGACGCGCTGAGGCCGGGATTGGCCTTGACGAAGGCTTCCTCGACCTCGTCCGGCGTCACCATCTTGTGCTCGGAAAGTTCGAGAAACTGCTCCGGGATCTTGATGGCGGCGCGCGCCTTGCGGATCGTCTCGAAATAGGCGCGCTGCTGCAGGCCCGAGCAGGTCCCGTGCTTGTCCCACTGGCTGAAGATCAAGCCGGGCGCGGGCATCAGGTCGAGCATCGACGAGACGATGCGGCCGTCGAGCCGCGGCGCCGGCTGCTGGCAGTAGTTCGGCGAACCGCGGTCGTATTGCGGCCAGAGCCCGTGCACGACGAACGAGTAAGGCCGCCCGCCGCACTGGATCTGCTGCGACTTGCCGAGCCCGCCGCGCTCCTGGGCGGCCTCGCAATAGGACGGCGACCACGACAGGGCCAGGACGTAGAAATCGAACTCGCCCGGCGCGTTCTGCCGCCGGTCCTGTGCGTCGGCGGCCGTCGCCGCCACCAGCGCCAGCGCAACCGCGGCGAACCGGATTTTCAGCCTGATCCAGAGAACTTTCGACATGCGCGCCCTCCACTCACTCAACCTATCCGGGAGGGAACCCTAAGCGGACGACAGAGAACATTTCAAGAACAAAATTCGGACCCGTCCGAATCGCTCTCGGTGCCCGTCAGGGACGCGCCATCCGGCAAGCGGGGTTGAAGGCCCAGTTGCGATCGAGCCCGATAACGCAAAATTCGACGCCCGCGCCGATACTTGCAAAGCCGCCATCCTCGATGACCGAGAAGTTCACGGTGCGAACCTTGCCGTCGCTGACCGAGGCCTGCGCGGTGCAGAAGCGGCGGGGGATATTTCCCGATTCCCAGGGGCGAAACGCGATTTCGCGAACATTTGCGAACCCGGTGATCTCCAGGGTTGAATTCCAGAACTTGCGTTCCTTCTCCGCGAACCGCGAGGCGAGCTTGTCCAGCAGGGCCTCGCATGGCGGCACCTGGCTGTCGTAGCTCGGCCCGCGCAGCCAAATGCCCTTTTCGAGCCAGTTCGCCGCACGCGCCGTGCCGGCGGACATGGCGATCGCGGCCAATGCGAACAGGCCGAGGATAAGCAGGTTTCGTCGCAGCATTTTGGCGAGACCCGAGTCAGGATAGAACGGACGGTGCCGCCGCCCCGCGGCCGGGTCAAGTGCACCGCGGCAACAGTTGCATGCCAGGATGCGCGATCGGCCTTGCGCCTGCTTTCCGCGCGGCGCTCGCGCGGACTAGTGTCGATCGTGAATCGCCAAGGAGAAGCAGATGCAGGTGAAGCGACGCGCCCTTTCCTTCAGCCGCCTTGCGGCCGCCTGCCTGATCGTCTGTGCAGCCGGCCAGGCTTACGCCTGTCGACCACGTCCCGCCGTTCAAGGGCAACGACACCGGCGGCATCATCGCCTGGACGTTGGCGCAGCAGGTCGACGCGCGGAAGCTCGCGGCCGATCATTGTGCGGGCTACGGCAAGCTGGTGAAGCGGCTCGCCACGCAGCCCTATTACGGCGGCTACATCTCGTTCGCCTGCGTCTGGCCGCGCGCGGAGCGCGTCGTGCTGCGCGTGCGCTATTAACCAACCTGCCGCCGAAATCCCCGGCGCCGTCCGTTTTGTCATTCGCCTGACATCGCTCGGCATGCCTTTTGCTGCACGGCACAAGGCGTGCCGGGCTTGCCTGCGTCGCAGTGCAAGCGTCTAATCGCCACGGGCTGAGCGTGACCGGGGCCATCAATGGTGCGAGCAGGACTTGCCGCTACGGGGGCGTTGTTGATCTGGCTGGGCGGACCGCTGTCCGCCGGCGCGGCCGAGCTGCCGGTCCGCAAGCCGGGGCTTTGGGAGATCAAGATCAAGCTCACCGGCGGCGCGGCGCCCACCGCGATGATGCGTCACTGCACCGACGAATCGACCGACCGGCAGATGAGCACGCTGTTCAATCCGCTCGCGCCGCAGCCGTGCCCGAAGAGCGAGGTCAGCAAGCAAAGCGACCACTTCACCATCAACTCCACCTGCCGCACCGACAACAAGACGATCACGCTGCATTCGGACGTCACCGGCGACTTCATCACGAGCTACACCGTGGTCACCGAAACCAAGACACAGGAACCGGACAGCGAGCCTGCGGTCTCGAGCATGACGCTGGAAGGCCGCTATGTCGGATCCTGCAAGTGGGGCCAGAAACCCGGCGACGTGGTGATGGCCGGCGGGCTCAAGGTCAACATCAAGGACATGGACAAGTTTCGGGAGCTCCTGAAGCGCTGAGCACTCAGCGCTTGAGGCTCACGCGCTGCAGAACGCGCGGCGCTCGCCGACGGCCTGCATCCGGTGCACGACGTTGCAGCGGCCTGCGACGATGGCAACGACGACAAGGGTCGCCGCGAAGCCGGTCGGGGCGCCGACCATGAGATAAACGAACAGCAGCGCGAACGTCAGCGCGAACAGCGGCCACTCGTACGGCCTGAAGCCGCGGCGCAGGCCGTCGCGCACGAGGAAGGCGACGGCGACTGCAAGCACCATCACATCGTAGAAGAACAGGTACGGGGTCACGAGCAGCGTGCCGGCCGCAAGGGCTGCGGCCTTGAGCGCGTAGCGAACGCGGCTGCGCCAGAGCGCCACCAGCGCTGCGGCGACCGCCGCTGTGAAAACGATCTGCAGCATCCAGGCGAGCCGCTCGCTGCCGCCAAAATAGCGCACCGTCGCGAACAGGCTCTGCAGCTTGCCCCAATCGGCGCGACCTTCCGACAGGCGACTCGACGCCGCCACCGCTTGCGCTCGCACGCGCGTCACGCGGTCTTGCGCAGCAGCTTCTGGACCTTGCTGCCCATGCGCACCAGCGACATCAGCATGGGCATCGGCAGCCCCTTCATCTCGTCGTGCCAGCGATTGAGCGTCTCGAGAAACTCCAGCGTGGTTTCGATCTTCATCCGCGCAAAGGCGCTCGCTTTCGGATCGTTGTCGCCGACGCATGCGCGCAACAGCGCCAGCGTCGGATCGATCTCACGGCGCTTGCGCTGCTCGACGATCACGCGGAACAGGTCGGTGATGTCCTGCAAGGTCACGAAGTGATCGCGGCGGTCGCCGAGCACGTGGGTGACCTTGACCAGCTCCCAGCCCTGCAGCTCCTTCAGGCTGGTCGAGACGTTGGAGCGCGCAATCGACAGCGTCTCGGCGATCTCCTCGGCATTCAGCGCACGCTCCGACAGGTAGAGCAGCGCGTGGACTTGCGCCACCGTGCGGCTGACGCCCCAGCGCGCGCCCATCTCGCCCCAGTGCAGGATGAATTTTTCGGTGACTGGCGAGAGTTTCATATCTTTTCCGAAATTTCTGTTATTTCAGAAATAACGTAAAGCGAGCGCGCAGACGGCGCAACGAAAAACGGGCGCCGGAGGCGCCCGTTCGCGTGAAAGTGATGGTTTCTTCAGCCCTGCGGCTGCGGGGCGATGTCGCCGCCGGGCTCAGGCCGCGGGCGGTTCTTGGTGCTCGGCACCGCCGACGAGCGCGGCCCGGCCGGCTCGATGACCAACTCGCGGTTCGGCTTCTTGCCGTTCAAGAGGTCGGTGATCTCGTCGCCGGTCAGCGTCTCGAACTCGAGCAGGCCCTTGGCGAGCGTCTCGAGATCGTCGCGCTTCTCGGTGAGGATCTTCGTTGCTTCCTGATAGCCGTCCTCGACCAGGCGGCGGATCTCGGTGTCGATCTTCTGCGCGGTGGACTCGGAGATGTTCTGCTGCCGCGAGACCGACATGCCAAGGAACACCTCGTCCTGGTTCTCGCCGTAAGCGACCGTGCCGAGCTGGTCCGACAGGCCCCAGCGCGTCACCATCATGCGCGCGAGCCGCGTCGCCTGCTCGATGTCGGAGGCGGCGCCGGACGTCACCTTCTCCCTGCCGAAGATCAGCTCTTCGGCGACGCGTCCGCCCATCATGATGGCGAGCCGCGAGGTCATCTGCTCGAGCGACATCGACAGCTTGTCGCGCTCCGGCAACTGCATGACCATGCCGAGCGCGCGACCGCGCGGAATGATGGTCGCCTTGTGCACCGGATCGGTCGCCTTGACGTTGAACGCGACGATGGCGTGGCCGCCCTCGTGATAGGCGGTCAGCATCTTCTCTTCCTCGGTCATGACGAGCGACTTGCGTTCGGCGCCCATCATCACCTTGTCTTTCGCGTCCTCGAACTCGCTCTGCGTGACCATGCGCTTGTTGCGCCGCGCCGCCATCAGCGCCGCCTCGTTGACGAGGTTCATCAGGTCGGCGCCGGAGAAGCCGGGCGTGCCGCGCGCGATGGTCTTCAGGTTGATATCGGGCGCCAGCGGCACCTTGCGCACGTGAACCTTCAGGATCTGCTCGCGGCCGACCACGTCCGGGTTCGGCACGATCACCTGCCGGTCGAAGCGGCCGGGGCGCAGCAGCGCCGGATCGAGCACGTCGGGACGGTTGGTCGCGGCGATCAGGATGATGCCTTCGTTCGCCTCGAAGCCGTCCATCTCGACCAGCAGCTGGTTCAGCGTCTGCTCGCGCTCGTCGTTGCCGCCGCCGAGGCCGGCGCCGCGATGGCGGCCGACCGCGTCGATTTCGTCGATGAAGATGATGCACGGCGCATTCTTCTTCGCCTGCTCGAACATGTCGCGCACGCGCGAGGCGCCGACGCCGACGAACATCTCGACGAAGTCGGAACCCGAAATGGTGAAGAACGGCACGTTGGCTTCGCCGGCGACCGCGCGCGCGATCAGCGTCTTACCGGTGCCGGGAGGGCCGACCAGCAGCACGCCGCGCGGAATGCGTCCGCCGAGGCGCTGGAACTTGCCGGGGTCGCGCAGGAACTCGACGATCTCCTGCAGGTCCTGCTTCGCCTCGTCGACGCCGGCGACGTCCTCGAAGGTGACGCGGCCGTGCGCTTCGGTGAGCATTTTTGCGCGCGACTTGCCAAAGCCCATGGCCTTGCCGGCGCCGCCCTGCATCTGCCGCGACAGGAACACCCACACGCCGATCAGCGCGATGAACGGCAGCCACGAGACGAGCAGCGACACGAACCACGGCACGTTGTCGCCCTGCGGCTTGGCCGTGATGGTCACCTTGCCGTCGTAGAGGCGCTTGACCAGCGTCGGGTCGTTCGGCGCGTAGGTCTGGAAGCTGCCGCCGGTGGTGTAGGTGCCGTGAATCTCCGGCCCCTGGATCACGACGTCGCGCACCTTGCCGGCGTCGATGTCGGACAGGAGCTGCGAGAACGGAATGTCCTGAGAGGAGGCCCGCTGGCCCGGATTCTGGAAGAGCGTGAACAACGCCAACAGCAGCAGGACAATGATGACCCACAGGGCGAAATTACGCAGATTGGCGTTCATTGGGCTTCCTTCGTGACCGCGCCGCGGCCTTGATCCTTGAATAGGCTTGGTTTTTTCGGCCGCACCCCTTGGCGGTTAACTTATGTAGCGGCCGCGGTCCTGCCAAGGGAAACGGCTGCACCTTTTACCAGATTCTGGCGCTATTTAAGGCGGCTTGCTCATGCCGAATAGCGGTATTCGGCCATTCGGTTAAGAGCGGTTAAGAGCGTGTTCGCCCTGTGCGGCGCGGTGGCGCAGGCTCGATGGTGAGCATCCCGCGCGCCGACCTCGACCAGCGCGCCGGCGAGCGTGCGCCGGAACGAGCGCAGAGCCTTGTGCGAGAGCGCATCGATCAGTTCGTCGAGCAGAGTCTCGACCTTGCCCAGCTCTGCCGGCCCTTCGTGTCCGACGCGATCGATCGCGCGCTGCAGCAGGCGTAACCGGATTTCGTTCGGCAGCGACAGGAACGCATCGATGTCGAGCGTCTGCCGCTTGCCGTCGCGCTGCACCAGCGCCTGCTCGGCGCGATCTGCGACCGCTTCGAGCGCAGCATTCGCGCGCGCAAGCCTCGCCGTCAGCCTGCCGATATTGCGCGCGTCGACGCCTTCCTTCGCAAGCTCGGGCATCAGCCGGCGCCAGCGCGGCCGCGTGATACGTTTCGTCGCGATTGGTGGGATCGTCCGCAAACGCGATCTTCGCCTTGTCGAGCGTCGCGATCAGCCGGGCCTTCGGCACATCCAGCAGCGGGCGCACGATGACCACGTCGCCGCGCACGGATCGCCGCGCCATCGCCGCAAGCCCGGCGAGCCCGCTGCCGCGCGACAGGCGCATCAGAAACGTCTCGGCCTGGTCGTCGCGCGTATGCGCGGTGAGGATGCAGACCGCGCCGGACTTGCGCGCGGCCTTGGCAAGCATCGCATAGCGCGCTTCCCGCGCACCTGCAGGCAATCCACGCGGCGGCTTTGCGCCGGACCAGCGCAGCGTCGTGTGCGGCACGCGCAACGATGCGGCAAACTTCTTCACCGCTCGCGCTTCCGCAGCCGCCTGCTTTGCGCAGGCCGTGATCGATGGTGACCGCCAAGAGTTCCGGACCGGCCTTGAGCCGCTGGCGCCATTGCGACGCGAGCCACAACAGGGCGGTCGAGTCCGGCCCGCCGGACACGGCAAGCACGATGGCGCCGGCACCCTTCAGATCGGAGAACAACCGTGCGGCTTCAGCGGACGAAATCGGCGAGCTGTCGCGCGGCGGTTTTGCTGCGCCGTTGCGCGGCATGCCTCAGCAGCCGTTCTTCTTCTGCTCGCGGTCGACGCCCTGCTTCACGCCGCTCGACGCGCGCGGATATTTGCGGGTGACCTCGCCGAAGGCGGCGCAGGCCGCTTCCTTCTCCTTCAGCGCCGCGAGCGACTGGCCGAGCCGCAGCAAGGCATCGGGCGCGCGGGTCGCGGTGTCATACTTCGTGGTCACGGTCAGGAAGGATTCCGCCGCGTCACGGTAGCGCTGGCGCTGGAACAGGCTTTCGCCGAGCCAGTACTGCGCGTCGGCGACGAGGCGGTCGTTCGGATACTTCTTCACGAAGCCGCGCAGCGCTTCCTCGGCGAGCGCGTAGTCCTTGCGCTGGATGTAGCCGTAGCCGAGATCGAATTCGTCGCGCGGCGTTTGCCCTGGAACTGCGGTCGCGACGGCCGGACCGGCGCGGCGGCATCGCCTGTGCCGGCGGCGCACCATCGCGGCGCGGCGGCAGGTTCGACAGGTCGAGCGGCTCGCCCGCACCACGCCCGCCAGGGGCTCCGACATCGCTGCGCTCCGGCGCGCTGGGCTGACCGACGATGCTGCCGAGCGCGCGTGGCGAGCCCGGCGCGCTCGGATTGGCGTTCGGATCGAACGCATCGCCACGGCGGCCCGGCGTTGCCGGCGGATAGGCGGGCTGCACCGCCGCCTGCTGCGGCGACTGCTGATAGGGCGGCGGCTGCTGCGGATAGGCCTGCTGCTGGGCAGGTTGCTGCGGATAGCCCTGCTGCTGCGGATACGGCGGCAGCGGCTGCGCCTCCTGCTGCGGAAGGCGGCTGACGCGGCGGCGGAGCCATCGCCGCGGTCGGCCGGCCCACGGGCTGCGCCGACGCGCTGCCGCCCTGCTGGCGCAGCTGCTCCTCGAGCTGGCGGACGCGGAACTGGAGCTGCTCGTTCTCGCCGGTCATTTGCCTCAGGCGATTTTCGAGCTGCTCGACGCGGACGATCGCGTCGGTCTCGGTCATCGGCTGATATTGCGCAAAAGCCTGCGCGGGTGCGATCAGCACCGCTGCGCACGTCATCGCTCTCAATCTGAAAAACATCATTGCCTGACGGATAATCGGCTGTTCCCGGTCCCTCGGGAACCGCGGTGAGATGTGGCGCTGGAGTACGCCAAAAATGTGATGTGCGCAAAGCACGAACGGCCCATCCCCAAATGAAAACGGCGCCCGAAGGCGCCGTTGATTAATTCTTCGTGAACGCGGCGGCGTCTTACGAGCTGGCGTTCAGCACGGTCACGGCACGACGGTTCTGCGACCAGCAGGAAATGTCGTTACACACCGCCACCGGCCGCTCCTTGCCGTAGGAGATCGTGCGCATGCGGTTCGGATCGATGCCGCGCGAGGCAAGGTAGCTGCGCACGGACTGTGCGCGCCGCGCGCCGAGCGCGATGTTGTATTCACGCGTGCCACGCTCGTCGGCGTGGCCCTCGATCGTGAAGCTATAGCGGTTGTACTGCTGCAGCCACTGCGCCTGCTTGTCGAGCGTTGCGGTCGCCTGCGGCGTCAGATCGGTCTGATCGCTTTCGAAGAACACGCGGTCGCCGACATTGACCACGAAATCCTGCTGGCTGCCTGGCGTCGCAGCACTCGCCATCGCGCCGTCCCCGAGAGGATTCTTGTTGGCGCAGGCGGCCATCGAAAGGGCGACAGCCAGCACCGCGACCAGCTTCAAACCCTGGAGGATTCGCATTGGACTATTCATTCCGGAGCCTCCACGCTCACGTTTTTTCCGACCCTACACCCCGGTCTACAGGGCGATGGTTAAGCGAACGTTCCGTCAACCTTGATGAGGGGTTGCCGGGACGGCTCAAATACGCGGAATCGAATTAAAGCGCCCACCATGGTTAATGGCCGGTAAATGTGGCGCGAAGGTGGAAGTTTTGCAAGCCATCCCAGCCGTTTGGCCCGCTTTCCACAGCGCGTTAGCGGACGTTTTGCCCCGGCTGCAGGGGGATGCGCTCGGCATCGCGCGTGGCGTCCGTCGCCAGGACGCCGGCAGCCGCATCGTGCCGGGAGCGTCGATCGAACAGCATCCGCCGCTCGAACTGGCTGGAGCGGAAGTAGGGATAGCGCGCGAACACCTTGTCGCTCATCGCCGGGTAGTCCACCGCCATCAGGCAGATCGGCTTGGTCAGTCCCGGATAGATCCGCGGCGTGCTGATCGGCCGGTGCAGGAACACGCGGCGATAGAACGCCTGATGCTCGGCGCGCACGCTCGCAAGACCGATATCGGCGTTGAAGTGCTCGCAGGCGATGTAGGCGAGGCGCAGCGTCATGTAGGGCAGTTCGGGAAATTTGTTCTCGCGAACCGGATCGCCGACGAAGCGCGTCGGATCGACCATCACCTTGCCCTGCGCGACCTCGGCGTCGAGCACATCCGGGAAGACGTTCACGGACGGCGAGACCGGATGCTCGGGCGACGACACGCTGATGCGCAGCGAACTCGCGAGCTCACCGTCGAAGTAGACGCCGATGATCCATGAATTCGGCGCGTCGTCGAACTGGTCGCTGATCTTGTGCTCGGCATTCGGTTGTACCGCGCCCTCATGCCGATAGGCGCGATAGCGAAGCCGGTAGATGACTTCCTTGTCCGCCTCGGTTTCGGCGAGCTTGTAATCAACGCGATTGAGCAGGTCGCTTAACCGCTGAGAACGCGAGGTTGCATGTGCAACCGGAACCATCCGTCTACTCCACCTGAACCTGCTACCGGCAGAATAGAACGTTAAACTTTTAAAAATACAACCGCAAAGGATACCAATAATTAACCCTAATCTTTCCGTGTATCGCCCTGCGGAAATGAATCCCTATTCTCTCCTTTGCGGTTGGAAATTACCGCTCGCACGCGATGCGTTCCCGCGCTGAAATTCGTCGCACGTCTTCGCAACTTCAAATTGAACGGAGCGCTGGAACCCCTTGATTTACCGAGGGTCCTTCTTATGTTCGAAAATTCGTACGGAACCTGCCGCGCCGCAGCCTATGACGAACTTCGAACGCCGCGCGTTAGCCGACGCTCGCGATGTGCTTGAGCCTGTCGCCACCGCGGCCGTGCGAAGCCGCCAGCAGCTGACGAATTTGGTTGGAGGCGACGGGCCGGCCGAACAGGTAGCCCTGCGCTTCGGTCACCGTGCCGTCGGCGGCGACGATTTCGAGCTGCTCGTTGGTCTCGATGCCCTCGACCACCACCTGCATGCCGATGTCGGCGCTGAGCCGCGCGACGCCGCGCAGCAGCGTCAGCGGCTTGTCCTCGCGGATGCCTTCCAGGAACGAGCGGTCGATCTTCACCTTGTGCAGCGGGAAGCTGTGCAGGTAGCTGAGGCTCGAATAGCCGGTGCCGAAGTCGTCGAGCGAGATGCTGACGCCCTCCTTGCGCAGCTGCTCGAGCGCGTCGCGCGTCCATTGCGTGTTGCGCATCAACGACGAACTCGGTGATCTCGATCTCGAGCCGCTTCGCCGGCAGGCCCGAGACGCTCAGCGCGTAGCGGATATCGTCGAGCACGTTGCGCTGATGAAACTGCAGCGGCGACAGGTTCACCGCGACGCGCACCTGCTCAGGCCACGTCATGCATTCCATGCACGCCTTGCGCAGGATCCAGCGGCCGAGATCGATGATCAATCCGATCTCCTCCGCGACGGGAATGATGTCGGCCGGCGACACCAGCGCCGCGGGTCGGATGGCGCCAGCGCAGCAGCGCCTCGCAGGTCGAGATGCGTCCGGACTTCAGGTTCACCAGCGGCTGGAAGTAGAGCTCGAACTCCTCCTTGGCGAGCGCCTGGCGCAGGTCGATTTCGAGCGTGCGGCGCGCCTCGACTGATTCGGCCATCTCCTCGCGGAAGAAGCAGTAGGTGCCGCGGCCGTCCGCCTTCGCGCGGTAGAGCGCCATGTCGGCATGTTTCAGCAGCGCGTCGGCGCCGACGCCGGACGAGGCCACCGCGATGCCGATGCTCGCGCCGATTTCGATCAGGTGGTGATCGATCTCATACCGCTCGCTGAGGCGATCGACGATCTTCGCGGCAAGCTCCGCCGACTGCTCGCGCGTCTCGACGTTGCGCTGGAACACGACGAACTCGTCGCCGCCGAAACGCGCGACATAGTCGTCGGGCCCGAGCACTTCGCGCAATCGCCCGGTCACCGCGCAAAGCAGCTTGTCGCCGGCAGGGTGTCCCAGCGTGTCGTTGACCTGCTTGAACTGATCGAGGTCGATGAACAGCAACGCCGCGCTCTTGCCGCCCGCGGCGAGATAGCCGGCGATTTCATCGCGAAACGACTGGCGATTGGGCAGAGCCCGTGAGCTCGTCGTAGCGCGCCATGCGGTTGATCCGGGCCTGCGCATTGCGCCGCTCGGTGACGTCCTCGACCAGCATCACGGTGCCGCCGCCATGCATCGGCTGGAACGTCCATTCCAGCGCCCGATCGGCGCCGGCGCCGGCGTTCTCGGTGGTGATCTCGGCCGCGCGCGCGCGGCGGACCTCGGACACGATTTCATCGGCGCACTGGCCCGAGATCGTGTTGGTGCCGACGCCGGCCGACAAAAGCTCGCGCAGGCTCGATCCGAGCAGCTCGCGATCGCGCTCGATCCCCATCATGTCGTTGAAGCGATCGTTGATCACGGCCACGCGGCCATCCGCCCCGAACATGCACAAGCCGTGCGGCATGTTGTTGAGCGCGGTGTCGAACTGGCGGGCGATGTTGGATTCGCGCTCGCGGGAGATCAGAAGGTTGGCGAAGATGTCGTGCAGGCTGATGTTGATCTTGCGCAAGCCCGCATAGAACAGCACGAGCAGGATGCCGAGGCCGATGTAATAGCGATTTCCCTGCAGCATCAGGCCGAGCGCCATCGGTCCGCAGGCGAGCACGGTGTGCAGTTGCACGATCCAGGGCCGGCCGTAGTTGCGTCCGGCGCCCGCCGCCGTGTAGCCGATCGTCGACGCCGTGCACAGAAGATGCGCGATCGGATCGTTGCTGCCGAGCAGCGTGACAAAACACCAGACGCCGAGCGATGCGGCGTGCAGGAACGAGCCGATCGAGTAGCGGACCTCCCAGATCCGCGCCTCCGCCTCGCCGATCGACTCTTTGCGGCTGTCGTACTTGCGCATCTGGACGGAGCGCACGATGCCGGCAAGGACGATGAAGGCCGCGCACGGCCACAGCCACGGATCGCCGGTCTTGACCGCCGTCATCAGCGCGGCGACGCCCGCGCAGAGCGTGCCGAGGAACATCGACGCCGAATTCTGGAAAAGCGAATCGACAAGCGCCGCGTAAATCGCGGGCGAGACCTTGACCTTCTCTCCTTCGATGAGCCTGGCGGCGAGCCGGGGCATGCTGCGTCCCAATGTATACTTTCGCACCCTAGTCCTATCGCCAGCTCATGAAGTTTCTCTGAGTCAACATCGTTAGTTTTTTATTGGCGCGATCAATAAATGCGCATGTATGCCGCGGAGGCGCAAAATCGTTCCGTCACAAGGACTTGCATGGAACTCCGGGGCGGCAATTTTTGCCCGGAGTTGTTAACACTTGATCGGCAAGAAAGTCTGCCTGCGCAGTCGAAAGTTTGAAACAACTGCGTGGCCATTCACCATGAGTGATGCGTGTTGCTGACCCGTGCGGGAAGGAAACGAGAACAACAGCAGAGGAGCGCGGCCATGCCAAGAAGCGTCGAAATTCATCTCGTCAAACGTCCGGACGGCATGCCGCGCGAGAGCGATTTTGCCGCCATCGAGCGCAGCGTCGCCGACGTGCGCGACGGCGAAATCCAGATCCAGAACCTGTTCATGTCGGTTGACCCCGCGATGCGACCGCGCTTGTCGCGCGGCCAGGAGTTGAACGAGGTGATCGGCGGGCCTGCAACCGGGCGGGTGACGCAGTCGAAGAATGCGGCCTTCAAGGAGGGCGACATTGTCCAGCACCGCATGTCGTTTCGCGAGTTTGCGGTCTCCGACGGCAAGGGCGTGACGAAGCTGAGCGTCGATCCGGACTTGCCGCTCACCGTCTACATGCACGTGCTCGGCAACGGCGGCTTCGTCGCCTATGGCGGCCTGCTCGAGATCGGCAGGCTCAAGGACGGCGAACAGGTGTTCGTCTCGACGGCTGCAGGCTCGGTCGGCTCGATCGTAGCTCAAATCGCCAAGATCAAGGGTTGCTTCGTCATCGGCTCGACCGGCACGGACGACAAGGCGGAGTGGCTGACGTCGCTCGGGCTCGACGTCGTCATCAACTACAAGAAGGAGCCGATCCGCGAAGCGTTGAAGCGTGCCGCGACCAAGGGTCTCGACGTCTACTTCGACAATGTCGGCGGCGACCATCTCAACGCCGCGCTGCCGCGCATGAATCTTCTGGGACGGATTGCGGTCTGCGGCATGGTCTCGGCCTACAACAATCCCGGCGCGCTGTCGGCGCCGATCAACACGCTGTCGAACATCATCTACGGCCGCGTGACGCTCCGCGGCTTCACCGCCGACGACTTCCCGCACCTCAGATCGAAGTTCAACGAAGACATGACGGCCTGGGTGAAGAGCGGGAAGATCAAATACCAGGAGACGATCGTCACCGGCATCGAGAATGCGCCACGCGCGCTGATCGGACTGCTCAACGGCGAGAACACCGGCAAGATGCTGGTGAAGCTTGCGGGCTAGACAAGCAGCTGGATGAGCGACGAGTCTCGAATTCAGCGAAGCTGGATCGGACTCTCGTCCGCCTGTTCGAGTACATGATCTACTACGACAACCACAGGCCCATGAGGCCCTTGCAGGACCCCGAAGGCCTTCGCCGCTACGAAGACCACCGCGATCCAATCAGCCAATAGTGAACATCGACAGCAATGACGTCGGGGCGCTTCGCGAGAGACGCGAGTTGCGTCAGGTCAGACCGCGGCCCTGCTCACGACAACAGCGGCGACCAGGCGGGGTCGGAGGCGAAGGCCGGCGTCGGCACGCGCAGCTCGTTGCGGCCGGACACATCGATGGTGAACAGCGTCGGGCCTGCACCGGCGTCGCGGAAGAACATCAGCACGCGGCCGTTCGGCGCGAACGTCGGGCCCTCGTTGTGGAAGCCCGAGGTCAACAGCCGCTCGCCCGAGCCGTCCGGCTTCATGATGCCGATGGAGAAGCTGCCGCCGCCCTGCTTGGTGAAGGCGATGAAGTCGCCGCGCGGCGACCACACCGGCGTCGAGTAGTTGCCGTCGCCGAACGAGATGCGCTGCGCGCCGCCGCCGTTCGCCGCCATCACGTAGATCTGCTGCTTGCCGCCGCGATCGGACTCGAAGCAGATGCGCTGGCCGTCCGGCGAGTAGCACGGCGAGGTGTCGATCGCCGGCGTGTCGGTCAGCCGCGTCGTCGACTTCGAGCGCAGGTCCATCACGAACAGGTTGGCGTTGCCGCCCTGCTGCAGGCTCATGATCACGCGCTGGCCGTCCGGCGAAAACCTCGGCGCAAACGTCATGCCGGGGAAATTGCCGACCACTTCGCGCTGGCCGGTCTCGATGTTGTAGAGCAGCACGCGCGGATCGCCCTGGCCGAACGCCATGTAGGTGATCTCCTGCGTCGACGGCGAGAAGCGCGGCGTCAGCACGAGATCCTCGCCGCGGGTCAGGTAGCGCACGTTGGCGCCGTCCTGGTCCATGATCGCAAGGCGCTTGACGCGGCGATCCTTCGAGCCGCTTTCGTCGACGAACACCACGCGGCTGTCGAAGTAACCCTTCTCGCCGGTGAGACGTTCGTAGACCTGGTCGGAGATGATGTGGGCGATGCGCCGCCAGAATTCGGCGGCCGTGAAATACTGATGGCCGGTGAGCTGCTGGCCCGAGAAGATATCCCACAGGCGGAATTCCGCCTTCAGCCGTCCGTCGGGCTGGCGGGTGACGCGGCCGGTGACCAGCGCCTGCGCGTTGATGGTGCGCCAGCTCTGGAACTGCGGCGGCACGTCGATGTTGGTGATCCTCTCGATATAGGCCGCCGGATCGATCGGCGCGAACAGGCCGCTGCGCTTGAGGTTGTTGGTGATCACCTGCGTGACGCCGGCCGCGGCTTCGTTGTCCGCCGGCGAGCCCGGCACGAAGTTCGGGATCGCGATCGGGATCGGCTGGATGTTGCCGCATTCGACCTGCAGCCGCGTTTGCGCGAACGCAGCTTCGCGAGAAAGCGGACGCGAGCGAAAGGCCGGCGCCGAGCGCAAGCGTCTGCCTGCGGGTGAAGGTGAGTGACGGATGCTGTGCGAAGCTGTCGTCGCGCCGCGTGCTCATGATCGAAGCTGACCTTTACCGAAACAATCTTTGGAACTGAAGGTGATGTCGAGCCGATCCCAGCCGCCGACATATTCGGCCTGCGGCAGGAAGGTGTAGGGCTGGCACTGCTGGATGGCGCGGATCGCGCTTTCGGCGATCGCCGGGCCGTTCGCCATCGGCGGGCCGGCGAGCAGGCGCGGTGTGCCCGACGACAGTGCCGTCCTTGCGCAGCTCGAAGTAGACGCGGATCTCGATGTTCTCCGGCGTCGCGCACGCCGGCCGGCATGTTCCAGCACTGCTTGATGCGCGCCTGCAGCGCGCCGACCCAGCTCATGGTCAGCTTCTGCGCCTGCCCCGCCGCCGTGCCGAACGACGCCTTCTGGTTGATCGTGTCGCCGGTCACCGCGTGGCGTTCCGGATTGCGCTTGTCGAGCAGGGCGGCGATCTTCGACATGGTCGAAGGTGCGCTCCTTCTTCGGCTTCTCGTCCTTCTTCGGCTCGACCTTGGTCTCTTTCTTCTCGACCGGCTTCTTCTGCTGTTCCTTCTTCAGGGCTTCGGCGATCGGATCGACCTGCTGCTCCTGCTTCTTCTCGACAGGCTTCGGCGGCTCGGGCTTCTTCTCCGGCGGCTTCGGCTCCGGCGGCTTGTCGTTGGCGGCGATGACTTCCTTCTTCTCGGTCACCTTGCCGACCGGGTCGTCGACCGGCTTCGGCTCGGCGACCTTCTCGGCCATCGGCTTCGGATTTTCTTTCTGGCCGGTCTTGATGCCCTTGGTGATCTGCGAGAGCTGCTCGGAGGAGATGATATCGACCGGCAGCGCCTCCTGCGGCTTGGCGTCGAGCGAGCGGGTCGAAAACGACAGCAGGCCCCAGCCGATCACCCCGACATGCAGGGCGACCGATGCCGCGAGCGACTTGTCGATCTCGTATCCGGCGATCTTCAAGCGGTTAGGACCCCTGCTCCATCTCAGTCACCAGCGCCACGCGCTTGAAGCCTGCCGCGGACAGCCGGCCCATCACCCGCATGACCGTGCCGTAGTCGACCTTCTTGTCGCCGCGCACGAAGATCCGCTCGTCCATGCCGCCGCGCGCCGCGGTGATCGCGGTCAGTTTGGTGACAAGTTCCTCGAGCTTGATCTCGGTGTTTTCGCCAAGGAAGACCTTGCCGTCGAGGCGCACCGACAGCGTGATCGGCTCCTTGTCGATGTCGAGGGTCTTCGCCTGCGTCTGCGGCAGGTCCAGCGGTACGCCGACGGTCAAAAGCGGCGCTGCGACCATGAAAATGATCAGCAGCACCAGCATCACGTCCACCATCGGCGTGACGTTGATCTCGGCCATGACGGCGGCGCGGCGGCGGCGATGTCGCCCCCCGCGGCCTCCCCCCGATGCTCCGGCTGCGCTCATCCCCATGATGCGCTCACAAATCCCCTCAAAGATCCGCCCGATAGCGACTCGACGCGGTGATGATCAGGCACGTTCATCAATCTGCCGTGACAGGATCGCGGAGAACTCGTCCGCAAAGCCTTCAAGGCGTTGCGCCTGCCGGTTCACTTCCGACGTGAACTTATTATAGAAAATAGTGGCAGGAATGGCAGCGATAAGGCCGATCGCTGTGGCAAAAAGCGCCTCCGCGATGCCCGGCGCAACCACCGCCAAAGAGGTGTTTTTCGACGCCGCAATGGCCTGGAAGCTGGTCATGATGCCCCAGACGGTTCCAAACAGCCCGACGAACGGGCCGGCCGAGCCGACCGTCGCCAGCACCAGAAGCCGCCGCTCCAGCCGGTCGATCTCGCGGGCGATGGACACGTCCATCACCTTCTCGATTCGCATCTGCAGTCCGGCGAACGAGCGCGACTGGCTTTCGAACGAGCGCTTCCACTCGCGCATCGCGGCGACGAACAGCGCAGCCATGGATTGCGTCGGCTTCGCCGACAGCGCGCGGTAAAGCTCCTCGATCGACTGGCCGGACCAGAACGCCTGCTCGAAGCGGTCCATCGCCCGCTTGGAGCGCGCATACATGAACATCTTGTCGATCGCGATGGCCCACACCCAGACCGAGCAGGCCATCAGGCCGAGCATGACGGCTTTCACGATCCAGTGGGCCTGCCAGAACAGGGCGATGAGCGATACGTCGGCGGTAACGGCCGGCGCGAGCTCGGTAGGATTCATCGATTCCGTCCTCTCAACGCGTGTCCCGTCGTCAAGATACGCAGCTACCTCAGGAAGTGCAGCCGGACGGGCTGTCATCGATCATCGGCGCACGTCCCTGAGTACTGTCCCCACTCAGTCGCCGAAGCCGGATTCATGTCACGGGAGGCCCGATCCCCAAGGCCGCGCCATGCTTCTCCGCCCAAGGTGTCCAAACTAGGGCTGAACCCCTCGAAACCCGCTTCCGGCACGCCTCAACCAGACGCTAAGGCTGGTTAATGGCCGGTTACCGGAGCCCTGCAAGGGCCGGAAAACGGGAACCATTTCAGGCATGAGCGGGTGGACGGCCGGAACTCGCCGGGGGCGGCAGCGGCTGATCCAGTCTCGGGTCGTCCCGGCCAAGCGCAGCGCGAGCCTCGCCCCCAACGCTGCGTCGCCCGATGAGGTGGAGTGCTCGTTGCCTCCGACAAAGAAAAACCGCCCGCCTGCATCTCTGCAGACGGGCGGCCAGTCTTGATCGCCAGCTTGAAGCGCGATCAGTTCTGCGGCTGGTTGTCCACCGTCGGCGGTGCCGGCGGGCGCGAGCGGCGCTCGTTCATGAACTGGTCGAACTCGGCCTTGTCCTTGGCGTGGCGCAGGCGGTTCAGGAAATCCTTGAACTCGGTCTGCTCGTCCTCGAGCCGCTTCAGCGTCTCGGTGCGGTACTCGTCGAAGGCGCGGTTGCCGCTGGTGGGCGCGTCAAAGTGCCCTCCCATGCGCGCACGCATCTTCTCCATCTTGTACTGCATCTTTTCCATCTTGTTCTGCCAGCGGCCTGAACTGCATCCGTACATTTTTCTTCCCCATATGATGTAGGCGAGAATGGCGAGACCAATCGGCCACCAGAACACGAAGCCGAGGATCATCAGGGCGATCCAGCCCGGGTGTGACGGGGTCTCCCAGAAGCTCGGGCGTTCGTCGGTCCAGGCAGGACGGCCCCAGCGTTCACTGTCTGCGGTATTGGACATCGATCCTCTCCCGTAGGTGGCCCGAAAGCCACCGTGAATGTAAATAACATTTACATAGATAGCCGAAGCCGCCGGGAAGTCAAGCGGGGCCGGTTTACAAACGCGTGAAAAGTGTTTCGGGGCGGTTTCGCCGGAACTCAGGCGTCCGCGAGCGCCAACCGTGCGCGAAGTTCGTCGATCGTCGCGACGACGTGCGAAGCGCCGGCGGCGTGCAGCCGTTCGGCGCGGTGATAGCCCCATACAACGCCGATGCCTTCGATGCCGGCTGCTTGCGCCATTTCCATGTCGAACGCGGTGTCGCCGATCATGACCGCGTCCTCGGCGCTGCATTCCCGTCTCGCGCAACGCCTGCAGCAGCATTCCGGGATGCGGCTTCGACGGCGCCTTGTCCGCTGTCTGCACCGGCAGAAGAAATCGCGCCAGCCGAGTTTTGCCAGCGCCGGCTCGATCGCATGCGAGACGTGGCCGGTCGCGATGCGCAAGGCGCGTGTCGCTTCGCGCGGCAAGCGCAGCGATCAGCTCGGCGGCGCCGTCGAACGGCGCTTCGGCGAACGTTGCGTCCTCGCGCAGCACCGGCAGCAAGCGCCCGTAGGCTTCCGTCATCTGCGCGATCGGCGCATCGGGACCTGCGAGTTGCGCCAGCACAAGCTCCAGCGACTTGCCGATCAGCGAAAGGCTCTCCTCCTCGGACGGACAGGCAAGACCGAATTCGCCGAAGACCAGGCGATGCGCTTCAAGAATGAGTTTCCGGCTATCGACCAGCGTGCCGTCGAAGTCGAAGATGATCAGCTTCATGACGGCTGCGCGGTCTCGCAGACTACTTCGGTTTTTCGGAATCGGAGCCGATCGGAAAGCCCAGCCCGCGCAGATAGATCAGCACGCCGGCCTCGAGCAGGTCGTCCGGCGTCATCGGCAGCTTGCGCCGCGCGCCGTCGCCGCGCGCGAACAGCGAGGCGACGCCGTGCGACATCGACCAGATGTGCAGCGCCATCATCATCGCCGGCGGGCGCGAGACGCCGGGCGGCGTCATCGCCGCGAGCCGTTCGGACGCGGCGCGGATCACGCTGAAGGCGCGCTCGCTTGCGGCAGCCAGCGCGGGATAGGTGTCGAGCGGCACGCCCGACTCGAACATCGCCGAATAGGACGCCGGATCGTCGCGTGCGAATTTCAGATACGCCTTGCCGAGCCGTTCGAACGCGGTCGGCGTGTCGGGACGTCCGTCGTCCCAGGCGGCCGTCAGCAATGCCTCGAACTGCTCGAAGCCGCGCTGGGCGATGCTGGCGAGCAGTTCGTCGCGGTCGCGGAAATGCCGATAGGGCGCAGCCGGGCTGACGCCGGCCGAGCGCGCGGCCTCGGCGAAGGTGAAGCCGGCCGGGCCCTTCTCGGCGATCAGATCGAGCGCCGCCTGCAGCAACGCCTCTTTCAGGTTGCCGTGGTGGTAGCCGCGTTCGCTGCGGCCGCGATCCCTATCCCTGCGCCAGCTCATGTGAAAGCTTATTACATTAATCGGATGAATCGTCACTGAACGATTTGCCGCGAGGCTGAGCGTTAACACCGGGCAAGGCGGGCTATTTGCCCGCGTTCTGCCGCAAATCAGGGCCGTGGACGCGTCGGCGATGGCGTCGAGTTCCTTGCGCGGCGTCCGTACCCGCGCCCGCACCGCCAGCGTGTGGATGGTGGCGGATGCCAGCTGCGCCAGCATCGCCGGATCGGCCGCGGCCGGCAGTTCGCCCTTTCGCCTGCGCCGCCTTGAACAGGCGCGCAAAGGCACGGTCCATCTCGGTCAGGCCCGTCACGGCAAGCTCGCGGATGGCGGGATCGAACACCGCTTCCGACGTCGCCGTCATGACGGTGAAGCAGCCGCGCGGACCGTCTTCGCCCGACACGTACATGTCGATGGCGATGCGCATAGACGTTTCGCAGCATCGCACCGCACCGGCAGATCCGACGTGAAGATCTCGGCCATCCGCTCCCGCGCCCGCTCGCGATAGCGCTCGATAGGCCTTCACATAGATGTCGCGCTTGTCGCCGAATGCCGCATAGAGGCTCGGGCGGTTCATGCCGGTCGCCGCGCTGATCGTGTCGAGCGAGGTCGCCGCAAAGCCGTCGCGCCAGAACACATCCATCGCCCGCGCCAGCGCCACATCCGGCTCGTAGGCGCGCGGACGGCCGCGCTTGCGCGGCGCGCCGGCTGTCCGGCGCCGCAGCGCGGCGGCGGCCGGTTTCCCGGACCCTGGCGCCCCCTTCGCGGGCTGCTGACTCTTTTTTGTACCATTTCGCAAATTAATCCTTGATCTCATCTAATTTATGCGGAACGGTACAAAAATCAACGGACGCGGCCAGACATCGTCGACGGATGCGGCGCGTTCGCTCGGTTCACAGGGAGATTGCTCATGGACCTCTATTTCTCGCCCCTCGCCTGCTCGATGGCAACGCGGATTGCGCTCTACGAAGCCGGCGCCGACGCCAACTATCCTCGAAGTCGACCCCAAGACCAAGCACGTGCTGCAGGACAAATCGGACTTCCGCAGCGTCAATCCGATCGGCCTGGTGCCGACGCTGCGCACCGATGATGGCGTGATTCTCACCGAGAACGCAGCAATTCTGCAGTATGTGGCCGAACGCTTTCCCGACGCGAACATCTCGGCGAAGCCCGGCATCGAGCGCTCGCGCCTGCAGCAGTGGCTGTGCTTCATCGGCACCGAACTGCACAAGGGCCTGTTCGTGCCGCTGCTCGATGCCAAGGCGCCGGCGGACGCGAAGGCCTATGCGCTGCAGAAGAACCTGTCGCGGCTCGACTACGTGAACAAGCATCTCGAAGGGCGCGAGTTCGTGCTCGATCATTTCAGCGTCGCCGACGCCTATCTCGTCACCATCCTGAACTGGACCCAGGCGGTCCCGGCGATCGATCTGGCGAAGTGGCCCGCGATCAAGGCGTACTACGATCGCGTCCGCCAGCGGCCGAGCGTGATGAAGGCGTGCGACGGAAGAGTTCACGCTCTACAAGGCCGAACTCGCCCGCCACAAGGCGGCTTGAGGGTTTTGGATTGGTGTGTTCTGCCCTCTCTCCGCGACGGAGGGAGGGCAGAACTGTTCGCAAGCTCACGTCTCGTTCAAGCAGCGGTAGCGACGCCACCCACTTCCGCAAATCTGCGGCGAACGTGTCCGCCCTCCAAGCCGGCCGCGTGACCGGCGCCGTAGTGCGAGACGCTCCGAAAAACTACACGTCAAGATAATCGCGCGCTCTGGACATCACGACACCGCCTTGCGCGAACTCCGACGCCGGGCGCACATCTTCGCCGCCGAGCGTGACATTGCTCGGCGCAGCACCAGTCGGCTCGCTCATGTCCCAGTCGGCGTCGAAGATCTCGGCGAAATAGCCGGCGATGCCGGCGTGCTCCACCAGCAGGCTGGCCTCGCGGTTCGACATCAGCCCCGTGGTCGACCAGTTCTGCGAGCCCAGCAGCACCTTCTCCTCGTCCACGACAATCAGCTTGTTGTGGCAGTGCACGAAGTGCCTGCGCGACAGGAAGCGGTAGTTGTCGTCGAACTCCAGGTCTGAAGTCTTCCATCGCCTGCAGGAACTTCTCCTGCTTGTCGCCCGTAAGGAACTTCGGCGAGACGATGATGCGGATGTCCAGGTCGGGATTGTCCTCGCGCGCGGCGGCGATCTCGCTGAGCAGCGCTTCGACCGCCGGCTGGCCGCCGCGGATGTACTGCTGCTCGATGCGGATGCTGCGCTTGGCGGAGCGCAGGAACGCCTTCGACGGTGTCGTGGAAGTTCTCCGGCGTGATCACCGGCGTGATCGGCACGGGCGTCGAAGGCGTGACGGTGCAGGCTGGAGAACAGCTGTCCGGCACCTCCGGCGGAGCGGCCTCGAAGAAGATCTCGCTCGCTGGCGAAGCCGGCTCGGCGTGCGCAGCAACGGCCGGCGGCGCGCATCCGGCGGCTCGCCCTGCGCCAGGCGCATATCGCGGGCGACGAGGTCGGCAAAGAAAGCCGGCAAGCTCCTGCGAATGCACCGCGAGCCCCATGTCGCGATTGCCCGGCTCGAACGCGCCGACGACGACGCCGTCGCCTTCGTTGAACGGAATGCTGTTCTCCGACCAGTTGCCGCTCTGGATCATGACGATCTCGCCGTCGACGACGATGATCTTCTCGTGCGCGTTGCCGAAGTAGGCGATCGGATTGCCGGCCGAGCGACGACGGCGCCTTGACGCAGTTCGCCCCCAGCCTCGTCAACTCCTCGAACAGGCTCGGGTCGTCGGCGTGATTGGTATCCAGCATCAGTGACACCGTTACGCCGCGCCGCATGGCCTTCTTGAGGTGCTCCTTCATGTAGTCGGCGCTGAAATCGTAGATGCCGATGACGATGGAACGCTGTGCGCTGTCGAGAAGCTTCTTGGTCACAGCGTAGGTGGAATCCGGTGAGGCATAGGCCATGATCTTGCCGGATGACCAGGCGGGTCTTGAACTCTGCCTCGGGCAGCTTCGGATAGGGCAGCAAGGCCGGCGGGGCGGCAGCCGTCGTCCGCGACGTCGAGCTCGAACTCCCGGCGCAGCGCCTCCGGCAGCCGCGCGACGATCGCCTGCTCCGTCGGCGCTCGACAGCCGCCCACGCTGCCGCCAGCTGCGGCGGCCGGCTCGTGCCGCTGCCGCGCGGCGCCGACTCCGGCTGCGGAGCGGCAGGTCCGGCAGCGCGGCGATCGCCGACGGCGGCGCCGCGACGGCGGCAGGCGGCTGGCCTCGCCGCGGCAGCCCTGGAACGGCGCGACCGTGCTCTGCGCCGATGCGCGTCGCCAGGCCTTCGAGCTTGATGGTGATGAAATCGGCGATCTGGGCGCCGAAGTCGATCGGCTTGCCGGCGATCTTGATGTCGCCCGACCACGTAGCCCCGGCCGGGCGGCACCTCGAAGACGGCGCGGACGAAGTGATCGTCCTTGCCCCGGACGAATTTCCAGAACTTGCGCGGATCCTCGCCGTCCGGCGTGGTCCAGCCGACCGGGTTGAACTCGTGAAGTAGAGGCCGACCGGATTGTTGATCGTGATGTCGGCCCTCTGCCGCGCCAGCGCATTGACCTGCTCGCCGATGAACGGATCGCTGTTGCGGCCGGGCTCGCCGTAGCGCAGAGCAGAGGATCAGCTCCTGCGCATCGGTGATCTCGTGTCCGTTGCGGACGCGGCGGATCGTCGCCGCCGCGCCGAGCTCGATCTCTGCGCTCAGCGTGTTCGCGGCCTGGATCAGGTGCATCGCACCGTTCGTGGTGCTGTTGTTGAAGCGGTTGAGCGGATTGTAGCGGCCGTTAACGAACAGATCCTCGCGCCTGACCGATGGCCGAGACGAACTCGCGATAGAGCGTCCACCACCTTGTCCGGATTCAGCGGCGGCCAGCACCTCCCAGTACTCCGGTCCCTCGCAGGTGAAGGTCAACCCGGGTGATCTTGCGGGTGACCGGGTCGCGAGTGACACTCCACTCGCAGTATTCGTCCTGGACGTTGCGGTCCGCGTCCGCACGGCGCCAGCGCTGCTTATCGCTCAGCGAAGTGCGCCTTGACCTGGCGTGGAAACGCGTTCCAGGAGATCACGGCCACCTGCGCGTCGTCCGCGGGCGGGTTGGTCAGCGGCATTGAAGAACTGGCCCCGCGGGCCGTCATTTCGGCCGGGCTTCCCGGCGCGGGCACGATCGAGCCAGCTGGAGACGATCTGCGCTCCACTGCGTCCTTCTGGGCCTCGCTGAGATCATCGAGAAATCCGGGCGGATCGAAACGGTTCACGGACGCTCTCCTTTCGTAGGGTCACGGCGACTGGGTGCCGGTCGGAATCGGCGTCGGACGTCGCCCGCCTGCACGGTCATGCGCAGCGCGGGCGCGTCGTCGGGAATGTTGGTGCGCGGCGTCGTCAGGGCGAACTCGGCGAGCGGCCGGTCGCGGAAGCGGCGCCGGCGGTACTCCGCCAGCCGGAACCAGCCGTCCACGACGTCGGGGTCGCGTCATGCCGTGCCTGCAGGGCGAGGAAATAGTCGGTGATGCGCTGGATGAAGGCGGCCTGCGTAAATCGGCCGTGTCCCAGTTCGCCAGGAACTCCCGCTCGGGACTGTCGGCCTGGCAGCACCGTTGCCGCCCCGGCGACCGCCGCACCGGAGCGCAGTCGACGAAGCGGGTCTCCAGGTCCTCACCCGGATTCGCGCCGACGCACTCTTCGGGCACATAGCGGAGCAGGGCCGCCCGCCGCTCGGAGAAGACCGGATTGGGGAAGTCGGTCATGGCGAGGCAGGCCACGAAGCGGCGCGTCAGCAGCCCGGCCTGGACCATCGCATCATCGAGGTGCGTGTCCTCGAAGGCCGGCTCGGGCGTGAGGAAGGCGAAGTGCGAGTCGCCATCGATCCGGATGTCACCGTCCGAGCGGTGCACGTCGTAACGCTGCAAGGCATGCCGATAGAGCCTGCCGGGAATCGCGATGTCGGCGACAGCCGGATCGTCCGGCACGAGCCCGAGCGTGTCGAAGAGGGTGTCGCGGTTGAGGAAGAACGACAGCGGCGGCCGCAGCAGCGACGTCGTCGCGTCAGCAGATGGCTCGCCGTCTCGGAGGTAGCGAGGTTGACGGTGGTGTCGGTGACGGCCTGCCGCAGGAAGTGGCGCACGTTGCCGCCAGACCCCGTCGCACCGACCGCCTTGCGCACGCGGGCCTCATTCCAGCGGCGAATGCCGGGCCGCACCACCTCGATCTCCAGCCGCTCGGCCGTCACCCGGCTGCGTGAACAGCGGTTCGTTGCGGCAGCGGATCGTCCGGCGCGAACGCCTCCTCGTTGATGCCGGCCTGCGGCGCGTGCCAGTGCACCCAGGGCGAGCGCAGCTCCTTCATGACCAGCGAGCCGTTCACGTGGCTGTCGAACGGTCCCTGGCCGCGCGTCGCATCCTCCAGCGCATGCTGCGACATCCCGGCCCAGAAGAACGTCCCGTGCAGGCGCTCGTAGAAGTGAAACACCTCGTGCATGGCGTCCCAGCCGATGACCTGCAGGAACGCGCTCGTTCGGCGGCGAATCGAGCAGCGGTGCTGGCCGAGATCGAGCAGCGGGAACTCGCCGCGGCCGCGCGCGATGGCGAAGCGGAAGCGCGCGCTGCAAGCCGTCGGTCTCCGGCGTCCAGGCGATGTGGCCGCCGTCGGCGACGAGGAAGACCAACTGATCCGGAAGCGCGTCCGGCTGCCGGCGAGCGCATCGAGCGCCGCCAGCAGCTGCGCGCAGCGTGAGCGGAAACGGCCTGCCGGAGCGCAGCAGCCGGCCGAACGGATCGGCCAGGCCCGTCGAGCTCGTCCGCGGTCATCGGCCGCGGCTGCGATGTCGAGCCCGAGCGACCCGCCGGTAGAGCGATGTCGGGCCGGTGGCTCCGGCGGACGCGCGTCCGGCGGAGCCGCCTCGCTGCGCGGCGCCGCCCGATAGGGATAGTTCCGGGTCGGGAAACGCTGTTGTTCGCGGGCAGACGCTCAACGGCACGCTCCTCTCTCGGCATGCGGCAGGCCTGACGCGCCTCATCGACCGCGCCGCCTCACGGGACTGTGCCCGCGATAGAGCGCGGCCGGCGCGGTCTGTCGCGGCTCGGCATAGCCCACGAGCTTCAGCTCGAGCCCCGATCGATCAGCGGGCTGTGAGCGTCGCCTCGCCCGCCGCGTTCGGCTTGAGGTCGACGGAGGCCTGCGGGCGACCGTCGACGAAGAAATCGAGCCGTTCAGGCCGCGCGTCGTGATCGATGATCTGACGCTTGGCCGGATCGGCGGGGTCTCGGGCCTTCCATCGTCACCTTGATGCTGCGCGGCGGCTTCGCTCTGCCAGAAGCTCGGCCGCGCACGCCAGGAGCTCACGGTCGCCCTCCATCACGTCGTCGCGCGTCGAGCCTGGTAGACACGCGTCGGGCACGACGCCGAAGTCCTCCAGCAGCGCGCCGGCGCGCGGTCCGACGCGCAGGCACTGGCGGATCGCGACCCGCATGCCGGCCTGGTTGGGCAGCGGCTTGAGGCCCCAGCCCGCCGGCAGCGCCTCGTTCAGCAGCCAGTGCTCCCAGACGTTGGCACCGCCGGCGCCGGTGTTGGTGCTGACGCCCAGGACCTTACCGATGCCGTGATCCTGGAATCCGGCCGCAAAGATGTCGGTCGCCGAATAGCAATTGCCGTCGACCAGCAGCACCACGGGGCCGTAGTAGCTGCTGGCCGATGGCGTTGCAGCTCGCCTTGCTCGGTGAGCGGGAAGGCATGCGAGTAGATCGAGCCGGTCTCGACGGCCTCTTCCAGCGACGGGCGCCACAGGTCGAAGCGGAATCTGGCGAGCTCGCCGGGTTGTTCCGGCAGAGATCCAGCGTGCCGGGCGTCGACGATGAACTGCATGCGCTCCGGCTCGATCTCGACCGGCGATCAGCGTCTGCAGCAGGCGCTCCGCCGCCCAGATATTGCCGCCGCCATTGCCGCGCACGTCGAGGATCAGCCCATTCTCCGGCATCTGCTCCAGCGAGGCGGATGAACTCCTGCGACGAAGCCATCGGCATCCTCGACGTAGAAGGTGCGGATGTGGATGTGCCCGTACGGCCTGCCGCCGATGTCCACCGTGCGGGCGCGAAAGGCCGCGTTCCACGGCACCTTGACGGTGATCTCGGTTCCGCCGGCCGTGTCGTCCACCGCGCTCGGCGAGGCGCTGCCCCGAATGCCGGTGACCTCGTCGCCGATGTTGGCGCGCTCAGCATCGCGCAGCGAACTGCGGTTCGAAGATCAGCTGGCGCGCCTCGCGCACGGCGTCGGCCGCCGTGTCGAGGCCGAGCACGGCGCAAGGCCAAGATTGCGCATGCTCGCCGATTGCGGCTGCGCAGCGGCAGGCGCCGCGGCCGGCGCCGCGGCGTGCGGCGCCTGCAGCCTCGCTCGAACAGGATCGCGCTCGATCGCGCCGTGCTCTCGCGGCCGAGATCGAGCGAGAAGTGCGGCCGGGCGTAGATCGCCGCGGCCGGCGGTGCGCGGCGGCCGCGACATCGGCGACGGCCGCCTGAGCGACACTTGCCGCGGGCGGCCGTCGGCTTCGGCTGCACTCGACTTGGTCGGTGCGTAACGGACGAACCAGGACTGGCGCATCTGCCGCGCGCTGAGCGGATCGCTCGCGTTCGCAGGCCCGCGGGCACGAACTCGATATCGACGAAATCCGCATCCGGAGGCAGCGCCGTATTCATCGGCCGGATCGTCAGCGAGCTCACCCCGCGCGCATGACGCGCCGCCTCGTTGCTGCCCGCCGTCTGATCCGAGTTCCTGCGCACGGCGCGCTCGATCGCCATGCCGTTCCAGTACAGGAGCTCCGCGCCCGGCCCGAAGTCCGGGTCGCGCGAACGGGTATCCGGGCACGACCCGCGTGACGAGATAGCGGCGCTGGCCGCCCTCGTAGAAATGCGCCACCTCGAACGGAAGGTAGGCGATGTAAGTCGCGATAAGGCCGCGGCAGCTGGTAGCCGGTGTGAAGGTCGCGCACCGAGTTGAAGATCTCGGTCAGCGTGTTGTGGAAACTCAGCTCGTCCTTCTCTTCGACCGGGATGTTGGCTGGTCTGCTGCAGCCGGCGCAGCAGCACGCGCAGCCGCTGGATCGGCCGCACCGCGTGGATCGCCTCCTTGAGCGGCCGGTGCACATAGAAGTTGTCCAGCATCTGGATCGCCTGATCGACGATCAGGATGCGATCCTGCTGCGTGAGCGTGCCTTCGACGGTGCTCGCGGAACAATCGCAGCGTCTTATCATTGGCCGGCGGCTGCTCACCCGGCGCCGGCGCGGCAGCGGCCTCGGGCGGCAAACCCGTGCCCGATCCAGGCGAGGCGTCGGGAACTGCTTCCCAGGAGATCGGGCTGCCGCTTTCATCGGGGAGAACCAGCTGGCTGCTGCGCCGACGTACGCCGTGGATCTGCTTCGCCGCCGTGACTTCGGGACTCGGCTGTCCGTTGGGCGCCAGCAGCCCATCCTCGGGCGCGATCTCGGTGCGGCGGCGCAACGCCTCCGCGACGGCCGCTTCCGCATTGAGAAACACACCGATGGGCTTGCCCGGATCCTCGGTCAGCGGCGTGCCGGTGCCGGTCAGGATCTCGCGGACGTCCGCATGGGTCAGATCCGGATTGACCGACAGCATCAGCGCGACCACGCCGGCGACCTTCGGCGTCGCGCCGGAGGTGCCGCCGAACGCGTTGCGATAGGCGATGTCGCCCGCCTGCCCGCAGGTAAGATCGTGCGACGGATCGCCGGGCGCCGAGACCACCACACGGCTGCCGTAGTTGCTGAAGGACGCGCGCTTGTTCTGCGTCTCGTGGAAGGCGGTCGCACCGACCAGGATCGAGCCGGTCGGATCGAACGGCTCGTTGCGATCGTTGCGGTCGGCGGGCCGATTGCCGTTGCCTGCGGCGACGCAGACGACGCAGTTGTCGGCGATCGCCGCGCGGATGGCCCGGTGGACCGAGGGAATCTGCTCGTAGTTGCCGAATGCAGGCGACGTCTGCACCTCAAGGATGATCACCTTCCGGCGGCCGCTGGCGTCGGTGCGGCTCACGAAATCGATCGCCTCGGCCCAAGGCTCTTCAAAGACCTTCGGCGAGGTCGAGCTGTCAGCCTGGATCGCCCAAAGCGCGGCTTCCGGCGCATAGCCGGCCATCCCGGTCCCATTGGAGCGGGCACCTGCGATGCCGAGCACCGCTGTGCCATGCGCCGCGCTCGCCCCGCCGATCACATCGCTTTGTCCGGACACGGCGTTGTAGGTCCGCTCGATCGCACCGGAAAACTCCTGGTGGCTGGTTCGATAGCCCCAGTCGATGTCGGCGATGACAACGTTGGCGCCACGGGAATAGCGCCAGGCCGGGAGGACACGCGTGCGATGCAGGTACCATTGGGTCTCGAGCTGCGTGGCGGGATCGACGACGATCGGTCCGGTGCCGATCAAAGGATCGGCGGGTAGTGTCACACCGACCGCCATGGGCGGCGCCGCACGCGGGCGCCAGACCGCCTTGTCCACTTCGGGTAGTTGTCGGAGCTCTTCGGTTACCTTGGCGACGTCTGTGCCCGGAGGAAAACGCAGCGTAATGAAACTCGCCTTCGACGGCAGGCGTTCTCGTGCTGCCGCCTGTTCGGGCGACGCTGCGCCAATGGCGGCGGCAGCGCGGATGGCGGCGGTGCGCTGTTCGTCCTGGCGGACTTGGGTATCGCCATGAGTTGGCCGCGCCTCGATCAGTCGGTGTCGGCGCAAGACCGCGCCAAGTCCGATGTCCGGGGGAGCCGCTCCCGCTTGAGCCGCGCCCGTGAACGCCGCGGTATTGTCGATCAACGCCGGACGCAGCGAGACCGCACCCGGCGCAAGTTCGATCTCGACGATCAGTTCTTCGTCCGAAGGTGGCCCCGGCGGTCCTTCCGCCGTCCCGAGCGGAGCGCTGCTGCGCAGCGCCGGCATGCCGGCGTCGGAGGTATCCAGGAAGGGGGCGCTTGGTGTCGGCTCAGGCGCCGCCGCTGGAGCGGCACTCGCAGTTTCGGACGCGTCGTTTGGCGCAGCGACCTTCTTTTTTCGGGCGCGTTGTTTCTTTCCGCCTGCTGAGTCGCGCGCCTTCGGCACTGTCCGCCCCTACAAAACGAGAAACAGGTCTCAACTGCAAATTGATTGTACTGACCCTTCGACGCAACTTCAATGCCGAAGCGTCGATGACGCCGCAAGACTCCGACGGACCGCAAATTGCTGTGCTGCGTCACGGCTTGGCCCGGCGGCAATGTCGCAGCATGTTGCGAGCATCATCAGTTATTCCTGCTTCGATAGTGGGCTTTCCGTCATCATCCTGTCACGGCTGATAGCCGCCGCCGTTGCCTGTCGAACGGCGGCGCCGGCCCGCGTCGCTCTTCGCGCGTGCAGAGTAGCTGATGGACAACATTGAGGACGCATGCCACCATAACGTGTGCTTGGGGCGGCCATCGCTACGATTGGGAGGACGTCATGGCGGATCAAGCGGCAGACGAAGTCATTCGTAATTTTGACGACCGGCCACCTTCGGAAATCGCGCACGCGCTGGATGAATTTGACGATGAGCACGGCGATCCGGGCGATCCCGAATTGCAGAGCGAAGCCGCGCCGGCGGCACCGGCACAATGGCGCGTGGCGAAAGCGCTGCTCAAGCTGCGCACGCAGATCAATGAAGCGTTCCCCAACCGGAGCAAGGCCAGCGACGGGACGATCGGCGACACGAACCATTGCCCTGGCACCTCGGATCACTGTCCGCAGATCAACGACGGCGGCGTCGGGGTGGTCACGGCAATGGACATCACGAACGATCCTGCGCACGGGCTCATTTCGCACGACATCGCCGACAAGCTTCGGCTGAGCCATGATCCGCGCATCAAGTACATCATCTCGAACCGCAAGATCGCGAACCACAAGGCGTTGGATGGACACCCGCCGTTTGCGTGGCGCACCTACAACGGCGCCAACCCGCACAACAAGCATTTCCACATTTCCGTCAAGGCCACCAAGACCGGACCCGACGGCTACGATACAGAGGACGGGTGGGACATCTAGGCTCACTCGCCAGTATCCACCGACCCCTCGCGATTCATTTCCGTAATCATGGAGATCGGGAAAGTCGCAGATCATGTGCCCGTTCTCATGGCAGAACGTGCCGAGCGTGAGCTCGAACGACATCTCGGTGATCTGATAGTCGTGGGCGAACTTGCCGGGAGCAGGTTCGCATGGGCGCCCGCAGCTGATAGGCGTGCGTGTCCGGGCTTTCCTACGCCGCCTCGACCGTCAGGCTCGCGCCGTCAGCGCGCACGACCTTCACCTTGCTGCCGGCCGGGCAATCCGGGCCGCTGACGCGCCAGATGGTGTCGTCGACCCGCACCGTGCCGCTGCCGTCCATGATCGGCTTGTCGAGCGTGAACACGCGGCCGACCAGCGCGTCGGAGCGGCGGTTGAGGAACATGCTCTGCGCGTTCGTCGAGCTCTGCGTCGCAAGGCGCCGCCACAGCGGCACCGCCGCGAGCGAGAACGCCGCGAACGCGATCACCTGCACCTGCCAGATCCAGTCGGTGAACAGCGAGATGATCCCGACCAGCAGCGCGGCAAGGCCGAGCCAGAGCAGGAACACGCCCGGCGCGACCAGCTCCAGCGCCATCAGCACCAGACCGACAATCAGCCAGTTCCACGGGCCGAGCTTGACCAACATGTCCCACATGGCATTCCTCGCTAGCTGCTCTGCGTGCCGCCCGAGCTCGGCACCGAGCGTCGCGCCGCCGCGCTGACCGCTGCGGCACCATCGGTGCCGAACGTCGCCTTGGCGATCTCGCCGATGCCGGCGAGCGAGCCGAGCACGCTGGTCGGCTTCGATCGGCAGCATGATGATCTTCTGGTTCGGCGAGCGCGCGATCTCGCCGAACGCCTTGATATAGCGATCGGCGATGAAGTAGTTGAGCGCCGCGACGTCGCCCTTGGCGATCGACTCGCTCACCATCTGCGTCGCCTTCGCTTCGGCCTCGGCCGCGCGCTCGCGCGCCTCGGCGTCGCGGAACGCGGCTTCGCGGCGGCCTTCCGCCTGCAGGATCTGCGCCTGCTTTTCACCTTCGGCGCGCAGGATTTCCGACTGCCGCTGCCCTTCCGCCTGCAGGATGTCGGCGCGCTTGACCCGCTCGGCCTTCATCTGGCGGCCCATCGCCTCGACCAGATCGCTCGGCGGCACGATGTCCTTGATCTCGATGCGATTGACCTTGACGCCCCACGGCGACACCGCGGCGTCGACGACCCGCAAGAGCCGCTCGTTGATCTCGTCGCGATGCGACAGCGCCTGGTCGAGATCCATCGCGCCCATCACCGAGCGGATGTTGGTCATCGTCAGCGTCAGGATCGCCTGGTTGAGGCTGGAGACCTCGTAGCTCGCCTTCATGGCGTCGAACACCTGGTAGAAGGCGACGCCGTCGACGGTGATCGTCGCATTGTCCTTGGTGATGACTTCCTGCTGCGGAACGTCGATCACCTGCTCCATCATGTTGACCTTGCGGCCGACGCGATCGAAGTAAGGGACGATGATGTTCAGGCCAGGCGCGAGCGTCCGCGTGTACTTGCCGAACCGCTCGATCGTCCAGTTGTAGCCCTGGGTGACGGTCTTGACGCCGGCAAACAGCGTCAGGACCACAAGCAGCAAAAGGACGAGCGTGAAAATACTGAAGCCTGATATCATGTGTCTGTCTCCCCTGCGGCAGGCAACATGTGAAACACGGCGCGCATCCGGGCAACCGGATTCGGCGCAATACCGCGTCTCAGACGGCTCTTCGATCAACTTCACATAGGACGAGGTTCGACACGGACAATCGGGGCGGCACAGCGCCACAGCCCTTGATTTCTTGCTAAATCCATCCTTGCAGCTCGCGCATCACGAGCTGGCGGATCACGTCCATGCCGCCGTCGCTGTCGTTCAGGCAGGGGATGAACGCAAACTGCTCGCCGCCATTGTGCTTGAAGATCTCGGCGTTCTCCTGCGCGATCTCTTCCAGCGTCTCGAGGCAATCCGCGGCGAAGCCGGGCGTCACCACCGCAATCCTGCGCACGCCGGATTTGGCGAGGCCTTCGATGGTCTTGTCGGTGTAAGGCTGCAGCCACTCGTCGAAACCGAAGCGCGACTGGAACGTCAGCATCAGGCCCTTCTCGTCGAGACCGAGGCGCGCGCGCAACGCGTCGGTCGTCGCCACGCATTGCGCGTAGTATGGATCGCCCTTGTCGACATACTCCTGCGGCATGCCGTGAAACGACGCGACGATCGATCTCCGGCTTGAACGGCAGCGTCGCAAGGTGCGCGGTGATCGACGACGCCAGCGCCTCGATATAGGTCGCATCGGTCGGATAAGCCGGCGCGAAGCGCACCGTCGGCTGCGCGCGCAGCTGCTGCAGCACCCGCGCGGCCTCGTCACAAACCGTCGCCGTGGTCGCCGCCGAATACTGCGGATAGAGCGGCACGATCAGCATGCGATCGCAGCCTTGCGCGATCAGCGCCTGCATCCGCTCGCGGATCGACGGGTTGCCGTAGCGCATCGCCCAGTCGACGACGATGTGCGAGCCTTCCAGCGACCTGGCCGAGCTTCTCGGCTTGCGCGCGGGTGATCGTCTTCAGCGGCGACTCGTTCTTCTCGGTGTTCCAGATCTTCTGGTAGTCGCGCGCCTTGCGCGGCGGCCGGATGACGAGAATGATGCAGTTCAGGACCAGCTTCCAGAACAGGCCCTGCTTCTCGATCACTCGGGGGTCGGACAGGAACTCGCGCAGATAGACGCGCACGCCCTTGGCATCGGCCGTGTCGGGCGTGCCGAGGTTCACCAGCAGCACGCCGACGCGCTCCTGCGCGCCCGCTGCGGTCGCCACTTTCGAATTAGAAAAACTATCGGCTTTCATCTCGGCCGATGGCTTCGCCTGCCGCCTTGATGCTGTCAAGACACAGGGCTGCTATCTCGGACCGTACAGTGCCTGCGGCAGCGCCGTCGCGAGTTCTGGCGCGAACCACAGGCCGACCAGCGCCAGAAGCTGGATCGCGATGAACGGGATCACGCCGAGATAGATGTGTTTTGTGGTCAGTTCCGGCGGCGCGACGCTGCGCAGGTAAAACACCGTCGGCCCGAGCGGCGGGTGCATGTAGGACGTCTGCAGGTTCACGGCGAGCAGGACGCCGAGCCAGACCGGATCGACGCCGGGCATGGCGAGCAGCGGCACGGCGACGATCGGCACGATGACGACGATGATCTCGAAGGCGTCCATGACGAAGCCGAGCAGGAACACCGCCAGCATCACCACCAGCACCGCGCCCGCGGCACCGCCGGGAAGCTGGCCGAGCGCCCGCTGCACCAGATCGTCGCCGCCAAAGCCGCGAAAGACGAGGCTGAACATGGTCGCGCCGATCAGGATGAGGAAGATCATGCTCGACATCTGCGCGGTGCGGCCGACGACCGATGTGAGCAGCTCGGCGCGAAAGCCCGCTGCGCCAGACGGCGAGCACCAGCGATCCCATGGCGCCGACGGACGCGGCTTCGGTCGGCGTCGCGAACCCGCCGAGGATCGAGCCGAGCACGATGAAGATCAGCGCCAGCGGCGCGATCAGCGCCCGCAGCAGCGAGAGCGCAGCGCGCATCCTTTCGCGCACTCGTGTTCGGCGGGATCGCCGGCGACCATTTCGGCTTGAGCCAGGCGACCAGCAGCAGGTAGGCGAGATAGAGCGCGACCAGCAGGAAGCCCGGCACGATGGCGCCGGCGAACAGGTCGGTGACGGTGACCGGCTGCGGCGCGAACACGCCCTTGGCGAGCTGCGCCGACTGCCAGGCGTTGGCGATCTGGTCGCCGAGCAGCACCAGCACGGTCGCCGGCGGAAACACCTGCGCCAGCGTCGAGGTTGCAGCGACGGTGCCGGCGGCAAGCCGCGGATCGTAGCCGTGCCGCAGCATCGCCGGCAGCACGATCAGCCCCATGGTCACGGTGGTGGCGCCGACCACGCCCTTTGCCGCCGCAAGCAGCAGGCCGACGAACAGCACCGCGATGCCGAGCCCGCCGCGCAGGTTTCCGAGCAGCCGCGCCAGCGACTCCAGCAGGTCTTCGGCGACGCGCGAGCGCTCCAGCGTCACGCCCATGAAGATGAACAGCGGGATCGCCATCAGCGTCTCGTTGGCGATGACGCCGTAGATGCGCGACGGCAGCGCGTTCAGCAGCGGCAGCGGAAACAGGCCGAACGCGTCGGCGACGAGCGCGACCGCAAGCGAGACGCCGCCGAGCGTCAGCGCCGCCGGGTAGCCGGCCATCAGCGCGCCGCAGACGAGCACGACCAGAAGGATGGCGAGCAGTTCGGCGCCGGTCATGACGTCGCGCGGCTTTGAGTCGTCCGACATCAGCGTCAGCGCGGCACGGACGGCCTGCGCGAGCCCCTGCAACAGCAGCAGAACAGCGAACAGCGGGATCGACGACTTCAAAAGGAACACGAGCGGAATGCCGCCGGCCTCACGCGAGCCTTCCATGATGGCCCACGCCCGGCGCCGCATAGGGCCACGAGAACCAGATCACCGCGGCCATGAACGGGATCAGCAGCAACAGCGCGCCCGGCGAGGTTCACCTTCGCCTTGGTTCGCGGCGCTGCGTCCGCATAAAAGATATCGACGCGCACATGTCCGTCGTTCTGCAGCGTCCAGCCGCCGCAAACAGCACCAGGATCGCCAGCAGGTAGTGCAGCGCCTCCTGCATCCACAGCGAGCCGAAGCCGAACGCATAGCGCAGCACGACGATCGCAAACTGCACGACCACCATCGCCAGCACCGCCCACGCGGAGGCGCGGCCGATCCAGCCGTTGAGGCGATCGATCGTTTGGGCGATGAGGTGAAGGTTATCGCGGCGCATCTGCTGCAAACTAAAGGGTCAGGAAACCGATGTCCAAATCGCGTCCGACATGCGTCGAGCCGTGGACAACGTGCCTCAGCCAGGACGACGGCGTGCTCCTTCTCCCCGCTTGCGGGGAGAAGGTTGGGATGAGGGGGCTGATGAGATTCCGCGAACTCTGCGGCAGCGGATGGGCCGTGCCATGCCCCTCACCCGCGATCGCTGCGCGATCGCGACCTCTCCCCGCTCTTGCGGGGAGAGGTTAAGAAGCGCATCAGCCTAGAAACACACCGTCCGCTCGGCGGCGAGGTAGCCCAGCAGCAGGCCGGCGCCGAGCAGCAGCACCATGCAGGCGGCGCCGAATTCGAGGCCGCGCAGCAGGACGGCGCCGCGGCCCTCGCTGCCTGCGGTCAGGCGCCGGGCGAGACCCTTGGCGCCGACGGCCATGACGGCGATGGCGCTGACGGTCGAGCGCGGTGCCGAGGCCCATCACGAAGGTCGCGGCGACGCCGGCATAGAAACAGCCCCTGCGCCAGCGCGAACACCAGCACCAGGATCGCGCCGGAGCACGGGCGCAGCCCCACCGCGAAGATCGCGCTCAGGCCCCGCGTCCAGCCGCCGGGCCCGGCGAGTTCGCTCGGCGACGGCCCGTGGTTGTGGCCGCAATGCTCGTCATGGACGTGCTCCGGATGGCCGTGCGGGGGATTGTGCGCGCGCATGAGCGTGCGCGTGCATCGTGGCCATGATCGTGATCATGGCTGCCGTGATGATGCACATGGTCGTGCGCGTGATGATGATCGTGCGCAGGCGCGCCCGCATGCGCCAGCGCCGGCGCAGCGCCGGACAACGACAGCGGCAATGATCTTGAGGAAGCCGCGCCCCTTGGTGAACACCAGCCAGGCGCCGAGCACGGCGATCAACCCATAGCTGACGATCTCGATGGCGCGCTCGGTGCTGCACAGGGTGCGCGCGGTCGCGCCCAGAAGCCAGGCGCCGATGCCGACGATCAGCACCGCGACCAGCGCCTGCAGCATCGCCGAGACGAACGACAGCACGATGCCGCGCCGTGCGGTCTCTTCGTTGGCCACGAGATAGGACGAGATCACCGCCTTGCCGTGACCGGGCCCGGCCGCGTGGAACACGCCGTAGGCGAACGAAATGCCCAGCAGCGTCCAGAACGCGCTGCCGTCGGTCTTCGCCGCGCGGATGGTCGACGACATCGCCCGGTAGAATTCGGCCTGCTTGGCAAGAATCCAGCCGATGATGCCGCCGGCTTCCTGCGGCGGCGGCGTGGTGGGCCTGCCGCCGAACGGCGTCGCTTGCGCTGCGAGCAGATGCAGCGCGCCATCGGCGGCAGCGAGCGCGACAAGGGCGAGCGCCAGCAGCGCCAGATGTCGCCCGCGCAGAGGAGTTCGCGTCGTCACGGGCACTCCACCGTCATCCTGTTGGAGAACAGCGCGCCATAGTTGGCGTTGGCGCCGCTTTCGAACATCTTCTCGCTGAGCGGGGCCTGCGAGCGTCTTGCCGGGCCGCTGCACATTGGCCTTGCAGTCGGCCGGCGCGCCGACCAGCTTGAGCGGATCGGCGGACAGATCGAAGCCGACGAAGTAGGTCGGATCGTAGATCTCCACCGCAAGCTGCTTCGCCTTCAGCGGCGCCTTGAACGGCAGCGTGAAGTTCAGGATCAGCGCGCCGTCCTTGAACTCGAGGAAGTAGTCGACCGGGGTCGAGGAACGCCTCCTTGGGCGAGCTGCGGCTGCCGGCCCTGGCGAAGGTGAAGAAGTCGAACTCCTTCAGCGAGTCGACGTTGACCTGCGCCAGCGGCGCGAGCTCCTCGCGGGTGTAGACGCCCTTGGTCTTGGGCTGGATGTCCTGCACCGCGTAGGTGGAAAACATCTCGTCGAACTTCCAGGCATGACGGATGCCGGTGATCGTGCCGTCGGCGCCATAGACCAGCTCGCTGGTCGACGTGACCCAGACATGCGGATGCGCCCTCGCCGGCTGCGCGAAGGCAGCGAGCGCAGCTATCAGCGTGAGGCAGACGGCAACGAAGCGCATCGATGTTCCTTCAGGCTGCCGGAGACACTTCGAGAAGCCCGCGACGGCGCAGCAGCGCCTCAGGCTCGGGCTTGCGGCCGCGGAAGGCAACATAGGCCTCTTCAGGATCGCGTGATCCGCCGGAAGAGTAAATGTCGTCGTGCAGGCGCTTGGCGACCGCCGGGTCAAAGATGTTCCCGGCCTCCTCGAACGCGCCGAACGCGTCCGCATCCATCACCTCCGACCACATGTAGCTGTAATAGCCCGAGGCGTAGTGGTCGCCGGAGAAGATGTGGCCGAACTGGGTCGGGCGGTGGCGGAGCGCGATCTCCTCCGGCATGCCGATCTTGTCCAGTTCCTTGCGCTCGAACGCGCGGACGTCGGTCGCCGCCGATGCCGGCTGGGAATGGAATTCGAGGTCGATCAGCGCATTGGCGACGTACTCGACCGTTGCAAACCCCTGGTTGAATTTTCGCGCGGCGAGGAAGCGCTTCAACAGGTCGTCCGGCAGCGGCTCGCCGGTCTTGTAGTGGCGGGCGAAGGTCTGCAGCACCTCGGGCCGCTCCTGCCAGTGCTCATAGAGCTGCGAGGGCAGCTCGACGAAATCGGTGAACACGCTGGTGCCGGAGAGCGAGGGATAGACGACGTTCGAGAGCAGGCCGTGCAGGCCGTGGCCGAACTCGTGGAACAGCGTGCGGGCGTCGTCCGGCGACAGCAGCGCCGGCTCGCCCTCGGCGCCCTTGGAGAAGTTGCAGACGTTGAGGATCAGCGGCGTGATCGCGCCGTCGAGCTTCTGCTGGTCGCGCGTGGAGGTCATCCACGCGCCGGAGCGCTTCGAGGCCCGGGCAAAGTAGTCGCCGTAGAACAGGCCCACCTCGCGGCCGTCGCTGCCCGTGACCTGCCACACGCGCACGTCCGGGTGCCAGACCGGGATGTCCTTGCGCTCGGTGAACGACACGCCGAACAGCCGGTGCGCGGTGTCGAAGGCGGCGGCGATCATGCCGTCCAGCGTCAGGTAGGGCTTGATCGCCGCGTCGTCGAAGTTGGCGCGGCGCTGGCGCAGCTTTTCGGCGTAGTAGCCGCCAGTCCCAGGCGGCGAACTGGAAGTTGCCGCCCTCCTCGGCGATCAGCGCCTGCATGGCGTCGCGGTCGGCCATGGCGCGCTCGCGCGCCGGCTTCCACACCCGCTCCAGCAGGCCGCGGACGTTCTGCGGCGTCTTCGCCATCGAGTCCTCGAGCCGGTAGGCGGCGAAGGTCTGGTAACCGAGCAGGCGGGCGCTCTCCTCGCGCAGCTTCAGGATCTCGCCGATCGCCGCCGAGTTGTCGTTCTCGTTGCCGTTGTCGCCGCGGGCGATGAAGGCCTTGTAGACCTTCTCGCGCAGGTCGCGGCGGGTCGAGCTCTGCAGGAACGGCTCGACCGAGGAGCGCGACAGCGTCACCACCGCCTTGCCGGGCTTGCCGCGCTCGGCGGCGGCGGCTTCCGCAGCGGCGATGAACGGCGCCGACAGCCCGTCGCGGTCGCCCTCGCCGAGCTCCAGCGTCCAGCCCTGCTCCTCGGCGAGCAGGTGGTGGCTGAACTCGGTGGAGAGGTGCGCCAGCCGCTCGTTGATCTCGGCCATCCGCGCCTTGGCGGCCTCGTCGAGGCCGGCGCCGGAGCGGCGGAAGCGGATGAAGGTCCGCTCCAGCAGCCGCTGCTGCTCGCCGGTCAGCTTCAGCGAGGCGCGCTGCGTCGTGGAGTTCGGCGATCCGGCCGAACAGCACGCCGTTCATCATGATCGGATTCCAGTGGCGCGCCTGGCGCAGCGCCACGTCGCTCTCGATCGCCAGCAGCTCCGGGTTCGAGTGCGCGCCGACCAGGGCGTAGAACACCGAGGAGACCTTGGTGAGCAGCTTGCCGGACCGCTCCAGCGCCGTGATGGTGTTGTCGAAGTCCGGCTCTGACGGATCGTTAACGATTGCGGCGACCTCGGCGGTGTGGTCGGCGAACGCCTGCTCGAACGCCGGCCATGAAGTGCTCCGGCTTGATGTCGTCGAAGGGCGGCGTTTCGAACGGCGTCTGCCAGGCGGCGAGGAGAGGATTCGACATGCGATCAGGTTCCGAAGCGGCGTTGCTATTGTGGCCTGATATAGCACTCAATGAGGGCTTTTCAGTGCCTTCTCGTGCGCCCTGGAGGCCGCATTTGCGCTTGATCCACGGGCGCTTTTCAACGAGATTGCCGGCCGCATACCGGACCTTGTGAAGCCATGAGCGATACCAACTCCACCGCCCAGCGCCGCATCTACTGGCCGAGCGTCATCACCGTCGTCTCGGCGGCGATCCTGATCGGCGCGGAGGTGTTTGGCGCGGCGTTCGCCGGCGGCTGGGCGCTGGCGATCCTGATGGGGCTCGACGACACGTTCGCGCTCGTCATCCAGGGCATCCTGTTCGTCATCGGCGTCGCCATCATGGTGGTCTTCGTGCGCGGCGCGCAGCGCATCGAGCCCTTCACGCGCCGAAGCTGACGCGCGCGAGCGCGTCTCGAGCGCGCGCGAGTGAGGAATCTTTAACGTCTGTTCATCTTCACGCAGCGCTCGCGCAACAGTCAGCGCCTCGCTTGAGGAAAATTCGCGCGCGCCGAAAAAAAAAGTTGCGAAGCAGTTCCAAAAATATTATTTCCTCGATTGCCCAATTTCGCACGTGCCTGTGGTCGTGTGTCGGTCGGTAGGTATCCGGACAAGAGGCCGGACAGCCGCCAAGGAAAAGAAGCCCGAGCGTCTCTCTCAAGAGACGCGACACTTGAAGGCTCCTTTCTCCTTGCAACCGTGATCGGCAGCCGGAGGCGAACCGGCGTACTCCGCTCTCAACGGGGGACGCGACTTAAAGCAACGACGGAGCGGGCTTTTTTGGTCTCTACCGGCTCTCCACCAGCCGGCGCGGGCTACTGAAAAGGCTTGTCCTTCATTGCCAGGCGTGCGGATGGATCTCCCATCCAATCAATCGGCAGCACATTCGGGTTAGACGTCCAGTCCTGCCGCGTCTCCATCGTGCGGCACCGGCTGGCCTCAAGCCCGAAGCAACTTTGAACGGGTCCGTCGCTGGACCGTTTTGGGAGAGTGCCATGACCGAGCGCATTCGGGAATTTCTGCGCAATCGCCGTCTCGACGGCCTCGACACCGAGCCGTGCCTCGTCGTCGACCTCGACGTCGTGCGCGAGAACTACTTCACCTTCGCCAAGGCGCTGCCTGACAGCCGGGTGTTCTACGCCGTGAAGGCGAACCCGGCGCCGGAAGTGCTGTCGCTGCTCGCCTCGCTGGGCTCCTGCTTCGACACGGCGACCGTCGCCGAGATCGAGATGGCGCTGGCGGCGGGTGCGACGCCCGACCGCATCTCCTACGGCAACACGATCAAGAAGGAGCGCGACATCGCGCGCGCCTTCGCGCTCGGCATTCGCCTGTTCGCGGTCGACTGCGCCGCCGAAGTGGAAAAGATCGCCCGCGCCGCCCCCGGCGCCAAGGTGTTCTGCCGCATCCTGTACGACTGCGCCGGCGCCGAGTGGCCGCTGTCGCGGAAGTTCGGCTGCGACCCGGAGATGGCGGTCGACGTGCTCGACCACGCCAAGCGCCTGGGCCTGGAGCCGTGCGGCATCTCGTTCCACGTCGGCTCGCAGCAGCGCAAGGTGAAGGCGTGGGACCGCGCGCTCGCCATGGCGGCAAGCGTGTTCCGCGACTGCGCCGAGCGCGGCATCGCGCTCTCGATGGTCAACCTGGGTGGCGGCTTCCCGACGCGGTATCTGAAGGACGTCCCGCCGGTGGTGCAGTACGGCCGCGGCATCTTCCGCGCGCTGCGCAAGCACTTCGGCAACCAGATCCCGGAGACGATCATCGAGCCGGGCCGCGGCATGGTCGGCAACGCCGGCGTCATCGAGACGGAAGTGGTGCTGATCTCGAAGAAGAGCGACGAGGACGAGGTGCGCTGGGTCTACCTCGACATCGGCAAGTTCGGCGGCCTCGCCGAGACGATGGACGAGTCGATCCGCTACGCCATCAAGACGCCGCATGACGGCGCCGAGATGACGCCCTGCGTGCTCGCCGGCCCGACCTGCGACTCGGCCGACGTGCTGTACGAGAAGTCGCCGTACCCGCTGCCGGTGACGCTCGAGATCGGCGACAAGCTGCTGATCGAGGGCACCGGCGCCTACACGTCGACCTACTCGTCGGTGGCCTTCAACGGCATCCCGCCGCTGAAGACCTACCACATCTGATTGTGCGGGGAGCCGGCCTGCCGGCTCCCATCCCCTCAAAACCTGATCTGGAAGACAACACGCTTGAGGCGCGCACGCCTTGGCGTGGGGACTGACGTGCCATGAATACCGTGAAGACCGCTTCGAAGAAGACTGTCGCCCTGCCCCTCGCTGCCGCCCCGTTCGCGATCCGTGCGGAACGCGGCTCCGACGTCGCCGCGCGCGAAGCGCTGCTGGATGTGTGCTTCGGCGAAGGCCGCGATGCGCGCACCTGCCAGCGCCTGCGCGACGGACGCCTGCCCGCCGAAGGCCTCGCCTTCTCGGCGGTCATCAAGGGCAAGCTGGTCGGCACGGTGCGGCTCTGGCACGTCTCCGCCGGGGGCCGGGCTGCGCTTGTGCTCGGCCCCCTGGCGGTCGATCCGGCGTGCCAGAAGCTCGGCATCGGCGGTGCGCTGATGCGGCATGCGATTGCGAGGCGCGCCGGCTCGGCCACACGGCGATCATCCTGCTGGGCGACGCGCCCTACTACGCGCGCTTCGGCTTCCAGGCCGAGAAGGCGGCCGAGCTGCACCTGCCAGGCAGCTTCGAGCGCGAGCGCCTGCTCGGCCTCGAGCTGACCGATGGCGCGCTCGACGGCGCCTGGGGCATGATCGCGCCGACCGGCAAGGCGGCGACTGCGAGGGGTCTTCGCGCCGGCCGGCGCAAGCGGCTCGTGACGCAGGCGGCGTAGGCACGGCTCGTAGCCCGGATGAAGCGCAGCGAAATCCGGGGTCTTTTATCGCTGAGTCGAGCCCCGGATTGCGCTTTCGCTGCATCCGGGCTACAGCGTTCAGGCCGGCACGAGCGCCTTCAGTCTCGCCACCTCGGCCTCGAGCTCGGCGATGCGCTTGTCGCGCTCGGCGATGACCTGCACGACGTCGGCAAGGTCGAGCTTCTGCGGAATGTGCTGCGGGCAGTTGGTGTCCCAGACCGACACCGTGAACACGATCACCTGCTCGGCCTGCGCCTGATAGCCTTCCGGCATCAGCTTCGCGAGCAGCTCCGGATCGTTCTCGACCACGCGCGCGGTGCCCCAGAGTTTGATCCGCCGCCGGTTCAGATAATCGATGATGAAGATGTAGGCCTTCGCATTCTCGGCCAGATTGCCTTGCGTGATGTATTGCCGGTTGCCGGCGAAATCCGCGAACGCCAGCGTCTTGCTCGTCGAGCACGCGCAGGAAGCCCGCCGGCCCGCCGCGATGCTGGATGTACGGCTGGCCGTCGGCGGAAGCGGTGGCGAGCATGAAGCTCGTCTGCGCGGCGATGAACTCGGCGAGATCGGCCGTGATCTCGCGTGCGCCAGCCGCGCTCTTCCTGCTTGTGATAGCTCGCGCGCGAACCTTTTCGCGCCTGAATGGCCTTCACCGACGGCGAGAAGGCGACGTCGCTTGCATAGCTTTCTTGCATCGTTTGCGCGTCCATGGCGCAGCTCCTGTTGGTTTTGCTTGTCTAGAGGCCGAGCCCCGTCAGCCCCGGATGATCGTCAGGCCGCCGCCCGAGCGGCCACAAAAACTTGCGCTCGCTCTCGGCGATGCGGACGTCGTTGATGCTGGCCTCTCGCCGGCGCATCAGCCCGTGCTCGTCGAACTCCCACTGCTCGTTGCCGTGCGAGCGGTACCAGTTGCCGCTGTCGTCGTGCCATTCGTAGGCAAAGCGCACGGCGATGCGGTTGGCGGTGAACGCCCAGACCTCCTTGATCAGGCGGTAGTCGAGCTCGCGCTGCCATTTGCGCGTCAGGAACGCCTCGATCGCGGCGCGGCCCTCGAAGAACTCGGCGCGATTGCGCCACTTGCTGTGCCTCCGTGTAGGCGAGCGCCACGCGCGCCGGATCGCGGCTGTTCCAGGCGTCCTCGGCCATGCGCGCCTTCTGCGCGGCGGTCTCGGCGTTGAAGGGCGGAAGCGGCGGACGGTCCATCGGAGCTCCTCTTGGGTGGTGAAGCTCGCCCTGTGGCCGGCAGGGCGAGCGGTTACGCAGCGTCTACGCGGCCTTGCCGATCTCCAGCACCGGAAAGTCGATATCGGTGTCGGCGACGACGTTGACGTAGTTGGTGAGCGTGTTGAGCGCGACGTGCAGCACGATCTCCAGGATCTGCGCGTCCGAGTAGCCGGCAGCCTCACGGCCTGCACATCGGCGTCGGAGACGTGGCCGCGCGCCTGCACGACCTTGCTCGCAAAGGCCAGCGCGGCCTCGGCCTTCGCATCGTCGGAGCGGGCGTTGCGGTTGGCAGCGACCTCCGCCTCGCTCAGCTTGAGCATGTTCTTGCCAATGTAGGCGTGGGCCGAGAGGCAGTAGTTGCAGCCGTTCGTCTCGGCGACGGTGAGCGCGATGCGGCCGCGGGTCTTTGCATCGAGCGCGCCCTTGCCGAGCGCGCCGCTGAGGCCAAGCGTGCCTTCCAGCGCCGCCGGGCTGGCGGCCAGGAGGCGGAACAGGTTCGGCACCACGCCAAGCTGGGCGTTCACTGCCTTGAGCAGAGGCTGGGCGGCGGCCGGCGCGGCGTCGATCGTCGGCGCAATCGGAAAACGTGACATCTGGATCTCCTGTCGTGGGATGGGTCAGTAGTCGCCGCGGCACCGGAGATATGGCACGAACCATAATCTGGCATAATAAGGTCGTTTGACAATTTATTATTGCAGAAACTACAATAATTACCATGGATCGCCTCGAAGCCATGTCGGCCTTCGTCACCGTGGTCGACCAGAACGGATTTGCGCCCGCGGCGCGCCGGCTGGGCATCTCCGCCTCGGCCGTGACGCGGCTGGTCGCCGCGCTGGAGGAGCATCTCGGCATCACGCTGCTTCGGCGCACGACCCGCTCGATGACGCTCACCGACGCCGGCGCCCGCTATCTCGAGCGCGCGCGCAGAATTCTGGCCGAGGTGCAGGAGGCGGAAAGCTCGGCGCAGGCCGAGCGGCACGTGCCTTCGGGGCGGCTGCTCGTCACCGCCCCCGCCACGTTCGGCCGCATCCATGTCGGCCCGCTGATGGCCGCCTACCTGAAGCGGCACACGGAAGTGTCCGGCGAATTGATGCTGTCGGACCGCATCGCCAACCTGGTCGAAGAAGGCATCGACCTCGCCGTGCGGATCGGCGACCTCGACAACTTCAGCCTGATCGCGCGGCGCGCCGGCGCCACGCGGCGAGTGCTGGTGGCCTCGCCCGCCTATCTCGCGCGCCGCGGCGTACCGCGCAGCCCTGCGGAACTGCGCGGCCACGACACCATCACCTTCGGCGGGCTCGGCGATTCCGTCGCGTGGCGGTTCATCGTCGGCGGCGTGGAGCAGCGTGTCATGGTCGCGTCACGTTACACCACCAACAGTGCGGACAGCGCGGTGTGGTATGCCGCCGAAGGCGGCGGGCTCGCCATGGTGCTCGCTTATCAGGCAGCCGACGCCATCAAGGAGAACCGCCTGCAAGTCGTCCTGCAGGAATTCGAGCGCCCGGCGCTGCCGATCCAGTTCGTGTATCCGGCCTCGCGCCTGCTCTCGGCGAAGGTGCGGACGTTCGTCGACCTTGCGCTCGCGACCTGCCGCTGGGAGTTCGGCTAGCCTCGTCCAACGGAACCAGTTCTGGCTTGATTTCGCCGCTCATTTCCGCTTTTGAGACCGCGCGGCTGACACTTTCGTCCTTCTTGCCGTCTTCCTGGAGACCGCTATCGATGACCACGCCCTCCTCGCAGATCCATGCGAAAATCTCCGGCCCGATCGTCATGATCGGCTTCGGCTCGATCGGCAAGGGCACGCTGCCGCTGATCGAGCGGCACTTTGATTACGACAAGTCGCGCTTCGTGATCATCGATCCGCACGAGGACGGCGAACTCGCGAAGCAGCACGGCGTGCGCTTCATCAAGCAGGCGGTCACGAAGGACAATTACCACGAGCTGCTGGTGCCGCTTTTGACGGCGGGCGGCGGCCAGGGCTTTTGCGTCAACCTGTCGGTCGATACCTCCTCGGTCGACATCATGAACATGTGCCGCGAGATCGGCGCGCTCTACATCGACACGGTGATCGAGCCGTGGCTCGGCTTCTATTTCGACAAGAGCGCCGGACCCGAGAAGCGCTCGAACTATGCGCTGCGCGAGACGCTGCTTGCGGCAAAACACAAGAGCCCCGGCGGGCCGACCGCGGTCTCCACCTGCGGCGCCAACCCCGGCATGGTGTCGTGGTTCGTCAAGCAGGCGCTGGTCAATCTCGCCAAGGACACCGGCCTTTCGGTCAACGAGCCGGGCAGCCGCGAAGGCTGGGCCGAGCTTGCGCGCAAACTCGGCGTGAAGGGCATCCACATCGCCGAGCGCGACACGCAGCGCTCGAAGAAGCCGAAGCCGCGCGACATCTTCGTCAACACCTGGTCGGTGGAAGGTTTCGTCTCGGAAGGCATGCAGCCGGCCGAGCTCGGCTGGGGCACGCACGAGAAGTGGATGCCGGAGAACGGCCGCACGCACGATTTCGGCTGCAAGGCCGCGATCTACCTGCTGCAGCCGGGCGCCAACACGCGCGTGCGCTCATGGTGCCCGACGCCGGGCGCGCAATACGGCTTCCTCGTCACCCACAACGAGTCGATCTCGATCGCCGACTATTTCACGGTGCGTGACGGACAGCGCGTCGTCTATCGGCCGACCTGTCATTACGCCTACCATCCGGCCAACGACGCGGTGCTGTCGCTGCACGAGATGTTCGGCGCCGCCGGCAAGATGCAGCCGTCCTGGCACATCCTGGACGAGAACGAGATCGAGGACGGCATCGACGAGCTCGGCGTGCTGCTCTACGGCCATGCCAAGAACGCCTACTGGTATGGCTCGCAGCTGTCGATCGAGGAGACGCGAAAGCATCGCGCCCTATCAGAACGCGACCGGCATGCAGGTGTCGTCGGCGGTGCTCGCCGGCATGGTGTGGGCGCTGGAAAATCCGCACGAAGGCATCGTCGAAGCCGACGAGATGGATTTCCATCGCTGCCTGGAAATTCAAAGGCCGTATCTCGGCCCTGTCAAAGGCTACTACACCGACTGGACGCCACTGACCGATCGCCCCGGATTTTTCCCTGAGGACATCGACGAAAGCGATCCGTGGCAGTTCAGGAATATTCTGGTGCGGTGACATCCGCCGTCATTGCGAGGCATAGCCGTTCGAAAGAACGGCGTCGCTTCGCTCGCCTGTGGCGACGAAGCAATCCAGCGCGCGGAGCGCGCCAGCAAAAAGCGCAGCAGTCGCGACAGCCTCAGCGCTTTTTGTTCGCGCGCTGCCGGCGCGAAGCTGGATTGCTTCGCCATAGGCGAGCGAAGCGACGCCGTTCTTCGAACGGCTATGGCTCGCAATGACGCGGACTGTCGTCCGCGTCACTTCTTCTCAATCGGCGGCGCCGTTTTCTCCGCGGGCGCCGGCGGCAGCGGCGTGCCGGTGACCGGCGGACGATCGCCTGTGCTCGGCGATGCAGGCGCAGCGCCCGTGGTCGAGCCTTCGTTGTTCTGCGGCCGTGCCGGCTCGGGCGCAGGCGTCGTCGGCCGTGTGCCGCCCGGCATCGACTGCGCAGGCTTGTCGTCGTCGGACGTCGCTGCAGGCGGCGGCGTTTGCGGCGTGGCCTGAGCCTGCACGCTGCCCTTGCCTCCCATTTGCGACACCGCGGCGCCCGTAATCATCAGGCCCGTGACAAGCAACACCACACCCAGCATTCGTTCGTGCCGCATCGACATCTGCCCTTTGTCCAGCTGCGTCTTCATGACGAGCGCTCCAGCGAGGGAGATAACGTGCACGGACGTGACGCGGTTCCGCGTCGCGCACGCCGAAACGAGCGCGAATTGACGTCAGATCGTGCCTAAATGAACGAATTTACAGGGTCAGCAATCCGCCATCGCCCTGCTCGGTCGCGAACGCCAGCGTCGCGCCTTTCGCATCCCACGCCAGTGCCGAGACCGGCACCTCGTCCCTCCGGCGGGCGAGAATCTCTGCACCATCATTGAGCCGCACCAGCATCACTGTGCCGTCGCTGTAGCCGGCCGCAAGGATGTCGTTCTTCGGATGGCAGGCGACCACCGTCACCTTGCCCGGCATCGGCGCGAGCATGCCCGGCTCCCGGCCCATCGGACCGTCCTTGGTGACGAACGGCCAGACGATGACGCAATCGGCGCCCGAGGTCGCAAGGCCCTTGCCGCCGACGGCCCAGGACATCGAGCGCACGCGGCTCGGATAGCCGCTCATGCGCATGTGTTTTGTGTCCGCCAGCCGCCAGCCGTGCAGCGCCAACTCGTGCATGGTCGTCACCATGAAGCGGCCGTCCGGGCTGAAGCTGACGCCGAGATGCGATCCCTTCCACTCCAGGAACTCCGGCTTCGACGCCGCCATGTTCGGAAACCACATCGTCACGCCGTTGTAGTGCGCGATCGCAAGCCGAAAACCCTTCGGCGCAAATGCAAGCCCGCCTACGGTGGACGGCACGTCGAGCGTGCGCGGCTCGCCCTTCGGCTGCTGCACGAAGGCGGTCTTGCCCACCGACCATGCAACCGCGCCATCCGAATGCAGCGCGACGTTGTCGATCCAGCGCCGTTTCGCGTCGGTTGCGAGGACCTGCGTCTCGCCCTTGGCGTCGAGCGACACGAGCTTGCCGTCGTCACCGCCCAGCACGATCCGCTTGCCGTCCGACGCCGAGCAGAGAATGCCGCCGCCGCTCACCTCGATCTTCGTCAAGCGCGCCGTCGTCGGCTGCGAACGTCACCGTCTCTTCCGCGCCGACGAACGCGGCCGTGTCCCCGAGAAAATAGGCTGCAGCGACCGACGCGCCGATGTCGAGGCGGCGGACACGATCGGTGACCGATGCGACAGAGGCCTGCGGGCCGTTGGAATCGAATCCGACGCTCACGACGCGATGCAGCTCTCGAAACCTTCGCGAATCGCCTGCTCGGGCATTTCGCGGCCGATGAAGACGATGCGGCTTTCGCGCGCTTCGCCGTCCTTCCATTTCCGCTGGTGGTCGCCCTCCAGCATCATGTGCACGCCCTGGAAGACGTAGCGATCATCGTCGTCCTTGAACGCGAGGATGCCCTTTGAGCGGAGAATCTTCGCGCCATCGCGCTGCACCAGCGATTGCAGCCACGGCATGAACTTGTCCGCATCGAGCGGTTTTGAGGTGCGGATCGAAATCGATTGCATCTCCTCGTCGTGATAATGCTTCAGCCCGCCATGCGAGTGGCCGTGATCGTGATGATGGTGATCGTGGCCGTGGTGATGATCATGATCGTGGTCGTGATCATGGTCGTCGCCGGTCTCGAGAAACTCCGGCTCAATCTCCAGAATGCGGTCGAGGTCGAACGCGCCGCGCTCCAGCACGTCCTCGAGCTTGACCTGGCAGCGCTCGGTGCGGTGCAGCTTTGCGTAAGGGTTGATGCCGCGGATGCGCGCCTCGACTTCGGCGAGCTCCGGCTTGGTGACGAGATCGGTCTTGTTCAGCACGATGACGTCGGCGAACGCGATCTGGTTCTTCGCCTCCGGCGCGTCCTTCAGCCGCGCGCTCAGCCATTTGGCGTCGGCGACGGTTACCACCGCATCGAGCCGCGCGTTGTTCTGCACGTCCTCGTCGACGAAGAAGGTCTGCGCAACGGGCGCGGGATCGGCAAGCCCGGTGGTCTCGACGATGATCGCATCGAACTTGCCCTTGCGCTTCATCAGCCCGTCGAGAATGCGCACCAGGTCGCCGCGCACGGTGCAGCAGATGCAGCCGTTGTTCATCTCGAACACTTCCTCGTCCGCGCCGATGACGAGGTCGTTGTCGATGCCGATCTCGCCGAATTCGTTGACGATCACCGCATACTTCTTGCCGTGCTGTTCCGACAGGATGCGGTTGAGCAGCGTGGTCTTGCCGGCGCCGAGATAGCCGGTGAGCACGGTGACGGGGATCTTTTCGGACGTGGGAACGGGCATTCATAGACTCCAGCAGCGACCCTACCTTTAGGAGCGCGCCGCGCGTCGCGAAGGGTTCAGGGTTCGAAAAGGCGCCCGTCAGGCGGGCTCTCGGGGCCGCTGCCGCCTAGTCCGCCAGCGCCCCCGTCAGCGCCTTTATATTGTAACGGATCATATCAATGTAAGTGGGGGCGGGGCCCTTTTCGTCCGTCAGGGAGTCCGAAAACAGCGTGCCGCCGAGCCGGGCGCCGGATTCTTGCGAAATCCGCCGCATCAGCCGCGGATCGCTCACATTTTCCAGAAACACGGCCGGAATCTTCTGGGCCTTGATCTGGGTGATGATGCGCGCCACGTCGCGCGCGGTCGCCTCGGCCTCCGTGGAGACGCCCTGCGGGGCGATGAAGGTGATGCCGTAGGCGTCGGCAAAGTAGCCGAACGCATCATGGGTCGAGATCACCCTGCGCCGCTCCGCCGGCAGCTTTGCCACCGCCTCGCGCACCTCGCGATCGAGCGCATCGAGTTTCGCGACGTAGGCGTCCGCGTTCTTGCGGTAGGCCTCTGCGCCGGACGCATCCGCTGCGACCAGCGCATCGCGGATGTTGGCGACATAGATCTTCGCATTGGCGACCGACTGCCACGCATGCGGGTCGGCGTCGCTGTGGTCGTGGCTGTGCTTGTGACCGTGCGCGTCGGCCTTCTCCTTGCGCGGCGTGATGCCCTTGGTGGCGGTGATGACGGTGGCCTTGTTGCCCGCCGACTTCACCAGACGCGCCAGCCAGCCCTCGAAGCCGAGCCCGTTGATGATCACGAGCTTGGCCGCCGCCACGTTGCGCGCGTCGGCCGGCGTCGGCGTGTAGACATGGGCGTCGCCGCCCGGGCCGACCAGCGCCGATACCTCGACACGGTCGCCGCCGACGTTCTTCGTCAGGTCGGCCAGGATCGAGAAGCTCGCAACGACCTTCAGCTTCTCCTGCGCCTGGGCGTGCCGGAAAAGGCCGCGAGCGCTGCGGCCAGCACGCGAGATCCGAACGAATGCGCGGCGGTTCATTGGCTCATGCCTCCAGGTGGCGTGCGGGAAACAGCTGCCGCAGGAGCCCGCTGACCGGGCCGAACAACAGCGACACCAGATAGACGAGCGCGGTCATGAGAATGATCGCCGGGCCCGGCGGCACGCCGGTGAAGAACGACAGCACCAGCCCGGCATAGCCGGAGACGATCGCCGACAGCACGGCAATCACCATCATCGCCGAGATGTCGCGGGCCCAGAACCGCGCGATGCCTGCCGGCAGCACCATCAGCCCGACCGCGAGCAACGTGCCGAGCGCGTGAAAACCGTTGACGAGGTTGATGACGACGAGCGCCAGGAACGCCAGATGCGCCGGCGCGCCGGCCCGGCTCACCGAGCGCAGGAACAGCGGGTCGACGCATTCCATCACCAGCGGGCGGTAGATCAGCGCCAGCACGACCATCGTCACGGTGGCGTTGATGGCGATCGCCAAGAGCGTCTGGTCGTCCAGCGCCAGCACGTTGCCGAACAGCACGTGCAACAGATCGATATTGGTGCCGCGGATCGAGACGATGGTGACGCCGAGCGCCAGCGAGAACAGGTAGAACGCGGCCAATGACGCGTCCTCCTTCAGCTCGGTCACGCGCGCGACAAGGCCGGCCAGGATCGCGACCGTAAAGCCTGCGATCAGCCCGCCCACCGTCATCGCAATCAGGTTCAACCCCGACAGCAGAAAGCCGACGGCCGCACCGGGCAGGATCGCATGCGCCATGGCGTCGCCGACGAGACTCATCCGCCGCAGCATCAGGAAAACGCCGACCGGCGCGCCACCGAGCGCCAGCGTCAGCACGCCCGCCAGCGCGCGACGCATGAACTCGAAGTCGACGAAGGGGCCGATCAGAACGTCGTAGATCATGGCGCGTCAGGCCGCGCGCGCGGACGATGGCGCATCGACCGCGCAGGCCGCCGCATGCTCGTCGAACGCCTCGCACATCCGCCGCGCGGTCGCGAGATTGTCGGCCGTCAGCACGTCCGCGGTATGTCCCCACGCCACCGGCTCGCGCGCGAGCAGCAGCACGTCGGGGAACGTGTTGCGCACCAGATCGATGTCGTGCAGCGCGGCGAGCACCGTGCGGCCCTCGCCGTGCCAGCGGCGCACGAGCTCGAGCAGATCGGCCGACGTCTTCGCATCGATGGCGTTGAACGGCTCGTCGAGCACGATGATGCGCGCGTCCTGCAGCGTCAGCCGCGCAAACAGCATGCGCTGCATCTGCCCGCCCGACAGCGTGCCGATGGCGCGCGCTTCGAAGCCGGTGAGACCCACCGCTCCCAGCGCATGCTCGACCTGCGCGCGCTCCCTGGCGCCGATGCCGCCGAACAGTCCGGTCTGGTGCAGCAATCCCATGCCGACGAAGTCGAACACCGAGATCGGAAAGCTGCGGTCGATGTCGGCGACTTGCGGCAGATACGCGACGTCGCGCGCCTTGGTGCCGCCAAGCGAGATGGAGCCCGGCAGCGGCTTCAGCATGCCGACGATGCCGCGAAACAGCGTCGACTTGCCGGCGCCGTTCGGCCCGACCACCGCAAGCAATGCACCCGGCGCCACGTCGCCGCTGAGATGATGGACGGCGGGATGCCGGTCGTAGCCGAGCGTCACGTCGCGGAATGTCAGCGCGCCCATCGGGTCTACCTCATCGCCAGCCAGACGGCGGCCCACAGCACAGCGCTTGCCACGATCACGACGCCAAGCCGCACGCCGAGCGACAGGCGCATGAACGACGGCGGCAACGCCATCGGCGGATGCGGCGCGGTCGGCGCATGCGCATGGCCATGATGAACGTGGCGTGCGCATGATCATGGCCGTGTGACCGTGATCGTGCGAATGGGTGTGGGATGACATAGCGAAATGTTATATTATAACACTTCCGATGTCCAGCGCCGTACGGCCGGACAAGATATTTGGTCCAACTGGGCAATCAGGACGAGCTGGCGGATCAGCATCAATCCCGCGAACAGGCCGAAAATGGACACGGCGCCAAAGGCCGTCACATAGGCGAGCGCCTGGGCGACCTGGCCGCGTTCATACAGCAGGATCGCATCGAGCGAG
>CAVWTB010000036.1:0-18369 GCA_963757845.1 uncultured Alphaproteobacteria bacterium
CAGCAGGACCTCCTGGCGCTTGAACAGGACGTCGTTGTGTCTCTCTTGGTCGTCGCTCCAGACACCCGCTTCCTTCAGCGCCTTGACCGCGCCCTTGTGCACCGGCACGGCCCAGTTCTTGGTTTGCGCCTTGACGCTTATCCGACAGCGCCAGGCGCATTGTCCTTGTAGGCGTCGAAGCCTTCGATCAACGCCTTCGTCAGCATGTAGACGTCGTTTTCCGACTGGTTCGCATAGACCGTGAAGATCGGATAGGGATAGGCTCCCATCTCGACCGACTTGTCCTTGGTGAGGCCGCCCGAGCCGCAGGTTGCCTTGTGCTCGGTGAAGAAGGGACCAACGGCACGCACCCGTTCCCAGGCCGCCTTGTCGGAGTGCGGCAACGGCGGCCAGACGATCCCGCGCGGCGACGTCTCGAGCTCCTGGAAGGACCCGAAATCGTCGAGCCGAACATGGCGTCGACGTCGTTGTTGAGGGCGCCCTTCCACATCGCGTTGTTGCTCGCGAACTCGACGATCTTCACATCCTTGGTCGTCAGGTTGGCAAAGGCCAGCATCGCCATCGCATTCTGGTTCAGCGCAGGCGAGCCGACGACGAAGCCGACGCGCTTGCCCTTCACGTCCGCCATGCGACTTCACGCCGGTGTCAGCGGCGACCGCGAGCGACAAGCCGTTGCAATCGACCGAGCTCAACGTGATCTGGACCGGCTGCGGCCCCCATTCCTTGGTCGCGAACTCAAACACGCCTTCTTGCGCGAAATAGACGCCGGCACCCATCGCCGAGATCGCCGCGCGGCCGACCCGCAGGGGCTGCAGACGAGCGACGTCGTTGCCGGCGGGCAGCACGCGCGTATCCGAGCCGTACTTGTCCTTCAGCATCTTGCCGATGGCGACGGCGATGTTGAACCCGGACGTGCCGGTGTCGTACGCCGTCATGGTCACGGTCGGCGGCAATTTGGCCTGCGCCAGTGCCCCCGAGGCCGTGACCGCGGTAGCGGCAAGCGCAATCGCCGCAAGCTTGATGACCGGATTGATCATTCCCATTCCTCCGTTTTCGCCGCTGTCGCGGCGCTGAGCATTCTTGGCTTTGTCGAAGACCCGCATCGTTGGCGGGGAGGCTTTCGCAGTGGTCGAACCGAACGCGCGCCTTGTTGGGAAAGGAACCTATGCGGACCAGCCCGGCCGACACAAGCCTTCGAGGGCGACATGCGACATCCGGCCCTTGGGTACGGCGGTCTGCTATCGGTCAATCGAGCAGTCACCCAAGGCTTGGGGACAGGTCGTGCCACGGCGCAAGGCCGCGATGAAGAGTGTCAGCCCCTTGCGAGCCGGCGAGACCCATTCATAAAACGGAAGCCCCACATAGTTTTCCGCAAGCAGCCGCAACGCCGTCTCGGACGAGAAAAGATAGGCGAGATCCGTCTGCTGCAGCTTTTGATCGTAGGGGATGTGGTCCGGGAAGCTGTGCAGCAGCGTCGTCATCCACCAGGAGAAGCGCTGCGCTTTCCACACCCGCGCCAGCGCCCGGTCCGAATAGCCGTCGAGCCCCGTTTCGTCGCCGGTCTTGTAGCGAGCGGAGATGGCCTCGATAGAGATAGTAGACATCCGATGCGGCGGTGTTCAGTCCGCGGGCGCCGGTCGGCGGCACGATATGCGCGGCGTCGCCGGCAAGGAACAGCCGGCCGTAGCGCATCGGCTCGGCGACATAGGAACGCAACGGCGCGACGCTTTTCTCGATCGAGGGACCGGTGATCAGCCGCGCCGCGACCTCGTCCGGCAGGCGGCGCTTGAGCTCGGCCCAGAATGCGTCGTCGGACCAGTCCTCCACCCGGTCGCTCAAGGGGACCTGGATGTAGTAGCGGCTGAGCACCTGCGAACGCATCGAGCAGAGCGCAAACCCGCGCTCGTGCCTGGCGTAGATCAGTTCGCCCGACACAGGCTTCGTGCGCGACAGCACACCGAGCCATCCGAACGGGTAGACCTTTTCATATTCCCGCAAGACGCCGTTCGGGATCGATTTGCGGCTGACGCCGTGGAAGCCGTCCGCGCCGATCACGTAGTCGCAGTCGACACGCAGGGTCTCGTCGCCGGAACGCCAGGTCACGAACGGCGCATCCGAGTTGACATCGTGTAGCGCGACGTCTTCGGCATTGTGCACGACCTTGCCGCCGAGCCGGTCGCGCGCCTCGTAGAGATCGCGCGTCACCTCGGTCTGGCCGTAGACCATCACGGACTTGCCGCCGGAGTATTTGAGCAGATCGACGCGGTCGAGCACGCCGTCATGCGCGATCTCGAAGCCGTCATGGATCTCGCCCTCGCGGTCCATGCGCTCGCCGCACTGCGCCTCGCGCATCAGCCGGGCGAAGCCCTGCTCCAGCACGCCTGCGCGGATCCGGCCCAGCACGTAGTCGCGGCTCTGCCTCTCGAGCACGACCGTGTCGATGCCCTGCAGATGCAGGAGCTGCGACAGCAACAGCCCGGACGGCCCGCCGCCGATGATGCAAACCTGCACTTTCATTTTTCCGACCTCCCTTTCGGGAGGATTGCAGGATTTTCAGCAGAAATGGATAGAGCGATCCGCCGTTGTCATGTACAATTCGAACATGCACGACGACCGGACCATCCACGTCTACAACCTCTTCGGCGAGGCGGGAGATCTGCCCGACGTCGTGCATTGCGAAACCATCCCGTCGCGGTCAGTGCTGCACGACTGGAAGCTGGCCCCGCACCGCCACGCGCGGCTGCACCAGGTGCTGCTGATCGAAAGCGGCGGCGGCCAGGCGACGCTGGACGGACAGGATCACGCGCTGCGGCCGATGCACGTCGTCAACGTGCCGGTCAACCACGTCCATGGTTTCAGCTTCCTGCCCGGCACCGAGGGCTACGTGCTCACCATCGCCGCGGAGGTGCTGGACGAGGCCCTGCTCTCGTCCGAGGGATTGCGGAGCGTGCTTTCGCAGCCAGCCATCGTCCGCGGCACGCCGCGCATTCGCGCCGCCGTGAAGCAGATCTTCGCGGAGCATGCGGCGCGACATTTCGCCAGGGCGCATATCCTGCGCGCCCTCTCGTCGGCGTTGATCGGCTTGGTCGCGCGCGAGCTCAATGAGAGCGGCGCAAGCCGACAAGGCGCGGCAAACCCGGATCTGGTCCGCCGCTTCGAGGAACTGCTCGAGCAGCACCTGAAGGATCGCTGGAGCGTCTCGCAATATGCGGCGGCGCTGTCGGTGACGCCGGCGCATCTCAGCCGCGTGACGCGCGCCGCCACCGGACATTGCGCGTCGGATATGATCCTGCATCGGACGATCCGCGAGGCGCGGCGCAATCTCGTCTACACCAACCTGCCGATCTCAACGATCGCCTACACGCTGGGCTTCGACGATCCGGCCTATTTCAGCCGCGTCTATTCCGCCGCGACCGGGCTGTCGCCCAGCGCATTTCGCGAGCGTCTGCATAGCGGCGACGGTTGAATGCGTCGGTCGAACCGTCAATCAACGGCCATCCAACCGAGGGATCGGCGGCAGGCGCCGCTTGATCGGCGAAGATTGGATGATCGACGTGTTGGTCGTGGCGTAGGGAATCACCTGGTCGATCAACTTCTCCAAAGCGTCGATGGACGAGACGTGAGCGCGTGCGATGAAGCAATCCTCGCCGGTGATCCGGTCGCACTCCACGATCTCGGGCAACTCTCGCAAGATCTCCGCCACCTTTTGCAGTTGGCCGGGAACGGGCCTGATCCGCAGCCAGGCTGCGATCGGCAGTCCGAGCGCTTTTGGACTGACCGTCAGTGTGTAGCCTTCGATGACGCCCGCGTCCTCCAGGCGGGCGATCCGTTCCGAGACGGTCGGCGCCGACAACCCGACCAGTCGCGCAAGAACGGCGACGCTGGCTCGCGCGTCATCAATCAATGCTGCGAAATCCTGGCGTCAACCGCGTCAATTTCGCCGTTTTCATATCGAAGGCGTTTCATCGACTTTGCCTTCCGTTGGCCAAGTGACTTTCAAGAATAGCACTCCGACGCCCATGGAATAAGGCCGCCAGCCCCTGCATGCTCGGATTCATGGAGAGCAGTCCGTTTCAATGGAGGATCACCTTCACCGCCATGGCTCACTCCGCCCCGCCGCACGTCTGGTTCGGGGTGAGCGCGCTGTTTCACTATCTCGGTCCGTCCTTTGCGGTGCTCTTGTTCCCATCCATTGGCGTTCTTGGCGTTGCGTGGATCAGGATTGCCTCCGCCGCACTGATCTTCGCTCCATGGACGAAACCATGGCGTACCATCCGGTCAGCCTCGCCACGAAGTCGATACCTGCTGATCGGCCTCGGCGCCTGTCTGGCCGCAATGAACACGGCGTTCTATCTGGCGCTTGACCGGCTGCCGATGAGCCTTGTCGCGGCGATGGAATTCGTCGGGACGATCGGCGTCGCCTTGTATGGCCTCCGCACCGCCCGCAACGTCGCGGCGCTGGCGCTTGCCGTGCTTGGCGTATTTCTGCTGATCGATGTGAAATGGTCGAGCGATCCGCTGGGGCTGTTCTGGTCGCTTCTGAACGGCGCGCTGTTCGTCGGCTACATCATGCTCGGCCACAAAATATCTCAGGCTGGCGCGAGTGGCGGCATCGTGCAGCTCGGAGCGGCAATGGCGATCGCGGCGCTCTTCGTCATGCCGATCGGCTTCGTCCAGGCCGCCAGAGCGTTCGCCTCACCCGAGTTGATCATCGCCGGCATTGGCGTCGGGGTCTGTTCGTCGGTGATACCCTATGTATGCGACCAGCTAGCCATGTCGCGACTGAACCGCGCGAGCTTCGCCCTCATGCTGGCGCTGCTGCCGGCGACTGCGACCGATCATCGGCATCATCGTTCTTGCACAGGTTCCCAGCGCGCAAGATGTCGCAGGCGTGCTGCTTGTTATGCTGGGGGTCGCGAGCCACAAACCGCCAGCGGCAGACGAGGCCCACTAGGCGGCTTGCGATCAAACGTCGAAGAACACCGTCTCGTCCGGACCCTGCAGGTGAATATCGAACATGTAGACGGTCTTGCCGCCCCGCTCGCTGCGCCTGCGCGATCAGCGTCGATCGGCGCGCCGGCTGCTCGATCAGGTTCAGCACCGGATCGGCCGCGTTCGCCGCCTCCTCGTCCGAGAAATAGATGCGGGTGTTGAGCCCGATGTTGATGCCGCGCGCGACGACCCAGACATTGATATGCGGCGCGCTGGTGCGGCCGTCCGCGTGCGTCGATCGGCCCCGGCTTGATGGTTTCGAACGTGTACAGGGCGCCGTCGAAGTCCGAGCCTGCGCGGCCGAAGCCGCGAAAGTCGTCGTCGAGCGGATGAGAACCCGCATCTTCCGGGTGATTGTAGCGTCCGGCCGCGTTCGCCTGCCATATCTCCAGCAGCACATCGCGCAGCGGCGTGCCGGCTCCGTCGAACACGCGGCCCTCGACAACGATGCGCTCGCCTTTGGTGTTCGGACCTGCGAGAACGTTGCCAACGTTCTTCTCGAAGATCTCGAACCCGGCCATGTGCGGGATCAGGCCGATGTGGACGTAAGGTCCGGCGGTCTGCGACGCGGTTTCCTTCAGATAAGGCAGCGGGTGGCTCATCGCTCAGTTCCCCTCCGGGCGGTTTTCAAAGAACGTCGAGCGCCGGCCGCGCAACACGATGTCGAAGCGATAGGTGAGCGAGTCGAACGGCGCGCTGGCGTTCAGATCGAGCTGCGCGACCAGCCGCTCGACCGCATCCTTGTCCGATATGGCGTTCACGATCGGGCAGGTTTTGACCAGGGGATCGCCCTCGAAATACATCTGGGTGATCAGCCGCTGCGCGAAGCCTGAGCCGAACACCGAGAAATGGATGTGTGCGGGGCGCCAGCTGTTGGCGTAGTTGCGCCACGGATAGGGGCCGGGCTTGATCGTGCGGAAGGTGTAGCAGCCGTTCGCATCGGTCAGCGTGCGGCCGCAGCCGCCGAAGTTGGGATCGATCGGCGCGAGATACGTGTCCTTCTTGTGCCGGTAGCGTCCGGCGGCGTTGGCCTGCCAGAACTCGACCAGCATGCCCGGCACGCCGCGGCCGGTGGCATCGACCACGCGGCCATGCACCACGATGCGTTCGCCGATCGGGTCGCCGTCCTTGGCGTAGTTGCGGATCAGATCGTTGTCGAGCGCGCCGATGTCGTTGTGGTTGAACACCGGACCCGTGAGTTCGGAGACCGAGCTGTCCAGCGACAACAGCGCGTTGCGCGGCGAACGCAGCACGGAAGACTTGTAGCCCGGGGCATGCAGCGGCGGATGAAGGCCCCAGTCACGCGCGAAGAAGCCGGCCTCGCGCGGCGACAGTCCGCCACGGTTGGTGCGGCCAGCGTTTCGGCCCATCGATGCGAGTGGGTGCGTTCATCTCAGGCGTCCTCTCCCGTCCGGGCAACGCCGCCCGGATCGATCCTCGTTTCCTTGGCCTGAGGATGACGCTCCCTATTCTCAAAATAAATAGATGAATTATGATGAATTCCATGAAGAAAATCGATCATTTGGCGCTGGACGGCCACGCGCTGTCGCTCTTCCTTGCCGTGCTGGAAGAAGGCTCGGTGACCCAGGCAGCGACTCGGCTTGGGATCACCCAGTCGGCGGTGAGCCATGGCTTGCAAAAACTTCGCCGCGTCGTCGGCGATCCGCTGTTCGCGAAGTCCGGCCGCGGCATCGTCGCGACCACGCACGCCCAGGCGCTTGCCGCGCAGGCGCGCGCGCTGATCGACGGGATGCGGACATTTGCCGGCAGCGCCAGCTTCGATCCGGCCACAGCGCAGCTGTCGCTGACCATCGCCGCCAACGATTTTCAGCGCGACCTGCTGCTGCCGGGCTTCTTCCGTCGCATCGAGGCGTCGGTGCGGGACTTGAGCCTTCGCGTGATCCCGTCGCAATCACCCTCGCCGGCGATGCTGCGCGAGAACCGCTGCGACCTCTTGATCACGCCCCTGCCGCCCTCGGGCATCGATATCGTGCAGAAGCTGCTGCTGAAGGACCACTACGTCTGCTACTACGATGCGAGCGTACGTCGCCCGCCGGCCACGCGCGCGGCCTATCTGGCCGCCCGGCATATCACCGTGGTCTATACCGACAACGAACGGCTCGATTTCGATCGCAGGCTGGCGGGGCGCGGCATCCGCCGGGACATCGCCATCGCCGTGCCGAGCTTCAACGGGGTGCCGGCATTTCTGAAAGGTTCAAGCATGCTGGCGAGCATGCCGAGCAGGCTTGCAAGCCACCTGATGCGCGATTTCGCAAGCAGTGCGCATTCCGTTCGCGGAAAAGGCCCGCGCCATCGCGGAGCTGCCGATGTACATGGTCTGGCACCGCCGCTTTCAGAAGGATCCCGCGCATCTATGGCTGCGCGAGCAGCTGGAGGCGACGGTGGCCGGGACTGGGAGCGGCGTGCGGCGTGGAGCCGAGGGCGCCCGCAACCGGACATGAAAAAGCCCGCGCGAGGCGGGCTTTTCGTCTCGATGCGTTTGGCCCTCAGCCCTCACGCCGCCTTGATGCGGCTTAGGAACTGGCCGACCTCGCTGCCGAGCGCTTCGGATTCCTCGGTCAGGCGGGTCGTGGATGTCAGAACATCCTCGGCCGTGCGGCCGCTTTCGTCGGCCGCGGCCGACACGCCGGCGATGTTGGACGACACTTCGCGCGTGCCCGCGGCGGCCTCTTGAATGTTGCGCGCGATCTCGGCGGTGGCGGCGCCCTGCTCCTCGACCGCGGAGGCGACGGTGGTGGCGATCTCCGACATCTTGTCGATGATCTCGCCGATGCCCTTGATGGTGTCGACCGCTTCCTGGGTCGATCCCTGGATCGCCGAGACCTGGGCCGTGATGCCCTCGGTCGCCTTGGCGGTCTGGTTGGCCAGGCTCTTCACCTCCGAGGCCACGACCGCAAAGCCCTTGCCCGCTTCGCCGGCGCGCGCCGCCTCGATGGTCGCGTTGAGCGCCAGCAGATTGGTCTGCTCGGCGATCGTGTTGATCAGGCTCACCACCTCGCCGATCCGCTGGGCGGCCTGCGCCAGCGCCGTGACGGTCGCTTCGCTGCGTCCGACCTGCTCGACCGCGCGCCCGGCGATGCGCGCCAATTCGCCGACCTGCCGCGAAATCTCGGTGATCGAGCTCGTCAGTTCCTCGGTCGCCGCCGCCACGGTCTGCACATTGCTCGCCGCCTGCGCCGAGGCGGCCGTCACCGCGCTGGTCTGGACTTTTGCCTGCCGCGCCACGTTGGCCATCTTCTCCGCGGAGTCCTTCATGTGCGCGGCCGCAGCCGACACGGAAGAGAGCGCCTGGGACGCCCCATCGTTGAATTCGCGCGTCAAGGCATCGATCGCTGCTGCATGCTCCTGCTTGGCGCGCTGCTCTTTCGCCTGTTCGGCGGCCGCCTCGTTCGCCTGGACAATTCCGGTCCGGAACACGGCCAGCGCGCCCGCCATCTGGTCGACTTCGTCACCGCCCGGCCGCACGTTGATCTCGGCCGAGAGGTCGCCGCCGGCAAGCCGCGTCATGACGTTCTCGAGGCCCACCAGCCGGGCGACAAGGTTGCGGCCGATGTAGAGCCAGACGATCAGGAGCGCACCGACGACGCTCGCTGCCGCGATCGCGACCATGGTGAGGGTGCCGAATGCGATGGCCGCATCCGCGCGATCGGTGGCCTCAGCGGTTCGCACGTTCATGCCCGTGACCTGAGCTGCGACCTCGTTCGCCAGATCCTCGGTGATCGCGCGCGCTTCGCCGAGCAGCTTCAGCGCCGACTGGCGCGCCGCCAGCTCCTTGCGACGGTTTTCAAAGATGCTGCCCTCGCCCGAACCGAGTGTGATCCAGCCGTCGATCGCCTTGCGCAGACCTTCCGTGGACCGGAGCGCCTCGACGATGTCGAGTTTCTCAGCCACGCGGTCGGTCATGTCCACAAATCCCTTCTGCAGGGAGTTGATATCCGGAACGCCTTGCGCACCGGAGGCACTTTCCAGCATGCCGGACCCGAGATTGACGAAGCCGACCAGGTCGGCCAGCCCCTGGGACAGCGGCACATCGCGCGACACCAGGCGGAGCAAGGTCATGGTCGACTGATGCGCGTCGCCGCCCGCGGTCATCGACGCCATGGTCACTTCCGTTTGCGCCTTTTCAAGCGCTGGAAGCAGGGCGTCGTTGATGGTGGCCTGCGTGCTGACCGCCTTGCTGCGGAGGTCTTCGCCGCGTGCGCTGAGCTTGAGGCGGGAATCGACAGCGGCATCGAGTGCCGCAAGCTTGTCGTTGATCGTCGAATTCAACGCCTCTCAGCCGGTCGATGGCCTGCTTGTCCGATTGCAGGCCTGCGATCGCGTCGAGCCGCTTTGCAACCTGCTCCTGCCGGGCTTTCAGAGCGGCCAGTTCGCGCGTGCGGTCGGCCTGGCTTTGCACCGCCAGCATGGCCGGCGCACCGGCTGCGAGCGCCTGGGTCTCCGTCTGCAGGCCGAGCGTGCCGACGATCTCGGGGATGTTCTTGCCGGAGACGTCGTGAAACAGCGTCCCGACCTGCGAGAACAACAGCCAGCCGGCCGCGCCGGCGATCACTGTCGTGCCCGAGACTGCCGCAAAGGCAAAGAAGAGTTTGGCCTTGATTCCGAACTTTGCCACTTGATCGCCCTCTGATCGCGTTTAAGCCGGTGCAAGTCACCGGACGAAAGTTGCGAGCCCCCGCCCGCGTGTCTGCGAACTCTCGCTTTGCTCGGTCGCTCTCATATCGGAGAATCGACGCGATACGAAGCGAGCAACCTCAATTGGCCGCCACCTTCGACTGCTGGACCAGCTCGCGCGCCCGCTTGTACAAACGGTTGCCGTCGATGCCTTGCTTGTCCATGCTGGACTTCCAATCGGTAATGGACGGCGCGATCACGCGCTCCAGGCTCTGGCGCTGCTCCGCCGTGAAGCTGAGCGTGGTGAAGCGCGGGTCGGACTTGATCTTCGCTTTCGAGACCGCTTCCATTTCCTCGCGCACGCGCGCACTTTCGTTCGCGAGATCCGCGCTGTGCTTTTCGATGATCGCCTTCAGATCGGCCGGCAGCGCGTCCAACTTGGCTTTGTTCATCACGATCATCAGCGCCGGCGCGGCAAGACTGGCATCGATGGCGACGCTCACCTGATCGGCGAGGACCTTGTCCTTGGCGCCCTTGGTGGTGGTGAGCGAGTCCCAGCCATAGGTGATCGCATCGACGATGTTGGCGTCCAGCGTGTCGCCGATCAGATTGATCGGCACACCGAGCGGAATGGCGCCGAGCTTCCGCAGAGCGAGCCCCACCGTGACGCTCGGGGTGCGGATGCGAAGCCCGCGGAAATCGCGCGCCGTCTGGATCTTCTTGCCGGTGGTGAAGATCGGGTAAGGCGGCAGGACGTAGAGCGCGAGCACCTTGACCGATGCGTAATCCTTGTCGAGCAGGCCTTCCTTGTAGAGCCCCATCATCGCCCGCGTGCCGGCGATCGAGTTCTCGTACATCAGCGGCAATTCCATCACCGATGACTGGGGAAAGCGGCCCGGAGTGTAGCCCTGGACGGTCGCTGCGATTTCGATGTCGCCCTTCTCGACCATGTTGAAGAGCTCGTTCGGCTTGCCGTACCCGCCAAGCGGCTTCAGTGCGACCTCGATGCGTCCCTCGGACTCTTTCTCGATGTCCCGCGCGAACGGCACGATCACCTTGTCGTAGCTGGTTGTGCCCTCGGAATTGATGGTGCCGAAGCGCAAGGTGAACTCGGGCTGGACCTTGGTCTGGACCTGGACCTGGATCTTCTGGACCTGGGTCTGGGTCTGGGTCTCGCCTTCGCCAGCCTCGCCCTCAGCCGCGCTCGCCGGCGCCTGCGGCAAGCCCACGAGGCTCGCGACCAATAGCGAGAAGAATGCCTTTTTCAGCATCGCCAGCTCCCCCAATGACGCGCCTGGACCATTCTGGCGCGCGTCAAGCCGGACGCGATGCGTATGGATTCCAAGACAATCGAAAGTCAGTGACTTGACTTGAGGAGCCACTCTCAGGTGTCGCGGTTAAATCCCGGTAAAGGGTGCACGCGCCGATGCAAATTTTGGGGCGCCCGCAATGTAGGCGTGCGACGCGCGGCAACGGAAGACGAAGCGGCTGAGGAGACCCCGGTCACGGGCCGCAACAAGCATCTCCGTCACCGCGAGCGCGCCGGGCGCAAACTGAGATCAGGGCTTCTCACACGCTGACGCGATGGCCGGCCCACGAAAAAGCCCGCGCGCGGCGGGCTGTTTCATTGATGCACTTTCAGAGACTGATTGGTTGCGGGGATAGGATTTGAACCTATGACCTTCAGGTTATGAGCCTGACGAGCTACCGGGCTGCTCCACCCCGCGCCAGTCACGTCCCCGCGAGGCTCTAAGCCTTCGCGGTGCGGGCGGGTATTAGCAACCGTGCTTCTGTTTGGAAAGGGCCCTTGCGGCATTCTTTTTGATGATTTTGCGACAGCGGCAAAAAGCCCTTAAGATCAAGCGTCAAGACCGGTCGAAACCGGCCGGCGACAGGGCAATTTTGAGGGGGAAACGTCATGGCCGACGAGTTCGATTTTGTCGTCGTGGGCGGGGGTTCCGGCGGCTGCGCGGTGGCGAGCCGGCTGAGCGAGGACCCCGCCACCTCGGTGGCCCTGCTGGAGGCCGGCGGCAAGAACGACAACTGGGTCGTGACCACGCCCGGCGCGCTGATCCTGATGATCTCCGGCAAGGTCAACAACTGGGCGTTCAACACCGTGCCGCAGATAGGGCCTGAACGGCCGGATCGGCTATCAGCCGCGCGGCCAGGGGCTCGGCGGCTCGTCGGCCATCAACGCGATGGTCTACATCCGCGGCCACAAGTCCGACTACGACCACTGGGCCTCGCTCGGCAACAGCGGCTGGTCGTACGGCGACGTGCTGCCCTACTTCAAGCGCTCGGAGAACAACACCGAGTTCGACGGCGAGTATCACGGCAAGGGCGGACCGCTGAACGTCACGCAAGCTGCAGTCCGACAATCCGGTGCAGGAGATCTACCTGCAGGCCGCGCGCGAACTGCAGTGGCCGATCAATCCGACGATTTCAACGGCGCCGAGCAGGAAGGCCTCGGCATCTATCAGGTGACCCAGAAGAACGGCGAGCGCTGGAGCGCCGCGCGCGGCTACATCCATCCGTTCATGGGCAAACGCTCGAACCTGCGCGTCGAGACCAAGGCGCACGCGACGCGCATCCTGTTCGACGGCAAGCGCGCGGTCGGCGTCGAATACCGCCAGGGCAACGAGACGAAGCAGCTTCGCGCGCGGCGCGAGGTGATCCTGAGCTCCGGCGCGTTCCAGTCGCCGCAGCTGTTGATGCTGTCCGGCGTCGGCGACGCGGCGCGCTTGCAAAAACACGGCATCGCCTCGGTGCATCACCTGCCGGGCGTCGGACAAAACCTGCAGGATCATCCGGACTTCGTGTTCGGCTTCGCCTCCGACGCGCCCTACTTCGCCGGCCTGTCGGGTCCCGGGCATCGTCCGCATCTTCAAGGCCATCGCCCAGTATCGCCGCGAACGGCGCGGGCCGATGACCTCGAACGTCGCCGAGACCGGCGGCTTCCTGAAGACGCGGCCCGATCTTGCCGTGCCCGACATCCAGCTGCACTTCTGCACCGCGATGGTCAGCGACCACGGCCGCAAGCCGCGCTGGGGCACCGGCTTCTCCTGCCACGTCTGCCTGCTGCGGCCGAAGAGCCGGGGCAGCGTCTGGCTGCGAGAGCGCCGACCCGATGGCGCCGCCCGCGATCGATCCGAACTTCCTCGGCGAGGAGGACGATCTCGAAACCATGGTCGCAGGCTTCAAGCTGACGCGGCGGCTGCTCGACGCGCCGGCGCTGAAGGCGCTGCAGACAGCCGATGTCTTCACCAACGGCGTCGTCGACCGACGACGACATCCGCAATGTGCTGCGCAATCGCGTCGACACGGTCTATCACCCGGTCGGCACCTGCAAGATGGGCGTCAACGATCCGCTCGCCGTGGTCGATCCGACGCTGAAAGTGCACGGCATGCAGGGCCTGCGCGTGGTCGACGCATCGATCATGCCGACGCTGATCGGCGGCAACACCAACGCGCCGACCATCATGATCGGCGAGAAGGCCGCCGACATGATCAAGGCGGAGATGCGGGTGAATTGACCGACGGACTCAATGCTTGGACCCAAGTTCGACGATTGCCTCCGTCGGTTCGGGCTCATGCGGCGCCAGGCTGCTGCAGATTCGCATCGCCCCAGTTCGCAAGATTCACAACCCTCGCCGCCTCAGTGCCCTCCCGAGGGGCCTCAACGGTCGGCTCGACGATGTTCAGTCCGTTACTGTCGAGGAAGAAAGTGTGATCCCCGAACAACTCGGTCAGCCGCGGAACGATCGGGTGATTATTGGGAAGGGCCCTGGCTTCGAATTGGCTGAGGGTTTGCTCGATCTGTGCGGACGTCAATTTCATCGCTTGCTCCAGTCTTGCTCGCGGATTTCGATTGGTTCGCGCTACGACGCAAAGTGACGCGCCGTCTCCTGCTCAACGTGATCAAACGCCAAACGGTTCCTCCGACGCACTCGTCGAGAGCAGTCCAAGCACCGTTGCCCTTGTTTCGGTCACGCTTATGTCTTGCCATTTCCCAGATCTACGCGCACTCACCTCGACCGGCATGCTCGACATTCCAGGATCAATGAACCAGCCGGAACTAATGTCGCCACACGCTGTTGCCGTCGTGGTTTGCCGCTTGCAGCGGCGGGGCACAGTGATCAGGAAACAAGCATGCGACTATTGATGCGACCTCTCGCCGCCGCGGTTCTGACTGGCACGTGGCTTCTCTCGGTTCCCGCTGTGAACGCTCAGACCCAATCGCCGTCGCCGAGTTCTTCCGAGCAGTCGCAGAATATTCCAGACCAGAAGCTCGATGCAGCGGCTGCTGCCATCGAGCAGGTGGCCAGCGTCAAGGAGAGTTATCAGCAACGGATCGAAGCTGCGGCCCCATCTGACAGACAACGGATTGCCGATGAGGGCAGCAAAGCCCTTGCCGATGCAGTCACGGGTCAAGGTCTCTCGATCGAGGAGTACACCTCGATCATCAGGGTGGCACAGAACAACCCTGAAGTTCGCGAAAAAATCCTGAAGCGCGTTCGTCCGCCGGCCAAGTAGTCGCTACAGTCTGTCCCGTCAGTTGGCTACCTGACGTCATATTGCTCAGGCCAGCAAAAATCCGCCGTCGACGGTGATGACCGATCCGGTCATGTAGCGCGACGCCTGCGAGGCGAGCAGCAGGATCGCGCCGTCGAGATCGCTTTCCTGGCCGAGCCGGCGCTGCGGAATTCCCTTGATCAGCCGCTCGCCCGGCGGCGTCGTCCAGAAGTCGTGGTTGAACTCGGTGTCGATGTAGCCGGGCGCCAGCGCGTTGACGCGAATGCCTTTCGAGGCCCATTCCAGCGCGAACGATTTTGTCAGCTGGATCAGCGCGGCCTTCGAGGCGGAATAGGTCGAGACGTGACCGATCACGCCGATGCCCAGCACCGATGAGATGTTGATCACGCTGCCGCCCGCCTTGCGCGCGATGCAGCGCCGGGCGAATTCGGTTGCGACCGAGAACGAGCCCTTGAGGTTGGCGTTCAGCACCTTGTCCCAATCGGCTTCGGTCTGATCGACCGCCGCCTTTTCCACGACGACGCCGGCGTTGTTGATCAGAACTGACACAGGACCGATCAGCGTCTCGGCCGCGTCGAACGCCTTCACAATCGACGCACGATCGGTGACATCCATGAGCACCGGCGCGGAGCGGCCGCCGTTTGCATTGATTTCCCTTGCCAGGCCTTCGAGCTTGCCCAGCTGTCGCGCGGCCAGCACGACCGACGCGTCCTGCGCCGCCAGCAGCCGCGCGAAATGCCGCCCCAGTCCCTGCGACGCGCCGGTAACCAAAACCACTTCCTTCGAGACGTCGAACAGATCGGCCATGACGCGCACCCGGGTCGCTTATGTTCCTGTACGCGGCACCATTGCCACGCCATACTGATATGCTCAAGCAAAGGCTGGATAGGCTTTCATCTCCAGACAAAAACTGCTTCAAATCCGGCCTTACTAAGAAAATTCGGAGGCGTTCATGGATCTGGGCATCAAGGGCAAGAAGGCGATCGTCTGCGCCTCCAGCAAGGGCTTGGGCAAGGCTTGCGCCGAATTTCTGGCCGCCGACGGCGTCGATGTCGTGCTGACCGCGCGCGGCGCGGAGGCGCTGGAGAAAACCGCCAACGACATCCGCTCCAAGTATCAGGTGAAGGTCACGGCGATCGCCGGCGACATCACGACGCCCGCCGGGCGCGAGGCGGTGCTGAAGGCCTGTCCGGAACCGGACATCCTGATCAACAATGCCGGCGGACCGCCGCCCGGCGATTTCCGCAGCTGGACCCGCGACGACTGGATCAAGGCGCTTGACGCCAACATGCTGACGCCGATCGAGCTGATCAAGGCGACGGTGGACGGCATGATGGCGCGCAAGTGGGGGCGCATCGTCAACATCACTTCGGCCGCCGTGAAGGCCCCGATCGACACGCTCGGCCTGTCGAACGGCGCCCGCGCCGGCCTTACCGGCTTCGTCGCCGGCCTCTCCCGCAAGACCATCGTCAACGGCGTGACGATCAACGCCCTGCTGCCGGGTCCGTTCGTCACCGACCGCATTCGCTCCGTCAACGCGGCCGACGCCAAGGCGAAAGGTGTTTCCGTGGAAGAGCTGATCGCGCAGCGGTCGAAGGAGCATCCTTCGGGCCGCTTCGGCGATCCGGCGGAATTCGGCGCGGCCTGCGCGTTCCTGTGCAGTCAGCATGCCGGCTACATCACCGGCCAAAATCTCCTGCTGGACGGCGGCGCGTTCCGCGGCACTCTGTCTTAAAGCAAACAGCAACAAGAAGAACGTTCGAGGACGAGTATGAAGGCAGTCTGGTACGACCGGCAGGGACCGGCGCGCGAGGTGTTCAACTACGGCGAGATGCCGACGCCTGTGGCGGGACAAGGCGAGGTCCGCATCAAGCTCGAGGCCTCCGGCGTCAATCCGTCCGACACCTATCGCCGCGGCGGCAGCGCCGACCGAATGGAATATCCGCGGGTGATCGCCAACAGCGACGGCGCCGGCATCGTCGACCAGGTCGGCCCCGGCGCCAAGCGGTTCAAGGAAGGCGATCGGGTCTGGCTCTATAACGGCCAGCGCAACGGCCGCGCCTTCGGCACCGCCGCCGAATACATCGCGCTCGACGAAAATCTCGTCACGCCCCTGCCCGCCAACGTCTCGTTTGCGGAAGGCGCCACGCTCGGCGTGCCGGGCATGACGGCGTGGGTTTGCCTGTTTCACGCAGGCCCGATCAAGGACCAGACCGTGCTGGTCACCGGCGGCGCGGGCGCCGTCGGACACTACGGCATCCAGCTTGCGAAGTGGGGTGGCGCGCGCGTCATCACCACGGTGAGCTCGCCGCAGAAGGCCGAGGTCGCGCGTGCTGCCGGCGCCGACCTCGTGATCGACTATAAAAAAGAAGACGTCGTCCAGCGCATCCGCGCGTTCGAGCCGAAGGGTGTCGACCGCATCGTCGAGGTGGATTTCGGCGGCAATATCGAGACCACCAGAAGATCCTTGCGCGCTTCTCCACCGTCGCGATCTACGCCACCAAGGGCAACCTGAAGCCGCAGGTGACGATCCGTGTGCTCACCAGCAAGAACGTGACGATCTACGGCATGCAATTACCGCTGACACCGATGCCGCTGCAGCGGAAGGCGCAAGCCGGCATGGCCGAGTGGCTCGCGGCGGCAAACGCATCCACATGGTCGCCGCGCAGTTTCCGCTGAAGGAAACGGTCGAGGCGCACCTTGCGGTGGAAGCCGGCACCAAGCTCGGCACCGTCGTCGTCGATTGCGCACGATAAGAACAACAAACGGCATCCGGGGAGACGCTTGCATGAGCTGGAAGGTCGGCAAGGTGAAAATCACCAAGATCACCGAAATCGCGGTGGAAGGCGGCACACGCTTCATGCTGCCGCAGGCGACCTACAACGAGATCCAGCAGCTGCCCTGGCTGATCCCCGATTTCGCCACCGACGGCGGCAAGCTGAAGATGTCGATCCATTCGCTGATCGTCGAAACGCCGACGCGGCGCATCGTCGTCGACACCTGCATCGGCAACGACAAGGAAAACCGCGGCGTGCCGACCTGGAACAAGCTGAACAAGCCGTTCCTCGAGGACATGACAAAAGCCGGCTATCCGCCCGAGTCGATCGACACCGTCTTCTGCACGCATCTGCATGTCGATCACGTCGGCTGGAACACGAAACTCGTGAACGGCAAGTGGGTGCCGACGTTCGAGAACGCGCGCTACATCTTCGTCAAGCCGGAATACGACACTGGCGCGACAACGCGCCGACGCCGTCGCACGCGGCAGTGTTCGAGGATTCGGTCAAGCCGATCATGGATGCGAACAAGGCGGAGCTGGTCGCCCCCACCGCAAGGATTTGCGACGAGCTGACGCTGATCTCGACGCCGGGTCACAGCCCCGGCCACGTCAGCGTGCACATCAAGTCCGACGGCGAGGAAGGCCTGCTCACCGGCGACGTAGCGCACCATCCCTGCCAGATGTGGCATACGGAATGGTCGGCGTCGCCGGACTCCGATCCCGTGCAGTCCGGCAAGACCAAGCGCGAGCTGTTCTCGCGCTTTGCCGACACCGGGACGCTGGTGATCGGCGGGCATTTCGACGCCGGCACCATCAAGCGTGACGGCGACCGGTTCAAGTATTTCGCTGCGTAAAATGTCCGTCGTGGACCGCGAGGGCGGGCATCCAGCACTCCGCGCATTTGTGATGAGACAGGTTGCCGTGGCGGGGACGACATTGAAGGCAAATCGGGGGTAGCACATGAAACTTGTACGATTTGGCGAAGCAGGCAAGGAGCGGCCCGGACTTCTCGACAAGGATGGTCACGTCCGCGACCTGTCCTCGCATGTGAAGGACATTTCCGGTGACGTGCTTTCGGACGACAATGGAGCGGATCGCGGCATGATCCGACGAGCCTGCCGCGCCTGCCCAACGGCGCGCGGCTGGGCGCCCGGTCGACGCGGTCGAAGTTCGTCGCGATCGGACTGAACTACAGTGACCACGCCGCCGAAGTAGGCATGCCGCTTCCGAGCGAACTGATTATTTTCCTGAAAGCCGTGACTTCATCTCTGGTCCGAATGATCCGGTGGAGAAGCCGCGCGGCTCCAACAAAACTCGATTGGGAAGTCGAGCTTGGCATCATCATCGGCAAGCGCGCGAAATATATACATCCAGGCCGTCGTCGTTCTCCCACATTGCCGGCTATTGCCTCGGCAACGACGTCTCCGAGC
>CAVWTB010000037.1:0-52500 GCA_963757845.1 uncultured Alphaproteobacteria bacterium
CGACCAGCGCGCCGAGCACGACGACGGCGAGCGCGGCGAACAGCGAGACGCGGGTTCCCGCGATCACCAGCGAGAACATGTCCTGGCCGAGTTCGTTCGTTCCGAACAGGTGGCGCGCCGACGGAGCCTGGAACCGCGCCGCGGTGTCGATGCCGCCCGCGACTGATCCGGATAGGGCGCAAGAAACGGCCCGAAGACAGCAATGAAGATCAGAGCGAGGACGAGCGCCAGTCCGACGATCGACAATGTGCTTTGGCGAAAGCGATAGACGCTCCGCCGCCACATTTCGCGGCGTGCGGAAAGGGGCGCGGCTGCGGCGTCGACGGTCGTCATGCGTAGCGCACCTTGGGATTGATCACGCCGTAAAGCAGATCCACAATCAGATTGGCGGCGACGAACATGAAGCCGATGCACAGGGTCACGCCGATCACCGGCATGAAGTCCTGCGTCACCACGGCCTTGGTAGCGTAGAGCCCGATCCCCGGCCAGTCGAACACGGTCTCGACAAGCACGGTGCCGCCGAGCAGCCAGCCGAAATAGAGGCCGATGACGGTCAGCGTCGCGGAGACGGCGTTGCGCAGCACATACTTGAACACGATGAGCCGCTGCGACAGGCCGAGCGCCCGCTCGGTGAGCACATAATCCTGCTGCAGCACCTCAATGGTCGAGGCGCGCATCATGCGCGTGATGGTCGCGAGCGGAGAGAGGCTCATCGCCACAGTCGGAAGCAGAAGATGCTGGAGCGCAATGCCGAGCGCCGACAGATCGCGCGCGATCAGGGCGTCGATGGTGAGGAATCCGGTGACGAGCGCCGGCGGATCCTCGGTCAACGGAAACCGCCCGCCGAGCGGCAGAAGACCGAGCCACATGGCGAAGCCGAGCTGCAGCAGGAGGCCGAGAAAGAAGCGCGGCATCGAGATCGCGCCGAGCGAGACGACGCGCGACACGTAGTCCGGCCAGCGATCGCGATAGACGGCCGCCATGAGGCCGGCGGGAATGCCGATGATGACGGCGAGCAGCATCGCCGCAAAGACGAGTTCGAGCGTCGCCGGCAGATAGGCGGCGAGATCTTCCGACACCGGACGCCGCGTGTAGATCGAGACGCCCCAGTCGCCGCGCAGCAGGCCGGTGGCATACCGCCAGTATTGTTCGACGATTGGCCGGTCGAGACCGAACTCCTTGCCATAGGCGGCGATTTCGGCGGGCGTCGCATTCGGTCCCGCTGCCAGCGCCACCGGATCGCCCGGCAGCAGTCGCGCGATCGCGAAGACGAGGATCGTCAATCCGATCAGCACCGGAACGAGCAGAATGATACGTCTCAGAGCGAAGGCGAGCATGCGCGCTCCTGGATCACGATGATTGCGGACAGAAGCCGTCCAAAATCATGAACGTGATCGGTTTCAAGATCGAGAGCGGGATTCTGCGAAAGACCGGTTTCCATTTTCTTGTATCCCGCTCTCGGAGAAGCGCCGCCGGACAGGCCGCCCGGCGGCGATGGCTCATTACTTCAGCGACAGCGGGAAAGCTCGACCGCGTTCGACGCCACCGGCGTGAACTTGAAGTTGAGCACCGTGTCGCGCATGGCGAGCTTGCGCTGCTCCAGCACGCCGAAGATGTCCGGCGCGTCGGCGATCACCGCTTCCTGGAATTCCTTGTAGATCGCCTTGCGCTTGCCCTCATCCTGCTCGGAGCGGCCCTTCTCGATCAGGGCGTCCACCTTCGGATTGCTATAGACCGCGTTCTGCCAGTTGCCGTTGCGCGAGGAATGATAGGCGGCATAGGCGATATTGTCGGGATCGCCATAGTTCGCCGTCTGATAGACCGGGAAGAGGTCCGGGAACGTTTCGGGCGAGCGGCAGGAAGCGACCATGTCCGGCCAGATCATCGGCTTGATGTCGAGATCGATATTCAGCTTCTTCAGGCTGTCGAGCATGACAAGCGCCCAGCGCCGTTGCTGATCGAGACCGGACACGTGGGCCATCGTCAGCTTGATGCCGCCGTTCGGCGTCTTCGACTTCGCCAGATGCTCCTTCGCCTTGTCCAGGTCGGTCTTGTAGACTGAAAGCGACGGATCATGACCGAGAATGCCGTGCGGCAGCGGCCCGATCATCAGATCGGCGTAGCCTGCGGCGTCGAGCATCGCCTGATAGTTGAAGGCGTAGGAGATCGCCTTGCGCAATTCGATGTCGGCGAGCGCCCCGTGCCGCGTATTCATCTTGATCGAGAAGGTGCGGTATTCCGGCTCCAGCACGCGCACGATGCCGGGCTGGTTTTTCAACGCGTCCATGTCTTCGCTGGTGAGATCGACCGACATATGCGCCTCGCCGCGCTGGACCATCAGGCGCTGCGTCGCCGTCTCGCGCGTGATCTTCCAGATCGCGCCGGAGAGATTGCCGCCGCCCTTCTTCCAGCCGTCCGCCACGCGCTCCAGCTCGTAGAGATTGCCGGCTTCGGCGCGGCGCACGCGGAAGGCGCCCGAGGACGCGAGCGTGGTGCGCAGGTAGGTCTGGCCGTCGTCATTTCCGAGATTGGCCTCCACCTGCTTCTTCGACGCGATCCAGACCCAGGGCAGGACCTGCAGGAAAGCGGCGAACGGTTTCGCCAGCTTGACGCGCACGGTCTGCGCGTCGGCGGCGGTCACGCCGTCCTGCGGGACGATACCCTGGATCATCCAGGCGTTGCCGCGGTTCAAACGGATCAGGCGGGCGAAGGAATAGGCGACGTCCTCTGCGGTGACAGGCGAGCCGTCATGGAATTTCGCCGCCGGATCGAGCTTGAAGACATACTCGAGACCATCGTCCGATATCGTCCACGAGGTTGCCAGATGCGGGACAGGTTTCGGCGGATTGCCTTCTGCGCGCACAAGCGAGTCGTACACGTTGCGCAGCAGCATGCTCGCCGAATAGCCGGTGGCGATGTGCGGATCGAAGTTCGGAATGTCCTGGTTCGATGCGATGATGAGGATCTTGCGGCCGCTCTGCTGGGCGAAGAGCGCGTCGGGCAGCGTCACACTGGCGAGCGCGCCGCCTGTCGCGGCGAGCATTTGTCGTCTGTCGAATTTCATGTCACGTCCTCCGTCGTCTCCTCGCGAGCGACAATGTTGTCGCTCGCATCATTCAATTTTCATGCCATCAACAGATCAGCGGGCGCGCGTTGCGCCGCTTCGTCATCGCCAAATCCATAGTCGTGGCGCGCGCCATGTTGCGTGACATAACCAAGCGCAATGTCGCGCAGGATCGTCTCGCGCGAACGCTTGCGCGGATCGCCATAGCCGGAACCGCCGGCGAGGATCAGTTCGACGATCTCGTTCGTTGTCGTGAGCTGCACGAGCTTGCCGGTTCCGCAATCGCGCAGCACGCGGCCGTTGGCGTCGACGACGCGGCCTGAAGCCTCGCCGCCCGGCTTGCCGCCTTCGAGGCCTTCGATCGGATTCTTCACGCCTTCCGGATAGACCGACACCAGGGTCGTCATGCCGTCGTCGTGCAGTTTGCGCAGACGGATGCGCTGGCCGAGCCCGCCGCGATGTTCGCCGGCACCGCCGGAGTCGGGCAAATAGCCTTTCTCCAGCACGAGCACCGGGGCGCGCGCCTCGAACAGCTCGATCGACGTGTTCGCCGCCGAGGTGGGCCAGAGCAGGCCCGCCTTTCCGTCGCCGCGGCTCCAGGCGCCCTGTCCGCCGCCGGAGAACAGCATGTCGGAATAGGTGCGGCCTTCGCGATCCTGGCCATAGACATTCATCGCGACCGCAAGCCCGGTGAAGGCCTGCACCCGACCGGGCGCCGCGTCGCTCAGCGCGCGGAAGATGTTCGGCGCGAGGTACCAGCCGGTGCGCGTGCGCAGATTGACCGCCGCGGGCCGCTTGCAGTTCAGGATCGAGCCCTCCGGCGCCTTGACGCTGAAGGCGCGATAACAGCCGGCGTTGCCGCGCACCGACGGCGTCAGCATGCATTTCAGCGGATAGGTTGCGTGCGCCGCGGTGTAGTTCAGCGTGCAGTTCAAGCCGCCCTGCGGCAGTTGCGGCGGCACGCCGTCGAAGTCGAGCTCGATCTGATCGCCCTTCACCGTCAGCTTGAGCGGATAGCGCAGAGTTTCGCCGAGCGGATTGTTGTGGATCTCGGAGCGATAGACGCCGTCCGCAATGGCGGCGATGGCGTCGCGCATGGCGCGCTCCGACAGGCCCTGCACCACGCTCGCCAGCGCGCTCAGATCGTGCATGCCGTAATCGTCCATGAAGGCGAGGAGGCGCTCCGCGCCGATCGCGTTCGCAGCGAGGAAGGAATGCACGTCGCCCAGCACCTGCTCGGGATTGCGCACATTCTCGCCAAGCAGACGGAACAGGGTTTCGTTCGGCTTGCCCGCTTCGACCAGCTTCATCGGCGGAATCTGGAAGCCTTCCTCGAAGATTTCGCGCGCATGCAGCGAATCCTTGGTGCCGCCGATGTCGGAGACGTGGCCGACGGTGCCCATGAGCCCGACGAGACGGCTTCCCTTGAACACCGGCGTCACGACGGCGATGTCGAAGAGATGGCCGGCGCAGAGCCACGGATCGTTGGTGACGAGCACGTCGCCGGGCTTCAGCGTCTCAGCCGGATAGCGTTCGAGCAAGGCCTTGACGGCGCGCGGCAGCGTCAGGTTGAACACCGGCATGGCGCGCGGCGAATGGGCCAGCGTCTCGCCCTGCGGATCGAGCAGTTCGCAGGCGAAGTCCTGCGCCTCCGAGATCACCAGCGAGAAGGCGGTGCGGCAGACGGTGAGCCACATCTCCTCGACCACGTTGACGAGGCGGCTCCACATGATCTCGAGGGAGATCGGATCAGACTCGATGCGGCGCACGGCCTGATCGTGCGTCATTTCGGACGTGACGATCGCCTCGTGCTCGGCGGCGAGGCCGATACGGATGCGAAGATTCAGGCTCGCGTCGACCTCGAAGCGATCGCCAGGCGGGACGACTGTGGTCGCCTCGCGCTCCTCGATGATCGCGGGACCGGCGAACGCATCGCCGGGACGCAGCGCGTAGCGGTCATAGACCGTCGCTTCCACGGCGCCCTGCTCGAACCAGGCGCGGCGCCTGCCCTTGATCTTGGCCGCGACATCGCCGCCGCCGGTGGCGCCGGCGAGCGAGAGTTTGGGCGTCGGCCCGGTGCAGCGGACGCGAAAATTGACCGCCTCCATGCGTGCGCCCTCATAGACCGAGGTGTAGCGCGCTGAGTAGGCCTTCACGAAGGCCTCGCGAATGGCGTCGAGGCTCGCGTGGGAGATCGGCCCGGCCGGCAGCACGACGGAGATGTCGTGCATCTGTCCGACGAGGCGCATGTCGGCGGTGCGTTCGACGACGACGTCGCCCGACGCGACGCCGGCCTCGGCGAGCCGGCGGCGGCCTTCCTGCTCCATCTCCGACAGAGTGCGATTGATCGCAGCCGCGTCGAAGCCGTCGGAGAGCTCGACGGGCAGCGAACGCACCAGTTCAAACGACAGGGGCGCCGCGAGGAAGCCGAGCGCGGACGCAGCGCCGGAGGCCGGCGGAATGATCACTTCGCCGACGCCCATGACGCGCGCGACGTCGGTCGCATGCGCGGGGCCCGCGCCGCCGAAACCGACCATCGCATAACGGCGCGGATCCTTGCCCTTCTCGACGAGATGCACGCGCGCCGCCGCCGCCATGCTTTCGACGACGACCTTGTGCACGCCCCAGGCCGCCTGCTCCGCCGAGAGGCCTAGCGGCTGCGCGACGGTCAACATCGCGCGCCTCGCCGCGTCGAGATCGAGCGTCATGCGGCCGCCGAGGAAGAAGCCCGGATCATAGTAGCCGAGCACGAGATTGGCGTCGGTCACGGTCGGCATCGTTCCGCCCATGCCGTAACAGGCCGGGCCCGGATCCGAGCCCGCCGAATGCGGACCGACCTTCAAAAGGCCGACCTCGTCGATCGCTGCGATCGAGCCGCCGCCGGCGCCGATCTCGATCATGTCGATCACCGGCGCCTTGATCGGCAGGCCGGAGCCCTTGGTGAAGCGATGAACGCGCGCCGCCTCCATCATCGGTGCGATCTCGCAGCGTCCGTCCTCGATCATGCAGGCCTTCGCGGTCGTGCCGCCCATGTCGAAGGAGATGACATCCTTCTTGCCGGCGAGCGCGCCGAACAGAGCGGTCGCGAGTCCGCCGCCGGCGGGACCGCTTTCGAGCAGGCGGATGGGAAAGTCGCGCGCGGTATCCGGCGACACGAGCCCGCCGGCCGAATGCATCAGGCGCAAGTCGCCCTTGAAGCCGCGCGTCGCCAGTTCGCGTTGCAGGCGCCGCAGGTAGCGGTCCATCAGCGGCTGCACATAGGCGTTGGCGCATGTGGTGACGCAGCGCTGGTATTCCCACAATTCGGAAACGACGTCGCTGGAGAGCGAGATCGACACTCCGGGAATCTCCTCGGCGGCGATGCGGCCGATGGCGCGCTCGTGCTCGGGATTGCGATAGGCGTTGATGAGGCACACCGCGATCGCCTCGCAGCCATCCTCGGCGAGGCGGCGCAGCACGCGGCGCGTTTCTTCCTGGTCGAGCGCGGTCACGACATGGCCGTCGCGATCGATGCGCTCGGAGACCTCGAGGCGCAGGTCGCGCGGCGCCAGCGGCTTCGGAAATTCGAGGAAGAGATCGTAGATGTCGTAACGCTGCTCAGTGCCGAGTTCGAGCAGATCGCGGAAGCCGCCGGTGGTGACAAGACCGAGCTTGGCGCCCTTGCGCTCGATCACGGCGTTGGTGACCAGCGTCGTGCCGTGCACGATCTCGCTGACGTCGGCGAGCTTCACGCCGCTCATGGCGACCAGCTCCTCGAGGCCGATCAGCGCCGCCTCGGACGGATCGTGCGGCGTGGTCAGCCGCTTGTGAAGCTGAACGCTGCGCTTCTCGCCGTCATAGAGGATGAAGTCGGTGAAGGTGCCGCCAATGTCAAAGCCAATGCGCCAGCGCTGCTGCAAGGTCATAATCGAACCGCCTGCGGTTTGAAGGGAAGAGCCTGACCGTCCTGCGCTTCTGGCGCGGACTTGCCCGGCTCGTGGATGAACATGGGATCGCGCGTGATCACGGCAATTTCGGCTGCGCCGGCGCGCAGCGCGTCAATGATCGACTGCCGCTCGGGCGGTGCGATCATCGAGGCGGGATAGACGATGCAGAGACTGACGACTTCGCCGTGTTCGGGATCGCCGACGGCCACGGCGATGGCGCCGACGCCGCGGTTGGATTCGTCATGGGATTCGGCGAAGCCCTGACGACGCACTGTCGCAAGCCGCGCCAGCAGTTCGTCGATGCTCTGCGGCGCGGTCGGCGACGGCGGCATCAGCGGACCGGAATAGAGCTTGCGTACATCCTCATCGGACATCCGCGCGAGCAACGTGCGGCCCGTAGCGCTGGCGAAGGCCTCGAGCCGGCGCCCGATGGAGCTCGACACGCGCAGCGCGTTGGTCCCCGGATGATCGGTGACGGCGACCATGTCGCGTCCTTCGCGCTTGCTGACATAGCCCGTGTGGCCGGTGGCGCCGCTGATGCGCGCGATGACGGCGGCGGCGCGTTCGATCAGTGAGGAGGAGTCGCGATAGAGGCGGCCCGCCTCATAGAGCAGCAATCCGGGCCGGTATTTCTTCGAGCCGCCGATGGTTTCGAGAAAGCCGGCCTCCTGCATGGCCCGCAGCAGCCGCGAGGCCGTGCTTTTCGGCACGCCGAGGAGCTCCGCCGTGGTGGTTACCGTCAGGTGGGGACGGTCCGCCGAGAGGCAGCGGAGAACGTCGGCGGCGCTGGAGAGTGTCGTCATCGGCGAAGGTCAAAAAAGTTGCAATATTTGCAACTGTTGTTCCTAATTACGCAACTATTATCGCGCCTGTTGGCGAATGCAAGCGCGGATCGCGCGCATTTTCTGCAAGTCTGCTCCGCGTCCGCCAGCGCTGCAGCGCGCGCCGGCGTGGTTGGGAGAACAACAAGTCGATGAGAATATATTCATTGCATCGCGCATGCCAGCAGATTTGGCATCGCAAGTCGCTCGAACGCCGTCAACCTTTCGGCATGGACGACCAGATCGCTCGTCCATTCAGGTTTCACGGAAAGCGCGGGAGAAGCTATCGAAGACCGGCTTCATGATGTACTCGAAAAACGTACGCTCTCCGGTCTTGATGTAAACGTCGGCGGGCATCCCCGGTGTCGGGATGAATTCCGGTATGCGCCTGAGAGTATCATCCTGGTCCAGGCGCACCCGAACGACATAGAATTCCCGACGCGTGGCACTGTCGGGGCGTGTTTCGGCCTTCACCTGCACTTGCCCCGACAAGACGTCCGCTGACACGTAGATGACGCTCGCCCCGACTATGGGCGTGATGCGCTGGTTGAGCGCCGACAGCCGCACCAGCGCCTGCTGGCCGACGCTAACGTGCGAAATGTCCTTCGGATTCACATGTGCCTCGATGATGCGCTCTTCGCCTACCGGTACGAGCTCAAGGATCACGGCGCCAGGAGAGACGACGCCGCCCGCCGTGTGGAAGTTCATCTTCACCACGATGCCACGGACCGGCGAACGGACGTCGACCCGGTCGACCACGTCCTGGGCGGCGCGAATTTGCTCCTCCACGTCGTCCAGATCCGCCTCGGTCTCGCGCAGCTCCTTGATCGCATCCCGGAGCGCCGTCGAGTGGAGCTGGACTATTCTTTCGTTCGCCTGAGCGATCCGCTCCTTCGAACCGGCGATGCGGCCGAGATACTCGCCGAGCTCTCCCCCGAGGCTCGCCTCGGAGCGTCGCAGCGCCAGCACATCCGACTTGCGGACCAACTGCTGGCCAAGAAGCGAATTCTTGTCCTTCAGCTCTTCGGCGAACAGGGCGATACGCTCGTTGGTGGACTGCACCTGCGCCTGATATCCGCGAATGCTTTCCTCCAGCCCGGCGATTTGCTTCACGAGTACGCTTTCCTCGGTCGCGAGACTGGCCCGGCGTGCCCGCAGCTCGGCACGCTGCCGCTCAAGAATTGCTTTGATTTCCGGATCACGTGCGCTCTGGCTGAGTGCGGCCGGAGTTTCGATTGTCTCGGAAGAGCTCATTTCGGCTTCGAGACGCGCCTTCATGGCGAGCAGTCGATACTTCTTTAAAACCAGCCGCCTCAGCCTGGCGTTGGCAGCGGTGTCGTCCATGCGAACGAGGACCTGGTTCGCCTGGACGACATCACCGTCCTTGACCGCAATCTCGCGGATGATGCCGCCCTCGAAGTGCTGGACCAGCTTGTTCTGTCCGGTGGCTACGAACGTTCCCGGGGCGACGACCGCACTGTTCAGTGGCGCTATTCCGGCCCAAACACCGAAACAACCGAGCCAAACGACCAGCATGGCGAGGCCGGTGAAGATGGGCCATTTGGCGCTCAGCGGAACGCCGCGATACCACTCGCCGATGCTGTCCTTTTCCCCTCTCATGCTGTCCTCCCGCGCTGGTCACCTCACGGGCCTGAGGATTCGATTCGTCGCGGCTGCTCCGGCTTGTCTCCGCCGGTTCCGCCGGGCGACCGAACCAGGCGATGCAGCACCTCACTCGGAGATCCGAACGCTTCCGCGCGTCCAGCCCGCAGAATGAGGACTTTGTCCACGCTGTTCAGCAGGGCCGGGCGCAGGGTTACGACCACTGCGGTGACCCCCCGCTTCTTGGCGCGCTGCAGGGTCTCGGTCAGAGCCTGCTCGCCCGCCGCGTCGAGATTCGAGTTGGGCTCGTCGAGCACGACAAGGCACGGATTACCGAAGAAAGCCCGGGCGAGCGCGATGCGCTGCTTCTGTCCTCCGGAGAGCGGCCCGCCGCCGCGGTCGAGCACGGTCTCGTATCCTTGCAACAGCTGACAGACCATGTCGTGGATGCCTGAGAACGTCGCCGCCTCATAGATGCTCCCGTCGGGCAGGTCGTCGCGCATGCGGCAGATGTTCTGCTTGATGGTCCCGGGGAATAGCTCGACCTCCTGGGGCAGGTAGCCGGTATATTCCCCGAATTGGCGGCGATCCCAGTTGCGCAGCTCCGTTCCGTCCAGCCTGACCTTGCCGGCGGTCGGCACCAGACAGCCCACCAGAATGCGCGCGAGGGTCGACTTGCCCGATCCGGACGGTCCGACAATGGCCAGAGACTCACCGGGCGCGAGCTCGAGCGACACACTATTGAGCACCGGCTCCTTCGAGCCGGGCGGCAGGTACAAGACCCGATCCACGGTCAGGCGCCCTCGCGGTTTGGGCAGGCGCAGCTTCGGCGTCTCGCGCTGGAATGAACTCGACCGCCTGCTTGACGAGCGCATAGGCCGATCGCGCCTGAACGCAGCTGCGCCATCCCTCGATCAAGCCCTCGAGCGGCTGCAGGGCACGGCCGGCAATGATCGCGGCCGCGATCATCATGCCGCCGGTGATCTCGCCGTGGAGGGCCAGATAGGCGCCCATGCCGAGGATCGTGATCTGGGTCACGAGCCGGACGAACTTCGACGCACCGCTGATCCAGAAATTCCGGTCGAGGGCCTGGCTCTGCACCGTCAGGGCCGGCGCCTGCCGGCGACCCCAATGGAGAATGCTCTCGCTCAGCATTCCCATCGCATTGATCACCTGCGAATTTCGCGCCAGCGACTCGGCCGCCGCATCGGCCTCGGCGGCATGCAGGCCTGCCTGGCCCAGACGCTTCGAGGTCGCTTTCTGGTTGATCAGCGCAATCAGCGCCAGGGCCAAGCCCGACGCGACGGCGATGAAGCCGAGATCGCGGTGAACGAGGAATATGACTCCGAAGTAGAGGGGCGAGAGCGGCACGTCCATCACCAGAAGCATGACGGGGCTCGAGATGAATCCGCGCACCTGCTGAAGGCTGCGGATCGCCTGGATGCTCCCACCCTCGCCGGCCCTGGCGTTGTTGATGCTGCTCGCCAGCACTGCGCCGCCGAGCAAGGCCTCCATCTTGGTCGCAAGACGCCCCAGCACCTGCCGACGCAGAATGTCGACGATCGAGAGGATGCCGATGAACGCCAGCGCGAGAGCCGAGAGCATCAGCAGTGTTTCAAAGCTGCGGCTCGTCAGCACGCGGTCGGATATCTGGAACAGGTACAGCGGCATCGTGAGCATCAGCAGATTCACGACAACCGAAAATGCCGCGACCGCGATCAGGTTGGTGCGCGCGACCGAACGCCATGCGGCCATCGGGTTGACAGGTCCAACATGATCGCGGGCCTCGCCGGCGGGTGCGACGCGAAGCTGATCAGCAGAATAGCTGCGCGGCGGATGGCTCAGTGTCTCAACGGCCGCCATGTTCGCCCCCTGCTATAGGACGGCATCCCGAAGTCCAAGGTGATCGATTGAAGGAGTCGTATCAGCGATATCGGGAGCCGTTGGCGCGTGTTGCTGGACATCGGCAACCGCCGGCACCAAAGCGTCCTGAGCCGATGCGGCGTCGGCCGGAGACTCGGCATGCTGCGGGGGAACTGCGATGTCGCTGCTCAGTGTGACTCCGTAGTCGGTATACTGGGTTCCGGTGAACAGAGCATTTTCTGGAGGCGGTGGCGCGTCGTTCAAGGCGATGACATCGCCTGCGACGGCGGTCGGGTCGACGGCCGCCGCGGCATTCGATACGTCCGTTGCAACGTTGGCCGGGGCGGTCGTTGCGGATCCAGGAACCTCGATCGGTGCGTCAGTCGCGGTGGCGAGCGCGAGAAGGGTGTCGGCTGGTCCGGGTGCTTGACCGGTGTCCGGCACGGCCGGCTGCAAAAGGTCGGTGTCGTTGCTCAGCGTGCTTGCGGTGTCGGTCACCGTCGCGAGCACCGGCTGCGCCGCCGCCTCGACCGGCGCGATCGCGCCGGCCACGTCGTTGCTCAGCGTGCTTGCGGTGTCGGTCACCGTCGCGAGCACCGGCTGCACCGCCGCCTCGACCGGCGCGATCGTGCCACGTCCACGTCGTTGCTCAGCGTGCCGCGGTGTCGGTCACGCGCCGTCGCGAGCACCGGCTGCACCGCCGCCTCGACCGGCGCGATCGTGTCGGCCACGTCGTTGCTCAGCGTGCTTGCGGTGTCGGTCACGGTCGCGAGCACCGGCTGCACCGCCGCCTCGACCGGCGCGATGGCCGCCACGTCGTTGCTCAGCGTGCACGGTGTCGGTCACGTCGCGAGCACCGGCTGCACCGCCGCCTCGACCGGCGCGATCGTCCGCCACGTCGTTGCTCAGCGTGCTTACGGTGTCGGTCACCGTCGCGAGCACCGGCTGCACCGCCGCCTCGACCGGCGCGATCGTGCCGGCCACGTCGTTGCTCAGCGTGCCCACGGTGTCGGTCACCGTCGCGAGCACCGGCTGCACCGCCGCCTCGACCGGCGCGATCGTGCCGGCCACGTCGTTGCTCAGCGTGCCTGACGGTGTCGGTCACGGTCGCGAGCACCGGCTGCACCGCCGCCTCGACCGGCGCGATCGTGCCGGCCACGTCGTTGCTCAGCGTGCGCGGTGTCGGTCACCGTCGCGAGCACCGGCTGCGCCGCCGCCTCGACCGGCGCGATCGCGTCGGCCACGTCGTTGCTCAGCGTGCCCACGGTGTCGGTCACCGTCGCGAGCACCGGCTGCACCGCCGCCTCGACCGGCGCGATCGCGCCGGCCACGTCGTTGCTCAGCGTGCCCACGGTGTCGGTCACCGTCGCGAGCACCGGCTGCACCGCCGCCTCGACCGGCGCGATCGCGTCGGCCACGTCGTTGCTCAGCGTGCCCACGGTGTCGGTCACCGTCGCGAGCACCGGCTGCACCGCCGCCTCGACCGGCGCGATCGCGTCGGCCACGTCGTTGCTCAGCGTGCCACGGTGTCGGTCACCGTCGCGAGCACCGGCTGCACCGCCGCCTCGACCGGCGCGATCGCGCCGGCCACGTCGTTGCTCAGCGCCGGGCTGAACGGGCCGCCAACGGATTCCAGCGTTGACCCACCCGGGCACGGATTGCTTCCGAAGTGGCAATCCGCTGACAGCGAGCTGACGCAGCTATCGTCGATTGAAGCGTGAGCGCCATGATGGCGGGAGCCCGCATCGTCGCCGCCTCCAGCGCTCGCGTCGGCGACAGCCTCGTTGCGGGCGGTGCTCGGCTCGAACGCATCTTCTTCAGTGTTCATGTGCTTCATGCGGCTGCGCCAGAAGCCCGGTCGGATTGAGCTGGGCCGCATGCGCCGCCGACGAGGCGGTTGGCCCCTTGGCCGTCTCATCCTCTGCGCTCGCTTTCGAGAGATCACTCGCCGGCGGATGGTCGTTCGCCGCCTGCGGCGCGGCGCCTGCCTGAGCGGTTTTCGCTACCTCCTCCTCGGCCGCCGCGGATTTGAACATGGCGGCGAGAAACTCTTCGCAGGCAATCAGCGGGGCAATGAAGAACGACCAGGTCAAGAAACTGAAAGAGCCCGATCGCTTGTCCGTACGCTGCACCCCGGCTTCGAAGATCTTCCGCTGTTGTTCGACCAGTTCGCGTTGCTCTACTTCGTTCATGACCGCCGCCTTTCATCTCGGTCCACTCAACAACTCTCGCCCGGCAGCATTCACTGCGCGTGATTTCGGCGCATCAGGCGTCCGTGTCATGCGACGTGTCCGCCGCCACGTCGAATTGCCCTGCGTCGACGTGATCCGCCGGGCCCAACTGGCCGATGGCGTATTCGAGCGCATCGTCGGACGACATCGAAGCGAGCGCGCCCAGGATGTCGCCCGAATGATCCGCACCATGCGAGCCGAAATCACCATGTGAGAAGTCGAACCTGGCCAGCGCTTCACCCGGGTTATGATAGGTGTCGCCTTTGCCGCCGTCGCCGTCATCGAAGCGGTCGTCGTTCTTGCCGTGCTTCGCGTCGTCGTCGCCACCCTTGTGGTCGTCATTCCACTGGACTGCTTGCCGTCACCGAAGTCGTCGGGCTTGCTCGGGATCGACATGGTTTCGCTCCTCGCTTCGGGTTTTGCGACGGGCAGATGCCTTGTCCGGACCACCACGCCGTCACCCTACTGTATTGCCGCCGACGCACGCCGATGGATGCAGCGCGCAAAAACAAATTCACGCCTCATTCGAGCTGCCGGCGCATGGCCACGAGCTCTCTCCGGATCCACGCCTTGACGGTTCCGAGCGGTACCTGGAGGTATTCGGCGATCTCCTCGTGCGTGCGCCCGTCGATGATCGCCAGAAGCAGGCTCGCGCGGCGCTTCGGCTCGAGTTGATCGAGCATGGTCCGCAGCGTCATGCTGTCCGGGATGCAGGACGCGGGGTTCGGGACGGTCTGTTCCCGCGCACAGATGGCGTTCAGCGTGTCGTCCTGGAGCGCGAGCTCCCGCCTGGCTTTCTGCTGCATCTTGAGTGCCGTGTTGCGGACGATCGCGTAGATCCAGCCCCGGGCGGATCCGCGTGCAGGATCGAAGTTTTTGGCATATCGGAGAATCTGCGCGAATGCATCGTGGATGACGTCCTCCGCACGTGACCTGTCGTGGACGATGCGGTGCGCCATCGCGCGCAACTGGTCCTTCTCCCGGGCGTAGATCTTGCCGACGGCCGACTGTGATCCGGAGGCGCACTCGAGCAGCGCCGTCTCGTAATTGAGAGCCGTCTCGCAATTGAGATATGAGTCATCCCGCGCTGCGCCGGAGTGAGAACTCTGCCTCTGGTGAAGCCGCGCCTTGGTGGGGCATGGTCGAAGTCACCCTGTCGTTACGCAGACACAACCACTACTCCCGTGCAGGGAGTAACGGTGGCTGACTCCGGTGACTTGCACTTCCACAAAACTTGCACTTCAGGATGCGAAATGAGCTGTTGGTGAAAATGAAGTCAGCGGCTCCGATTTTGTTCCCGAAAATTGTTTCAATCTGCGCCATCACAAATTGTTACGTCGTCGCCAAGAGCGCAGACCGGCGCTTAACACTTCATGCTCGCTCGCCACGCGAGCGGCGACGCGAATTTCCCTTGTCATGTTGTTTGGAGGTAACGGAGGCGGCTCGGCCTCGTGTTCTCTTGTTCAGCCAGGGAGAAGCCGTCGCAAATCACGTTTGCCGCTTGGCCCATCTCGCTTGTTCGAGGAGGAGTGGCGTGAGCGCCCGCAGTTGATTGCGATCTCAAAGTCGAGCGGCATCAATGAACAGCAAGCGTCATTCCCTGTCGGCAGAATTCGAGCGACGTGCATCCAGATCGGCGGCTTCCGACTAGAAGTGGATGGCAGTTGTTACTACGGCGCCATCAACACCTAGGGAAAGCAACATGCAGGAGTAACCCGTTGACAGCGAGCTTCCCTGCTCTGAGGGCTGAGCACATGGACCTGCACGACGATACCATCGACGAACTGAGCGGCGACGGCACGATCATCATCGGCCGATGGGCAGCGGACGCTGTCAGCTACTGGCTCACGATTGTGCCGGTAGCCGGACTTGTCGTCGCAGAAGGCTTCATCACCGGGCCCGAGGAGTCCATGAGGAAGGTCATGAACGCGACTGGTCCGAAGTTGGTGCTGCAGGATGGTTACGTCGTAACGCTCCAATGCGAAGGCGGTGCTACGGGCGTTCGATGGGTGAAAGCTCTCGCGGACTGTGATCCGACAGAACAACGTCGGAGCGATGCCCTCCGAGTACTGAATTGAGTGTGAGTTTGCCCCCGTCGAACCGCGCGATGCGGAAATCGACATCATCGCCGCCGGCTGTGCTGCGATTAACGCGACCCGCTCATCGATGTCGTTGTCACCGTCAAGGACAGCTTCAACAACAACTTAAACAACAACAACGTCATTGTCGGCGTTGGGTCCGTCCCCCGGTGCAACGTTAATCACATCATAGAGCGGTAACTGGAGAGCCGCTTCCGCCACGGCGCGAGCTGCAAGAGCGAGATGTTGCTTGGAACTCTTGAGGACGTTGGCGCCATGCCACGCTGCTTGATCGAGGAGAAGAAACGAAGTGATCGCTCGCGATCTTTTCGCGATGAAGCGACATGAAACATGAACATGCAGGAATGAACGGTAAGCCTCATCTCATGCCCGGCAAAAATTTACGCGACGTTGCATCCAGATTGGCGGATGCCGACTAGAGGGTATATGGTGGCCGTTAGTACGGCGCCATCAACACCCAAGAGAGTACAAGGAGAGTAACATGCGTGAACTTACCCAACCTGTTGAACTGCGCGACGAGCAACTCGACCTCGTAGCCGCCGGCACCGGCAACGGCGGCGGCCACAATGGCGGCCACAGCTGCGGCTGCGGCGACGGCGGCCAAACCGGACTGGTCAACATCGAAACCGGCAACATCAATGTTCTCAACAACATTTCTGTGTTGTCGGCGGGCGTTGCCCAGGGGGTGTTTAACTAAAGGCAAGTAAAGGCAATATGCGTGGGCGAACCGCTTCTCCATAGAGGGGAGCGGTTCTCCACCACATCAGGCGGTACCCATCCGCAGCCGTGGCGCGGCGGAGAGAATATCGCGCAGCCCGCAAATCGACGAATGAGAGCGTAGCAACAGGGTGCGTCCATGGCGACTTAACCAGCTCTATTTCGCCAGGAAGCAATCGACTTTCTGCATCAGCGCCAAAGCTGGGGTGAGGTCGTATCGCTGCAGCCGTTATCGAGCACGATCCTCAGCTGGTCTCTTGCGGGACTTGTCGTCCTCATTGTGTGTTTTCTCTCCATCGCTCAATACGCGCGCAAGGAAACCGTCACCGGCTATCTGACGCCGACCTTCGGCAGAGCAAAAATTTTCGTGCCGCAACAGGGTTTCATCAAGGAGCTGCACGTCAAGGAGGGTCAGAAGGTTGCCGAGGGCGACCCGCTCCTGACCGTCGTCACTTCCCAAATCAGCGCCAACGGCGACGACGTAAATGCTACCGTGCTCGCAGTGCTGGCGCAGCAACGCGATGTGGTCGAGCGACAGATCGCTGCGGAAGAGCGCCGGACCGCCTCGGAACACGATCGCCTCGCTTCCACGATCAAAGGGATTGAGGGGGAGACTGCTCAGCTCGAGGACCAGCGAAAGATCCAGAACGAGCGGCTGAAGCTTTCCGAGAGTTTTGTATCGACGGGCGCTACGCTAAGCGCGAGCGGAGCGTTGCCCGCCATCGAGCTGAAGCGCCGCGAGCAGGCCGCGCTCGAGCAAAAGCAGAACCTGGCGGGGCTCGATCAGCAGATCACCGTGCGACGCACCCAATTGAGCGACGCCCGGCATACGCTCGATCAACTTCCGATCGTCGCCGCAGAGAGGATTCGCGTACTGCGCGGTGATCTCTCCTGGATCGAACAGCGCGTCGCCGAAGTGAACGGGCGGCGGGCCTACGTTATCAAGGCGCCGACGAGTGGGCGCGTGTCCACGCTGCAGGCGGCTGTCGGCCAGATCGCTGAGCCAAGGCACATGCAGCTCGAAATCATTCCGCTTGATTCGACCTTGCAGGCGGAGCTGTTCTTTCCGACGCGCGCGTTCGGATTCGTGCGCCCCGGCCAGCAGGTCAGGATACTTTACGATGCATTTCCCTATCAGAAATTCGGCACCTACCACGGCAGCATAACAAAAGTCTCTCACACGATCCTGACCGGCAACGAAACGACCGGGCCGATCAGCCTCAAGGAGCCGGCGTACCGCGTGACTGTTGCTCTCGCGCGGCCCGACATCGATGCCTATGGCCTCAAGATGCCGCTTCAGCCGGACATGCTGCTCAAGGCCGACGTCGTTCTGGAGCAGCGCTCGCTGATGCGGTGGCTGCTCGATCCGGTATTGAGCGCAAGGATGTAGCCGCATGCAGGGATTGTTGAATTTCAGCGGGCGCGGGTTCCTCCCGCTCATCAGACAGACAGAGGCGGCGGAATGCGGGCTCGCATGCCTTGCTATGGTGGCGTCCTATCATGGCCATCGAACTGACATGAACAGCCTGCGGCGCCGGTACCCGGTGTCGCTGAAAGGTGTCACTCTCCGCGACCTCATGGAGATAGCAGCTCACCTGGGCCTGGCATGCCGGCCGCTGCGAATCGAGGTTGGCCATCTCTGCCAGTTGCGTCTCCCGGCTATCCTGCACTGGGACATGGCTCATTTCGTTGTCCTGAAAGCGTACAAGAAAAATGGGATCGTGGTGCACGATCCGGCCGCGGGCGAGAAATGGTTTCCCATCACCGAAGCATCGAGACATCTCACCGGCGTCGTGCTTGAACTCTCACCCAGCGAAGGGTTCTGCCGCACGGACGAGAGAGTGCGATTACCGTTCTCAGCATTCTGGAGCGGAATGAGCGGAAACTCTCATGTCTTGACGCAAATATTGGTTCTCTCGGTGGTCGTCGAGATTCTTGTCCTCGCCGCCCCTTTCTACATGCAGCTGACGGTTGACGAGGTCATCGCCAGAGGGGACGTCGATCTTCTGGTCGTACTCGGGCTTGGATTCGCACTGCTCCTCCTGATCAAAGTCGCGTCGACCGCGGCCCGCTCGTTCATTGTTCTTATTCTGCAGAACACGCTGAGCTTTCAGATCGGCGCCCGGCTGTTTCATCACCTGGTGCGTTTGCCACTCTCCTTTTTCGAAAAGCGGCACATCGGCGACATCCTGTCGCGCTTCGGCTCGATCGAGCCCATCCGCAACATGCTCGCGGAGGGATTGATCACGGGCTTGATCGACGGTCTCATGTCGGTGTTGATGCTGGCGTTGATGTTCACCTACAGCGTCCAGCTCGGATTTGTCGTCCTGTTCGCGTTCGTGCTGTACGCCGCTTTGCGGCTCGCTCTCTTCAGGATGTTTCGACAACGGGCCGAAGCGGTCATTCACAGCAAGGCACACGAAAACTCCACCTTCATCGAAACCTTGCGGGCGGTGCAGAGCCTGAAGCTGCTCAACCGGGAGAACGAGCGGGAGAGCCAGTGGCTGAACCGTTATGCTGCGTACGTAAATGCCAACGTGCGGCTAGGCCGGGCGAGGATCAGCTTCATTACGATCAACGACACGATATTCGGCCTGGAGAACGTCATCACAATCTACCTCGCCGCTCGCCTCGCACTGGACAACCTCATGACGGTTGGCATGATATTCGCGTTCGTCAGCTACAAGCTGCAGTTCGCCGAACGGACAGCGCTGCTAATCGAGAAGCTGGTGGACCTGCGCATTCTCGGACTGCACCTGGAGCGCCTCGCCGATATTGCGCTCACCCCACTCGAGCGCGGGCACGACCAGGACCTGTCGTATATGCGACCGATCCGCGGCGCGATCGAACTGCGCAACGTGTGCTTCCGCTATTCAGACGCAGAGCCTCTGATTCTCAATAACATCAGTCTGCGCGTCGCTCCGGGACAATTCGTGACGATCATGGGGCCCTCCGGCTGCGGCAAGACAACGCTTGTCAAGATCATGCTTGGGCTGCTCGAGCCAACGGGCGGGGAGGTCCTGATCGACGGCATTCCGCTAGGCCAGATCGGATCGCGCGCTTATCGCGAACAAATCGGCGCGGTGATGCAGGAGGATCAATTGCTGTCAGGATCCATTGCCGACAATATCTGCTTTTTCGAGACGACATTCGATCCGCAACGGATGATCGAGTGTGCGCGGATTGCCGGCATCCACGACGACATCATGGCAATGCCGATGAGCTACAACAGCCTCATCGGTGACATGGGAAGCTCGTTATCCAGCGGGCAGAAACAGCGAGTACTGCTCGCGCGCGCGCTCTATCGCCGACCAAAGATCCTGTTTCTGGATGAGGGCACGGCACATCTTGACACCGAGAAGGAAAAAGAAATCAATGTGAATCTCCGTCATCTGAATATGACTCGCGTGAGCATAGCGCACCGACCCGAAATCACGCACGGAGCGGATATGATCATCCGTCTTGCCACGTCGGCCGGGCCGTTTCAGGTGGGAGTGACAAGCCGCAGACCAGTAGCGGCGCCTGCGCGCGATGCTGCTCTCGCCGGAGTTGCCGCTGAAGGTGCGAAATCGGCCGAGGCCGCGCAGGGCCACGACGACCGCTCCGATGACGGCCGCAAGGGCGATTATTCGAAGCATGCCGGGAAGGACGATTACTCGAAAGATGGCAAGGGCGACTACTCGCAAGCGCAGGAAGGACGCCAAGAACGACGACTGCCAGCCGAACAAGGACTACGGCCAGTCGCAGAAGGACAATTGCGACCCCAGGCCGTCCAACGACTGCGGCAAAGGCGACACCTATCGTAACCCGGGTGAAGCGTTGGCCAAGTTCGACTTCTCACGTGGTGGTTTCGGCTCGCATGGTCCGGATCATTCGGGTGACAGTCCGAGGATGCGCTCGAAATCGGCCAGCCCCACGCGAGACAGTGATTAATCCCGTGATGACCAAATTCCGTAGGTCCGCTTTGGGTCTAGGCTGTGTGAAAATTCGAAACTCCAAGCGCCACGAGAATGATATCTCAGGTTGGATTTCAAAATTGGCAACATCACCTTATTAACAGATTGCATGGTGTCTAACCGACCTCGATTATCCACATCGAGGATATCCGACCAACGCGGATGATTTTACTCGGGAGGATACGATGGAGCTCAGCGCGACGATACTAGACCGCGCTCTTATACGGCGGCGGACAATCTCAAGGTCGCAAAGATTCTAGTTCAATTGGGACTTGATCCCAACAACATCACCTACGACGCACTATTCAATCGACTGGTAGAAATTGTGCTGGCCAACATCACGCTTGCCAACATGTTCGCCTTGGTTGGCGCCATCTTCTTTGTCGCTACCTTGCTCATGCAGACAATGGTGCCCCTGCGCGTCGCGAACATGGCCGGCTGTACATTTTTCGCGACCTTTGGCGCACTCTCCGGAAACGTCGCTACTTTTCTTCTGTATCTGCTCCTGCTGCCGATCAATGCCGTTCGCCTCCGTCAAATGCTCAAACTCGTCAAGAAGGCACGTAGCGCGACGCAGGGTGACATGTCGATGGAATGGCTCAAGCCATTCATGACCCAACGCAGATATCGCCGAGGCGACAGATTATTCAAGAAGGGTGATGCGGCTACCGAAATGTTTCTCACCGTCACAGGAAAGTTTCTGGTCAAGGAAATCGACGTCGAGGTTCCGCCAGGACGTCTCTTGGGAGAACTTGGCTTCCTTACACCCGATAACCGACGAACCGGGACGGTCGAGTGCATAGAGGACGGACAAGTCCTGACCATAACCTATGACAGGCTTCTTGAAATCTACTTTCAAAATCCGCAATTCGGCTATTACTTCCTCGTCCTCACCAGTCAGCGCCTACTGGAAAACATCGCGCGGCTGGAAAAATCATCGCGCAACAAAACACTGGACCGCAGACTGCGGCGGCGGGTGATGTAGCTTGAGATAAAACCCTCAACCGTTCGTTGGCCTTGGCACTTTTGGACGCCGGCTAGCTGACGGCGCCGAGCGTCTCGTCGTTGCCAGCGTCCAAAGACCTGCACATGTGCCGAGGGATCTGGGTTGGCAAGGAGGATCTTCACATTGCAGCGTTGGTCGGAGCCGCCATCTCCCCTGCCGCCCCAGCGAGGCCCAGCGCCGCCGCCGGAAATGCCCAAAAATTCCAAGCGGCACGTCTGAAGTGGGTCGATACTGTTGAAAAAGTCGAAAATCGAGAGGCGCCGAAAACCTCGCGAATGTCGAATAGGCGATCTCAGCCGCGGCAAGGCTCTGAGGAATCGATACGAGCGTCAGCGGTCGGTTTTGCGTCGGTCGATGTTGGTCCCTCACACCGTAGCGCGTGAGACGAACGGGAGGTCATTAGAATTTTCAGTCGTCAGTCGAAAAAGACTTTTTCAACATCGGTCATTTCCGGAGCTCGATGCGCACAAGCGCGAGGTCCGCTTTGTCCTCATGAACGGAAATCATTAGCGTGACGCGGCATGTCCGCTAAGTGCCACACGTCACCGGTCGCGTAGTCAATCTAGGCGAGACAGGGCAGTTCGCAGGACTAAATCGGCGGGTCCCGGAAGGGAACGGGAACCAGACGGCTGCGTTGCTTCCGGTGTAAGCCTTCCGAGGTGTCGCCTCGTGCCGGATTCCTCCGTCTCAACCGAAAGTCCGCCGGAGAAAACCACCGGCCCTGCGCGCAGCGACGCGACGCAAAGCCTGCAGGAATTGAAGGCAGCGGCGAAGGCGCTGACCGTCCACGCCGCAAGGCTTCTCGCGCTTGGTGGACGCTCCCTTAACGTCGCATTCACGCGTCTGTCCGCCGCGGGCGCGCAGGGAGTCTCGCGCAGCATGCAACGCCTGCGGCAGTGGCGACCCGGCTTCAATCAGGTGAGCCTTGCCGGCATCAAGGCGCAGCTTCCCGCCGGACGCGCGTTCTTCCCGGTCATCCGCCGGCGGCCGCGCTGGCTCGTGGTTCTCGCCGCAACGACCGCGGCCGCACTTGCCCTAATTCTGTATCTGCTTGCCACCCTGCCGATCAACGGCGGCCTGCACCGACAGCCACGGCGCGATGACATTCGAGGCCGCCAACGGTGAAGTTTTCGCCGCGCGCGGCGTGCTGAAGGGCAGCGCTGGCGGCACCGACGATCTCCCGCCGCATCTCGTGCAGGCGGTGATCGCGATCGAGGATCGCCGCTTCTACGATCATGCCGGCGTCGATCTGCGCGGCGTCTTTCGTGCGGCCTGGCGCAACATGCGGATACGGCGGCGTGCGCGAGGGCGGCAGCACGATCACGCCAGCAGCTGGCGCGGCTGCTTTATCTGTCGCCGGAGCGGACGCTCAAGCGCAAGCTGCAGGAGGCGCTGCTGGCGTTGTGGCTTGAGAGCAAGCTCACCAAGGACGAGATTGTGACGAAATACCTCAACACGGCGTTCTTCGGCGCCGGCGCCTACGGCATCGACGCGGCCGCGCGCCGGTATTTCGGCAAGGCGCCGAAGGACCTCTCACTCGCCGAAGGCGCGATGCTGGCAGGGCTCATTCGCGCGCCGTCGCAGCTTGCGCCGACGCGCAACTTCGGTGGCGCAAAGGAACGCGCCGAAGTGGTGCTGCAGGCGATGATCGACAGCGGCGCCATCACCACCGAGGCGGCGGACGCCGCGCGTGCGCAGAACATCGTCCTGCGCACGCCGCCGGAGACGCCGCCCGGCTCGAACTATTTCGTCGATATGGTGTCCGGCGATTTCCGCCGGCTGCTCGGGCCGCTGTCGGGCGATGTCAAGCTGCAGACCACGCTCGACCTCGAACTGCAGAATCTCGCGCAAGGGGTCATCGAGCGGCGGCTCGACGCGGACGGCGCCAAGCGCAAGATCTCGCAGGCCGCGCTGGTCGCGATGCGCCGCGACGGCGCGATCGTCGCCATGGTCGGCGGGCGCGACTATGAGGCGAGCCAGTTCAATCGCGCGGTGCAGGCGCGACGCCAGGCGGGATCGCTGTTCAAGGTGTTCGTCTACGACGCCGCGCTGCAGCGCGGCTAGACGCCGGCATCGACGGTGGTCGACCGGCCGGTCAAGATCGCGCGACTGGGAGCCGGAGAACTACAGCGGCGGATACCGCGGGCCGATGAGCGCTGCGCAGCGCGTTTGCGAACTCGGTGAACACCGTCGCCGTGCAGCTCGCCGATGAGGTCGGCATTCAGGCCGTAATCGACTCGGCACGGCGGCTCGGCGTGCAATCGCCGCTGCCCGCGGTGCCGAGCCTGGCGCTGGGCGCGGCCGAGGTGACGCTGCTGGAGATGACAAAGGCGATGGCGGCGATCGGCAGCCGGCGTGCAGTCGCTCGAGCCGTATGCGATCCGTGCGATCGCCGGTGCGAACGAGCAGGCGCTTTACACCAAGGGCAAGACCGGCAGCGAAGTATCCGGCCCGGCCGGCGCGACGCGCGCAATGATGCTCGAGCTAATGCAGGCGGTAGTCGAGGGCGGGACCGGCAAGGCGGCGCGGCTTGGCGGTATGCCGGTCGCGGGCAAGACCGGCACGACGCAGGAGATATCGCGACGCCTGGTTCGTCGGCTTCACGCCGGAGCTGGCGGTCGGCGTCTGGGTCGGCAACGACGACAACACGCCGATGAGCCAACGTCACCGGCGGCGAAATCCCGGCGCGCATCTGGCAGCGAATTTCGTCGATCAGGCGATCAAGCGCAAAGCGAGAGCCGCGACGGTCGCGCCGCGCCCGCGCCAATGAGCGGACCGAGCGCAGCCGCCGACAGCATCCGTGGCCGCGCTGATGTCATCGACACCGCCACGTTGGAAATGAACGGCCGGCCGATTTCCCTGTTCGGCGTCGAGCCCAATCACGATCTCCAGGCGATCAGGGCGCTTGCGCACTTCCTCCGGCGGCGCGAGGTGGTCTGCGCGGCCGTCGCCGAATACGAACAGTCACCGCTGCGCGGCGTCGGGGCAGGATCTCACCGAAGCCATTCTCGCGGCCGGCGCGAGCAGGGCGCACGGCCAATGCCTCGCCTGATCTGCTGGCGGTTGAGGAAATGGCGCGCGCGCAACGCGTCGGCATGTGGCGGCGTTGACTCAAAAAGTGTCACACAAACGCGAAAGGCTTTCGAGCGAAGCCCTTCAACCGATGCCGAAGCTCGGTGTTACCAGTCCGAGCTGCGCTTCTTGATGATCACCGTCCTGTCGCCCCGGTTGTGATCCGGCGTCCGCTGCGATCCTGTCCGCGCCTTTTGACGATCAGCGTCTTGTCGGAAAATCATTCGGCGTGATGATGCGAAAGCAGGGCTTTCTACCCGACCGAGAGACTGAGGCGCGGGCGTTTCAAGGTAGCAAAGGAAATGCAGGGTGCGCCTGCCCCGCCGAAACCTCATCCGAGCGCCAAACGAGGCTGAAACGAGCAGTGACGACATCGGTGGCAACTCGGCCATTTGCAGAATGAAATAGCTCGCGCACCGGCGAGCTATTCAGGTAAGGGGACAGAATTTGAACCTGTGACTTCGGGTTATGAACCCGACGGATCTTCAGCATGTCGCATGGTTCTCGCCCATACGGTGCTGAATTCAAGGCGACGCTCTGTTCAACGACCTTTCGCATTACGAGCGAACAAAATTCCAAGCACTCTACTCGCAAGCGAGAATCTTCTGGTCAGGACCCAGATTGGCATTTGCTTTCGCAGTGCCGATCTCACATGGCTTATCGGCAACCACTTAGGAAGTGGGTAACGCGGCAAGGGGCAGCTAATTGCTGGCCCGCCGGAAATAGCGAACGTCCGGCCCTCAGATTGGTGCATTGGCTGGCTTCTGCAGTCGCACGAAATCAGGCGAGAACCGTCGACTGGTTTCTCTATGCGGGGTCTCGCGCCTACGGTGCACTAGCAAGGTTGTAGGCAGCAGAGCCCTCTCGCTCACGCGCCCGCGCTCCGGCGAGATAGGAAAATGAGCGATGGTTGCATTTGCCGCTCCGAAAGCGAGAAAGTTAACTTGGCCACCGGCTGCCATCCGGCGCCACAGTAGTTGCTGACACAGTGTTGACACGCCCTGGCAACCAAGATGCGAAAGCCCGCGCGAGGCGGGCTAACTCATTGCACTTTCAGAGACTGTTGGTTGCGGGGAGAGGATTTGAACCTCTGACCTTCAGGTTATGAGCCTGACGAGCTACCGGGCTGCTCCACCCCGCGCCAGTCAGTCCCCGCGAGGCCAAGCAGCGCTCGCGGTGCGGGGCGGGAATTAGCAACCGCGCTTCTGTTTGGAAACCCCCTGCCGGCACTCTTTTTGATGATTTTGCGACGGCTGCGAAAGCCCTTTATGATCAACCTCAAGACCGGTCGAAACCGGCCAGCGCGGGGCAGTTTTTTTGAGGGGGAGGTCATGGCCGAGGAATTCGATTTCGTGGTCGTCGGCGGGGGTTCCGGCGGTTGCGCCGTGGCGAGCCGGCTGAGCGAGGACGCGGCCACCTCGGTGGCGCTGCTGGAGGCCGGCGGCAGCAACGACAACTGGGTCGTGACCACGCCCGGCGCGCTGATCCTCATGATCTCCGGCAAGGTCAACAACTGGGCGTTCAACACCGTGCCGCAGGCAGGCCTGAACGGCCGGATCGGCTATCAGCCCCGCGGCAAGGGACTTGGCGGCTCGTCGGCCATCAACGCGATGGTCTATATCCGCGGCCACAAATCAGACTACGACCACTGGGCGTCGCTCGGCAACAGCGGCTGGTCGTATAGCGACGTGCTGCCCTACTTCAAGCGGTCGGAGAACAACTCGGAGTTCGACGGCGAATACCACGGCAAGGGCGGACCGCTGAACGTCTCCAAGCTCCGCTCCGACAATCCGGTGCAGGAGATCTACCTGCAAGCCGCGCGTGAGCTGCAGTGGCCGATCAATCCCGACTTCAACGGCGCCGAGCAGGAAGGCATCGGCATCTATCAGGTGACCCAGAAGAACGGCGAGCGCTGGAGTGCGGCGCGCGGTTACATCCATCCGTTCATCGGCAAGCGGTCGAACCTCCACGTCGAGACAAAAGCCCACGCGACGCGCATCCTGTTCGACGGCAGGCGCGCCGTCGGCGTCGAATACCGGCAAGGCGACGCGACGAAACAGATCCGCGCCCGTCGCGAAGTGATCCTGAGCTCCGGCGCGTTCCAGTCGCCGCAGCTGTTGAAGCTGTCCGGCGTCGGCGACGCGGCCGCCCTGCAGAAGCACGGCATCGCCTCGGTGCATCATCTGCCAGGCGTCGGACAAAACCTGCAGGACCACCCGGACTTCGTGTTCGGCTTCGCGTCCGACGCGCCCTACTTCTCCGGCCTGTCGGGCCCGGGCATCGTCCGCATCTTCAAGGCCATCGCCCAGTATCGCCGCGAACGGCGCGGGCGATGACCTCGAACGTCGCTGAGACCGGCGGCTTCCTGAAGACGCGGCCCGATCTTGCCGTACCCGATATCCAGCTGCACTTCTGCACCGCGATGGTCAGCGACCACGGCCGCAAGCCGCGCTGGGGCACCGGCTTCTCCTGCCATGTGTGCCTGCTGCGGCCGAAGAGCCGGGGCAGCGTCTGGCTCGAGAGCGCCGATCCGATGCAGGCGCCCGCGATCGATCCGAACTTCCTCGGTGAGGCCGACGATCTCGAAACCATGGTCGCGGGCTTCAAGCTGACGCGGCGGCTGCTCGATGCGCCGGCATTGCGGGCGCTGCAGAACGCCGAGTCTTCACCAACGGCGTTACCGACGACGACATCCACAACGTGCTGCGCAACCGCGTCGACACGGTCTATCACCCGGTCGGCACTTGCAAGATGGGCGTGAACGATCCGCTCGCCGTCGTCGATCCGACGCTGAAGGTAGTCGGCCTGCAGGGCCTGCGCGTGGTGGACGCGTCCATCATGCCGACGCTGATCGGCGGCAACACCAACGCGCCGACGATCATGATCGGCGAGAAGGCCGCCGACATGATCAAGGCGGAGATGCGGGCGAATTGATTGCCGTTACAGCGTGATGATCAATGCCTGGACCCAAGTTCGACGATGGCGTCCGTCGGTTCGGGCTCGTGAGGTTCAGGCTGCTGCAGATTCGCATCGCTCCAATTACAAATTCACAACCCTCGCCGCCTCGGTGCCCTCCCGAGGGGCCTCGACCGTCGGCTCGACGATGTTCAGTCCGTTACTGTCGAGGAAGAAAGTGTGCTCCCCGAACAACTCGGTCAGCCGCGGAACGATTGGGTGATTATCGGGAAGCGCCCGGGCTTCGAATTGGCCCAGCGTTCGCTCGATCTGCGCGGAAGTCAATTTCATTAGCTCGTTCCCTTGCTCACACGTTCGCGCCACAGCGCGAGGTGTCACGCGCTGCTCAACGTCAATGCTGCGGCATGACTTCGGTTCCTGATCGCCGAGCAACTCATCTCGATCTGCATTCTCCACATTGCAGGGTCGCTCAGCTACTCCGGAACCGTTGTCCTCGCATTGCCGTTGCCGCAACTGCGCCGGCGAAGATGGTTCGCCGCTCTCGGGCGCGCGGGGCACAGCGAGTGGTAGGAGACTGATATGCGAGAACCTCTGCGATTGTTGATGCGGCCTCCGGGCGCCACGGTTTTGATCGCCGCGTGGCTTTTCTCTGTTCCTGCAGCGAACGCTCAGGCCCAATCGCCGTCGCCGGGTCCTTCCCAGTCACAGAATATTTCAGACGAGAAACTCGACGCCGCGGCGGCCGCTATGGAGCAGGTGTCCAGCGTCAAGCAGAACTATCAACAGCGGATCGAAGCTGCAGCGCCATCTGAAAAGCAGCGCATCACGGAAGAGGCCGAGAATGCCCTTGAAAAGGCCGTTACCGGCCAGGGTCTCTCCATAGAGGAATATACCTCGATCATCGTGGTGGCGCAGCGCAATCCGGAAGTTCGAGAGAAGATCCTTCAGCGCGTCCGTCCGCCGGCCAAGTAGTCATCGTCATCGCCGCCGCGCCGAGCATCATGATCGGCGAGAAGGCCGCCGACATGATTCCGGGTTCGCGCGCATCCTAGTCGTGGCGACTTGGATACGCGCGCGCCGGAATGACGGAGAATTAGGCCAGCAGAAACCCGCCATCCACGGTGATGACCGATCCGGTCATGTAGCGCGAGGCCTGCGAGGCGAGCAGCAGGATCGCGCCGTCGAGATCGCTTTCCTGGCCGAGTCCGCGCTGCGGAATTCCCTTGATCAGCCGCTCGCCCGGTGGCGTCGTCCAGAAGTCGTGATTGAACTCGGTGTCGACATAACCGGGCGCCAGCGCGTTGACGCGAATGCCTTTCGAGGCCCACTCCAGCGCGAACGATTTCGTCAGCTGGATCAGCGCGGCTTTCGAGGCGGAATAGGTCGAGACGTGGCCGATCACACCGATGCCCAGGACCGAAGAGATGTTGATCACGCTGCCGCCCGTCTTGCGCGCGATGCAGCGCCGGGCGAATTCGGTCGCGACCGAGAACGAGCCCTTGAGATTGGCGTTCAGCACCTTGTCCCAATCGGCCTCGGTCTGATCGACCGCGGCTTTTTCCACGACCACGCCGGCGTTGTTGATCAGCACTGATACCGGACCAAGCGCGGCTTCGGCAGCGTTGAGCGCCTGCACGATCGACGCGGTGTCGGTGACGTCCATGCGGACCGCTGTGGCCTGACCGCCATTGCTCTTGATCTCCCTGGCAAGGCTCTCGAGCTTGTCGGTCTGGCGTGCGGCCAGCACAACCGATGCGTCCCGCGAGGCGAGCAGCCGCGCGAAATGCCGGCCGAGCCCCTGCGACGCCCCCGTCACCAAGACCACTTCCTTTGAGACATCGAACAGATCGGCCATGACGCGCACCCGGGCAGTTGACGTTCCTGTACCCGGCACCATTGCCACGCCATACTGATATGCTCAAGCAAGGGCTGGATAGGCTTTCATCTCCAGACAAAAGCTGCTTCAAATCCGGCCGTAACAAGAAAATTCGGAGGCGTTCATGGATCTGGGCATCAAGGGCAAGAAGGCGATCGTCTGCGCGTCCAGCAAGGGCCTGGGCAAGGCTTGCGCCGAATTTCTGGCCGCCGACGGCGTCGACGTCGTGCTGACCGCACGCGGCGCGGAGGCGCTGGACAAGACCGCCGACGAAATCCGCTCCAAATACCAGGTGAAGGTCACGGCGATCGCCGGCGACATCACGACGCCCACAGGCCGCGAGGCGGTGCTGAAGGCCTGTCCGGAACCGGACATCCTGATCAACAACGCCGGTGGCCCGCCGCCCGGCGATTTCCGCAACTGGACCCGCGACGACTGGATCAAGGCGCTCGACGCCAACATGCTGACGCCGATCGAGCTGATCAAGGCGACGGTGGACGGCATGATGGCGCGCAAGTGGGGCCGCATCGTCAACATCACCTCGGCCGCGGTGAAGGCCCCGATCGATACGCTCGGCCTGTCGAACGGCGCCCGTGCCGGCCTCACCGGCTTCGTCGCCGGCCTCTCCCGCAAGACCATCGTCAACGGCGTGACGATCAACGCCCTGCTGCCGGGCCCGTTCGTCACCGACCGCATTCGCTCCGTCAACGCGGCCGACGCCAAGGCGAAAGGTGTTCCCGTGGAAGACCTGATCGCGCAGCGCTCGAAGGAGCATCCTTCGGGCCGCTTCGGCGATCCGGCGGAATTCGGCGCGGCCTGCGCGTTCCTGTGCAGCCAACACGCCGGCTACATCACCGGCCAAAATCTCCTGCTGGACGGCGGCGCGTTCCGCGGCACGCTGTCGTAAAGCAATCACAACAAGAAGAAACGCGAGGACGAGGATGAAGGCAGTCTGGTACGACCGGCAGGGACCGGCGCGCGAGGTGTTCAACTACGGCGAGATGCCGACGCCTGTGGCGGGACAGGGCGAGGTCCGCATCAAGCTCGAAGCCTCCGGCGTCAATCCGTCCGATACCTATCGTCGCGGCGGGAGCGCCGATGCGATGGAATATCCGCGGGTGATCGCCAACAGCGACGGCGCCGGCATCGTCGACCAGATCGGCCCCGGCGCAAAGCGCTTCAAGGAAGGCGATCGGGTCTGGCTCTATAACGGCCAGCGCAACGGCCGCGCCTTCGGCACCGCCGCCGAGTACATCGCGCTCGACGAAAATCTCGTCACGCCCCTGCCCGCCAGCGTCTCCTTTGCCGAGGGCGCGACACTCGGCGTGCCGGGCATGACGGCGTGGGTCTGCCTGTTCCATGCAGGCCCGATCAAGGATCAGACCGTGCTGGTCACCGGCGGCGCGGGCGCCGTCGGCCATTACGGCGTCCAGCTTGCGAAGTGGGGCGGCGCGCGCGTCATCACCACGGTGAGCTCGCCGCAGAAGGCCGAGGTCGCGCGCGCTGCCGGTGCCGATCTGGTGATCGACTACAAAAAGGAAGACGTGGTCCAGCGCATCCGCGAGTTCGAACCGAAGGGCGTCGACCGGATCGTCGAGGTGGATTTCGGCGGCAACATCGAGACCACCGAGAAGATTCTCGCGCGCTTCTCCACGGTCGCGATCTACGCCACCAAGGGCAACCTGAAGCCGCAGGTGACGATCCGCGTGCTCACCAGCAAGAACGTGACGATCTACGGCATGCAGCTGCCGCTGACGCCGATGCCGCTGCAGCGGAAGGCGCAAGCCGGCATGGCCGAATGGCTCGCAGGCGGCAAACGCATTCACATGGTCGCCGCACAGTTTCCCCTGAAGGAAACGGTGGAGGCGCACCTTGCGGTGGAAGCCGGCACCAAGCTCGGCACCGTCGTCGTCGACTGCGCACGATAACAACAACAAACGGCATCCTGAGGAGACGCTTGCATGAGCTGGCAGGTCGGCAAGGTGAAAATCACCAAGGTCACCGAAATCGCGGTGGAAGGCGGCACGCGGTTCATGCTGCCGCAGGCGACCTATAACGAGATCCAGCAGCTGCCGTGGCTGATCCCCGATTTCGCCACCGACGGCGGCAAGCTGAAGATGTCGATCCATTCGCTGATCGTCGAAACGCCGACGCGGCGCATCGTCGTCGACACCTGCATCGGCAACGACAAGGAAAACCGCGGCGTGCCGACCTGGAACAAGCTGAACAAGCCGTTTCTGGAGGACATGACCAGCGCCGGCTATCCGCCGGAGTCGATCGACACCGTCTTCTGCACTCATCTGCATGTCGATCACGTCGGCTGGAACACGAAGCTCGTGAACGGCAAGTGGGTGCCGACGTTCGAGAACGCCCGCTACATCTTCGTCAAGCCGGAATACGACTACTGGCGCGACAACGCACCGACGCCGTCGCACGCAGCGGTGTTCGAGGATTCGATCAAGCCGATCATGGATGCGAACAAGGCGGAGCTGGTCGCTCCCACCGCGAAAATTTGCGACGAGCTGACGCTTATCTCGACGCCGGGTCACAGCCCCGGCCACGTCAGCGTCCACATCCAGTCGGACGGCGAGGAAGGCCTTCTGACTGGAGACGTGGCGCATCATCCCTGCCAGATGTGGCACACGGAATGGTCGGCGTCGCCGGACTCCGATCCCGTGCAGTCCGGCAAGACCAAGCGCGAGCTGTTCTCGCGCTTCGCCGACACCGGGACGCTGGTCATCGGCGGGCATTTCGACGCCGGCACCATCAAGCGTGACGGCGACCGGTTCAAGTATTTCGCTGCGTAAAAATGTCCGTCATGGGCCGCGAAAGCGGGCATCCAGCGGTCCGCGGGGTTTGTGATAGAAAGCCTGATGCTCTGGAGTACTTGACCACAATCGGGGGACGAACATGAAACTTGTACGATTTGGCGAAGCAGGCAAGGAGCGGCCCGGACTTCTCGACAAGGACGGTCACGTCCGCGACCTGTCCTCGCATGTGAAGGACGTTTCCGGCGACGTGCTTTCGGACGAAAGCCTGGCGCGGATCGCAGCGCTCGATCCGACAAGCCTGCCGCGCGTGCCTGACGGCGTGCGGCTGGGCGCGCCGGTGGCGACGCCGTCCAAATTCGTCGCGATCGGCTTGAACTACAGCGACCACGCCGCCGAGGTCGGCATGGCGCTTCCGACCGAACCGATCATCTTTCTGAAGGCCGTCACGTCGATCTGCGGCCCGAACGATCGCGGTCGAGAAGCCGCGCGGCTCCACAAAACTCGATTGGGAAGTCGAGCTCGGCATCGTCATCGGCAAGCGCGCGAAATACATCGAGGAGGCTGCGTCCTTCTCGCATATCGCGGGTTACTGCCTCGGCAACGACGTCTCTGAGCGCAATTTTCAGCAGGAGCGCCAGGGACAATGGACCAAGGGCAAGTCGCACGACACGTTTGGCCCGTTGGGTCCGTGGCTCGTGACCAGGGACGAAATCCCCAATCCGCAGAACCTGAAGATGTGGCTCGACGTCAACGGCGAGCGCCAGCAGACCGGAACCACCGCGACCATGGTCTTCCAGGTGCCGAAGATCGTATCCTACGTCTCGCATTTCATGACGCTGTTGCCCGGCGACGTCATCATCACCGGCACCCCGCCCGGCGTCGGCTCCGGCAAGAAGCCGCCGCGCTTCCTGAATGTCGGCGATGTCGTCACGCTGGGTGTCGACGGTCTTGGCACGCAGCGTCAGCAGATCGTCGAGGTCTGACGTACGAACCAAAGGAAGATGAAAGCCATGAAACTGACGTTCTCGCCCGCCTCGCCCTACGCGCGCAAGGTGAGGATCGCCGCGATCGAGCTGGGCCTGATCGACAAGATCGAGCTCGTGCCGACCGCGGTGCAGCCCGGAAAGCTGAACGAGGAGTATTCGCGCGACATCAGTCCGTTGCGGAAGCTGCCGGCGCTGATCCTCGACAACGGCAGCACGGTCGTCAACTCCTACGTGATCGTCGAGTATCTCGACGAGCTCGCCGGCGGCGGCAAGCTGATCCCCGCCGCAGGCGACGCGAAATGGCGGGTCAAGACCGAGCACGCGATCCTGCAAGGCATGCTGGAGGCGATGCTGCTGTGCCGCTACGAAACCTTCCTGCGCCCGGAGGAGAAGCGGTGGCCGACCTGGGTCGACGACCAGTGGGAGCGCGCCTGGCAGGGTCTTGCGCTGTTCGAGCGACGGCCCGAGACACTGGCGCGGCCACTCGACATTGTGCAGATCGCCCTCGTCTGCACGCTCGGCTATGCCGATTTCCGCTTTCCCGATTGCGGCTGGCGCAAGACCTATCCGAAGCTGGCCGCCTTTCACGAAACCATGATGAAGCGGCCGTCGATCAAGGATACCGTGCCGCCGCCGGCATAAACCATCAGCGGAGAATCGAGCATGCGAGGACAGGTTGTCGCGTTGATCGCTGCGCTTGCCCTCGGCTCGCTCGAGGCAAGTGCACAGCAGACGGCAGCGCCTGCCGCATGCGGCATGCCGACGGTGCTCGAGGACGGCTGGACCACCGCAAAGCCGGAGGACGCGGGCCTCGACGGCGCTCGCCTGTGCGCCATCGCAGCACGGCTGAAGGCCACCGACGCCAATGTCCACGGCGTGGTGGTCGTGCGCAGCGGCAAACTCGTGTTCGAGCAGTATTTCGCCGGCCACGACATGCCGTGGGGCCGTGACGCAGGACGCTACGAGTTCGACGCCACGACACAGCACGACATGCGCTCGGTCACGAAGAGCGTCGTGTCGCTCCTGCTCGGCATTGCGCTGGATCGCAAACTGATCGCGAACCTCGACGAACCCGTGCTCAAGTTCTTCCCCGAATATGCCGAGCTGAAGACACCCGATTGGGAGAAGATCACGCTGCGGCACCTCGTGAAGATGTCGTCGGGCCAGCAATGGGACGAAAACCTGCCGTGGGATCCGAAGAACGACGAGTGGCATCTGGTCAATGATGCCGATCCCCTGCGCTATGTGTTTCAAAAGCCGTTTGTGTTCCCGCCGGATACGGTCTGGACGTACAACGGTGGAAGCTCGGATCTGCTCGGCAAGGTCATCGAGAAGGCATCGGGAACGCCGATCGACGCCTTTGCCCGCGAGGCGCTGTTCGAACCTCTCGGGATCACCGACTGGCAGTTGATGAACTACCGCAACGGCAAAGTGGCGACTGCCGCGGGCTTGCGCCTGCGTCCGCGCGATGCCGCAAAGATCGGCCAACTCATGCTCGACAAAGGCAACTGGAACGGCCGGCAGATCGTCTCCGCGGAGTGGATCGCCGAATCTACCAGGCCGCGCTTTCAGGCGATCAACATGTTCGGCGGTCTGTTCTACTATGGCTATCAGTGGTGGATCGGCCGCACCCTTGCAGGCGACAAGGACGTGACATGGATCGCTGGCCAGGGCCTCGGCGGCCAGCGCCTGTACGTCGTACCCGACCTTGAGCTTGTGGTGATGGTCAACCAGGGACTCTATCTGAGTGGACGCCAGGGACAGGCGGGACTCGATATTCTCAATAACTTCGTCATCCCGGCTGTGCGCAACAACAACAGCCGCTGAAATTCCAGCATCGGAAAGCAACCAGCCATGACATTGCGTTTCACTGCCGGCGACATGACCATCCATCGCATCATCGAGCAGGAAGGCCCGTTCATCGCCGCGCTCGACATGATCGCCGGCTTGACGCCGGAGCTGCTGGCGGAGAACCGCGAGTGGATGCGGCCGGCGGCGCTGGATGACAAGGACGTGCTGCGCATCTGCGTGCAGTCCTACATCGTGCAGACGCCGCATCACACCATTCTGGTGGACAGCTGCCTCGGCAACGACAAGCCCCGCCCCAACCGTCCGGCCTGGAACATGAAGACCGACGACACCTACATGCGCGCGCTGAAGGCCGCCGGGATCTCGGTCGACGACATCGACTACGTGATGTGTACCCATCTGCACGTCGACCACGTGGGCTGGAACACGCGGCTGGAGAACGGGCGCTGGGTGCCGACGTTTCCAAAGGCGCGTTACGTGTTCGGCAAGCAGGAGCTCGACTACTGGGCGGCGGAGAACGCGAAGAAGGAGAACCCGGTCTATGTGGACAGCGTGCTGCCGGTGGTCGAGGCGGGACGTTCCGAGACGGTCGCGAACGACCATCAGCTCGGCGATCACGTCCGCCTCCTGCATACGCCGGGGCATACGCCCGGCCACATCGCCGTCCGCTTCGGCAAGGGCCGCGACGAGGCCGTGATGACGGGCGATCTGATCCATTCGCCGCTGCAGGCGCGCTATCCGGAGCTGTCGGTCAATTTCGACGTCGACAAGGCGCAGTCAGCGGCGACGCGGCGCAGCTTCCTCGAGCGCTATTGCGACACCGAGACGCTCTGCTGCACGGCGCACTTCCCGTCGCCGTCCGCCGGACGGATCAAGCGCTGGGGCGACGGATTCAAGTGCGAGACGGTGGGGTGAGCAGCGAGAGCTTGGCGCGCAGCGCGGCCCCCGCGTCATTGCGAGCGAAGCGAAGCAATCCAGCCGCGCGCCGCAGGCGCGCAAAAAAAAACGCTGAGGTTGCCGCGGCTGCTGCGCCTTTTGATTTGGCGCGCTTCGCGCGCGCTGGATTGCTTCGTCGCTTACGCTCCTCGCAATGACGCAGAGGCGCTTCGCGAGCGAGCTCGTTCATCTATTCAATTGTCAAACAGCCTGCGCGTTGTTCGTAGTTCGTAGCCCGGATGGAGCCCAGCGAAATCCGGGAGTCCCGATTGCCGCGCCTGCCCCGAATTGCGCTGCGCTCCATGGGGGATAACTACTCCAACATCATTCCGGGCGCCTGCGCTCCCCTCCCTCCCGCCCGGCGTAGCGCAGCGAAGCTGGGTGGCGGGGAGGGGTCGGGGGTGGGGGGCGCCGCTTGCGCGGCGACAGTGAGAAGCATTGGCAGACACACTCAGGATTTTCCGTCGTGTCGTGCTCTGGAATTCTTACGGGCGATTTTTGCGATGGCATCCGCCGGTACAGACCGGATAGATTCCCGACAGTTTAGACCGGGATGATCCCCGACAGGTTTCAAGATGCATCGGCGGGAGGGCCCATCGATGCCATTCAAAGAGACCGGTCGGATGGAAGAGCGTATCCGGATGCTTTTGGAGCACGAGAGCGGGAACTGGAGCGTGTCGGAGCTGTGCCGGCGGCACGGGGTCTGCCGCGACACGTTTTACGAATGGTGCAAGCGCAAGCAGAGCGGTGATCCGGAGTGGTTCAGGGACCGCTCGCACGCACCGCTGCAGTGCAGACAAACCACGGACAAGGCGATTGCCGCGAAGGTGATCGCGGCACGGCGGCGGTTTCCGTATATGGGGCCACGCAAGCTTCTCGCCGTCCTTGACCGCGAGGCCCCCGAGCTTGCCTGGCCTGCAGCCTCGACGATCGGGAGCATCCTCAAGCGCGCAGGTCTGGTGGCGCCGGTGAAGCGACGCCGTCGCCCGCTCGACCAGCAGCGGTCTTGCACGCCAGCGATAGAGCCTAACGACGAGTGGAGCGCGGACTTCAAGGGCTGGTTTCGCACCCGCGACCAGCAACGGATCGATCCGCTGACGACGACGGACAGCCTCAGCCGTTTCCTGATCGAGCTGCGGATTACCGAACCAACAATCGAGGGCGTCCGCCCTTGTTTTGAGCGGGCTTTTCGCGAGTACGGCCTGCCGCTTGGGATCCGCTGCGACAATGGCTCGCCGTTTGGCTCGCGCGGCGCTGGCGGCCTCACCAGGCTGTCGGTCTGGTGGATGAAGCTTGGCATCATACCGATCTTCATCCATCCCGCCTCGCCGCAGGAGAACGGTCGACACGAGCGCATGCATCGGACGCTGAAGAAGCAGACCTCGAACCCGCCGGCCAACAATCGGCGCCAGCAGCAGGCGCGCTTTGATGCATTTCGCCGGCACTACAATGAGGAACGTCCGCACGAAGCGCTTGGCCAACGGCCACCGGCGGAGGTCTACGTGCCGTCGCCGCGCGTCATGCCACCTCGCGTCGAAGACCCTTGGTACGAAGCCGATCACCAGGTCCGCCGCGTCCGCGGCAACGGCGAGATCAGATGGAAGGGTGAGTTCATCTTCATCGGCGAGGCCCTGGTCGACGAATTGATTGGCATCGCCGAACTCGAGACCGGCGACCAAGTTGTGCGCTTCTGCGACATGGATATCGGTCTCATCAACCGCCGCGGTCTGTTCACCCGGTTCGCTCCACCTCGTGAGGGGCTCCGCGACCCGGATGAACAGACCGCTAAACCCAAACTGTCGGGAATCATGCCGGTCTAAAGTGTCGACAATCATTCCGGTTGAACCGCCGCAGCCCCCCACCCCCGACCCCTCCCCGCCACTCGCCTCCGCCTATGCCCTTCGGGCTCCGGCGGACGCGAGCGGGAGGGGAGAAGAGGCGCGCTTCACGCGCCCGGCCTGCGACTCTAATCGAACAAGCTCGGCGTGTGGTTCACATACGCGCCTTCGATTGACAGCATCTTCAGCTTGGTCTTGACGCCGCCGTTGGCGGAGAAGCCGCCCGGCTTGCCGCCGGCGGCGAGCACGCGATGGCAGGGCACCACGATCGGGAACGGGTTTTGCCCGAGCGCCTGGCCGACGTCGCGCGACAGCTCGACGCCGCCGAGGCGCTTGGCGATATCGCCATAGGTCAGTGTCTGTCCGGGCGGGATTTCGCGGGCGATCGCGTAGACGCCGCGGTTGAAGTCCGGCACGTGCGACATGTCGAGCTCGACGTCCTTAAGATCGGCTTTCTTGCCGTTGAGCAGCGCCGTCATTGCCTCGATCGCGTGTGCGACCGGCGGTGGCGGCGAAGCCTCAGGCAGCTCGCTCTTGGCCCGCTGCAGCAGCCGCGTGCGCGTCTGCGCTTCGTTCGGCTGCGGCAGTTGCACGCCGGTGATGCCACGCTCGCCCCAGGCCACGCCGCAGCGGCCGACGGCCGTGTCGAACAGGGTAAATCCGGATGAATTCATGACTGCGCATCCTATCACAAAAGCCGTGTCAGGGCCTGTCATCATGGGCTGAATCTAATGCTACGGTTGGCCTCTCGCCACCCGATTTCGGACGCACTCCAGGAGCGCCTTGTGCCCGCGTATTCCGGTTCCTGCCATTGCGGCGCCGTGCAATTCCGCATCGACGCCGACATCGATGAACTCACGACCTGCGACTGCTCGCTCTGCACGCGCAAGAATGCGCTGATGGCGAAAGTGCCCGAGCGCGCGCTGACGATCACCGCGGGCCAGGACGTTTTGTCGAAATATGAATGGAATACAAAACGGGCAAAACACTATTTCTGCTCCCGCTGCGGCATCTATACCTTTCATCGCAAGCGCGCGGCGCCGGACCATTTCGGCGTCAACGTATTCTGCCTCGATGGCTTCGACCCCGCCTCCGTACCGGTGCGCGCCACCGAAGGCATCGGCATGACGGTCGTGAGCGCCGAGGCGCGGCCCGAATGGCCGGGCCCGCGCGAGTAACCGCCCGCCCCCGTTTGACTGTCACGATCTTCGCGCTATTCAGAAAGCCATGAGCCTCGACACCGTCCGAAAATTCTTCGCAGAGCACGCCCCCGACATCGCAATCCTCGTCACGGAAGCAAGCTCCGCGACCGTCACCGAGGCTGCGGCCGCGCATGGCGTGGAGCCCGCGCAGATCGCCAAGACGCTGTCGCTGCGCGTCGGCGGCAGGACGTTCCTGGTGGTGACAGGCGGCGTCGCCCGCCTCGACAATCGCAAGGTCAAGGACACGTTTGGCGGCAAGGCCTCGATGCTGGAAGCCGCCGAGGTGGAGGCGATCACCGGCCATCCGGTCGGCGGCGTCTGCCCGTTCGGGCTGGCCGAGCCGCTGCCGATCTATTGCGACGTTTCGCTGAAGGCGTTCGACGAGGTGGTTCCGGCTGCAGGCTCGCGCAACAGCGCGCTGCGGATCTCGCCGGAACGCATGGCGCAGCTGACCGGCGCGGAGTGGGTCGACGTGTGCAGGGATGCTGCGCCGCAAGAGTAGCGGACGCGAAGCCCCCATCCTGGCGCATTGACTTCTGCAGCGGCACATCCCGGACACTCCGCCCCCCGGGGAGCGTCCCATGGCCGGCAGCGATCAGCTCGAGCGAATCGAAAAGGCAGGCGTCGACGAGTTGCGCGCGTTGCAGCTCGTGCGCCTGCGTGGCGCGCTGATGCGCTCCTACGATCATGTCGCCCACTACAAGACAGAAGTTCGACGCAGCGGGCGTGCATCCGACCGATCTGCGGCACTTCAGCGACCTCGAAAGGTTTCCGTTCACGACCAAGGAAGACCTGCGGCTGAACTATCCGTTCGGCATGTTCGCGGTGCCGATGGACGACATCGTGCGCATTCATGCCTCCAGCGGAACGACCGGCAAGCCGACCGTCGTCGGCTACTCGAAGGCCGACATCGAAACCTGGTCGAGCCTGATGGCGCGCTCGATCCGCGCGGCCGGCGGCAGGCGCAGCGACAAGATCCATGTGGCTTACGGCTATGGCCTGTTCACCGGCGGCCTCGGCGCGCATTACGGCGCGGAGCATCTGGGCGCGGCCGTCATTCCGGTCAGCGGCGGCTTCACCGAACGACAGGTGCAGCTGATCACCGATTTCAAGCCCGACATCATCATGGTGACGCCGTCCTACATGCTGGCGATCGCCGACGAATTCGACCGGCAGAAGATCGATGCACGCACATGCAGCCTGCGGCTTGGCATGTTCGGCGCCGAGCCCTGGACCGAGGGCATGCGCGGCGAGATCGAGCGGCGGATGGGGATCGATGCGGTCGACATCTACGGCCTGTCGGAGGTGATGGGTCCGGGCGTCGGGCAGGAATGCATCGAGACCAAGGACGGCCTGACGCTCTGGGAGGATCATTTCTTTCCGGAGATCATCGATCCCGAGACGGGAAAGCCCGCGGCCGAAGGCGCGATCGGCGAGCTGGTGCTGACCACCCTGACCAAGGAGGCGATGCCCGTCATCCGCTATCGCACGCGCGACCTGACGCGGCTGTTGCCCGGCACGGCGCGGACGATGCGCCGGCTCGAGCGGATCCATGGCCGCAGCGACGACATGCTGATCATCCGCGGCGTCAACGTGTTTCCGACCCAGATCGAGGCGGCGCTGGCGCGCGAGGAACGGCTCGCACCGCACTACGTCCTGGAGCTCCGGCGCGAAGGCGCGCTCGATGCGCTCGACGTCCTGGTCGAGGCGCGCATCGGCGCCGACAATGACGCGACCGATCTCGTTGGCCGTGCGGAACATCTGATCAAGGCCTATGTCGGTGTCACGACCAACGTTCGCGTGGTCGCGCCCGGAACCATCGAACGTTCGCAGGGCAAGGCGAAGCGCGTGATCGATCTGCGGCCGAAACAATGACCCAGCATGCACAGGACTCATCCGTGGACTTGATATCGACACTGCGGCGAGCGGGCGACGATCGGCAGATCGATCGATGGCGCGGCGCGGAGCCCGCGATCGCGACCGACTTTGCAACCGACCGCCGGCTGTTTGGCGAGTTCTGGCGGCTTTCGGACGAACTGGTGGCGCACCTGCCGCCGAAGCCGCAGCGAAACGCCGAGCAGGCACAGGCGGCAGCATTCGTGCACGAGCGCGCGCGCGGCGCCCGACGGCGATTTCTGGACGCGCATGTGCGCGAACTCTACGCCGGCCTGACGCACAACCTTTCGCGCTTCGTGCGCGTCGAAGAGCTCGTCTACGCGGCGGTCGAGCTTTGCCCGGGCCTGACACCTTCACGCGAGCAGGTTGAGAAAGAGGGCGCGCTGCTCCAGCGCGACAAGGACGGGTGCGAGATCGATCAAGGCATATTGCTGTCGCACGTGCTCGGACATGAGGACTGCGGCCGGCATCTCTGCCACGCGATGCTGCTGCCGCGCGCGGACGTCACCGAGCAGCTTGCCAGGCTTGCCGCCCACGGCAGGCTGGAGCTCGGACCGATCACGCTGCAACGGCGCGGCAAGGCCATTCATCTGATCGCCGGCAATCCGCGCTACCTCAACGCCGAGGACCAGACCACCATCGACGCGATGGAGACCGCGGTCGACATCGCCATCCTTGATCCGGCCACCAGCATCGCGGTGCTGCGCGGCGGACCTGTCGAGCACCCGAAATATGCAGGACGACGTATCTTCGGCTCAGGCATCAACCTCACGCACCTCTATCGCGGCAAGATTCCTTATCTCTGGTACCTGCAGCGCGATCTCGGCTTCGTGCACAAGTTCCTGCGCGGCGTCGCGCGGCCGGACATGCTGCCGGACGACGTGCACGGCGTCGGCATCGAAAAACTATGGGTCGCGGCGGTCGAAAGCTTTGCGATCGGCGGCCACTGCCAGATCCTGTTGACGATGGACTACGTGATCGCCGCCGGCGACGCCTACATGACGCTGCCGGCGCGCAAGGAAGGCATCATCCCGGGCTTCTCGAACATGCGCCTGCCGCGCTTCGTCGGCGACCGCATCGCCCGCCAGGCCATCCAGTATGGCCGCAGGCTCGACTGCGACAGCCCGGAAGGGCGGATGATCTGCGACGAGATCGTGCCCGCCGGCGAGATGGACGCGGCGATCGATCGCGTCGTCGAGGGGTTGACGAGCTCGGGCGCGGTCGGCGCCATCGGCAATCGCCAGGCGTTTCGCGTGGCGCAGGAGCCCCTCGACCTGCTGCGCCGCTACTGCGCCGTCTACGCGCGCGAGCAGGCCTTCTGCCACTTCAGCCCGGCGCTGATCCACAACCTCGAGCAGTATTGGGACGCGCAGAATAGGAAGGGGTAGAACGACTCCGCTTCTCAAACGGAAGCGTTGACCGAGGCTTTCAAGAAATTTCTCGTGCGCTGTCATAGGGCAACGAGAATTGCAAATCGCGATGCTGTGCGTTTCTCGCGCCTTAGGGCCGGCGATTCGGTGCAACAAACGGGTTGGTCTGTGGGCCTTCCCGACTATTCTTTTCGAAACATTGATCGAGGCGCGCGAGCGCGCCGGAGCTGCCGTCGAGCGGCACACGCAATGTCGTTCCTTCACCACGAACTTCAAGAACGTTTGCTGAGCGGATATTTTCGTTCAGCGGCTTGTCTGCAAGCGCAATTGTTACTGACTGCGTTTCAGCGAGGGCCTTCGCATCAACCGACAACGAGCTTGCTGCAAGGCGGACGGTGTAAGCTTTACCCCGCTCAAGCTTCCAATCCGGCGAATCCAAGGTGAGGAGCAGGCCGTCCCGGTTGCGAACAAATACGACGCCAAGACCGGGGGTCGATCTCGTCATGGTACAGTATTCAAACCTGTCGGCTTTGTAATTCGTCGCAATCGACCAAGGGCCAACGGCAACAGCCTGTCTATCAAGTGAGGGTTGCGCCAAGACAGACGTACTCGAAACCAACAATAGACCAACACATTGAAAAATTGAGCGCATGTAACCGCTCCCGCTTGCTTATCTAACGGTGCTTCGTCGAACGCCTGATCGAAAGAACGACTTAGTGCCTTGAAGAGTTCCGTTTCAGCGCCCCAGTCAATTGGAAGCTCATTTGCGTGCTCAACCCGTCGGAGGATCGATAGACACGCTGCAATTCTGTAAGTAGTGAAACAAATAACAAAAATTCAGCTGAAAATCTCATGCCCTGAATTGAGCTCTGATAGGCGAAAGCTTATAGAGGGCGCAGAAGGTTGGACGAGGGCTGAGATGCTCCAACGTGGCGGAGGAGCCGCTCGACATGCTGCGCCGCTACGGCGCCGTCTACGCCCGCGAGCAGGCCTTCTGCCACTTCAGCCCGGCGCTGATCCACAACCTCGAGCAGTATTGGGACGCGCAGAACCGGAAGGGGTAGGCTCTGCCTGGACCTTGCGAGGGCGAAGGAGCCTGCCAAAATAACAAGCGCGAAGATCAGTCTCGCGCCGGCAGCCCCGTTCGACGCCCGTCGGCGGCTGGAGGTCAATTCGCATCGACATCACAGGAGCATCGCATGCGGACGACGCGCCGAACGTTCCTGCAGGGCTCCCTGGCGGCGGCGGTCGCAACCGCTCTCCCGCCGGTCGCGGCGCGCGCTCAGGGCGACCCGCCTGCGTCTCGTCGCGTCCCCTCGACCGGCGAGATGATCCCGGCCGTCGGACTTGGGACATGGATCACCTTCAACGTGGGCAACGATCCCGTGCTCAGGGACGAGTGCGTCAACGTCATGAAGGCGTTCTTCGAGGCGGGCGGGCGCATGATCAATTCCTCGCCCATGTATGGCTCGTCACAGCCGGTCATCGGGTATGGCCTCGAGAGGCTTGGCCTCCAGAAGCTTGGGCGACCCGAAACTCTGCTGTCAGCGGAGAAGGTCTGGACGTCTTCGGGCGCGGACGGACCGCGCCAGATCGAACAGTCCCGCCGCTTCTGGGGCATACCGCGCTTCGACCTGATCCAGGTCCACAATCTCCTCGCCTGGCAGGCGCATCTGCGCACTCTGTTCGAGATGAAGCGCGCAGGCTCGGTGCGCTATGTCGGGATTACGACCTCCGAGGGACGTCGCCATGATCTTGTCGAGCGGATCATGCGCAGCGAACCCATCGATTTCGTGCAGCTTTCCTACAATATCGTCGACCGCGAGGCGGAGGAGCGCCTTCTGCCGCTGGCGGCCGAGCGCGGCATCGCCGTGATCGTCAATCGGCCCTTCCAGCAGGGTGAGTTGACCCGCCGGCTCGAGAGGAAGCGGCTGCCCGCATGGGCGGCCGAGCTCGGTGTGTCGAGCTGGGCGCAATTCATACTGAAGTTCATCCTCTCCCATCCCGCGGTCACCGTCGCAATTCCCGCGACGACGCGCGTCGACCATGTGCGCGAGAACCTCGCCGCCGCCACAGGCCTTGTGCCGGATCCGGCCACGCGGAAGCGCATGGCCGCCACTGTGCGGGATGTTTGATGTCGGAGTGGTGGACGTACCGGCCGGAGGATTTCCTGCTGTTTTCGCCGCGCGTCTATTGGCGGATGTTCGAACTTCACAATGCGGCGCTCTGGCCGCTGCAGCTGGTCACGCTCGCCGCCGGCGTCTTCATGATGCTGCTGGTCGCGCGGCGGCCGCGCGACCATGGGCGCTGGATCGCGTTCATCCTCGCCGTGATCTGGGCCTTCGTCGCCTGGTCCTTTCTGTGGGACCGCTACACGACGATCAACTGGGCCGCCGCCTACGTCGCGCCGGCTTTTGCCCTTGAGGCCCTGCTGCTCCTCGTCGCCGGCACCTTGCCCGACGGCCTCAGCTTCGATCGGCGCGGGCCTGTCTCTTGGGCAGGATATCTCCTTCTCGCCTTCGTTCTCGCCGTGCAGCCGCTGCTTGCGCCGCTGCAGGGACGCGCCTGGACCTCGGCCGAGATCTTCGGCATCGCGCCCGATCCGACCGTGATCGGAACGCTGGGCCTGCTGCTGCTTGCCCGTGGCAGGCTCTTGCCGTTGCTCCTTCCGATCCCGCTGCTTTGGTGCCTCCTGAGCGGCATCACGCTCTGGACCCTGGGGGCGGCGGAGGCGTGGGCGTCCTTTGCCGCCGCGGCGCTCGCGGCCCTGATCGCGGCGTCACGATTGCGCTAGCACATCGTTTGCGGGCCTCCCCATTGCCCCTGAGGGCAATGTCCCCGGCACTTTCGACGCACTAAAATTGCCAATCGATTGCGTGAGCCAGTTGCGAGGTCATCCGCCGCCCGCCGATTGAGATGGAGTCTGGCACTTCCACGAGAAGTGAAATGACCGTCTGTCCGCGTCCGCACAACGTCGTTTGGCCAAGTTGACTTGTCTCCAAGGTAGGATCATTCAGCGATCAGATACCGGCTCTTTGCGGAGAACACGATGATGTTTGGCAACGCGGACCAGTCGACGATACTCGATCGTATTCTCGACACGGCGGCAGACAATCTCAGAATCGCGAAGATTCTCACTCAGCTCGGCCTCGATCCCGACAACGTCACATATGAAGCGATATTCAACCGCCTGCTGGAAATTCTGCTGGCCAATATCACGCTCGCCAATATGTGTGCCGTGATCGGCGCACTCTTCTTCGTCGCCACCTTGGTGACCAAGACCATGGTGCCGCTGCGGATTTGGAGCTTGATAAGCAATATCTTCTTCATGGCCTTTGGAGCGCTCGCGGCCGATGCCAAGACCTTTATTCTGTATCTCCTGCTGCTCCCGATCAACGCGCTCCGCCTTTATCAGATGCAGAAACTCGTCAAGATGGCGCGAAGCGCCACGAAGGGCGACAAATCGATGGAATGGCTCAAGCCATTCATGACCGAGCGCAAATACCGCCAGGGCGATTATCTGTTCAGGAAAGGTGATGCAGCCAACGAAATGTTTATGACCATCACCGGCAAATTCCTGGTCAGGGAATTCAACGTCGAACTCCCGCCGGGAAGTCTCATGGGCGAGCTTGGTTTTCTGACACCGAACAATCGTCGGACCGCGACGATCGAATGCCTGGAAGCCGGTCAGGTGTTGACGATTCAGTATGACAAGCTGCTGGAGATCTACTTTCAAAATCCGGAATTCGGCTACTACTTCCTCATCCTTACCAGCCAGCGCCTGCTGGAGAATAATGCGAAGCTCGAAGCCATCATCGCACAGAACAAAATCGCGCCGCCGATTGCGGTCGCCACCGTCACGGAATGATCCTCCGGCGCATCATCTCGAGACCGGCAGCGGCGGATCGCAACCACACAACCGAGAGAATGATCGCTCAGTCCTGCGACCAGCCGGCTTTGCGCAAGCCATCCAACATGTGGGCGTAGTCTTCCGGACGATGCCAAGGCGCTCGACCGCGGACATACAGATCGAATGAAGCCGGTGCAATCGCAACGGCCTTGGCGAGGGCTGCCCTCGCCTCGTCGATTCGACCGGTCTGGCCGAGCGCGGCGGCAAGCCAGCGGTAGACCAGCGGATGATCGGGATATGAGCGGATCACGCGCTTCGCCGCCTCGATGGCGGCCTCGTACTCGCGCGCGTAATAGTGGGCCAGGACCACCTGGTTCACACTGATCCCGGACCGCGGATCGCGCGGGTCCAACCTGATGCCCCGCTCGAGGGCCACCAGACCTTCCTTCGGACGCCCCGAGAAGATCATCGTTCCGCCGAGTATTCCGTGCGCGCTGGCGAGGTTGGGGCTTATCGCCAGTGCGCGTTCGACCTCGGCGCGGCCGCCTTCGTACTCGCCACGAAGCAGCAACACGCGACCAAGGCAAGTCAGGGCATCCGCGTTGGCGCCGTCGAGACCGACAGCGTGTCGCGCCAACGCCTCTGCCGAGTCGAGCGCCTCCGTCATGCTGCGGGTCATGAACGTGCTCGCTGCCTGGATTTGAGCTGCAGCGAGACCATAGAACCCTCCGGCAAACGCTGGATCGAGCGCCATCGCCTGCTGAAAGCATGTTTCGGCGAGAACGGTATCGTCCCTGGTGAATTTCGCCAGATACCACAGCCCGCGTTGATAGGCGCCCCAGGCATCCAGGCTCCCGGGCGGCTTGCGCATGGCGCGTTGCAGCTCCGCATTGGCGATCGCCGGCGCGATGGCGACTGTAGCCGCCTCGGTGATTTCGTCCTGAACCACGAAAATCTCGGCGAGATCGCGATCGTAGCGTTCGGCCCAGACGTGGTTGCCGGTCTCGCCCTCGACCAATTGGGCGGTGACCCGGACACGGTTGCCGGCCTTGCGCAAACTGCCTTCGAGCACATAACGCACGCCAAGCTCGCGCCCCACCTGCTTCACGTCCACGGCGCGACCCTTGTAAGTGAAGCTCGAATTGCGCGCGATGACAAACAGCGAGGAGTATCGCGACAGCGCGGTAATGATGTCCTCCACCATGCCGTCGGCAAAGTATTCCTGCTCCGCATCTCCGCTCATGTTTTGAAATGGAAGAACGGCGATCGAGGGCTTGTCGGGAAGCGGAAGCGCCACGCCGTGGTCGGCCGGCATCAGGCGCCCGGGCAATTCAGCTCCTGCCGGACGCTTCGGATCTCCCAGCGCAAATGCACGAATAGCGTCCAGACCCTTTAGCTGCTGTTCGCCGAGATCGGTGAACGACAGGGGCAAGGTCTTTCGAACTTGCTCGTAGGCTGCGGACGAGATGACAACGCCGTTGGCGGCGGCAATGCTCTGCAGGCGAGACGCGATGTTGACTCCGTTGCCGAGCAAATCGCTGCCGCTGACAGTCACGTCGCCGAGATGAATGCCAATACGAAACAGGACGCGCCTGTCTTCAGGGAGAGAGACCGCGTTCTTCTCCAGCGCATGCTGGGCCTCGACAGCGCACTGAACCGCGTCCGACACGCTCGGAAATTCGGCCAGAACGCTATCGCCGGCCGTGTTGGCTATCCGGCCGCGATACCTGGCAATTGCTTCGTCAAGAACTCGTCGCTGATCAGCCAGTTCACGCAGTGTGCCGTTCTCGTCGGCACTCATGAGCCGGGAGAATCCCTCGACATCGGCCGCAAGGACAGCCGCAAGCTTGCGTTGTATCTCGAATTCTTTCGACACAACCAGCCTCTGGAATTGCCTTGGAGACTGCGCGTTGGCAGGTCGACTGTACAGTAAAACCAGGGGAGTTTGGATGGGGCGCCGACGGGACTGCAGCGTCAATCCGGCAGCGCGCTTCTGGCGGCAGCCCAGATCTGGTCCTTGATGCGCAAGGCTGCGGGCGGATCGAGAACGACCGGCGGCGCCGAAGTCTTTTTTCCATCCGGCGTCAGGCGCGCGAAGTGGATTTCCCCGTCGGTGAAATAACGATCGCCGCCACCGTTTCGACCATTGAGTGTCGGACCAACGCCGGTGACCTGATAAACCGCTTCGACCAGTTTGGCGGTCACCAGATCGCTGATCAGTTGATTGCGTTCAGCGTCGACATCGGGCGCGATATGATGCGTGATCGCACCGGTATAGTGACTGAACCCTACGCTGCGATCGAATGTCACCGCGCCGAGCCAGACCGGCCGCCCCTCCTTGCCTTCATCCAGTGTCAGCCAGAACCGGACATGGTGCCGATGGTCCGCACTCGTCCCGGAAGGCTTTTCAAACGCCAGATCCTGGATTCGGCCCTTGAAGTAGAGCGGGCTCACGGGCGCGCTGCGATAAGGCCGATCGAGCACGACACTGCCGGCGATCTCGATGCTCGTCCTGAGCGTGACCGGATCGGCCGGAAACCAGCCTGCCTCATGCATCGCAAGCACAACGTCCTCGCGCTTGCCGGCGAGGCCGATATTGAGCGGGTCGCCCGGAATGTCCTGCGCCGTTCGCGTCACCATCGGCAAGGCGGCAAGATGCGGCTGGTGCTCGCGGTGCGTCCACGCAAACGGCAGAACGACGTAAGCTGACACGAGGTAGAGGGTGACGATGCCGCCTGCCGCAAGCAGGAGGTGTCTCCATCGTCGAATGACGGCCATTTTTCGATCTGCCTGCAAGTTGGGCATTTTCGCCCGCGAACTGCCCCCCATCGACGTCTATTACACCTTGATACCGGAACCAATTCTCCCGTCCTGCAGGGGCACGACGGTATTGCCGCCTGCGATCTGTGCCGGTGCGTCAGCAAAGTTTACGTAATTTGCTCAACCACCTCGGTCCTGCACTCACAGGATGCAGGCCGCGCATCCATCAACTTGCCCCGCGCCTCCAACACGTCAAAGGCGTCAATCGCGGCACCTCGCGCCGCTGCAAGCGGCGCGCCGCGCTAGAGACAGGGCAATTGAACCGACGTATTCTTGAAGCTCCATCAGCCCTGCAGCGGAGCGTAGTGAGCAAGCGATGAGAAAAATAACGACGGTCTTGCTGGCGATGGGCCTTGTCGCGTGCGGCACGATTGCGCGCTCGCAGACACTCGGCGTTCAGGAGCAGTGCGCGTCACAAGCCCGGAAAGCGTTTGAAGAACTGGAGAACGAGAACAGGGCTGAATACAAACAATCCACTTTGATCCAGCGAGGCGTCAGCGACTATCAAAATCACTATCATGCGAAACTGGATCGATGCCTGATGCTGATCCATCGACGATCATTTGTTCCGCTGTCTGCAAATCTGTCCGATCAACAGCGTCAGTCGATCCTGGTCGACGCCAACGAAAGACGCCATTACGCCATCTATATCGAGACCCAGTTGGCTGCGGAGCCAAAACCGAAACTGGACGTGTGCGAACTCATTCCCGGCATGCGCTTGAAAACGGTTTGCAGAACGCGCGAGGAGTTTGATGCATTTGTAGCGACTTACATGGAGCAATGAGCGCGCAGCATCGTGGGAGAGATCAAGCCCGAATTCCGCGACGGCCTATCCCCGGCCGCCAGAACCGCGATCGATGAACTCCGTGAGCAGGCCCGTGACGTCCGCCGGCCGCTCCAGGCTCGGCAGATGGGCGGCACCGGTCAACACATGGCCCGAGCCATTCAACAGCGTCGTTGCGACATGACGGGATCGGTCCTGAACGTGGGGAAAGTCGAGGTCGCCCCAGATCACCAGCGATGGCGCCGATATCTCGCCCAGACGATGGAAGTTCGGCGCGACATCAACGTCCGATCCGATCGGCGGCGACCGGAGCACCATGCCGTTCATGTCGAGGAACAGCCGGCGAGCCTCGCCCGTCACACGTCCCTCCGCCGCCAGCGGACCGTCCAGCCAAAGGCGAGCTTTGATCGCGTTTACTCGATCGAGATCACCGGCCTCTTCGGCTTCCTTCTGGCGGGCCATCAGGCTCTTGACCTCGGGCGGATAGACCGCCTCGGGCGCACCGGTCACGGTGGGCGCAATGAGAACCAGCGCGCGCACAGATGATGGATGTCGAAGCGCCGCGTCGAGCGCAATTCGCCCGCCCTGCGAGCATCCAACAAGGATCGCAGGTGTGCCGCTCGCCACGGCGTCAAGGACCGCCATCAAGTCCGCGATCGCAGAAAAGTCTTCCCTTTCCGAGCGGGTCTCGCCAAAGCCCCGCCGATCGTACGCGATCGCCTTGTTAGTCGCGCCGACGCTATCCAGTTGCGCCCGCCACATGCGGCTGTCGGCGACGTTGGCGTGCAGAAAGACGACAGGATCGCCGCGACCGACGACTTCCGCAGCCAGCGCGGCGCGGCCGGACGCAATTCGATGATTGGAAATCATGATCTAGTCCTGGCGGGTGCCGGATGGGCGACCAGTATCACATCGAAGCGGTCCCGATCCAACTCGCGTGAGATCGATACAGCGTTGCGCCGAGGATCAGGTTCTCGATGAGGACGACCCGGTTTTTGTGAACATCGCACGAAACAGCTGTTCGGCGCGTTGCAGACCGTCAGCGGTGAAGACCACCGATTTCGCCTTGTTGGCCGGATCGCCAATCAGTCCCTTGTCGTGCAAGCGATCAAGAGCGTTCCAGTCAAAGCCCTTCCAGGCGCGCGCACCGTCGTGCAGCGTCAACCACAGGAGCGCTAGAATAGCATCGTCGATCTTGTCGGTGTCGATCTCCATCCCGGAAGTCTACCACAACCAGAGCATTCCGGCTGGGCCTTCCGGTCCTTCGTGAGCATCCGGTGAGCTACGCGCAGACGGGGCTGGGAAGGCGGCCGATGAAGTGCGCAATCGAGGCTCTATGGCGGATGCAGAAGCCCATCGGTTTCGATCGTCTTCAATGCCTGCACCAGCGAGAGGCCACGATAGAGGCAGAACCAAGTTCCCGTATGTCGATGCCATTGGAGATCGAAGCGGTCGCGGCCCATCCAGTCCAGGCGAGTGAACGGTGCGTCGAACTCTTCGCCTTGGTTCTCCGGCTGACCGGATCGATAACGCTGGACGAACCGATAGCGGTTTCCATGCCATTTGCCAGGATATCGATTGGATAATTGAACTGAGTGGCGCGGATCGCCGGCAAGAATTTCGGCTTCAACACTTCGTCGACAAACCGCTGACAGGTGGCGGTGATGACGGCCTTTTCAGGACCCGACAAGCCCACGGATCGACCTTTCACTGTCAAGCTGCAGCCCCTTTTGAGATCGGCTATCTTCCGCCAATTCCATGGGAGCAGTTCGTCGAGCCTTTGAACAGGATGTTCGGCGATCCGGGCGAGAACGTCGGCAAGCCAAGCCTGCGGATCAGCGTCGTTGAGCTTGACGATGTGATGACCTCGACCCGCCCGGTTCGTCATGTGACTATTCCTGTGAATAGTCACATGACTTACAGCATCAACTCAGCTGCAAGGCGCCCTCCGCCGGATGGATACGCTGAAAAGACCAGACTAAACTTATGATGCAGGCGCGACGGCATGATCATCGAACAAACAAAAACGCCGCCTCCTTGCGGAAGCGGCGTTGTTGGTCGTGAAATCGTTGAAGAGGATACGTCTGTCCTTGGCAGGCCTGGCAGTGACCTACTCGCAGGGCTTGGGCCCAATGGATCCACGCGGGATTTTACGCCGCCGCCGCGATCACCGCGAGCGTGACGAGAATTGTTTTCATGATTTCAGCATTCAGCCCTGCAGTCGGCAACTGTGGAACGTGATGCTAGCGACGCTCATCCAGCGCAAGTCGCATGGCCAAACCAGCGAAAACAGTCCCGAGCAGGATCTGCGGAACGCGGCGCAACCGACTGTCGGCTGAGAATGCCTTCCCGAAATGGCCTGCAGCCACGATAACCAACCCGTTCACGATCAAACCCACCAGGTTGAGTACGGTGGCCAGTACAAGGATTTGCCCGGCGATTCCTCCCGTCTCGGTCTGGACGAATTGAGGGAAGAGAGCCAAGACGAACAGCGCCATCTTCGGATTCAGCAAATTCGTCAACAATCCTTGGCCGAAGAGTCGTGCGACGGGATGGCGCGGCAGACCCAGCGCCGGATTGAGCACGGCTCCGTTTGAACGGAATGTCTGCCACGCCAGATATAGCAGGTAAGCGGCACCGATGTAGCGTATGGCGTCGTAGGCGATGGGGACCACGAGGAACAACTGCGACAGGCCGAATGCAGCGGCGAGCGCATGGCAGTACGTGCCAGCTTGAATGCCTGCCAATGTAGCAAAGCCCGCCGTCCGGCCTTGGGCGACGCTGCGCGAGACAATCAGCAGCATATCCGGGCCTGGCGTAGCGGTGAACGCTAAGCAGGCAACTGCGAAAAATGAAAGCGTGGAAAGGTCCGGCACCATGATTCTCCTCGAAGTCCGGACCTGACGTGTATCAACAAGCCCTCTGTCGGGGAAGGATCGCTAGAACCTCTACCGCCGGCAAAAAGCTAAGGACGGAGAGTCAACGACGCAGCCGAGGATCAGGTCCTTGGCGAGGACGATCCGGTTTTTGTGAACATCGCACGAAACAACTGCTCGGCGCGTTGCAGTCCTTCATCGGTGAAGACCACC
>CAVWTB010000037.1:60000-155402 GCA_963757845.1 uncultured Alphaproteobacteria bacterium
CGTCAAGAAGGGCGAAAGCGTCTCGACGATCCTGCGCGATGCGGGCGCCGCTCCCGAGGAGATCAAGGCGATCGCCGCGCAACTTGGCGCGCGCGGCCGCGACGGCGGACTGAAGGAAGGCCAGAAGCTGCGCATCCTGATGATGCCGCCGGGCCCCGGCCGCAAGCCGCAGGCCGTCCGCGTCATCGTCGCGAACGAAAACGCCGCCGAAGCGGTGGTCGCGCTGTCCGATCTCGGCAAGTACGTCAACGTTGACGTCGCAAGCCTCAACACGCCGAACACGACGGCCGCAGTCAGCAACGACGACGACGATGACGATGATGACGGCACCGGCGTGAGGCTCTACCAGAGCATTTATGAGACCGCGCTGCGCAACAAGGTTCCGGCCGTCGTCATCGAGGACATGATCCGCGTCTACTCCTACGACGTGGACTTCCAGCGCCGGGTGCAGGCCGGCGACTCGTTCGAGGTCTACTATGCCGGCGAGGATGACACCCCAAGCCCCGACGCCAAGAGCGAGGTGCTGTTCGCATCGCTGACCGTCGGCGGCGAAACCAAGAAATACTACCGCTTCCAGACGCCGGACGACTCCGTCGTCGACTACTACGACGAGAGCGGCAAGAGCGCGAAGAAGTTCCTGGTCCGCAAGCCCGTCAACAACGCGATGATGCGCTCGGGCTTCGGCTCGCGCAAACATCCGATCCTCGGCTACTCGCGCATGCATACCGGCGTCGACTGGTCGACCAGCTACGGCACGCCGATCTTCGCCTCCGGCAACGGCACGATCGACTTCGTCGGCTGGGAAGGCGGCTACGGCAAGTACATCCGCATCAAGCATCCGAACGGCTACGAGACCGCCTACGGCCACATGTCGGCCTACGCCAAGGGCATCGAAGTCGGCAAGCGCGTGCGTCAGGGCCAGGTGATCGGCTATGTCGGCTCCACCGGTCTCTCCACCGGCGCGCACGTGCACTACGAAATCAAGGTCAACGGCCGCTTTGTCGACCCGTTGCGCGTCCGCCTGCCGCGCGGCCGATCGCTGGAAGGCCCCCTGCTCACGGCGTTCGAGCATGAGCGTGACCGGCTCGACACGCAGATGAACAACCGCAGCGGCGCGCGCGTCGCGCAGGGACAGTCCGATACGATCACGCGCAGCATCACGCAGCGCTGAAGCCCGATCGTCTTGCTCCAGATTCTGACCCTCATGGTGAGGAGCCCGCCGCAGGCGGGCGTCTCGAACCATGCGGCCCGGGAAGCCTGCGATAGCGCAGAGGCCACCAAGCATCCTTCGAGACGCCCTGCTTCGCTCTTCGAGCTACGCAGGGCTCCTCAGGATGAGGCCGAAGATGGCGCGAGGTCAGCGCCCCACCTCGACATCCGCCCGCTTGCCTGCGGCGATCGCGAACGCCTTCTCCACTTTCCGGCCGTCGGCGTACTCGACGATCGCGACGTAGTTGCCGGCATTCAGCGCGACGGTGAGCGTCGGATCGTACGACGTCTGGACGTATTTGCGTTCGCTTCCGCTCTCGGCACTGAAGATCTCGATGACCTTGCCGGTACCGGTCCTGACGTTGGCGATGCCGGCGTCGAGATTGACCTCGATCCGGGTCGGCGCGCCGGAGCGGACCTCGGCGCGGGTGACGCGCCTGGCAAAGCCGACTGTCGTGACGACATCGTAGCTGCCGCCGGGAAGCTCGAACTGCGACAGCGCATCGTAGTTCGTCGCGACCCACTCGCCCTCCTCGCCGGCATTCGCGGGCGCTTTACGAATCTCGACGGCAAAACCGTTCTCGATGCGAGCGCCGCCGGGTGCGTAGACGCCGCTGACCAGAAGCTTGCCGGCATCGAGCGTCATCGCAACGTTGATCGCATCGCCTGCGGCAACGCTGAAGCTCTTGTCGGTGGTCGCATGCCCGCGCTTCAGCCGCAGCGTATAGTCGCCGGCATGCAGGACGAAGCGCGGCAGCGGACGGTAGTCCGTCGCGAGCCAGTTGCCGCCGCTGTCCAGCACCTCCCAGGACACGTCGTCGACTTTTGTGCCGCCGCCCTGGATCGCGCCTTCGCTGGTGACGTAGCCCGCATCGAGCGCCACATCGAGCATGGCCTGCCTGCCGCGTTCGACCTTGACCGGGAGCAGGCGCTTCACGAGCCCATACTCGACCTCGACGACATAGTCGCCCGGCGCGATTTCGCCCGCGAATGGCGATCCGTCGAAGCGCGTGAGGTATTCGCCCTTCTCGGCGCCGGCCGGCTTGTGCACCAGCCAGCCGAGCTGAAAGTCGGTGATCGGATCGAGGCCGGCGGCAAGGCGAGCGACGCCGCGGATATTTTTGCCTTTGTAGGGATCCTCGACCGGACGCGGCGGCGCCTCGCTCTGCACGCGCCCGCCCTGGGTCGCTTCGACCGCGCGGCCAAGCGCATTCTCGAGGCTCGCGGCATCGCGCGCATCGAGGTAGACGCCGCCGGTCGCCCGCGCGATGCACTGCAGCTGGGCTTTGGCAGCAGGATCGGCGACGTCGAAGCCGATCACATGCGCGACGAAGCCGACACCGGCTTTCTTCAGCTCCGCGGCGACGGCGCATGGATCGGCGACGCAGGTCTCGATGCCGTCGGAAACAAGCACGACAGTGCCCTTCCCTTCGGTCGTCTTGAGCGATGACGCAGCCGCGCGAAGCGAATCCGCAATCGGCGTCTTGCCCTTCGGCACGAGGGCATTCACCGCGCCTTTGATGCGCGCCGGATCGAAGCGGCTGACCGGGACGATCATCTCGATGTCCTTGCAGTCGCCCTTCGAGCGATGCCCGTAGGCGATCAGCCCCAGCCGATCCGACGGCTTCCACTTCGACAGAATGGAATCGACCGCACGCCGTGCAGCCGCGATCTTGGTCTGCCCTTCGACCTGCCCCCACATCGAGCCGGACGCGTCGAGGATCAGGATGGCGTCGGCGCCCTGCGCCAGGGCTGGCGAACTGGCAACCACGAGCAACGCGACGAGAAGCGAACGGTGGATGAACCCGAGCACGTCAAACTCCGCAGATTGCGAATGAAGACCGGTGGGCAATCTACAGGAGTTTGTGCGACGGGCGTAAGCATTCACCGCAAAACGGCGCAGGCCGGCTAACCTGAGGCGAGCGCACAGATTTTCGGGATTCAAACGACAATGGCCGCAGCTTGCGGCTGCGGCCATCGTCATTCTTGATTGGCGTCAGTGCTTCGTTCGCCGGCCACCGGCCGCGGTCTTGACCGTGCTCTGGCCCTCGAACGCATCGTCGTTCGCAGGTCCCGCGCTCTTGCCGTTGAACGTCAGCCCGTCATAGGCCGCGGCAATCTTCACGCGGTCGCCGTCCTTGACGTCGCCGGCGAGGATCATCTCCGCCAGCGGATCCTGCACATACCGCTGGATCACCCGCTTCAGCGGACGGGCGCCATAGGCGGGATCCCAGCCCTTCTCGGCGAGCCAGTCGCGCGCGCCGGGCTCGAGGTCGAGCACGATCTTGCGCTCCTCCAGGAGCTTTGCGAGCCGCGCCATCTGGATGTCGACGATCTTGCCCATCTCGCTCTTCTGCAGGCGATGGAACAGGATGATCTCGTCCACGCGATTGAGAAACTCAGGCCGGAAGCTTGCACGCACCACGGCCATCACCTGAGTGCGCACGGCGTCGGTGTCCTCGCCTTCCGGCTGGTTGACCAGGAATTCCGCGCCGAGGTTGGAGGTCATGATGATCAGCGTATTGCGGAAGTCGACCGTTCGGCCCTGACCATCGGTCAAGCGGCCGTCATCGAGCACCTGCAGCAGCACGTTGAACACGTCGGGATGCGCCTTCTCGATCTCGTCGAACAGGATGACTTGATACGGCCGCCGCCGCACCGCCTCGGTGAGCGCACCGCCCTCGTCGTAGCCGACATAGCCCGGAGGCGCGCCGATCAGCCGCGCCACCGAGTGCCTCTCCATGTACTCGGACATATCCATGCGGATCAGCGCGGTCTCGTCGTCGAACAGATATTGCGCGAGCGCCTTGGTCAGCTCGGTCTTGCCCACGCCGGTCGGGCCCAAGAACATGAACGAGCCGATCGGACGATTGGGATCCTGCAGGCCGGCGCGCGCGCGCCGCACCGCGGTGGAGACGGCCTTCACCGCTTCCGCCTGGCCGATGACGCGTTTGGCGAGCTGCTGCTCCATCTTGAGCAGCTTCTCCTTCTCGCCCTCAAGCATCTTGTCGACCGGCACGCCGGTCCAGCGCGACACCACCTGGGCGATGTGGTCGGCGGTGACCGCCTCCTCCATCATCGCACCTTGATCCGCATTCGCCTCGATCCCGGCGAGCTTCTTCTCGAGCTCGGGGATACGGCCATAGGCCAGTTCGCCCGCGCGCTGGTATTCGCCGCGGCGCTGCGCATTGGCGAGCTCGATCCGCAGCTGGTCGAGCTCGGTTTTCAGCTTTTGCGCGTCGGTGAGCTTGTTCTTCTCGGCATTCCAGCGCGAGGTCAGGTCGGCCGAACGCTTCTCGAGCTCCTTCAGCTCCTTCTCGAGGTTCTGCAGGCGCGACTTCGAGCCCGCATCGGATTCCTTCTTGAGCGCCTCCTGCTCGATGCGCAGCCGCACGATCTCGCGGTCGATCGAGTCGAGCTCTTCCGGCTTGGAATCGACCTGCATCTTCAGCCGCGCCGACGCCTCGTCGACCAGGTCGATCGCCTTGTCGGGCAGGAAGCGGTCGGTGATGTAGCGGTTCGAAAGCGTGGTCGCGGCCACCAGCGCGCTGTCGGTGATGCGCACGCCGTGGTGCTGCTCGTACTTGTCCTTCAGGCCGCGCAGGATCGATACCGTATCCTCGACCGTGGGCTCGCTGACGAACACGGGCTGGAAGCGCCGCGCCAGAGCTGCGTCCTTCTCGACATGCTTGCGGTATTCGTCGAGCGTGGTCGCACCGATACAATGCAGTTCGCCGCGAGCCAGCGCGGGCTTCAACAGGTTGGAGGCATCCATCGCACCGTCGGCTTTGCCCGCACCGATCAGCGTGTGCATCTCGTCGATGAACAGGACGATCCCGCCCTCGGCGCTGATGACTTCCTGCAGGACGGCTTTCAGCCGCTCCTCGAACTCGCCGCGATATTTCGCGCCGGCGATCAATGCGCCCATGTCGAGCGAGAGCAGCTTCTTGTCCTTCAGGCTTTCCGGCACGTCGCCGTTGACGATGCGCTGGGCGAGGCCTTCGACGATCGCGGTCTTGCCGACGCCGGGCTCGCCGATCAGCACCGGGTTGTTCTTGGTCCGGCGCGACAGCACTTGAATTGTTCTACGGATTTCCTCGTCGCGGCCGATCACCGGATCGATCTTGCCGTCACGCGCCGCCTGCGTCAGGTCGCGCGCATACTTCTTCAGTGCGTCATAGGCGTTCTCGGCCGTGGCGCTGTCGGCCGTGCGGCCCTTGCGCAGCGCGTTGATGGCCGCGTTGATATTTTGCGGGGAGACGCCGCCCTTGATGAGGATCTGTCCCGCCTCCAAATCCTTGTCCAGCGTCAGCGCCAGCAGCAGCCGCTCGACGGTGACAAAGCCGTCGCCGGCCTTCTCGGCGGCCTGCTCGGCCGCATCGAACAGGCGTGCGGTGGCCGGCGCCAGATAGACTTGTCCTGCGCCGCTGCCGGACACTTTTGGCAACTTCGCGAGCGCGTCCTCGGTGGCTTTAAGGATCGCGCGCGAATTGCCGCCCGAGCGGTCGATCAGACCGCCCGCCAGCCCTTCCGGGTCGTCGAGCAAGACTTTCAGGATGTGTAGCGGTGAAAACTGCTGATGACCCTCGCGGGTCGCCAGCGACTGCGCAGACTGGATGAAGCCGCGCGAACGCTCGGTGTACTTCTCGATATTCATAATGTCCCTTCCCTCGGCCTGCGAACCCGCCCCGAAAGCACGGCAACTCGCATCGTCACTGGGGTTTCCACGCAAGTCTTGACATTCATCAAGCCCGCGCGGGCGTCACCGTCCTGAATAGGCCCGGCTTGGGGCAGGATGTGGGAACGGGACACGCAATTTTGAAGGGGCTGCCACCGACTTTAAGCCCGGACCGGTCGCCGCCCTGACTAAATCCGAGCGAAATAATTCGTTGCTGGACCGGCGGGTGGAAATCCTTAAACACAGGCCGCATGAGCAAAAGCGCCCGCATCCAGAGCATCTACCGCTATCCGGTCAAAGGCCTCTCCCCCGAGCAATTGTCCTCGGTGAGCTTGAGCAGGGGAAAGCCGCTGCCGAACGACCGCCGCTACGCCATCGAGAACGGCCCGAGCGGTTTTGATCCGGCCGACCCGAAGTATTTTCCGAAGACCTTCTTCCTGATGCTGATGCGGGACGAGCGGCTGGCCGCGCTCAGCACACGCTTCGACGACGCCACCCACCTCCTGACGATCCGTCAGAACGGCGCCGAGGCCGTGCGTGCCGACCTTGAAACGCCGGCGGGACGCGCGGCCGTCGAAACCTTCTTCAAGGATTACTGCGCGAAGGAATTGAAGGGACCGCCAAGAGTGCTGGTGGGCGGCGATCACAGCTTTTCGGACGTCGCCAAGAAGGTCGTCTCGATCATCAACCTGACAAGTGTCGCCGCGCTCGAAGATCTCACGGGCCAGCCCGTCGATCCCTTGCGCTTTCGCGGCAACCTGCATGTCACCGGCTGGCCCGCCTGGAGCGAGTTCGACCTGGTCGGCAAGACACTCGCGATCGGCGAGGTTCGCCTCAACGTCACCAAGCGCATCCAGCGCTGTGCAGCGATCAATGTGGATCCCGTGACCGCCGCGCGCGACCTCAACCTGCCACACGCCATGATGCGCAATCTCGGCCATGCCGACTGCGGCATCTACGCCGAGGTCGTTGCCGATGGCCGGATCGCCGCCGGAGATGCTGTTGTTGAAAGCCGAGCCGGCGCTGATCTGAGCCGGTGCGCGGCGGCCTTGATGCGGCTGATGTTCAGCGCGGAAGAAGCCGCGCATCCTGCATCCGCGTCAGCCAGTAGATGATCGAATCCTCCGTGTCGACGCAGGACGCGAAGCCGGCCTGACGAATTTTGATCGAACTCATGATGATCCGCTCCGGCGGACATTGCTGGCCGTAGGCGAAATTGTAGTCCGCGAACTGCCACGCGCTTCCCACCAGTTGCTCCATCGCCTTCGGCAGCAACGCCTTCTGCGCGACGATCTCGTCCCATACGGACGAAAGCTTCGGCATCTCCTCGGCCAGCCGCATCGGACGAGGCTCTCCCATCGGCATGTCGAAGTGCCGCGCCAGGCTCGGCCAGAGATCATGCCAGATGATGACGTCGCCATTGACGACGTTGTAGGTCTCGCCCGCCGCCTGCGGGACCGTTCCCACAAACTCGATCGCCTGTGCGATCAGCCTGCTGTCGGTACAGGAGATGACGTACCGGCCGCCGCCTGGGAAGCGCAGCGGTTCGCCCAGCCGCTTCATGATGCTGGCATAGACGCCGATCGCAGCAATGATGCTCATGGGGCTGCCGATGGAATCGCCGAGGATCATCATCGGGCGAAGGATGGAGAACTGCCAGGCTTGTCCCCGTTGCCGCTCGCGCAGAAGGTCTTCCTGGGGCCAATAGAAGATGTCGTGATCGCCGCGCGGCCAGCGCTCCTTGGCCGGGACCGGCACAGGGCGAAGGTGCGAGCCGTAGGCCTTGCTGCCCTGCAGGATCGAGATGTGGCGCAAGCTCTTGCACGACAACGCCAGTCCGTCGAGCAGATTTGTAAGCATGGCCAGATTTGCATCCATCTGCGCCCTGGCGCGCCAACCTGCCAGGAGGTCGTCCTGCTCGTGCAATGCCATGTAGGCCACGTGCGTGATGCCATTCAGTTCCGCGAGAGCGGCCCTGCACTGCTCTGCATTGAGCAGATCCACCGGCAGGTGCCTCACATTCGGCGCGTCGACCGGCGGGCGCCGCGACAGGGCGACGACCTCCCAGCCGTGCCGCGCGCTGAAATGACGAACCGCGGCTGACCCGGCGATACCTGTTGCGCCGGCGATGAGGATCCTGTTCATGCCCTTCCTTCACATCATGGGATCCGCAGGACCACCTGCGCGGAGATCACGATCGCTGCGCGATGGCCGCCTCGGAAGCAAGTGACGTGTCCTGGCGCGCTGCCGCCGCGATCTCGAACAAGCGCCCGGCTTCGCGCGGCGATTCCGCGGACACGGCTGCCTCGCGAGCGAATTCCTCAGGCGGCGCGCTCGAATCGTCGTCGTAGAGCAGACCATCCTCGGGATCGAATTCGACGTGAACGCGTGCACCGACCGGAAAGTGGACGCTCGCCTTCTCCCTGACGATCACGGCCTCTCCATCGACGATCACCCGATAGTCGACCGCCTCGCCCATGAACGCGACGTCCGCCACGACGCCGGGCAGGCTGTTGCGGCTCACGGCCTCGCCTGCGCGCACGCGCATGTTTTCCGGCCGCACGGCGAGCACAGCGCGCTTGCCTAGCGCGACCCGTCGCCGGTCGCGCACGGTCAGTTGCGCTGTGCCGACGCGCAATGCGATGTCATCGCCGTTCACCGCCTCCACGACGGCGGCGAAGCGGTTGATCCTGCCGAGGAAGCCTGCGACGTAAAGATCGACGGGCCGGGAATAGATTTCTCTCGGCGCGGCTTCCTGGACGATGACGCCTTCGCGCATCACGGCGACCCGATCGGACATGCTCAAGGCCTCGGTCTGATCATGGGTGACGAACAGCGTGGTGATGCCGACGCTCTTCTGCAGCCGCCGCAGTTCCGAGCGCATCGATTCGCGAAGGCTGGCGTCGAGATTGGAGAGCGGCTCGTCGAGCAGCAGAAGCTTCGGTCGCGCCACCAGGGCACGGGCCAGCGCCACGCGTTGCTGCTGTCCGCCCGAGAGCTCGGTGCCGCGCCTCGACTTGAGGTGATCGAGCTGGACGGCCTTGAGGGCCTCCTCGGTGCGACGAACCACCTCCTGACGGCTCACCTTGCTGCGCCACACCGTTACCGGAAACGCGACATTCTCGAACACGTTCATGTGGGGCCAGATGCCGTAGTTCTGGAACACCATGCCGATGTCACGTCGGTTCGGCGGGACGTACAGCCCCGCTTTGGAGGAGTTGACGACCGTCCCGGCGATGGCGATCTCACCCTCATCGATCTGCTCGAGGCCGGCAACGCAGCGAAGCGTCGTGCTCTTGCCGCAGCCGGACGGACCGAGCAGCGTGTAGAGCTCGCCTTCGCGAACATCGAAGTCGACGCCTCGCACCGCATGATAGTTTCCGTAGTATTTGTTCAGCCCGCGCGCCGCGAGCGTGGGCTGTGATGGACGCACGGTCATGCTTTCCTCCTCGCAAAATCGTTCATCATCTACCGGCGGCCCGCGCCTTCCGTGCCGCCTATCCCGTAGCGCCGGCTCAAATCCTCCAGGATCCAGCCGAGCGCACCGAGAAGGATCGCGACGACGACGCTCAGGGCCGCTGCATTGGTGACTTGTCCCACTTCCCAGAGATTCCAGATCCGCACGGAAATCATCTGGTTGCCTTCGCTCTGAAGCAGCAGCGCCACCGGCAGCTCCCGGGCGGTCTGCAGAAACGCGTACTGCCATCCGGTGAACAGCGCCGGCAGCAGCAGCGGGATGAATATTCGCCGGAACATTTCCTGGTGCTTCGCGCCTGCGACGAAAGCGCTTTCCTCAAGCTCCTTGCTGATGGCGAGGACCCCGGAGAAGTTGGAGCGCATGGCGAATGGAAGCGAGCGGACCATGTACGCCACGAGCAGAATGCCGACGGTTCCGTAGATCGGCAGCGGTGAGCCGACATAGGCCCACAGCACGCCGACCCCGAGCACAATGCTGGGCACGGCGAGCGGAACCACTGAAACAAACTCCAGCGCGGACCGTCCCGGCACGCGTGTGCGGATCACGAGCCAACAGGCTGCTGCGGTCACGAAAACGAGGATCGTGGCGCTCCCCGCGGCGACGATGCCTGTCGTCAGCAGCGATTCCATGACGCGCGATCCCGGCGCCGCGAGCGTGAAATAGTTGGCCAGCGAGACGGAGCCCAAAGCGCTCCATGACGGCAGCTGGTAGAACGGCAGCAAGGACACCCAGGCCAGCATCAGGATCGGCAGGAGGATGAGGACGGGCATGGTGAGCATGAACAGACCTGCGAGCCAGCGATACCGTCCGAGATCCAGACGCGTCGTCCTGTAGGCCCTTGCCCGTAATCGTCGCGTAGCGTCCCTGGTCCTTGGTGGCGCGGTGGTACGCATAGAGCAGCGGAAGCACCAACAGGATGAGCAGCGCCGAATAGGCGGACACCTGGCCGTAGTTCGGGAGCACGGTCGCATGCAGCCTGACGAAGATCTGCGTCGTGAGAACGTTGACGCCTCCGGGCAGACCCAGGATCGCCGGCACCTCGAACGATTCCAGGTTTCGCACAAGACTGATCAGCAGAACCGCGAGACCTGCCGGCAGCGCCAGCCGCAGTGTAATGCGAAGAAAGACCTCCGGGCCGGATCCCTTGGCGACGCGACCGGCTTCCTCGAGCGTCGCATCCATCGAACGGAACGGCACGACCATCAGCAGAAACACCACGGCGGACCAAAGAACGGCTTCGACGAAGATCATTCCGCCCATGCTCTGGACATCCAGCGGCTCGGAGAGAATGCCGAGCTGAGTGACCAGGATGGAATTGATAAGCCCCTGTTTCCGTCCCAGCAGGAACACCCAGCCGAGCACCTGGATCACCATCGGCAGCGCGAAGGACAGGAACGCGGAGACGTAGACCAGTCGACGGAACGGCGCATTCGTCCGCTCCGCGAACCACGCAAGCAGTGAGCCGTATGCGAACGAAATGGCGGTCGCCGAAGCCGCAAAGATCAGCGTGTTCGACAGCAGCTCGGCACTCACCAGCGTCGGCAGGATGCTGGTGAAATTGCGAAACGTGAACTCGTCGGTCGCCTGGTCCGTGAAAGCTGCCACAAACAGCGACGCGATCGGCGGCATCACCAGCACCAGGAAGAACGCCAGAAGAACGCAGAAGAGAATGAGCTCGATGGGCTGAACGCCGGAGAGCAAGCTTCTTCGCGGTCGCGCGACGATGCGGCTCGTGCCCCCAACGGTCTGCAGTGAGAATTCCGGCATCGGCGTTCCCCTCTCGCGATTTGAGGTATCCGCTCGGGTCCGGCGCCATGGCCGGGCCGAAGCGAACGATTTCAGTACGACTGAATCCGATCGGTGTGCCGAAGGAGCGGATGATCGCTCTTCAGGATCACTGAACGTGCATGAATGGGCGGCACTCCGTCCTGGTCGGACGCGAGATCGAACGCGGTGAGGTCCGCGTAATGGATGATCGTGCCTTCGACCGTCCCGGGCAGATGTCCGTCGTAGTTGAACGGCGGGTGCGTGCGGATGAGTTCGCAAACCTTCTCAGGCACGCCCTGTTCGCGCGCGAGCGCCGCGCCTTGCGGACCATGATCCCGCATCGTGTAGCCGTCCACATACTCGACCTTGCCGGACGGCTGCCGGCGCTGGATGAAGGCCTTGTCCACGTCATGCAGGATCGCGCCCGCGAGCGTGATGTCCCTGTCCGGTTTCAGGCGAAAGCTGGATTCCGCCAGGCCCAGCAGGTAGAGCGTCAACGCATTCACGTCGTTGACGTGCTGGAGCAGCGAGCGGCTGCGGATGGCGTTGCTGACCGGGATTCCTTCGAAGCTGCGGTGACCGCCCTTCTTGAGGGCGGCAAGCCAGGTGCGGATCACGGCGCCGCGAAGCCCGGCGTCGTCAAGTTGCGCGATCGCCTCGATCTGCTCGATGAGCTGGTTCGTGTCCATCACCAATCTCCCACCATCGTGCTCGTCGGCACTTGCTATCGAGAGTGGAAAAGGCGGGTCACGAGGTCCGACAACTCGTCGGAGCGCCTCGGATATCCCGGATCAAGACTCCGGAAAGACGAAGTTGAGGCTGGTGTCCTCGCGCTTCATGAAGGCCGGGCTCAGCAACTCATAGCCGTTGTTCGCGTAGATCTGCTGACCTTCGGGCGACGTCAGAAAGTCGATGAACAGCATCGCCGCATGAGGGCTCGGGGACTTTGCGGGCAGGCCCAGGGCGGTGCTGATCGAAACTGCGGGCGAGATCGGCAGGAAGGCGACGGGCGCACCCTTGGCGATCGCACCGGCGAGATGAGCGCGCGTGATCGTCGGCGAAATCTCCACCTCGCCGCCGATCAGCATCTCCGCCAGTGCCCGCGCCGTGACATGCACGACCCGCGGCTTTTGTGCTGCGAACTTCTCCAGATAATCCTTCGGCTGGGTGTCCTGAAGATAGGCGAGCAGGCCCGTCGCAGCTTCGCCGCCGGCGAGTGTGATCCGCCCGCGCCACTTGGGATCGAGCAGCTCCTGCCATGACTTCGGCGCCGTCTCCGGCGCGATGGCCTTGGTGTTGATCGCCATCCCGCGCATGTTGCTCCGGGTCGCGATGTAATAACCGTCGGGATCGGTGGCGTTGACGATCTGCAGCTTGGAGTTCGGCGTTGCAAACGTCGTCAGCGCCTTCATCTGGCGCAACGCGTTCAGTCCCGAGACGAAGGTTTCGATCACGCCGATCGAGCTGCGGCCCGACCTGATCTCGGCGACGGAACGTGTTGTCACATCGTTGGGACTGTTGAGACAGCACGGCACCGAGACCTCGATGTACGGGTATTTGGCACGGAATGCCGCCACGACCTGCGAGATGGCAGGATCCCCGGTCGAGGAGAAGACCGTCAGCTTGCGCTCCTGGCGCGCGCCGTTCTCCAGGAAGGCCTGCCGATCCGGACCCGAATAATGCGCGATCGCTGCGAGCGGGCCCGTGGCCGCGCTTTGCGCCTGCGCCACCGCACCGAGGCCGGCCAGGCTCGCAACGAGCGTCAGTCCAACACCGATCAAGTGAAAGCCGCGCAGCGCGCCGTTGCGTCTCACTCCCTGGATGTTCTGGAACATTTTCTGAGCCTTTCTTTCTGGCTGCATCGGTCAGAATTATCCCGAGTGGATATTTTTGTCCCGGCAGAAAGGACAGTGTCTCATCTTAGGTTAAGAGACGCGCGGCTGTCAACAGATCCGAGCGACGGCCACTGCCGAAGGAAAAAATAATAACAATATCAGCTAGAACGCCGCGCCCCGACGATCGTCTGCGATGCCGTCGAGAGGCTCGGACCAGCCGATTGCGTCCCTCGCCGGCGCTTGACCGATGCGGATTTTCGGTGTTACGAAATCGGGACAACGTCCTTATAGACGGGACAGACAAAGCGCGAGGATCTGAAGGCTCCCGGTGAGCTGCTCACCTCGAATGATGCGCAACCCGTCGTCCGCTGCCGTCGCGTCCTGTGAAGGCCGCAGCCATTCGTTCCAACCAGGGGAGACGCCTGAAATGACTCGCACCGAGACCAAAGAGCAGAAGATCGAGCGCCTGATCGAACGGCACGTTCGGGACAGGAACATGGATCCAAGATCAATCGAGGAGACGTATCGGTTCACGCATGTCGGAATCGAGATCGATCCCGATTTCTTCGACGCTCGCCTGGATATGGGCTGGGGCTTCTTCAAGGACCCGCCGCGCCATCTCGATCACATCACGCGCAACATGATCATCTTCGTCTATCTCGCGTATCGGCGGTCGACGGGATGTTTCCATCAGGGCCGCAAGGCCGTCATGATGGGCGCAACCTATGAGCAGATGACCGAGGCGCTCGAAGCGGCCCATGCCGCCGGCGGCGGCCTGACGCTTCATCACGGCTTCGAGGCCATCCTGAGGATGAGGACCGAGGGCCTCGTGCCCGGGTGCCAGCAGGGGCCCTGGACCAACCATTGGGTCAAGTTCGACTACCGCCCCGGCGCCGTCACCGATCCCAAAGTCAAACTGCCGATGACGCAGGAAGCCTTGGAGGAGAACATCCGCCAATACTATTCGGCGAAGCTCGGCGCCGGGCAGATTGCGGAGGATCTGATCTATGCGTCGCGGATCGACCCTGATTTCTGGTCGCGCTATTGCCGCCTGGCCTGGGGCATTTACCAGGAGAAGGAATGCTTCCTCGATCCGATCCGGCGCGAGTTGATGATCCTCGGCATCGTCGCCTTCCAGGGCCGCCACGATCTGGTGGAGTTTCACATCCGTCGCGCGCTGGCGATGGGCGCACCGGTCGAGGCCTTGCTTGAAGCCTTCGAGGTTACGTTCGTGGGATCCGGCAACCGCATCATGTTCGACACGATCCGCATCCTGCGAAAGGTAACCGGCAAGTGAGCGGATCGCCTGACCGGATTGCCCGGTAGGCGGCTCGCGCTGCTGCCGTCGCGATCAGGCGGCAGCAGCCCCCTCCTCCGGCTCCTGCAGCAGTGTTCGACAATTGGAGAAGGACCTCCTTCATGGATCGGAACAAGCTCGTCGAAGCCTACAGGTTGATGCTCTTGAGCCGCGCGATCGACGAGGCCTGCGTCGATCTTGCGCACAAGGGGGTAGCGGTCCCGAACTACCACGGGGCTCGTGGACAGGAAGCGCTCTATGCCGGCGTCGGCGTGGCGCTGCAGCCCGCCGATCAGTTGCTCTACAACTACCGGGCGTTCGCGACGCTTCTGGCGAAGGGAATCACGCTGGAGGAGCTTGCCGCCGATCTGCTCATGAACGCGCGCGGCACATCGCGCGGGCACGGCGGCATCATGCATGTGACCGCTCCCGAACGCGGGATTCCCGGCCGAAATGGCGTCTTCGGCAGCAAGTTCGGGATCGCGCTCGGACTCGCACAGGAGATCGTCCTGCGCCGGCGTGAAGCCGCTGTCGTATGCATGTTCGGCGAGGCGGAAGGAAATCGCGGCGGCCTCTATGAGGCGATGAACATCGCCGCGTTGCGACGGCTGCCGATCCTCTTCGTGGCCGAGAACAACGGCTACGCGGTCGCGGCTCCTACCGACCTTCTCTATTGCACGGGCGACATGTCCGGGCCTTTGAGCGGGTTTCCGATGCCCGTTCTCAAGATCGACGGCAATGACGTCGCAGCGGTCGCGACGGAAGCGACGAGACTGGCGGATCGTGCGCGCCGCGGAGAGGGACCGGCCTTTCTCGAATGCATGACGGTGCGGCTGGATCCGCATCACCTGCACGACGACCAGTCCAGATATCGCGATGCGCATGCGCCTGAAGGCGGCCTGGAAGCAGGAGCCGATCGCTCGCGCGCGCGACCTGATGCTGCGACTGGGCCTGGGTGATGACGAACTGCAGCGCGAGGACGCCGCGGCGGCAGAGCGCGTCGCACTGGGCTTCAAGGAGGCGGCCGGCGGCACGGGCGCCTCGCTGCATGCGGTATTCGCACACACCTACTTCGACGGACGGGAGGTGACTTAATGACAGCCATCACCATGCGGCGCTCCATCACGGCAGGCCTTCATGACGTGATGTCGGCCCACGACGACGCCATCATGCTCGGCGAGGCGCTCGATACGCGCGGCGGCGCCAGCGAGATCACCTATGGCTTCCTGCAGCGATACGGCGGCAACCGGGTGATCGAGACGCCGATCTCCGAGAATGCGCTGGTCGGCATGGCGCTGGGCGCCGCGGTCGCCGGTCTGCGTGTCGTCGCCGAGGTCTACTCCGCCGACTTCATCGTTTGTGCGGGCAGCGAGGTGGTGAACGACATCGCGAAGTGGCGCTACCAGCATCAGTGGAAGAAACCCCTGCGTCTGGTGCTGCGAATGCCGGCCGGCTCTGCCGGAAAGTGGGCCGGTCCCGAACACACGCAGTCGATCGAGGGAATTCTGAACAACGTGCCGGGACTGCGCATCGTGGTTCCGAGCACGCCGCAAGACGCCAGGCGAGCGCTGGTCGAAGCGGTCGAGACCGGCGACCCGGTGGTGTTTCTGGAGCACCGCTCGCTCTACGACGTGACCGGCGACGGCGAAGACACCGTTGACGGCGGCCAGGCCGCCGAAAGCGTGCTACGAGGCCGGGTGGTTCGCGAAGGGCGCGACGTCACCATCGTCGCGTGGGGCGCCATGCAGCGCGTGGCCCGGCAGGCGGCAAACGCCCTCGCCGACATCGGAATTTCCGCCGAGGTCGTCGACCCGGTCACGGTCAAGCCGATGAACCATCGCCTCATCCACGACTCCCTGGCGAAGACCACGCGCCTGCTGGTGGTGGACGAAGGTCCGCGCACGGGAAGCGTCGCGGCCGAAGTCATCATTCGCGCGCTGGAGGATGCGCAGCATCCGCCGCAGGCCTTCCGCCGCGTCACCTTCCCCGATGTGCATCACCCGTTCGATCCGCGTCTTGAAGCGGCGCTTCTTCCGTCGGTCGAGAAGGTGACGGCGGCCGCGCGCACGTTGGTCAAAGGCGCCGGCTAACGCGAAGGTGCACTGCAAATTCGCATCGCGCGCAAAGCGAAAACACAAATGGTCCCGAAACGAGCGAGGCTTCTGATGGACAAGCTAATCATCACCGTAACCTGCGACAGCGATTCCGCCTTCCCGGGGAATCCGCACAATCCGACGCCGAAAGGCATGGACGCCGTCGTGTCCGAGTACATTCGCGGCATCGACGCCGGCGCCGCGATCAGTCACATCCACGGTCCGCGCAAGCTCGACGATGCGCCGCAGCCGGATGGCTCGCGGCTGTCGACACTCCAGATCCCCGGCTGGGGAAAGATGCAGAACGCGATCGTCAGTCAGCGCGATACCGTGATGCAATTCGGAATTGCAGGCGGCAGGTTCGCGCAAAGGAAAGAGCTGATCCGCACCTATCCGCCGGAAATGCTTTCAGTCGCGTTCGTCGCCCACGACGAATGCTTCGACGACGATCCGACGCGCGTTCCGAAGGAGATCTACGGCATCCACTCCCGCACCGAGCTTGAGGAATACTGCACGATTTGCAACGAGCTCGGCGTGAAGGTCGAAGTCGAGGCGTTTCACACCGGAGGGTTCTGGAACGCGCAACGAATGATCGACAAGGGACTGCTGGCCAACCCGGCCTGGATCACCTGCTTCTTCGGCTGGAAGGGAGGCGCCTGGACGCCGCCGACTGCGGATGCGGTGATCTACATGCAGAAGCATCTGCCGGCCGGTGCCAACTGGAATGCCAGCGTGATGGATCCGCAAGAGCACTGGAAGGTGCTGACGGCGGTGATTGCCGCGGGCGGCCATGTGCGCGTCGGCATGGAGGACAACCCGTTTGTTCGGCCGGGTGAATATGCGCGAACGAATGCGGAGCTGGTCGACAAGATCGTCCGCATCGCCCGCGAGCTCGGCCGGGACATCGCGTCTGCCGCGGACGCGCGAAAGATCATTGGCCTGAAACAGGGCGGGACCAGTGAAGGCCGCCAAAAGAGCCTCGAGCACGCCTGAGGCGACACTCCCGTATCTTGAGGAGATCGACCTGCAGCGCAGCCTGCAGGTCGTTCGTATCTGACCGCCCGCCGCCGCGCGCGCCGGTCCAAACTTCGGCAGCGGACGTCTGTCTGCTGTTCGCGTTGAAACCCTTCGTCGGAGATTCAAAACATGCGTATCGCCACCTTTTCGCGCGCGGGGCGCGAATACCTCGGTATCGTCCAGAATGACCGCGTGTTTGACCTCTCGGCTGCCGATGCGAAAGCACCGGCATCCATGCTCGCGTTGATCGCCGGCGGCGCGACCGCGCTCGAGGTTGCGCGCAAGGCTGCAGCTGCCGCTCAAAACGACAGGAAGCTGTGGCTTCCGCTCACCGAGTGCCGCCTGCTCGCACCCGATTCCCCGGCCGCAAAAGAACGTGTTCTGCGTCGGCCGGAACTACAAGCTTCACATCGAGGAAGGCGCGCGCGCCCGCGGCGTCGCGCCAAGCTATCCGAAAGTGCCGGAGTTCTTCTCGAAGCCGCCGACCGCCGTCATCGGTCATGACGCCGAGGTCCGCGTCGGCCAGCGCATCAGCAAGCAGTTCGACTATGAAGTGGAGCTCGCGGTCGTGATCGGGACGACCTGCCGCGACGTGAAGAAGAGCGACGCCCACTCGGTGGTCTTTGGATACACCGTGCTGAACGACTTCACTGCGCGCGATCTCCAGCGCGACCATGGGCAATGGTTCAAGGGAAAAGGGCTCGACACGACATGCCCGATCGGCCCCTGGATCGTCACGGCGGACGAGTTCGGCGCGCCGCGCGGCCACCGGATCACGCTGCGCGTCAACGGCGAAACGCGCCAGGATTCCAACACCGCCGACATGCTGTTCGGCATCGACGATATCATCGAAAGTCTCTCTGCCGGACTGACGCTGGAAGCGGGTGACATCATCTGCACCGGCACGCCGTCCGGCGTCGGCATGGGGCTCGAGCCGCAGGTCTGGCTCAAGGACGGTGATGTGGTGGAGGCCGAGATTGACGGTATCGGCATTCTGCGCAATACCGTGCGCCGGCCGGAATAGCGACAGCCACCCAGGACGCGCCCCGCGCTGACTGCGGTATCCATGTCGTTGGCCGCCGATGGCGGGATGGCCGCGGGGGATGCTATTGTCGTCCCTGGCCCATGCCATCTGAATTCCCAGGAGGCATGACCGGCTGGGAGGGTGCCCATGAACCGTTGCGTCGCCGCGTTCGTACTGGTCATCGCGCTAGCCTTGGCGACGCTTCCCGCATCAGCCCAAAACCGTCTCGCCTTCGTCGTCGGCAATGACGCCTACCAGAACATCGATCCGCTGAAGAAGGCGGCAAACGACGCACGTTCGATGGCGCAGGGCCTGCAGCGGCTCGGCTTCCAGGTCACGCTCGGCGAGAACCTGAAGCGGCGCGATTTCATCGAGCGCTTCAATGCGTTCGAAAACAGCGTCCGCGCCGGTGATACGGTGTTTCTGTTCTATTCCGGGCACGGCGTCGAGCTCGACGGCGCCAACTATCTGATCCCGACCGACGCGCCAAAAGTCGCCCCGCACCAGCAAAGCCTGCTCAAGGACAAGTCGATCTCCACCGACAACATCATCCAGCGGCTGAAGGCGCGCGGCACGAAATCGCAGATCGTCGTGCTGGACGCCTGCCGCGAGAATCCGTTCCGCCAGGCCGGCGGCCGCTCGGTCGGTGGCGCGCGGGGACTTGCGCCCACGCAGACGCCGGGCGGCGTGTTCGTGATCTATTCGGCGGGCGTCGGCGAGGTGGCGCTGGATCGGCTCTCGGACAACGACGCCGATCCGAATTCCGTGTTCACGCGCAGTTTTCTGCCGCTGCTGACCGATCCGGCGCAGTCGCTGGTGTCCGTCGCCAAGGAGACGCGCCTGCGGGTGAAGTCGCTCGCCTCGACCATCGGCATGACGCAATCGCCCGCCTACTATGACGAAATCGACGGCGACCTGTTCCTGGCGCGCACCGGGGTGGCCGTGGCTGCGGCGCCGATCGTGCCGGAACCGCCGCGCACAGTCCTGCCGCCGCCGGCAACGCCGCCGACGAACCTTGCAAAAAGTCTGAACGAGCCGTCACGCGGCGCGGAATACGGCTACATCTTCGCGAACTCCGATCGCGTGCGGCTGACGCCCGACATGCTGCGCGGCCTGACGCGCGACCAGCTGCGGCTCGCCCGCAACGAGATCTACGCCCGGCGCGGGCGCTTCTTCCGCGACCAGCAGCTCGCCGCCTATTTCAGCCGCTTCGACTGGTACAAGCCCTATCGCCTGGGATGTCCCGCTCAACCCGATCGAGCAGGCGAACGTCAATCTGATCGCGTCGATGGAGCGGTGATCCTCCATCGCAAATAACAAACATCAGGGAGACAAAGATGCCCTACGCGACCACGACCGACAGCGTGCGCCTGTATTTCGAGGAAGCGGGCAGCGGCACACCCATCATCTTCCTGCACGAGTTCGCGGCGGACCACACCAACTGGGAGCCGCAGATGCGCTACTTCTCGCGGCGGCATCGCTGTATTGCCTATTCCGCACGCGGCTATACGCCATCCGATGTTCCGGCCTCGCACGAGGTCTACACTTACAAACATTTCTACACCGACGCGCTGGCGGTGCTGGATCATCTGAAGATCGAGAAGGCGCACTTCGTCGGCCTGTCGATGGGCGCCTACTCGTCGCTGCAGGTCGGGCTCAACGCGCCAAATCGCGCCCTGTCGCTGACGCTCGCGGGCGTCGGCTCCGGCTCCGATCTCGCCAACCTGGAGGCCTGGCGCGCGCAATGCCGAGCCAATGCCGAACGCTACTATTCCGTCGGCGTCCGCGGAGGTCGCCCGCGAGACGCGGGAAGCGCCGAGCCGCATCCCCTTCCTGCTGAAGGATCCTCGTGGCCACAAGGATTTCTATGACGCGCTGGCGCGCCACGACGCGAAAGGGTCGGGCAACACGATGCGCAGCTTCCAGGGCGGACGGCCGTCGATCTACACGATGGAGGACGCCATCCGCAAAATTCCTGTGCCGACACTGATCATCTGCGGCGACGAGGATGATCCCTGCATCGCGCCGAGCCTGTTCCTGAAGAAGCATGTGCCCGCGTCAGGGCTCGCGATGTTTCCGAAGTCAGGTCACGTGCTGAACCTGGAAGAACCGTCGCTCTTCAACGAAACGCTGGATCGCTTCATCGGCATGGTCGAGGCGGGCCGCTGGCCGGCCCGCGATGCCGAGGTCGTTGCCGCGCCGCCTAGCGCCCGCTTCCCGCCACGGCTCAGCAGGAACACGGCCTGCTCGCCGAACAGATTCCAGAACCACCACGGTGCGTTCAGGCGCAGCGGCGTGCCCCAGGTGTTGAGCGCGACCGCGCGATCCATGCTCGCGTCGATCTCGCGGCAGAGCTGCACGAAATCCTTGATGGTGCAGAAATGGATGTTGGCGGTGTCGTACCAGGTCGCCGGCAGGCTGTCGGTGCGCGGCATCTGGCCCCTCAAGAGCAATTGCAGCCGCATGCGCCAGTGGCCGAAATTCGGGAACGTGACGATGCCGTGCCGGCCGATCCGCAGCATGTGCTCGAGCACGACCCGCGGCCTGCGCGTCGCCTGCAGCGTTTGCGACAGGATCACATAGTCGAACGCATCGTCGGGATAGTCGACAAGGTCGGTGTCGGCGTCACCCTGGATGACCGCGAGGCCCTTCGCCACACTGCGGTTCACGCCTTCGCGCGAAAGCTCGATGCCGCGACCGTCGACGCCGCGCGTTTCCAGGAGCCGCAGCAGGTCGCCGTCGCCGCAGCCGACGTCGAGCACGCGCGAGCCGGGCTCGACCATCCCGGCGACCAGCAGATGATCGCCGCGATAGGCGTGGGGCACATGGCCAGTGCGGCGCAGCACCTGCGAATTCATGGGCAATCGTCATGGGGTCAACGCTTTGCGATCAGGCCTCGCGCCGCACCGCCGGACTCGAGGAAGGCGCGGACGATGTCGAAGAGTTCCGGGACGTCGAGCAGGAATGCATCGTGGCCCTTGTCGGTCTCGATTTCCGCGAACGATACCCGTGCTCCGCCGGCGTTGAGCGCATGCACGGTCGCGCGCGATTCCGCCGTCGGAAACAGCCAGTCGCTGGTGAACGAGACGACGCAGAAGCGCGTGCGCGTATTGCGGAACGCTTCCGCCAGCACGCCGTCGTGGTCGGCAGCGAGATCGAAATAGTCCATCGCACGCGTCAGGTAGAGATAGCTGTTGGCGTCGAAGCGTTCGACGAACGACGAGCCCTGATGGCGCAGATAGCTCTCCACCTCGAAGTCGGCATCGAACGAAAAGGTCGGCACCTCGCGGTCCTGCAACCTGCGTCCGAATTTCCGGTGCAAGGCCGGATCGGAGAGATAGGTGATGTGCGCGGCCATGCGCGCGACGCTAAGCCCGCGCCGCGGATGCGTACCTTCCGCGAAATAACGCCCGCCGCGCCATTCAGGATCGGCCATCACCGCCTGACGGCCGACCTCGTGGAACGCGATGTTCTGCGCCGAATGCCGCGTGCTGCAGGCGATCGGCAATGCAGAGAACACGCGGTGCGGATAGGCGGACGCCCATTGCAGCACCTGCATGCCGCCCATCGAGCCGCCGGCGACGCAGAACAGCGTCTCGATGCCGAGCCGGTCGATCAGCATCGTCTGTGCGCGCACCATGTCGGGGATGGTGATGAACGGAAAGTCGAGACCCCAGACCTGTCCCGTCTGCGGGTTGGTCGAGAACGGCCCGCTCGAGCCCATGCAGCCGCCGATGACGTTCGAGCAGATCACGAAGTAGCGATCGGTATCGATCGGCAGCCCGGGGCCGACGATCGTGTCCCACCAGCCGCCCTTGCCAGTGACGGGATGTTTGTTGGCGACATGCTGGTCGCCCGTCAGCGCGTGGCAGAGCAGGATGGCGTTCGAGCGTTCCGCGTTGAGTTCGCCATAGGTCTGGTAAGCGATCTGGAACGGCGACAGCGCAATTCCGCAATCGAGTTTCAGCGGCTGATCCGCGCCGAACGTCATCACCAGCGACGACGGCTGATCCGCCTCACGCGTACGTTCCTGCGCCTTCGCCCTCTGGTTGGGCAGCGAGTGCAAATTGACCATCCTCGTTCGGCCTCCACGCCGGCAACCGATCGGGCCAATAAAAAACCGGCCTGAACGGAAGTTCGGCCGGGATCCATACTATCCCCGGCCTGTTTAGCGAGTTGTTTAACGTGGCTGCAAGCCGGCCGGCTCAAATGACCACGACGTGAGATCAAAGTCTTAGTCCCACACGGCCTTTTCGTCAAGCAAGCGTCGGATTAACCACGCCTTCGGGCGCCGCCGGCCGGCAAAATCGCCAATGTTTTCTTTGCTTTCACGGCCCGTCTTTCCTATCAATGCGGCCGGCGCGGAAGCGCCCTTGAAGGTCACCCCCAAGGTTACCCCGATGTCGAAGTCGCCGGCCACAGCGCCACAATCGTCCGCGCCCTCGTTGCAGGACCTGCGCAAGGAGATCGATCGCATCGATGAAGCGATGCACGGCCTCTTGATGGAGCGCGGCGAGATCATCGACCGCCTGATCTCGGTGAAGAAGACGCAGGAGGTCGGCTCGGCATTCCGTCCGGCGCGCGAGGCCGACATGATGCGGCGCCTGGTCGAGCGCCACAAGGGCATGCTGCCGCTCGACACGGTCGAGAGCATCTGGCGTGTCATCATCTCGACCTTCACCTTCGTGCAGGCGCCGTTCTCGATGCACGCCGATCTGTCGGCCGGCAATTCCGCCATGCGCAACTCCGCCCGCTTCCACTTCGGCTTCTCGGTGCCGTTCGTTCCGCATTTCAGCGCAGTCGCCGCGGTCGAGGCGCTTGCGAAAGCAAAGGGTGATCTGGCGCTGGTGTCGGCCACCGACAGCCGCTCCGCCTGGTGGACCGCGCTCGAGCCTGCCAATGCGCCGAAGATCATTGCCCGCCTGCCGTTTCTCGAGCGTGCCGATCATCCGGCGGCACTGCCGGTGTTCGTGATCTCGCGCGTTGCCGACGATGCGATGGTGACCGAGGTCGAGATGTTCTCGGTCCGCGTCTCGGGCTGGAGCGCCGACGTCGCCCGCGCGATCTCGCCGATCGCCGAGGTTGTCGCGGTGCCGGACACCGCGTTCGACGGGGCCGCCCTGCTCGCCTCGATCAAGACCGGGGACGGCCTGGAGCGGTTGAAGTCGGCCTTGATCAAGGCCGGCGCCTCGGTGCGCTCGACAGCCCTCGTCGGCAGCCACGCAAGCCGCTATACCGTGACGCCCAACGGCGCACGACCGCTTGCCTGACCGCCCTCTTTCAAGATTGCACGACCCGGAGTTGAAAATGTCCCGCCCGATGCCGCGACCCGGCGTTCTCGATATCGCCCCCTATGTGCCGGGCAAAAGCAGTGCGCCGGGTGTCGCAAAAGTCTTCAAGCTCTCGGCGAACGAGACGCCGCTTGGCCCGTCGCCGAAGGCGATCGAGGCCTACAAGGCCTGCGCCGCACACCTGGAAGACTATCCGGAAGGCTCCTCGCGCGTGCTGCGCGAAGCCATCGGCAAGAGTTTTGGCCTCGATCCGGACCGCCTTATCTGCGGGGCGGGCTCGGACGAGATTCTCAACTTCCTCGGCCACGCCTATCTCGGCGCGGGCGACGAAGCGATCATGACCGAGCACTGCTTTCTGGTCTATCCGATCGCGACGATGGCGAACGGCGCCAAATGCGTCGTCGTGCCTGAGAAGGATTTCACCGCGAACGTCGATGCGATCCTCGCCGCCGTCACGCCGCGCACGAAAATCGTCTGGATCGCCAACCCGAACAATCCGACCGGCACCTACGTCCCGTTCGACGAGGTGAAGCGGCTGCAGCGCAGCTCTGCCGCCGCACGTCTTGCTCGTCATCGACGCGGCCTATTCGGAATATGTGTCGCGCAACGACTACGAAGCCGGCATCGAGCTGGTCGCGACCACCGAGAATACGGTGATGTGCCGCACCTTCTCGAAGATCCACGGCCTTGCTTCGCTCCGGGTCGGCTGGATGTATGCACCCGCGCACATCATCGACGCCATCAGCCGCATTCGCGGCCCGTTCAACGTGTCGACGCCGGCGATGCTGGCGGCGGTCGCCTCGCTCGCCGACACCGCCTATATGGAACGATCGCGCGCGCATAACGAACAGTGGCGCGGCTGGCTGACCGAGGAAATCGGCAAGCTCGGGCTGAAAGTGACGCCGAGCGTCGCCAACTTCGTGCTGATCCACTTCCCGCTGGACAAGGGCAAGACCGCCGATGACGCCGATGCGTTCCTGACCAGGCGCGGCCTCGTGCTGCGCGGCTTGAAGAACTACAAGCTGCCGCATGCGCTGCGACTGACGGTCGGCACCGAGGAAGCCAACCGGCTGGTCGTCACCGGCTTGCGCGATTTTCTGGGCAGTTAAGTGAACGCATCTCCTCTCTTCCCGCGCGTTGCAATCATCGGCCTCGGGCTGATCGGCTCATCGATCGCCCGCGGCACGCTGGCGCTTGGCCTTGCCGGCGAGATCGTCGCCACCGACGGCTCGGCGGATGTGCGGCAGCGCGCAAGGGAGCTCGGGCTCGCGCACCGGATCGCCGAGACCAACGCCGAGGCGGTCAAGGATGCCGATCTCGTCATTGCCTGCGTCCCGGTCGGCGCATGCGGCGCGGTCGCGCAGGAGATCGCCGCGTCACCTCAAAGCCGGCGCGATCGTCTCCGATGTCGGCTCGGTCAAGACCGCCGTGCTGAAGGACATGGCCGCGCACCTGCCGGCGACGGTCGACTTCATTCCCGCCCATCCGGTGGCCGGCACCGAACACTCGGGCCCGGATTCAGGCTTCGCCGAGCTGTTCGTCAATCGCTGGTGCATCCTGACGCCGTCCGAGACGGCTTCGCCCGACGGTGTCGAGCGGCTGAAGGCGTTCTGGCAGGCGCTCGGCGCCAATGTCGAGACCATGACCGCCGAGCACCATGATCTGGTGCTGGCCATCACCAGCCACCTGCCGCACTTGATCGCCTACACCATCGTCAGCACGGCAGACGAGCTGGAAGGCGTGACCGAGTCCGAGGTGCTGAAGTTCTCAGCCGGCGGCTTCCGCGATTTTACCCGCATCGCCGCCTCCGATCCGACCATGTGGCGCGACGTGTTCCTGAACAACAAGGATGCGGTGCTGGAGATGCTCGGCGAATTCCAGGAAGACCTGTCGAAGCTGACGCGCGCCATCCGCCGCGGCGACGGCGATGCGCTGTTCGAGCATTTTTCGCGCACGCGCGCGATCCGCCGCGGCATCCTCAACATCGGCCAGGACGCGGCGAGCGCCGACTTCGGCCGCCCGCACCAGGGCCTGCCGCCGAAGGGCGAAGGAAAAGCTAAAACAGCGGCTGCGTCTGCGCGATGCGGATGCGGCCGAGATAGACCGCGCCGTCGGCAAAGCGCAGCGGAAACGCCTGCGCGGGCTTGCCCTCCAGCGTCGTCTTCTGCCCAAGCATGCCGACGATGCCGCCGAGCGCAGCCGGCGCCTGCTGGCGCACGACATTGCCGAGGCCCGGGATCAGCTTGTCGAGCGCCCCCATGGCCTTGTCGACCTGCTCCGCCTTCAGGCCCGGCGCCAGCCGATTGAGGGTCTCCTGCGACACGCCCTGCTCGAGGATCTTGTCGATGCCGAGCGCCGGCACGATCTTCTCGAGGCCCGCCACCACCATCTGCAGCTCGCCGTCGAGCAAGCCTTCGGGCGTGATGGCGAGCGAGCCCGTTGCGACCGCGATCATGTTGCCCTGCTGCAGCCGCGACTGCAGGATCTCGATGCGGCCGTTCGCGGCCTGAATTTCGCGGAAGCGCTCAGGCCACGGCTTTGGGCGAAAGTCCTTCAGCCCGCTCAAGCGGGCCTGCATGTTCATGTCGAACGCCTCACCCAGCGCCGGATGCAGCGGCTCTGCGCTTGCCTGCGTCAGCTGCCACACCGCCTCGATCACCGGATTGGCGGCCGCCGAACCCTCGGCGATGCGGCCGTGCAGTTCGGACCGCTTGGCGCGCGCGATCGGCGCGCGCACCGAGCCTGCGCTTCGCTCCAGCGTCGGCTCGTCGACCACCGTCGAAATCCGTTCCGGCGAAACCGGAAGGCCGAAGACGCTGCTCCGCGCCTTGCTCCAGTTGACGATCAGCGACTGCTGTTCGCCCTGTTCGGTGACCGTCAGCGGGCCGTCGAATTCCGCGATCAGCAGCCGCGGATTGTAGATCTGCGCGACGGCGAGGATTTCGGACAGCTGCCCCTTGCCGAATTTCCGGTTCGCCGTCTGCGAGATCAGGTCGACGCTGGCGTCCTTGCAGCGCACCTCGAAGCGGAACGGGTAGCCGCCGACGACCAGCTTGCCGCAGTCATAGACGCGGCCCGACTGCGCCTCGCGCGTACGCCAGCGCTCGAACTGCGCGCCGACCTGCGACGAGGCATAGAACCAGAAACCGGTCCAGCCGATCGCCAGGAGCACGCAGCACGCCCGGCATCACGAACAGAAGCCAGCGCGAGCGCCTGCGGGGCGGATTTAAAACCTCTTGCATCGGGCATCCTGTTGCTTGGGCGCGCCTTGTTACCGCAATGTTTGCCGAAATTGCGGTCAAGTCCAGATCGTTGCGTCGTCGTCGCCGGGCTGGTAGGCGTTGCCGCATGACTGCAAAGACCATCCCGGAGCAGGAGCTCCCGCATGGAGACCTCTGGGTGTTCGGCTACGGCTCGCTGATGTGGCGGCCGGGTTTCGACTATCTCGAAAAGCGGCAGGCAAAGCTCATCGGCGAGCATCGCGCGCTGTGTATCTATTCCTTCCATCATCGCGGAACTCCGGAAAAGCCGGGCCTGGTGCTGGGGCTGGATCGCGGCGGCGCCTGCAACGGCATGGCGTTTCGTGTCGCCGAGACGCAGCGGATGGCGACGATCGCCTATCTGCGCGAGCGCGAGCAGGTGACGACCGTCTACCGCGAGGTGATCCGCAGCGTCTGGCTCGACGGCGATGCGCGCGAACGCGTCAGCGCGCTGGCCTACGTCACCGACCGCAGCCATGTGCAGTATGCCGGGCGACTGTCGATCGACGCTCAGTTGCACCTGATCCGCCAGGGCCACGGAAAATCCGGCCCGAACAGTGAATACGTCGTCTCGACCGTCGAGGCGCTGGAGCGCGCAGGGATACAAGGACGCCAAACTGCATCGCCTTGTCGACGGCGCTGCGCCACGAGGCGCCGGTGCACCGCTGAAGAGTTTATTTTATAACTACGGAATACTTGACCAGACTTAAATTGTAGCTACAAATTATGAAGATCGTTTGGGATGAACCGAAGCGGCTTGCCAATCTTGCGGAGCATGGGCTCGATTTCGCCGATCTCGACGAGGAGTTTTTTGCAAACTCCGTGATCACTCCGGGAAAGCGCGGCCGTCTGATCGCGGTCGGTCGTAGTGTCGTCGGCGATCTTCTTGTTGTATTCGCCATATTGGGCAGCGAGGCCATCAGCATCATCAGCATGCGATACGCAAGTCGCAAGGAGAGGAGATTGATAGATGGCTAAGAAAAGGAGCGCGAAGGGCTACACGAAGAGGGATCTCGCGGCAGTCGAAAGCCCTGAGCTTACCGACGAGCAGATGGCAAGGGCCAGACCATTCGCCGAAGTGTTTCCCGAGCTTGCCGCCTCGATCCGGCGAGGCCGCGGACCGAACAAGGCGCCCACAAAGAAGCTGGTGTCGCTTCGGCTTAGCCGCGACGTCCTGGAGCACTACCGGTCAAAAGGTCCCGGCTGGCAGAGCAAAATCGACGAGACGCTGCGAAAGGCCGCGAAGCTGCGGGCGTAGCTGCTGATCAGCCTCTGGCGGCGGGCTCATCCAGCGGCGCCAGATCGCCGATCAGCCGGAACCGCTCGCGCCGGCCTTGTTTGACGAGCCTTTTGGTCGTCGTCTCGATGACGTCCCTGGTGCGCACGAGAAATTCGTCGCGCGACAGGCCGGGTGGAATAACGTCGAGGAATTCGACGACGATGGTCCCCGGATAGCGCAGGAACGTCCGGCGCGGCCAGAACAGTCCGGAATTCAGCGCCACCGGCAGGCATGGGACGCCGCAATCGACATAAATCTGAGCCACACCGTACTTGTAGTGCGGCTCCGCGCCCACCGGGCGGCGGGTGCCTTCCGGGAAGATGATCAGCTGCCGATCGCCCCGCACCCGTTCGCGCGCCAGCGATGTCATCCTCGACAAGGTGCGTGCGCCCGCGCCGCGATTGACCGGAATCATCTGCGCCTTCAACAGGAACAGGCCGAACAGCGGAATCCACGTCAGCTCGCGCTTGAGGATGAACAGCGGCTGGCGGAATTTCGGCAGCAACGCGATCGTCTCGAAGGCCGACTGATGTTTTGCGGCGACCAGCAGCGGGCCCTTCGGGATCTTGTCCAGCTCCGCGATACTCGACGCGGATGTTGCAGAACACCCGCAGCATCCAATGCATGCTGTGCGACCACGAGTTGGCGAGGCTGAAGAGCACCTGTCGCGGCAGGAAGAACGACGGGATCGCAAGCAGCATGTGCACCAGCAGCGACAGGTAGAATCCTGCGTTGAAGAGCAGCGAGCGGATGAAAATCGACAGCATCGGCACTTCGTTCAGTTGGCGCCGGCCGCGCGCTTGCGCGTCATCTCGATCGGCTGCGGCGCCGGCTCAGGCGAGACCCAGTCGTCGATGTGCACGCGGACGCCGGCGGCAAGGAATTTTGCATATTCCGTGACGAGCAATCGCGCGGCCTGTCCGCTCGACCACCACGGTTCATCGCGCCACTTTTCACCGATGACGGGGAACGGAATCAACAGGACATCCGGCATGCTGTGCGAGAATTCGACGATGGCGCGCGGCATGTGGTAGTTCGACGTGACGACGATCAGCGACCTGAAACCGCGCTCCTGCGCCCAGCGCCGCGTCTCGGCTGCGTTGCCGCGGGTATCGACCGCAGAGTAGTCGAGATCGACGCAGCAGGCGAGCCAGGACTTGTTGTCGCGCAGGGTGCGGGAGATTTCACCGGCGCTGTTCGACCAGTGCACGCCCGAGATCAGGAGCCGCTTGCCGTAACCGCTGGCGAGCAGGTCGACCGCGTCCGCAACGCGCGACGATCCGCCGGTCAGCACGACGATGCCATCCGCCGGATTCTTCGGCGGCAGTTCATCGGACTGACAGCTGCGCCAGAAACCACACGAACCCGCCGACGATGACCACCACGACCACGCCAAGCGCACGCAGCAGCATGTGCGCGCCGAACAGCAGCGGCGCGGCACCCCTGGTCTTGCCTGGCTGACCGGTCGTCATGGCGGTCGATCGGCGTCCCTCTGGTCCAATATTAGCGCGGAATCCGGCCCCGCCGGGCCCCAATTGTCAAGCAGGTCAGTCGATATCGGCGAGCGTCGCCAGCAACGTCCGCCGTGACGACCACGCGGTGATCGTGGCGATCAGCATGGCCTGAACCACCAGGATCAGATAGCCCGACGGGCGGAGCGAAAACGTGCCGAGCAGGGCCGCAAACTGGTCGCCCACCGGCGTGCCGGAGAACCAGCCGCCGATCGATTCCGCAAATCCGAACAACAGCACCGCTGCGCCAACGCCAATCAGTCCGCCTTCGAGACCGAGGCGAAGAAAATGTCGCATGAAACGGTTGGCGATGTAGCGATCACCGGCGCCGACGAAATGCAGGACTTCGATGATCGGCCGGTTGGCCGCCATCGCGCCGCGCGTGGCGAACGACACGGATATGATCGTCGCCATGATCATCAGCGCCAGAATGCCAAGGCCGGCAAACACCGTCGCGTTGGTCATGGTGCGCATGCGTTCGATCCACGCGCGATGGTCGTCGACGGTGGCCGGCGGCACTGCTTGCGCGAGGCGCTGGCGCAATGCCGCCAGATCGGCGGCTTCCCCGGGTGCGATCCGCGCCACGATCACGCGCGGCACCGGCAAGTCGTTCATTGAAAGGCCGGTGCCGAGCCAGGGCTCCAGCAGCCGCCCGGACTCCTGGTCGGTGAACGCGCGAACGTCGAGGATGCCCGGCGTGGCGCGCACGGTTTCGACGACCGTGCGTACGTCCCGCTCGAGGTCGCGGCCCTGCGCCGGGCGAACCTGGATGGTCACCTCGCTCGCGACGTCGGATTGCCATTCTGCCGCGGACGCCCGCACCAGCAGCACGGCGCCGGTGGTGATCGAGGCGAGAAAGGTCATGATCGCCACGACCGCGATCAGCGCGCGGCCTGAGATGGACGAGCGCGGCACAATCGGCGAGATGTTGCGGGCGCTAAGCGGCAGCGGCCGGCCGGTACCGGTCTCGGGCGGCGCTTGCGGCTGTCTGGTTGTCGGCATCTCACTCATAGATGTGCAGCCGTCCTTCGTGCAGCACCATTCGTCGTGCCGGATACTGATCCATCAGCGCGATGTCGTGGGTGGCGATGACGACCGCCGTACCCGTCTTGTTCAGTTCGATGAACAGACGGAGCAGCCGTCGCGCCAGTGTCGGGTCGACGTTGCCGGTCGGCTCGTCGGCGAGCAGCAGGCTCGGGCGCGCGATCACCGCACGCGCAATCGCCGCGCGCTGCTTTTCGCCGCCAGACAGAATGGGGGGAAGCGCGTCCATGCGATGGCCCAGCCCGACCCAGTGCAACAAGTCGATCACCTCGCGGCGATAGCTCAATTCGTCGCGGCCCATCACGCGGAACGGCAAGGCGACATTTTCGTAGGTCGTCATGTGATCCAGCAGGCGGAAATCCTGCAGCACGATGCCGATCCGCTTGCGCAGGTTCGCCACCGCATCCTTGTTCAGCCGCGAGACCTCATGGCCGAACAGATTGACCAGACCGCGGGTCGGCAGTTGCGACAGGAACAGGAGCCGCAGCAGCGAGGTCTTGCCCGCGCCCGAGGGGCCGGTCAGGAACTGGAACGAGTGCGCGCCGATCTCGAAACTGAGGTCGCGAAGAACCTCCGTGCCGAGCCCGTAGCGCAGGCCGACATTTTCGAACCGGACCATGGTCAGCTCCGTCCGACGCCACGCCGCATGCGAAAATCCGGGCGTTGCACCCGTCTACCTCTAGTGCCCCACGGGGGTTGTGCGGCCGTTATGGTTTCCGATTCGTTAACAGACCGCTGTTAGCTTTTTGCCGTCAATAAGGCAAATCGGCCATGAATATCGTCTGTCCGAATTGTGGAACCTCCTACGACGTCGAAGCCTCGGCGCTGGGTCCGGACGGCCGGACCGTGCGATGCGTCCGCTGCCGTGAGACCTGGCACGCGCGTATCGATGATATGGCGCGGGCGGACGCCCTGGTCGAGGCTGCCGACGAGATCGGCTGGGATCAAGCGGCCGGCCAGGTGCCTGCCGCTGCGCCGGCCCGCGGCGGCGAGACCATCGAGTATCAGGTTCCGCAGATCGAAAGCCCGCCGCTGGCCCACGACGCTGCCGCCGCGCAGGACTGGACCCTCGCCGCCCAGACGGATGCGCCCTCCCCGTCACGCCTGGCGCCCGGCCGCCGTGGCAGCCTGCGAAAGTTCGCCTTCGGCTCGGGTCCTGCCAGGAGCGTCGGCTTCAGCCCGTCGATCGCCATCGCCGCGATGGCGGCCCTTGTCGTGGCCCTCATCTTCTGGCGAAACGACGTGGTCCGGCTTCTGCCGCAGACCGCGGCGTTCTTTCAGTTCGCGGGCCTTGGCGTGAATCTTCGCAATCTGGCGTTCGAGGACGTACGGGTCTCCACGGAAATGGTGAACGGCAACCAGGTGTTCGTGATCGAAGGCGCGATCACGCCGACCTCGCGCAAGGCGGTCGAGATACCAAGGCTGCGATTCGTCGTGCAGGACGCGCGCGGCGCGGACATCTATGCCTGGAACTCGGTGGTCGACCAGGCCGTTGTCAAGCCCGGCGAGAAGGTCGCCTTCAAGTCGCGTCTCGCCTCGCCGCCCGCCGACGCGCATTCGATCGTCGTTCGCTTCTTCAACCGCCGCGACCTGGCGTCCGGCAGCGTGTGACCCATGGCTCGTATCCTGATCGCCGACGACGAGGAGTCGATGCGCCAGCTGGTGGCGCGAGCAATCGCCATGGACGGTCATGAGACCACCACGGCGCAGGACGGCGCCGAGGCGCTCGAAATCCTCACGCGCAGCAACGGCGCTTTCGACCTGTTGCTCACCGACATCAAGATGCCGGTGATGGACGGCATCGCGCTGGCGCTCGCCGCGGCGCGTGACTTCCCACGCCTGACCATCCTCCTGATGACCGGCTTCGCCGACCAGCGCGAACGCGCCTCGGGCCTCGATGCCATCATCCACGACGTCATCACAAAACCCTTCGCCGTTGCGGATATCCGCACGGCAGTGGCCGATGCGCTGGCATCGCGCGCGGACGAGCGCTAGCTAGCGCGCGGCCGACGTATAGATCTTGTCGAACTTGATCAGCTTCGTGCGGCCGTCGCGCTCCCTGTATTCCTTGGCGACGATGTATTTCAGCGCGGGCGCATAGTAGTCGACGTTGGAAAAGAACCGTGCGCCGGCACGGGTTTCCTCGCGCTCGATCTTGAGGATGTCGTACTTGCACGGACCGATATAGAGCGTATCGGTCCCGATCACGTTGAGATGCGCGCGCGACGTGGTCAGCTTGCCGTCGTCCTGCTGCAGGTCGAATTCGGCGTCGATCTTCTGCTTCTGTTTCAACGGAAAGAATTTCGCGAGATCGGCCTTGGGCTTCAGCACGAAGCGGCGGCCGCGGTCGAGCCGGTCGAGCTCGAAGATGCCCTCGTGATGGGTCGTCTCCAGCACCGTTTGGCCGCGATAGCGCAGCACCGAGCGAACGATCGGGCCATTGCCGGAAAATACCTCGGTCTTCGAATCCGGTCCGCGCTCGACCACGAATGCCCCCTTGGTCGTTGCGATCGACGGACAGTCGTCGGCCGCCGAGGCGGAGGCGAAACAGAGCGCAATCGCGCAGACGGCGGCCTGCGCGGCGCCAGACAATGCAGTGCTCATGCAAACGATGATCTCAGAACGAGAAAGGTCAGTAATCCTTCAAAAGCCGCTCGAGGTAATCCAGTTCGAGCTGCGGCCGCTGCGGATCGGAGAAGCGGCGGCGAAGCTCCTCGAGAATCCGGCGCACGCGCTGCACGTCGATCTCGCCCGGGATCTTCACACTGTAATCGTCGCTGAACTCACGGCCGCGCAACGGTCGTCCGAGCGGGTCTGCGTTGGGACCGCTGTTCTGCTGACGGCCGACGCGGTTGGAGGGACCATTGTCGTTCGGATTGCCGTCGCCCTGCCCCTGCTGCAGCTGCTGGGCCAGATCCTGCGCGCCGCGTCGCAGCGCTTCCAGTGCCCGTCCCTGCGAGCCCACTGCACCGTCGGCATTGCCATCGCCCAACTGGTCGCCGGCATCACCCATCGCGCCTTCGGCATCGGCGAGCGGATCGGCATTGTCGCCGCCCTGGCCCTGTTGGCCCTGCTGACCTTGCTGCCCGTCCTGGCCTTGCTGACCCTGCTGGCCGCGCTGACGCATGCCCTGCTTGCCCAGCTGATCGAGCAATTGCTGCAGGCGGTCGCGCAGTCCCTGCTGGTCCTGCTGCAGGTCGCCCATCCTGTTCTGGTTCTGCTCGCCGCGCTGGCCGCGCTGCCCTCGCCGTGAATCCTGCCCTTCCTTGAAGGTGCGATCGCGCAATTGCTGCTGCTTGCGGATCACGTCGCCAAGCTCGTTCAGCGCCTGCTCCATGTCGTCGCCGCCCTGGCCGGGCTGCGCCATCTGCAGGTTTTCCAGCATCTGCGACAGCTGGTCGAGCAGCTGCTCGGGCAGCGTCCTTGTCGCCGGAGCGCGACAGACGCTCCATGCGATCGATCATGTTGCGCAGATCGTCCTGCCGCATCACGCGGGCGTTCGGATCGAGCGGCCGGGCCAGCTGCTGCGGATTGTTCTTCAGCTGTTCGGCGAGCTGGCGCATGAAGTTGTCCAGCGCCGCGCGCAGCTGTTCGGTGAGTTTCTTGATCTCCTCATCCGACGCGCCGCGCTCGAGCGCCTGACGCAGCGCCTCCTGCGCCGCGCGCAGCGCGCGCTCCACGTCGCTGATGTTGCCGTCCTCGATCGTCGTGGCCAGCGCCCAGAGGTTCTCGACGACCTGCTTCAGGTCCTCATCGTCCTTGGCGCGCGACGCCTGCTCGTAGATTGTGCGCATGCCGAGGTAATGCCCAAGCTCGGGCGTGAAGATGCTCGGGCTCGATCATGAAGGCTTCGAGCGCATCCTTCACCTCGTCGAGCTTGTTGGCGTCCAGCGCGAGATTGCGGCGCTGCTCGATCAGCGCGCGCGCCAGCGGCTTGACGAACAGCCGCTCGGGCATGCGCATGTCGAACGGCGCGCTTTGCGCCTCATTGCCGGCCTCGTCCTTGGCGCGGAGCGTCAGCGTCACGTCCGCTCCGGCAAAAGGATGCTCGGTGAGATCCTTCACGGATTGCCCGACGCCGTTGCGCGTGCGCGCGTTCGGCAACACCAGCGGGAAGTCCGGCGGCGTGAACAGAGGCCGTGCCGCGGCGGCGCCGTCGGCCTTGCGCGCGGCGAAGGTCGCATGCGCTTCGGTCACGCCGTAGTCGTCTTCGAGCTTGTAGGACAGGAGCAGCGATCCGCGCGCCTGCCGTTCGGGATCCTTGGCCAGCGAGATCGACGGCGCCCGGTCAGGCAGCGCGGCGAACCGCCACTGCGGCAGGCCGGAGGGGCTGCGCACCTGCGCAACGCCATCGGTGTTGATCGTGTAGCGGCGCTCTTCCGTTCCGACCGGCGGCGGCTTGTCGCCCGCGCCAGCCTCGGAGATGCCGCCGCTGGTGACGATGTCGAGCCGGCCACCACTCGCGCGAATGACGAGCGTGCTGCCCGCGGGCACCTGCAATGCGTTGTTTTCCAGCGTCGGCTGAGCGTTCGGATTGTTGATCGCGCCCGAGAGGATGATCGGCGGCCGGCCGGTGTACGGCGGCGGCGCCACCCAGGCATCGAGCCGGACGTTGGCGACCGTGATCACGCCCTGCCAGTCGAATGCCGCAGCGATACGCGCGCGGCGATCTCCGCCGGCGGCAATGGCGGTCGCCACCAGCAGCACGACGACAAGCGCCCGCAGCGCCCATGGATCGTGGATGGCCAGCCGCGGCGACGGCAAGCCGGCCCTGATGTTCTTGATGGAGGCGAGCGTGCGCTCACGCTGCACGCGCCACAAGGTCAGCGCGACCGGGTCCTGCGAGACCAGCGTGTCGGTCAAGGCGGTCGCCGGACGATGGCGAATGCCGGTTCCGCGATCGAGGCGCGCCAGCGCTTCATTGCGGCTCGGCCAGCGGAACCAGACCAGCGGGCGCGAGCGAGCCAAGCGCCAGCAGGGCGAACAGCACCAGGCCGACAGCGCGGCCGGTCGGCGGCAGCGACAGCCAGAGCCCGGCCCACGACACGACGAGGAACAGGCCGCCGACCGTCAGCAGGCGCGCCAGCGTCGGCCAGATGCGCTCCCAGGCGATCGCGTACTTTGCGCGCTGCAGGGCCTGCTCAAGTTGCAGTCGGGCAAGCGGATCAGGGGTCGCGTGCGTCTTCGGAGGTCCGGAACGGCTGTCCAACATCGTCTCCATGCTCGCCCAAATCAGAGCCTACCACGGCGGCGTCAGTGAGGCACGGCTCACCAGACGCAACTCACATGCCAAACCGCGCAGGGGCTCAAGCGCCTCAAATACGCGTCAATCCTATCGGTAATTCCGTCCACCGGAACGTTTTTCATTCTCCGATCAAAGTCTTAGCTTCACGAATGCGTGACGGCGCGGCCAAGACCAACTAGCCTAACGCCGGCTCAAAGAAAGAGGATGCCTCATGGACAAGAAAACATTCGACAAGGGCGTGGAAGTCCGCACCGCGGTGCTCGGCAAGCAATATGTCGAGAACGCCCTGAAAAACGTCGACGACTTCAACCGGCCGTTCCAGGAACTGGTTACCGAGTACTGCTGGGGCGCCGTCTGGGGCCGCGAGGAGCTGCCGCGCAAGACCCGCAGCATGCTCAACATTGCCATGATCGCGGTCCTCAACCGCCCGCACGAGCTGAAGCTGCACATCAAGGGCGCGCTGACCAACGGCGTGAGCAAGGACGAAATCCGCGAGATCCTGATGCAGGTCGCGATCTATGCGGGCGTTCCCGCCGCCGTCGACAGCTTCCGTCTCGCGCGCGAAGCTTTCGCCGAACTCGACAAGAAATAAGAACCGCCGCGCAGAAGAGAAACGCACAATGGAAATCGGATTCATCGGGCTCGGGAAGATGGGCTTCCCGATGGCCCGCCGCCTGATCGAGGCCAAGCATCAGCTCGTCGTCTATGACACCCGCCGCGAGGCCGTGGACAAGCTTGTCGCCCTCGGCGCGCAGGCCGCCGCCTCGCCGAAGGATGTCGCCGACCGCACCGAAACCGTGATGGCGAGCCTGCCGTCGCTGCAGATTTCGCTCGAGGTTGCGACCGGCAAGGACGGCGTGATCGAAGGCAAGCGCGTCAAGCGCCTGGTGGACCTCTCGACCACCGGCTCGCAAATGGCGGTCCGCATCCACGGCCTGCTGGCAAAGAAGAACATCGTGCAGATCGACAGCCCGGTCAGCGGTGGCGTCGGCGGCGCGGAGAAAGGCACGCTGGCGGTGATGGTCTCCGGACCCCGCAGCGAGTTCGAGCTGCTGAAGCCTGCGCTCCAGGTGATCGGCAAGGTGTTCTTCATCTCGGAAAAGCCGGGCGCCGGCCAGACCATGAAGCTCGCCAACAACTACCTGTCGGCGACCGCCATGGTCGCGACGTCGGAAGCCGTGGTGATGGGCGTGAAAGCCGGGCTCGATCCCGCCGTGATGATCGACGTCATCAATGCGGGCTCGGGGCTGAACACGGCAAGCCGCGACAAGTTTCCGAAGGTCGGTGCTGCCGCGCACGCTTCGACTACGGCTTCGCCACCGCGCTCATGGTGAAGGACGTGCGGCTGTGCCTCGACGAGATGAAGAGCATGGGCCTGTCGATGGAGGTCGCCGAAGCCGTTGGCCGGCTATGGGAGACCGTCATCAAGGAGATGGGCCCGGACTCCGACTTCACCTCCGCGATCAAGCCGATCGAGAAGGCAGCCGGCGTCGAGGTTCGCGGCAGGCCACCGCAGGGCATCACGAAATAGCAACGAGAGGCGCGCCATGAGCGACACCTACGAAGTCTTTGCCGTAAAATACGCCCATCACGGCCCGCGCACCGCGGCGATGAATTTCATCGGCGGCGATCCGCACCAGGGCTCGCACGACCTCGACTTCTATGTCTGGGCGGTCGTGGGCAAGGATCGCACCATCGTCGTCGACACCGGCTTCGACGAGGCGATGGCGAAGAAGCGCGACCGGCAGATCATGAAACCGGTTGCGGAAGCGCTGAAGATGGCCGGTATCGCGCCGGACAAGGTCAGCGACGTGATCATCACTCACCTGCACTACGACCATTCCGGCAACTACGACGCGTTTCCGAACGCGAGATATCATCTGCAGGACTGCGAGATGGATTTCGCCACCGGCCGCTGCATGTGCGACGAGAAGATGCGCATCGCATTCGAGGCGGACGACGTGACGGCGCTGGTGCGGAAAGTCTATGCGGGGCGCGTGACCTACCACGACGGTGAGGACCAGATCGCGCCGGGCATCACCGTGCATCACATCGGCGGGCATTCGAAGGGCCTGCAGGCGGTGCGGGTGAAGACCGCGCGCGGCAATGTCGTGCTCGCCTCCGACGCGATCCATCTCTACGAGCACATCGAGACGAACAAGGTGTTTCCGATCACCTACAATGCCGACGACGCGGTCAAGGGCTACGCCAAGCTCAAGGAGCTCGCGCCGTCGCTGAAGCACATCGTCCCCGGCCATGATCCGAAGGTGCTGGAACGCTATCCATCGCCGAATGCGGCGCTGAAAGGCTGGGTGGCAAAGCTGGACGTGGAGCCGAGCGCTTAGAGCACCATCGCGTCTGCATCGGCCATGACCGCCATCGTGACGCTTGATCTCAGATTCCGCAACGCTTGAGCTGACGCAGACCTGATAGAGGTAGCTGTCACAAGCAAAAGCAGAACGGGAGGGACACCATGGGCAAGCTCGACGGCAAGGTCGCCATCGTCACCGGGGGCGCGCGCGGACTTGGCCGCGCCTATGCGCACAGGCTCGCCTCGCTCGGCGCGAAGATCGCGCTGTGCGATCTCAATCTGAAATCCTTTGAGGAATTCGAGATCGAGGCGAAGGCCATGACCGGCGACAGCACGGTGGCCGAGATCGAAGCGGAAGGCGGCAGCGCGCTCGGCTACGAGCTCGACGTCAACGACGAGAAGGCGGTCAACGCCATGGTCGCGGACGTCATGAAGAAGTGGGGCCGCATCGACGTTCTCGTCTGCAACGCCGGCGGCGGCCGCGGCAAGCCGGTGGAGACCAAGGCCTCCACGCTCGATCCGGCGCTGTTGCACCTCGTCGTCGGCATGAACCTCTACGGCACGATCTACTTCGTCAACGCGGTCGCGCCGCACATGAAGGACCAGAAGTCGGGCCGCATCGTCACCGTCAGCTCGACCGCGGGCTTAAGCCCATCAGCCGACGGCGGCTACGCCCATTACGGTGCGGCAAAGGCTGCGATCGCGCATTACACGCGCTATCTCGCCCAGGAGCTCGGCCCGTTCGGCATCACCGCGAACTGCATCGCGCCCGGCTCGATCGCGACGGGACGCATCATGACGACGGTGATCCCCGGCAGCGTCGGCGCCAACCGCGATCCCTCCCGGCGCATCGCGCTCCGCCGGCAAGGCACGGTGGAAGATTGCGCGAAGGTCGTGGAGTTTCTCTGCACCGACCTGTCGGACTACGTGACCGGCACGGTCATCCCGATCGACGGCGGGATGTTGCGATAGGCGAGCAGGCCCTCGACTGGACGGGCGCTGCGATCCGGTCATACCTTGTCAAAGGCGCCCGCTCGAGCGCCTTTTTCGTGACGATGCGGAGACAGGTTATGGATCGCTGGCTGCAGGCGGCGCTCGACTATATTCCCTCGTATCTCGACTATCAGGTGCGCATGCAGCACCATCCCGGCTGCGTCGTCGCCGTCGCGCATCGCAACAAGGTGATCATCGAGCATGCGTTCGGCTTCGCCAACCTGGCAAGCGGCGAGCCGATGACGCCGCGGCATCGCTTCCGCGTCGCCTCGCATTCCAAGAGCTTCACGGCTGCAGGCGTGATGAAGCTGCGCGAGCAGCACAAGGTCCACCTCGATGCGCGCGCCGGCGACTATGTCAAAGGCCTGCACGCGAAGAGCGCGCAGGCGCGAATCGGCCAGTTGCTGTCGCACAGCGCAGGCTTCGTGCGCGACGGCCTGGATAGCGGCTACTTCCTCGACCGGCGGCCGTTCTTCAACGAACGCGAATTGCTTGCGGATCTGCGCGAACCTGCCGCCGTCGATCGAAGCCGGGCACACGCTTCAAGTATTCGAACCATGGCTACGGCCTGCTCGGGCAGGTCATCGCGTCAGTCGCCGGCGAGCCTTACAACGACTGGATCAGGCGCGAGATCGTCGATGCGGCTGGCCTGACGGAAACCGCGCCGGATATGCCGATCGATCGCGGCAGCGCCGCTCGCCAGCGGTCACACCGGCGAATACCCGCTTGGCCGGCGCGCGGTGATCCCCGGCAAGATGCTTGCGCATGCGCTGTCGTCGGCGACCGGCTTCGTCTGCACGGCGGCCGACCTCGCCCGCTATTTCAATCAGCTGTCGCCGGCATCGAAACAAAGCATTCTGTCGGCCGAGAGCCGGCGCGAGATGACGCGACGGCAATGGCGCAATCCGGATACCGACGCTGGAGGGCTATTACGGTCTCGGCACGATCAGCGGCAGCGTCGACGGCTGGACCTGGTTCGGCCATTCCGGCGCGATGCCGGGATACATCACCCGCACCGCGACGATCGTCGAACCCGATCTCACCGTTTCGATCCTGACGAATGCCATCGACGGCTGGGCCGGCTTCTGGATGGACAGCATCATGAGCATTCTGCGCGCGTTCGAACGCAACGGGCGCCCGACGCGTCAGGTGCGTGACTGGACCGGCCGCTGGATCAGCATGTGGCGGGCGATGGATCTCGTGCCGATGGGAAACAAGGTGGTCCTCGCCATGCCCTCGGCGCTGTTTCCCTTCGCCAACGCCGGCGAGCTGCGCGTCGAGCAAGCGCGACCTCGCGCTGATCAGCCGTGCGGAAGGTTTTGGAAGTTTCGGTGAGCCGGTCCGCCGTGTTCGCAAGCGCGGCAAGGTCGCAGAAGTCTGGCTCGGTTCGGGCAAAATGCTCCCCGAGAAGGAGCTCGGCGACGAGATCAAGTCGCGCTACCGGCTGGCGGCACGAAGCCGGCAGTTCGAGCTGGAAGCTTAGGGCGCTCTGACGTCAGTTCGACAGCCATGGCGCGTCGCGGTCGAGCGCGATGATGTCCTCGACCTCGACGCGCGGCCGCACCACCGCGTAGCGGTCGTCCTTCACCAGCACCTCGGGCGCGAGCGCGCGGGTGTTGTAGGTGCCGGACTGCACGGCGCCATAGGCGCCGGCGCTCATGATCGCCAGGAGATCGCCTTCCTTCGGCTCGGGCAGCGCGCGGTCCTTCGCCATGTAGTCGCTGCTCTCGCAGATCGGGCCGACGATGTCGGCGACGAGGGTGGGCGATCCCGGCGCGGCGGCTGCTTCACCGGCAGGATCTCGTGATGCGCCTCATAGAGCGTCGGCCGCACCAGATCGTTCATCGCTGCGTCGATCACGACGAAGTTCTTCGCTTCGCCCGGCTTCATGTAGAGCACGCGCGTGACGAGGATGCCGGCATTGCCGACCAGCATGCGGCCCGGCTCGAACAGCAGCGTGAGTCGAGCCCCTTCATCGCGCGCTTGACCACCTCTGCATAGGCCTTCGGCTCCGGCGGCGCTTCTTCGTCCGGCGTGATAGGGAATGCCGAGACCGCCGCCGAAATCGATATGCGAGATCGTGTGTCCGTCGGCGCGCAGCACGCCGACGAAATCGACCAGCACCTTGAAGGCGTCGCCAAGCGGACCGAGATCGGTGATCTGGCTGCCGATATGCATGTCGACGCCGGTGACGACGATGTTCGGCAGCTTCGCCGCCCGGGCATAGACCTCGCGCGCGCGCGACCAGCGGCACGCCGAACTTGTTCTCGGACTTGCCGGTGGAAATCTTCGCATGCGTCTTCGCATCGACGTCGGGATTGACGCGCACGGAAATGCGCGCGGTGCGTCCCTCGTTCGCGGCGATCTGCGACAGCAGTTCGAGCTCGCTCTCGGATCTCGACGTTGATCGACAGAATGCCGGCTTCCAGCGCCATGCGCAGCTCCGGATGCTGTCTTGCCGACGCCGGAGAACAGGATCTTGTCCGGCGGGATGCCGGCCGCCAGCGCGCGCTTCAGTTCGCCGCCGGAGACGACGTCGGCGCCGGCGCCGAGCCGGGCAAACGTCTTCAGCACCGACTGGTTGGAATTCGCCTTCATCGCGTAGCAGATGACGGCATTGACGTCGGCGAAGGCCTCCGCGAACACGCGATAGTGCCGCTCGAGCGTCGCGGTCGAATAGCAATAGAACGGCGTGCCGACCGTGCGCGCGAGATTGGTGAGGTTCACCGCCTCGGCGTGCAGTTCGCCGTCGCGGTAGTCGAAGTGATGCATGGTTCTGTCGGTTCGAAATAGAAGGGCGTCAGTCGAGGATGTGATCGAGAAAGATACGCCTTTTCTGCCCCTGCGGCGCAAGGCCGGTCTGTCCTCTCGCTCGGGGTCAAAAAGCCCGAGCGGGTTGGTCCGCGGTTGCTGTGGTTGTGGCTGCGCCGTCCGCGGCTGGCCCGGGGCCGGCTGCGCCGCGGCCTGCGGCGGCAGGTCGAGCCCGCTCTTGCGGCCGCAGCCGCCAAGCGCGAGCGCCAGCATAGCGGCTGCGATCAGCGCAAGCTTTCCGGTCCCCAAAGTCAAATTCACGCCAAACGTCCCCAAATAGTCGCCCCGCACCATACAAAGCCCGGCCTGCGATGGCGAGACCCTGACGACACCCACCGCACAGCTTCAGCCGGAAATCGCGTCATTTTGCAGGCGTTTGCGCCAGCTTTCGGCCTGTTCACGCACATTTTTCGGCGCGGTTCCGCCAAAGCTCGTCCGGCTCGCGACCGAACTTTTCACCGACAGCACCGAAAGCGCATCCGCCGTGATCTGTGGCTCGATCGCCTGCATGGCCGCAAGCGGCAGCTGGTCGAGCGCGACGCCGAGCTCCGACGCCTTGCCGACGATCCGCCCGGTCACGTGATGGGCGTCGCGGAACGGCATCTTCAGCGTCCGCACCAGCCAGTCGGCGAGATCCGTCGCGGTCGAATAGCCTTCGCCCGCGGCCTGCTCCATCCGCGCCTTGTCGGCGACGAGGTCGCGCACCATGCCGGTCATCGCATTGACCGCCAGCGACAGCGCCGCGAAGGCATCCATGGCGCCTTCCTTGTCCTCCTGCATGTCCTTTTGATAGGTCAGCGGCAGGCCCTTCATCACGATCAACAGCGCGGTCAGCGCGCCGATGATGCGGCCGGTTTTCGCGCGCACCAGTTCGGCCGCGTCCGGGTTGCGCTTCTGCGGCATGATCGACGAGCCGGTGGTGAACTTGTCCGAAAGCTTCACCAGCCCGACCAGCGGCGAGGTCCACAGCACGATCTCTTCGGCGAAGCGCGACAGATGCACCGAGGTGATCGCCGCCGCCGACAGCGCCTCCAGCACGAAATCGCGGTCCGCGACCGCATCGAGCGAGTTCGCCGCCGGCCGGTCGAAGCCGAGCGCCTTCGCCGTCGCCGCGGGGTCGATCGGGAACGACGTGCCGGCGAGCGCCGCAGCACCCAGCGGGCTTTCGTTCAATCGCCTGCGCGCATCGGCAAAGCGTCCGCGATCGCGCGCTGCCATCTCCACATAGGCAAGCAGGTGATGGCCGAACGTCACCGGCTGCGCCGTCTGCAGGTGCGTAAAGCCCGGCATCACCGTGTCGGCATGCTCGAGCGCACGGTCGACCAGCGCGCGCTGATAGTCCGCCAGCGACGCATCGAGCGCATCGATGGTGTCGCGCACCCAGAGCTTGAAGTCGGTCGCAACCTGGTCGTTGCGCGAGCGCGCGGTGTGCAGCCGGCCCGCGCTCGCGCCGATCAGCTCGGACAGACGGCTCTCGACATTCATGTGAATGTCCTCGAGCGCGCGCTTGAACGTGAAGGTTCCGTTCTCGATTTCTGACAGAATCGTGTCTAGACCCTGTGCGATGTTTTTTGCATCGTCCGCCGCGATAATGCCCTGCGCGGCCAGCATCGCGGCATGGGCCTTCGACGCGGCGATGTCCTGCGCGTAAAGGTGACGATCGACGTCGATGGAGACGTTGATCGCTTCCATGATCGCATCGGGACCGGCTTCGAACCGGCCGCCCCACATCTTGTTGCTCATGACACCCTGCTCATTACAACCTGCTCACGACTTGCCGCGCACCGCGCGCCTGCTAAACGCATAATCATGCATCGCATGCGCACGAACACAACTCGACAGACCAGCGACCACGCAGCTTCCATGACAGTTAACGGTGAGATCCCAAAAGCGCCCCGCGCGAGCTCTCCGCGGCGCATTGGAATGATCGCTGCCGCTGTCGCTGTCGGCGCCGTCATCGGTGTGGCGGGGGTATACGGGATCGTCAGCCTGACGCGCAATGCGGGCGACCCGGCGTGCAAGCCCACCTTCGATCTCGCGCGCAAGATCGCGCCGTTCGCCAAGGGCGAAGTCGCCGCGGTGACGCCGGCGCGCCAAGCCGCTGCTGGTCCCCGATCTCGTCTTCCAGGACGCATCCGGCGCGCAGAAGAAGCTCTCGGACTGGCGCGGACGCACGATCCTGCTCAATCTCTGGGCGACCTGGTGCGTCCCCTGCCGCAAGGAGATGCCGGCGCTCGACGAGCTGCAGGCAAAACTCGGCGGCAGCGATTTCCAGGTGGTCGCGGTCAACATCGACACGCGCGATCTGGACAAGCCGAAAGCCTGGCTGAAGGAGGCCGGCATCACCTCGCTCGGCTATTTCAGGGACGAGAAAGCCAAGGTTTTTCAGGACCTTAAACTGATCGGCAAGGCCTTCGGCATGCCGACCTCGATCCTGATCGACAAGGCCGGCTGCGAGATCGGAAGCATCGCCGGTCCCGCCGAATGGGCGAGCGACGACGCCATGAGGCTCGTTCGCGCAGCACTCGGCAAGTAGCGCCGTTCACCGAATCGGGACCGCACGTCACCCCTTGACGCCGGCTCGTTCGGCTCCTATACTTAACCACATGGTTTACTATCCGACCGACCCGCTCGACCGCACCTTCGCGGCTCTCGCCGACCCCACCCGGCGCGCGCTGCTGTCGCGGCTCGAGGCGTCGGACGGCCTGTCGGTCAGCGAGCTTGCAAGGCCGTTCGACATGTCGCTGCCGGCGGTGATGAAGCACATCGACGTGCTGGCCGACGCGGGACTGATGACGCGTTCGAAGTCCGGCCGCACGGTGACGTGCCGGCTGAACGCGGCGGCGATGGAAGCCGCGGCCGGATGGCTGAATCGCTACGCGCGCTTCTGGAATGAGAAGCTCGACAAGCTTGTTGCATTTCTCGAGGAGGACGACCCATGCGAGCCGCGCCCGCAGCCGTCAAACCCAGTCTCACCATCCAGCGACGGCTCAACGCCGGACCCGACCGGGTCTACGCAGCCTGGACCGAAGCGGAAAAAATAGCGCGCTGGTTCGGCCCCTCGGTCGTCGAGCAGGACACGCGTCAAGGCGAAGATGGACGTGCGCGTCGGCGGAAGCTTCCAGGTGAGCTTCAAGACCGACGACGGCGAATTCCATCAGGTCGGCGGCGTCTATCGCGAAGTCGTGCCGAACAGGAAGCTGGTGTTCAGCTGGGCCTGGTACACGACGCCCGAGCGCGAGTCGCTCGTCACCGTGACGATCAAGCCCGAAGGCAGCCACACGCTGCTGACCCTGCTGCACGAGCAGCTGTTCGACGAGGCCGCCAAGACCGGCCACACGCGCGGCTGGACCGGCTCGCTCGACAAGCTCGAAGCGATATTCGCCTGACGATGCAGGCGCGGAGGACGTCATGAAGCTCTACTATTCCGAGACACTCAATCCGCGAAAGGCTTGCGCGGTCGCAAGATATCTCAACGCGCCGGTCGAGTTCGTCCGCGTCGACCTGACGAAGGGCGAACACCGTCAGCCGTCGTATCTCGCGATCAATCCGAACGGCAAGGTTCCGGCGCTGGAGGACGGCGACAACCGGATCTGGGAATCGAACGCGATCATGGGCTATCTCGCGCACGCGGCGGGATCGGACATCTGGCCGCGCGGCGACCGGCAGATCGAGGTGCTGCGCTGGCTGAGCTGGGACGCGCAGCATTTCACCCGTCACGCCGGCACGCTCTACTTCGAATACATCATCAAGCCGATCTTCGCCTCGGCCCGCCGAATGAAGCCGCGACGAAGGAAGCGACCGAGCTATGTCCTGCAATATGGCCATATCCTGAACGAGCATCTGCGCGGGCGCGCATACCTGCTCGGCGACGTCCTGACGATCGCCGACTTCGCCGTCGCGGTGACGCTGCCCTATGCGGAGCGCGCGCATATTCCGATCAAGGAGTTTCCGGAAGTCCAGCGCTGGCACGGACGGCTCAACGAACTCGCCGCCTGGCGCGAGCCGTTTCCGAAGATGGCTGCGGCCGCCTGATCGCGGTCCATCCCGCGAGGGGCTAACGAGGAGTATTCGACATGCCGGCACGTCGAGCGCGACAGCAAACCGCGACCAGCTTGCCATCCGCGAGATCCTCGCCTTCTATGCCGAGCCGTCCGCGCTGACGTCGCCCGGACGCCATGCCGACGCGTTCGGCGCGCTTCCGAACGATCCGATCGCGCTTGCGCGCATCGTCCAGGGCCTCGTGCTGCACAAGTACATGGCGGATGCGTATGGCGTGGACGTTCCGCCGACGCGCGAAGGCGAATCCCATACCCGCCGCGTCGAGACGATGCTCGACCAGATCCTTGCCCATGACGGCCGTCCCCTGCCCGCACTGCGCGCGCCGGAGAAGCGGCTGTTCGGCGTTTGCGGCCATTTCACCGCCATGCTGGTCGCCATGCTGCGCGCAAAGGGCATTCCCGCGCGCGAACGCGCGGGCTTCGGCGCCTATTTCAATGCGCCCTATTTCGAGGAGCACGTGCTCTGCGAATACTGGAACGCCGACGACAATCGCTGGGTGCTGCTCGACACCCAGTTCGACGAGGTCTGGCGCGCGCAGTTGAAGATCGACCATGACGTGTTCGACGTGCCGCGCGACCGGTTCCTGACCGCGAGCGACGCCTGGACGCTGTGCCGCTCGGGCAAGTCCGATCCGAACCTGTTCGGCATCTTCAACGGCAACAGCGCGGCCTGTGGTTCATCGCCGCCGAACTGATCCGCGACGTCGCCGCGCTGAACAAGATGGAAGTGCTGGTCTGGGACGTCTGGGGCGCAATGCCGAAGCCCGACACGCAGCTCGACGCCAGGCAGCTCAGGTATTTCGATCGCCTGGCGGCGCTGACGCGCGATCCGGACGCGTCATTCGCCGAGCTCATGGCGCTGTATCACGACGACGAGGGCGTGCGCGTGCCGCCGGTGGTGTTCAACGTCATCACCAATCATCCTGAAACCGTCTGAGGAGAGCTTTCGAGCATGGAATCCGCATGCACGAGATCGTCTCGCAGGAGGAATGGCTCGCCGCGCGCAAGGCGCACCTGCGCAATGAAAAGGCGCTGACGCGCATGCGCGATCTCGTCGCCGCGGAACGGCGCGCCTTGCCGTGGGTCAAGGTCGAGAAGACGTATGTGTTCGATACAACGAGTGGAAAGAAGGGGCTGGCCGGAGCTGTTCGGCAACAACAGCCAGCTCATCGTCCATCACTTCATGTGGCGGCACGATCTCGACCAGGGCTGCGTCAGTTGCTCGCTGGAGGCCGATCACGCGGAAGGCGCGCTGGTGCACCTGCAGAATCACGACGTCAGCTATGTGCGCGTGTCGCGCGCGCCGCTGCAGAAGCTTCTGGCCTACAAGCAACGGCTGGGCTGGACAGCCGACTGGGTCTCGTCATGGAACAGCGACTTCAATTTCGACTTCCATGTCTCGTTCAGCGACGAACAGATGGCGAGCGGCAAGCTCTACTATAACTACGAAACCATCGACAGCGACCACGGCTTCAACGAACTGCCCGGTCTCAGCGTCTTCTACAAGGACGACGCCGGACAGGTGTTTCACACCTATTCGTCCTATGCGCGCGGCAACGAAGAGGTGATCGGCGCGTTCATCTATTTCGACATGACGCCGAAAGGCCGCAACGAAACGCAGATCATGGACTGGGTGAAGCGCAACGACGAGTACGAGCAGCCCCACGGCGCGTCGTGCTGTCACATCGCCGCTGGCGCCTGATGCTGGCACACCCGTGCCGTCTTACGTCGACGGCAGCGTGACTGCCGCCGCCGTTCTTCAACCCTGAAGCACTCACAGGAGACTACGCGTGCCCTACGTCGACGGATTTATCATTCCGGTTCCGAAGAAGAACATGCAAGGCCTACATGAAGATGGCGAAGAAGGCCGCGAAGGTCTGGAAGGATCACGGCGCGCTCGAAGTGCGCGAGTGCGCCGCCGACGACGTCAAGGTCGGCAAGTGGACCTCGTTCCCGCGCAGCGTGAAGATGAAGTCCGGCGAGACCGTCGTGTTCTCCTACATCGTCTTCAAGTCGCGCAAGGATCGCGACAGGGTCAACGCCAAGGTGATGAAGGATCCGAGCCTCGCCGCCATGATGAGCCCGACGAACATGACGTTCGACGGCAAGCGCATGATCTACGGCGGCTTCAAGGTCGACCGTGGCGGAGTAGCGCAGAAGCTTCACCTCTAGCGCCTTCGACAATGAATGCCCGCGCGCAATCGCGGGCATTTGCTTTGCCGCGGCTCATCACGAGTTCCCGCCCTCGTATCGCCGCACGGCCGCAAACGAAACGTCGCACAAATTCGTGAGATTCGCATTGAACCTTGACGCGCAGGGCGCGACCTAGTATTTAACCGAAAGGTTATTTAACCAGATGGTTCCATATGACCGACCGCCTGAGCGCCACTTTCGCCGCCCTCGCCGACCCGACCCGGCGCGCGATCATTGCCCGGCTGGCGATGGGCGAAACCACCGTGAGCGACCTTGCCAAGCCGTTCGACATGAGCGGGCCGGCGATCTCGAAACACCTGAAGGTGCTGGAGAACGCCGGGCTGATCACGCGCGGTCGCGAAGCGCAATGGCGGCCGTGCCGGATCGAGCCGAAGGCGCTGAAGGTCGTCGACGACTGGCTCGATCGCTACCGGCAGTTCTGGGAGGAGCGGCTCGACCGGCTCGAGGACTATCTGAACACGCTGCAGGCCGAGACGGCATCCCAGAAGAAGACAGCCGCGAGCGAGACTTCGAACAGCAAGGCTTCCGCCAAGAAAACCCGTCAAGCGAAGGAGAGTAAGCATGGACGCAAGAAATGATCTCACCCTGTCGGTGACGACGCCATCCGATCGCGAGATCGTGCTGACGCGCACGTTCAAGGCGCCGCGCAAGCTCGTCTGGGATGCCGTGACCAGGCCCGAGCATGTGCAGCGCTGGTACGGCTGCGCGGCCTTCACCTTCGCGACCTGCGAGATCGATCTTCGCGTCGGTGGAAGCTATCGCTACACCATGCGCACGCCGGACGGCGTCGATCACACCATGACCGGCGTCTATCGCGAGATCGCAGCACCTGAGCGCATCGTCCACACCGAACGCTACGAGACCACCGGATTCACCAGCCCCGACGCGCTGGTGACGATGACGCTGACCGAACACGGCGGCCGGACGAAACTGCAGACCGTCGTCCTGCATGCGGACAAGGAAAGCCGCGACGGACACCTCAACGCCGGCATGGAGAATGGCGCGCGCGAGACCTTCGATCGCCTCGACGCTCTGCTCGCGACCATGGCGTAAACGCCGCCGGCGCTTCCCCATCACTCAAGACATTCGTCAGAAAGGACAGACCATGGCCGAACAGACCAAGATGCCGCCGATCACGCCCTACCTCACCGTCAAGGGCGCCAACGATGCGATCGAGTTCTACAAAAAGGCGTTCGGCGCGACCGAAAATGCGCGCCTGGCCTACGAGGACGGCAAGCGGCTGATGCACGCGGAAATTTCGCTACACGGCGGCATCGTGCTGCTCTCGGACGAGTTTCCGGAGTTCAGCACGGTTCGGGCGCCCGCCACCGACGAGTCGTCACCGGTCGCGGTCGCGCTGCACTTCGAAAAGCCGGCCGATCTCGACGCCGCCTTCAAGCGCGCGGCCGACGCCGGCGCGAAGGCGTGCACCGAGCCCGCCGACATGTTCTGGGGCGGACGTTTCGCAGTGCTTGCCGATCCGTTCAACCACCGCTGGCTCATGCACGCGCCGCTGCCGCCGAAGTAATCGTCAAACGCTCCCCAAGCCTAACCTTCAAGAAAAGTTCAGGAGTTGCAAGAAAATGTCCACGACCGTCGCTCAAAAGTCGTTCGTCATCTCGCGCACGTTCAACGCACCACGCGAGATCGTGTTCGATGCGTTCACCAAGCCGGAAGAGATGAAGAAGTGGTGGGGCCCGAAGGGTTTTACCATGCTGGCCTCGAAGATGGATTTCAAAGTCGGCGGCACCTATCACTACGGCATGCGCGGGCCGGACGGCTCGCCAATGTGGGGCAAGTTCGTCTATCGCGAGATCGTCCGCCCCGAACGGATCGTGTTCATCAATTCGTTCTCCGACGAAAATGGCGGCGTCACCCGCCATCCGATGGCGCCTGACTGGCCGCTGCAGATGATCACGACCTTCACCTTCGAGGACCTGGCCGACAGCAAGACCAGGTTCACCACCATCTCGACGGCGTTTGATGCGACCGAGGCCGAAGGCGCGGTGTTCGACGCCAATCACGACAGCATGACGCAGGGCTGGACCGGCACACTGGATCAGCTCGAAGCCCACCTCGCCAAGGCCTGACCCGCGGCCTGAACACCCAACGCCAGGAGACTCATCCATGTCCACGCTCGCTCCAACTTCGCCTCTGTTTGACCCGCCCTCCGTCTCGACGACGGCGATGTGGAGCGGGCGTGTGCTGTCCGGCCTGCTGGTTCTGTTTCTGCTGTTCGACGGCGCGATCAAGCTGGTGCCGCTCGAGATCGTTACCCAGACCTCGCTGCAGCTTGGTATTCCGACCTATCTCGCGCGGACGCTCGGCGTGCTGACGCTCGCCGGCGCCCTCCTCTACGCGATCCCGCGCACCTCGGTGCTCGGCGCGATCCTGCTGACCGGCTATCTCGGCGGCGCGATCTACGTGCATGTCCGCGCCGACAGCCCGCTGTTCAGCCACACGCTGTTCGGCGTCTATCTCGGCATCATCATGTGGGCCGGGCTCTGGCTGCGTGATCCTGCCGTGCGCGCGCTGATCCCGCTCCGCCGCTGACAACCACCATCAATCCTTAGTTTTCCAAGGAGACTTCGCGTGCTCGAAACGATTGCCATCATCCTTGCGGTTCTCGTCGTCGCCATCGTCGCGGTTCTCGGCTATGCCGCAACGAAGCCGAACACGATCAGTTACACTCGCAGCGCGAGCATCAACGCTCCGCCCGAAAAAATCACGCCGCTCATCACCGACTTCAGGAAATGGCCGGTCTGGTCACCCTGGGAGAAGAAGGATCCGAACCTGAAGCGCACCTACAGCGGCAGTTCCAGCGGGGTCGGCGCCGTCTATGCGTGGGAAGGCAACAAGAACGTCGGCTCCGGTCGCATGGAGATCCTCGAGTCGACGCCGAAGAACATCCGTATCCAGCTCGATTTCATCACGCCTTTCAAGGCGAACAACACGGCGGATTTCACGTTCACTCCGCAAGGGAGTGCCACCCACGTCGATTGGGTGATGACGGGCGAGAACCGGTTCATAGGCAAGGTCATGAGCGTCTTCATGGATTTCGACAAGATGATCGGCAAGGATTTCGAGAGCCGGGCTTGCCGCCATGAAGACCGCAGCGGAAAGCAAGTAGCGAGGATTTTGCCCATGACGCCCCGGCCCTCCGTCACAGATGCCACGCGTCGAGGTGACGCTGACGCGGATATTCAATGCGCCGCGCGAACTCGTGTGGAAGGCATGGACCGATCCGCAGATGATGGCGCGCTGGTGGGGGCCGAAGGGCTTCACCAATCCGGTGTGCGACATGGATGTGCGCGTCGGCGGGAAGATCCTGATCCACATGCAGGCGCCGAACGGCGCGCTGCATCCGATGACCGGGACCTTCGATGAGGTGGCGGAGCCGGAATGCCTGGTGTTTCGCGCAGTCCCGGTCGATCAAAACGGCAAGCCGCTGCTTGAATCGCTGACCACCGTCACGTTTCACGACGTCGGCGGCAAGACCAAGGTCATCGTCCATGCCAGCGCGGCGCCGATCCAACCGATCGGCAGCGAAATGTTGAAAGGCATGAACATGGGCTGGAGCCAGAGCCTCGAACGGCTGGCCGATCTGATCGAGCACAGCTGATCGAGAGGACAGGTTGCTTCAGCAGCGGCGGCTCGGTCAGGATATGGCCATGAGCAACTGGCTGTTCGCCTTTACGCTTGATCGCCGCCTTGGGCTCGGCTTTGATGGCCGGGCTGTTCTTCACCTTTTCCAACTCCGTGATGACGGCGTTCGGCAAGTTGCCGCCGGCGACCGGCATCGCTGCGATGCAGTCGATCAACGTCTGGATCCTGAACCCGATTTTCCTCGCGGTCTTCCTCGGAACGTCGGCAGTTTCGGCGCTGCTCGCGGTCGTCGCGCTCGTCAATCTGGCGCAGCCCTGGGCGCTGCTGCTGCTGGCCGGCGGCCTTTGTTATTTCATCGGCTCCCTGCTGGTGACGATGATCTTCAACGTGCCGCTCAACAACCGTCTTGCGGCCGCGCAGCCGGGGACCACCGAGACGGCGAACCTTTGGACCGAATATCTGCGGGTCTGGACCGGCTGGAACCACGTCCGCACCGTCCTGTCGCTCGCCGCGACGGCCCTTTTCATCCTGGCCCTGTGCCGGGGATTAGCTGCGGGTTGAACTTTTTCGGCTCTGTGGGGGACGCGGCGTAGTTTTTACCCGTTCTTGCCTTGCGCCCGCATCGTCGGCAGGCCGATGCCGGTGGCCTCGAACCCGCCATCGACCGACAGCAGCTGCCCGTTGATGTAGCTCGCGCGATCGCTGCACAGGAAGAAGATCGCTTCCGCCAGTTCCGCCTCGAGCCCGTAGCGGTTGAGCGGAATGGTGTCGTGATAGTCGGCGCGGATCTCCGGCGTGTGCACCGCCTTCGCCATCGCCGTATCGACCGGTCCCGGCGCGACGGCATTGACGCGGATGCCGAGCGCTGCAAGCTCCACCGCCTGCTGCTTGGTCAGGTGCGCGAGCCCGGCCTTGCTGGTGCCGTAGGCCGTGCGCAGCGTCGAGGCGCGCAGGCTCGAGATCGACGTGATGTTGACGATGCTGCCGCCGCCGTGTTCGCGCATCAGCGGCGCGACCGCCTGGGTACAGATGAACGGACCGGTGAGATTGACCGCAAGGACGCGCGACCAGTCCGCCAGCGTCGTTTCCAGGATCGGCTTGAAGATCGCGATGCCGGCATTGTTGACCAGCGCATCGATCCGGCCGAACCGCGCGGCGACCTCGGCAACGGCGCTGGCGACGGCGTCGGCGTCGGAGACGTCGCAATGCAGCGCGAGCGTGGTTTCAGGCGCTTCCAGCGCCTGGTGGTTGCGCGTCAGCGTCTCGTTGTCGATGTCGAGCAGCGCGACGCGCCAGCCATCGGCGAGGAAGCGCTTTGCCGTGGCGTAGCCGATGCCGCGCGCCGCGCCCGTGATCAGAACAACCTTTTGAAGAACTCCGTTCATGCCTTCGCTGCCTTCCTTGTGACCACGTCCTCATACGCTTTCCGCAGCCGTTCGGCGACTGTCGGACCCGCCTTCTTTCGCCGCTTCACGCCGAGATGGCGTCTCGCGCAACTCGTCCATGAACTCGGCCCACATCTTTGGCCCGCCCTCGGCCAGCAGCTTGGCGCGAATACCGAGTTCTTCGCTGACGGGAAGGTATTTCACGCCCCAGGCCGACATCTGCGCGAGCACCGGCAGGAGCTCGATGCCCTGTTCGGTCAGGCTGTAGATGCCCTTCTGCTTGTGGGTCGGATCGTCGGTGCGCGTGATGACGCCCTGCTCCACCAGCGTCTTCAGGCGGTCTGCGAGGATGTTGGAGGAGATCCTCTCCTCCGATTTCGTCAGCAGCTCACGGAAATGCCGGCGGTTGCCGAAGATCATGTCGCGGATGATCAGCAGGCTCCATTTGTCGCCCAGTACCTCGAGCGTGAGGTTGATCGCGCAGCCCGAGCGCTGTTCTCGCCGTCCATGTTCCTCGGTTCCTGCCGCCAGCGCGAACGCCGGAAAAACCACTTGCATTAATGCATCAGTTTCGGTACAGACGAACAACTAGTTGCAAATCGCAATCGGTTAGGAGCGTGTGATGGCAAAGCTGATCATGTGGAATTTGACGACGCTCGACGGGTATGTCGAAGGCCCGGGCCGGGACATTTCCTGGCACAACGACGTCTGGGGCGAGGAGCTGGAGCGGCTCTCGATCGAACAGGGCAATGCCGCCGGCGCGCTCATGTTCGGCCGCATCACCTACGAGCTGATGGCAGGCTACTGGCCGACCGCCAGCGGCGAGATCGCGGACTTCATGAACGCGCTGCCAAAGTTTGTCTTCTCGCGGACGTTGAAGACGTCGGACTGGAACAATACGAAGGTCTTCGGCGCTGACGTTCCTGCGACCGTCGCGAAGCTGAAGCGCGAGACGGCAAAGGACATCTACCTGTTCGGCAGCGCTGACCTCGCCTCAACCCTGATTGCGCACGGCCTGATCGACGAATTCCGCATTGGGCGTCGCCCCGGTCCTGCTTGGCCAGGGCACGCCGCTGTTCAAGCAGTCAAGCGAGCGCCACAAGCTGAAGCTTCTCGACGCCAAGGCGTTGTCGGTCGGCGCCGTTATCTTGCGCTACGTGCCGGTCTGAGCCGCGAAATCTTCAACCGCCTGATCGAGCCGACTGTCCCGCTTCGCGGGTGACAGGATTTCCGCCGCCGACGTTTACTTTGGCCGCACGATCGAACAGAATTGAATATCATGTCACTGAAACTCTATTCCCATCCCCTGTCGTCGTTTTGCCAGAAGGCGCTGATCGCGCTCTATGAAAACGATACGCCGTTCGAACCGCAGATGGTCGATCTGATGAGCGAAGAGGGTCGCGCCGAGTATCTGAAGCTCTGGCCGATCGGCAAGATGCCGGTGCTGCGCGACGAGGCGCGCAACCGGATGATCCCGGAGACCAGCATCATCATCGAGTACCTGCAGCGGTTTTATCCCGGCCGCACGGTGTTCGTGCCGGATGACGTCGAACAGGCGCTGCATGTGCGGCTGCGCGACCGCTTCTTCGACCTCTACGTCAACGAGCCGATGCAGAAGATCGTCGGCGACAAGCTGCGGCCTGAGGGCCAGAACGACCCGGCGGGCGTCGCGCGGGCGAAGTCGCTGCTCGAGGTCTCCTACGGGCTGATCGACAAGGAGATGGCGAGCAAGACCTGGGCCTGCGGCGAGGCCTTCAGCATGGCCGACTGCGCCGCCGCGCCGTCGCTGTTCTATGCGGACAAGGTTCTGCCCTTCCGCGACCAGCACAAGCATCTTGCGGCCTATTTCGACCGGCTGCTGGAACGACCATCATATGCACGCGCGTTGCGCGAGGCCGAACCCTACATGAAGCTGTTCCCCGGCTGACGTCTCGGGACTGGCATGCGCGATGCAATCGAGAAATCGATTGATCGCATCTCCGTTGCGCTCCTAAGACTCGGCCATACGCTGCGATAAAGACGGCGCGACCAGGGAGACGTCCGATGGCTACAGGCATGCAAAGAATTCCGGGCCCTCGCTACAAGCACACTGCCGACGACGACAGCTCCTTACGAAACCATCACCATCGACAAGCTGACGCCGATCATCGGCGCCGAGATCGGCGGCGTCGACCTGTCGAAGCCGCTGAGCAACCGCACGTCCGACGAGATCCATCGCGCGCTTGCCGAAAACCTCGTCATCTTCTTCCGCGATCAGCTCTCACGCCGGAGCAGCATCTCGCCTTCGGCCGGATGTTCGGCGACCTGCACATCCACCCGGCCGCGCCGCACGCGCCGGGCCATCCGGAGCTGATGATCATCCACGCCGACAAGGATTCGCCGCGTGCGAACGGCGAAGGCTGGCACAGCGACGTGTCGTGCGACGAGGAGCCGCCGATGGGCAGCATCCTCTACATCAGGACCTGCCCGCCGAAGGGCGGCGACACGCTGTTTGCGAACATGTATGCGGCCTACGACGCCCTCTCCGACCGCATGAAGCAGTACCTCGAGGGGCTGACCGCGGTCCACGACGGCGAGGCCAACTATCGCGGCACCTACGCGAATTTCGGCGTGAAGGACAAGCCGATCTATCCGCGCGCCGAGCATCCCGTGATCCGCGTGCACCCGGTCACGAAGAAGAAAGGCTCTGTTCGTCAATCAGGGCTTTACCCGCTACATCACCGGCATCCCGCGCGATGAAAGCGACGGTATCCTGCGCTACCTCTACGAGCACATGGCCAACCCGCTGTTCCAGTGCCGTTTCCGCTGGCGCGAGAACTCGATGGCGTTCTGGGACAATCGATGTGCGCAGCATCGCGCCATGTGGGACTACTGGCCGCACACCCGCTCCGGTTTCCGTGTGACGGTGCAGGGCGATCGTCCGGTCTGAGCTGGCCGCCGTCAGCGGGATCCAGCACGCATCGGCCGGTCGCTGCCGAGGCCGACCAGCGGCCGGGCGCGCAATTCGATGCAGACCTGCTTGACGATCTCGTGGCCGGAGAGCATCCGCGCCAGCATGCGCTTGACCTTCCAGACGGGCTCGCGCGTCAGCGTGACGCCGGGGATCACGTCGGTCCGCTGCGCGATACGCGCGGCCTCCTCGACCCAGAGCAGCTCGATCAGGCGGCTGCAGAAGTACTCGTCACGCTCGGGCCTGAACTTGCCGTCGCCCTTGTCCTTCACGACCTCGATGCCGTTCTCGGTCGGCAGCAGCAGGTTGCGGCGGCGCTTGACGTCGGCGTGCTTCAGCCATCGCGGCGCGACGGCGAGCCAGACCTCCGGCAGGTAGAAATTGAATTCGCGCAGTTGCTCGGGAAGCCTGCCGTCGCTCAGGCTGTCCTTCGGTCCCTTGATCTCGACGCCGACGATGTCGTCCCTGCAGACGAACACCATGTCGATGCGCCGCTCGCCCAGCGCGAGTTCATGGATCACGCGCACGTCGCCGAAACGCTTGCGGCCCCAGGCCTCGACGGCCGTGCGGATTTCCTGCTCTTCGATGGACGTGTTTGCCCGCACCGGCCGCTTGCGCGAGCCGGCCGGCTTGGAAACGACGGCTGTCGTGTCAGGGGAAAGCACGTTCGGCCTCGCGATGTGCTTCGACCGAAACTAGCGCCTCATTGCTAACGAAGGATTGCGGCCGCGCCGTCCCGGCGTCGACGGCCCTGTCAGCGATCGTAGCGGACGGAAAACGGCCCGCTCGCCGGCTCGGCCGCCTCGACGATCGTCACGTCGTCGACCCGGGCAAGCTGCGGTCCGCGCCGCACAGCCGCCAGCATCTTGTCGACCGCGTCGCGCGGGCCGCTGAACAGCGCCTCGACCTCGCCGCTTGCAAGATTGCGCACCCAGCCCGACAGGCCGAGATCGGCGGCCTTGCGCTGCGTCCAGTCGCGAAAACCCACGCCCTGCACACGGCCCGAGATACGAACGAGAACGGAACGGCGGTCTGGCATCCGGGACCTCCCGGAATGCAGCTACACCGGAAGCGGGCTCAGACCGAGATGTCGAGATTGCCGCCCACGCCGGCGGCCAGATTGGCGGACGAAGGAGGCGGCTGCAGCAGCGCCTGCACCACGGACCTTTCGGCGTCGAGGTTCATCTTGGTCATCCGCGCCGCGATCGTTTTGCTGCATCGCGCCGGCCTGCATGGTGAGAAAACTGGCGGCGAGTGCTGCAACGTCCATGAACGGTGGTCCCCATTCAGGAGACGCACACTAGTCAGCGAAGGTTAACAGCTCCGCTCAGCGGGTCGGAACCGGCTTCTCGCCGCGATAGTCGTAGAAGCCGCGCTGCGACTTGCGGCCGAGCCAGCCGGCCTCGACGTATTTCACCAGCAGCGGGCACGGGCGGTACTTCGAATCCGCCAGCCCCTCGTGCAGCACCTGCATGATGGCCAGACACGTATCGAGACCGATGAAATCGGCGAGCTCGAGCGGCCCCATCGGGTGATGCGCGCCGAGCTTCATCGCCGCATCGATCGCCTCGACATTGCCGACGCCTTCATAGAGCGTGTAGATCGCCTCGTTGATCATCGGCTGCAGGATGCGGTTGACGATGAACGCCGGAAAATCCTCCGAGACCGCGATCTGCTTGCCGAGTTTCGAAACGAATTCCTTCGAGGCTTCGAAGGTCGCATCTTCCGTGGCGATGCCGCGGACGATCTCCACCAGCTCCATGCGCGGCACCGGATTCATGAAGTGAATGCCGATGAAGCGCTCCGGCCGGTCGGTCGCCGCAGCCAGCCGGGTGATGGAGATCGACGAGGTGTTGGAGGCGACGATCGCGTCCTGCTTCAGCACCGCGCAAAGATCGTGAAAGATCTTGCGCTTGACCTCTTCCTTCTCGGCCGCGCTCTCGATCACGATGTCGCATTCGGCGAGCGCGTCGATGCCGGCGGCGGGCTTGATCTTGCCCAACGCGGCCTTGCGGGCATCGTCGGTGAGCGCGCTCTTGGCGACAAGCCGCTTCAGATTGCCGTCGATGGTCGCCAGTGCCGACTTGATGCGGTCCTCGGCGACGTCGTTCAGCAGCACGTCGAACCCGGCCAGCGCCGCAACGTGCGCGATGCCATTGCCCATCTGGCCCGCGCCGATCACCCCGACTTTTTTGATGTTCATAGCCATCCGTTCATCTTGGCGGGTTGTCCCACTGTCCCACTGTCCCGCCCGATCATAACACCGGGCGGAAACGTGTCATCCGCCCGATGTGATGTTGTGGTGCGGCTTGACGGCCGCTTACTTGCCGGCTTTGGCCAGTTCTGCCGTCAATTCAGGCACTGCCTGATAAAGGTCGGCGACAAGGCCGTAATCTGCCACCTGGAAGATCGGCGCCTCTTCGTCCTTATTGATGGCGACGATCACCTTGGAGTCCTTCATACCGGCGAGATGCTGGATCGCGCCGGAAATACCGACGGCGATGTAGAGCTCCGGTGCGACAACCTTGCCGGTCTGACCGACCTGCCAGTCGTTCGGCGCGTAGCCCGCATCGACCGCGGCGCGCGAGGCGCCGACGCCGGCGCCGAGCTTGTCGGCCAGGGGCTCGATGTACTTCGCGAAGTTCTCGCGGCTCTGCATCGCGCGGCCGCCGGAGACGATGATCTTCGCCGACGTCAGCTCCGGACGGTCGCTCTTGGCGACTTCCTCGCCGACGAAGGTCGACAGGCCCGGATCGGCGGCAGCGGTCGCATCCTCGACCGATGCGCCGCCATCATTGGCTGCGGCCTGGAAGGTCGAGGTGCGGACCGTGATGACCTTCTTCTGGTCCTTCGACTTCACCGTCTGGATCGCGTTACCGGCGTAGATCGGCCGCTCGAACGTGTCCGGCGAGACGACCTTGATCACCTCGGACACCTGCATCACGTCGAGCAGGGCCGCCACCCGCGGCATCACGTTCTTGTAGCGCGAGGTCGCCGGCGCGACGATCGCGTCATACTTGTCGGCGAGCGAGACCACCAGCGCGGCGAGCGGCTCGGCGAGGTCGTGCGCATAGAGCGCATTGTCGGCGAGCAGCACCTTCTTCACGCCGGCGAGCTTCGCGGCGCTATCGGCCGCGCCCTTGGCGTTCTGGCCCGCGACCAGCACGTCGACGTCCGCGCCGAGCGCCGCAGCCGCCGTGAGCGCCTTGTTGGTCGCGTCCTTGATCGACGCGTTGTCGTGTTCGGCAATCAGCAGCGTAGCCATCAGATAACCCCGGCCTCGTTCTTCAGCTTCGACACAAGTTCAGCGACGTCCTTGACCTTGACGCCCGCCTTGCGGCCCGGCGGCTCGGTGGTCTTGACGATCTCATGCCGCGGCGTGAGATCGACGCCGAGGTCGGCGGCGGTCTTCTCGCCGATCGGCTTCTTCTTCGCCTTCATGATGTTGGGCAGGCTCGCATAGCGCGGCTCATTGAGGCGGAGGTCGGTGGTGACGATCGCCGGGCCCTTCAGCTTCACGGTCTGCAGGCCGCCATCGACCTCGCGCGTCACCGTGAAGTCGGAGCCGTCGACCACGACCTTGGAGGCGAACGTCGCCTGCGACCAGCCGAGCAGCGCAGCCAGCATCTGGCCGGTCTGGTTGGAATCGTCGTCGATCGCCTGCTTGCCGAGAATGATCAGTCCCGGCTTTTCCTCGTCGGCAATCGCCTTCAGAATCTTCGCCACCGCGAGCGGCTCGACGGTGCCTTCCGCCTTCACCAGGATGCCGCGGTCGGCGCCCATGGCGAGACCGGTGCGGATCGTTTCCGTGCATTGCTGCGGTCCGATCGAGACGCAGACGACCTCGGTCGCCTTGCCGGCTTCCCTCAGGCGAAGCGCTTCCTCGACGGCGATCTCGTCGAACGGGTTCATCGACATCTTGACGTTGGCGAGCTCGACGCCAGAACCGTCGCTCTTGACGCGGATTTTCACGTTGTAATCAACGACCCGCTTGACTGGCACAAGAACCTTCATCGGTCCCCTTTCGTCTCAATTCACACGAATGATGGCTGATGGGCGCGGAACCTAATGGCCCCGCCCCACGGGGTCAACGCGGGAAGAGGCGTTTTTCGAAGGGTTTAGGCGGGTTCCGGCCTTAACGATTTTGTCCCGGGACCCAGAGCACGTCGGCCTTGCCGTTGTCGTTGACGACACGGGCCGCCACAAAAAGAAAGTCAGACAAGCGGTTCATATACTTAAGCGCCGCGGGGCTCACCTGCTCGTCGGCACGGGCGGCAAGCTCGGCCATCAGCCGTTCGGCGCGGCGGCAGACGGTGCGGGCGACATGCAGATACGCCGCCCCGGCATGACCGGCCGGCAACACGAATGACGTGAGCGGCGCAAGGTTCGCGTTCAATTCGTCGATGTTGCGCTTCCAGCCGCTCGACCTGGCTCTGCACGATGCGCAACCGCTCGGCCTTGCCCGGCCGATCGGGCACCGCAAGGTCGGCGCCGACATCGAACAGATCGTTCTGGATCGCCGCCAGCATGCCGGACAGGGGCGAGGCCGGATCGACATGCAGCCGTGCGACGCCGATCGCCGCGTTGGTCTCGTCGACAGTGCCGTAGGAGGAGATGCGCAGGTCGTATTTCGGGCGCCGTTCGCCGGTGCCGAGCGCGGTCGTGCCGTCGTCTCCGGTGCGGGTGTAGATGCGGTTCAGCGTCACCATGCGCGTCCGGCCTCCTTGATTTCGCCTCGAAAGGTTCAGCGCCCCAGCGCCCACAGCGCCGCCATCGCGACGATGATGGCGACGAACTGCAGCAGCACGCGCAGGCGCATCAGCCGCTGCGACGTGTCCGGCGAACCGCCGCGCATCATGTTGATGAGGCCAAGCAGCAGCACGAATGCGACCGCCGCGAGCGCGATCGGCACCAGGAAGTTACTCAGAAAACCACCCATTAGATCAATCCGTATTCACCTTGTCCCCTATCTAACACCGCCGGTCCGAAGTCGCCATGCGGCGGGACACCGTGGACCTCGGCGATAAATCCGCCAATATCGCCCATCTTTCCCACCCGCAGAGGCTGTGGGACAATGCGGCCGGCAATCAGCGAGGCGCCGTTGCGGCGACGGGACCTGTTTTGAAATACGTCCGCTATATCTATCGCGTTTCGATGCATGCGCTGGATATGTTCCTGATCGATGACGGCTGGGCGATCGCGAGCCACATCGCGCTATCGGCGCTGATGGCGCTGTTCCCGTTCCTGATCGTGCTGACGGCGCTGGCCGGTTTCTTCGGCTCGGCGGAGCTTGCCGACCAGGCCGCCGAACTGATGCTCGACACCTGGCCGGACAAGGTCGCCAATGCCATCGCGGTCGAGATCCACAACGTGCTGACCGTGGCGCAGGGCGGCGTGCTGACCATCGGCCTTATCCTGGCGATCTATTTCGCCTCGAACGGCGTCGAAAGCCTGCGCGTCGGCCTGAACCGCGCCTACAGCGTCGTCGAGATGCGGAGCTGGTACTGGCTGCGGCTGGAATCGATCGGCTACACGCTGCTCGCGGCCGTCGTCCTGCTGTCGCTCGCGTTCCTGATCGTGCTTGCGCCGCTGATGATCGCGACCGCCCGGCGCTATTTTCCGATCGCGATGGAGGACAACGAGCCGTTCATCACCTTCGCGCGCCTCGGCCTCGCCGTCGCTGTCGCTGATCGTCGCGCTGTTCATCGTCCACAAATGGCTGCCGGCGGGCAACGCGGCGGGTGCGCGACATCATTCCCGGCATCCTGCTGACGATCGCAGGCTCGCTGGCCTCCGGCATCCTGTTCGGCAAGTATCTGGAGGAGTTCGCCAACAACTACGTGACGACCTATGCGGGCCTCGCCTCGGTCATCATCGCGCTGGTGTTCCTCTATTTCATCGCCTCGGTCTTCGTCTACGGCGGCGAGTTCAACGCCGCCATCATGAAGACGAAGCTGCCCCGGCGGCGCGCGGCTCGGCGCGCACGACCTTCGCCAGCACCTGCGCCAGCGTCCGCGGAGAGACGGGCTTCAGGATAAAGGCATCGGCGCCGGCGGCGAGCGCCGCCTGCTCGTCCTCGTCGCGTCCGGACAGACCGACGATTGCGACGCCGCTGTGCGGCGCACCAGGCATGCGGATGCGGCGGATCGCCTCGACGCCGTTGATGCCGGGCAGCACCATGTCCATCAGCACCACGTCGAACGCGCCTTGCGCGAGCCGCTCGTTGGCGTTCTCGCCAAGCCCGATGAACTCGGTCTGATGCCCGAGCTCGTTCAGAATCGCGTTCAGCACCACGCGGCCGAATGGATTGTCTTCAACCGAGAGGATGCGGAGCGATGCCGGCGCGGCCGATGCTGCGTCCTCGCCTCCTGTCGTGTCGTCCGAGCCGCTCGCGAGGGGAAACGACGCGGTCATGGCGAACACCGTGCCGCCGCCCTTGCGCGGCGAGACCGTGACGTCGCCGCCCATCGCGCGCGCCAGCTGCCGCACCGACGAAAGGCCAAGCCCTGCGCCACCGAACCGCTGCGCGATCGAAATGTTGGCCTGCGAGAACGGGCGGAACAGCCGCTTGATCTCGGCGACCGAAACGCCGATGCCTGAATCCGCCACCGTGAAGCGGATCGTCGCCCTGCCCTTGGCAACGCCTGCGAGGCGGGCGCCGAAGGCGATGTTGCCGCTCGACGTAAATTTCACCGCATTGTCGACCATGTTCTCGAGCGCCGCGCGCAGCCGCACGGTATCGCCGATCACGAACGCCGGCAGATCGTCCGCCAGCTCGACTTGCGCCTGCAATCCCTTCGCCGCGGCCCGGCCGCTGAGCGAATCGGCCGCGGCACGGCGTCAGCGCGCGCAGGTCGAAGAAATCCTTGCGCAGGCTCAAGCCCGTGCTCTGGCTGCGCGCGGCATCGACGAACAGCGTCGCCAGCGCGGCCAGATGCTCGGCGTTGGCCTTGATCGTATCGACCCACTGCCGTTCGCGTTCGCCGAGTTCCGAAGTGGCCAGCAGGTCGCTGATGGCGAGGATGCCGGTGAGCGGCGTGCGCACCTCATGGGCGAATGTCGCGAGCACCGCCTCGACGACCGACTGCTGGCGCGAGGCCTTTGCGGCACTCTCGCGTTTGGCGGGGGATTTGGCGCCCGTCTTCGCTGGCCGCTTGCGCGGCGCAGCGATCACGCGCTTTGCGCCAGAGCGCGATATGCGCCGTTTCGAAGCCATTCAAATCCCTGCCTGCGCGCCACCTTGCACGAAGCCCAAGACCCTGTCACGCACGTGCTATCCCAACTTTTTGGCGGATATTATCCGCCGTGACGCCGGCCGCCCGCAGTTCCCGGATCGCCGTGGCCTTGGTGGATTTGGAAAGCTTCTGCCCGGCGTCGTCGAGAACGAGACGATGGTGGCGATAAAAGGGATCGGGCAGCCCCAGCAGTTGCTGCAGCAGACGGTGCACACTGGTGGACCAGAACAGATCCTTTCCCCGCACCACATGCGTCACGCCTTGCAGCGCATCGTCGACCGTAACCGACAGGTGATAGCTTGTCGGTGTCTCCTTTCGCGCGAGGATCACGTCACCCCATTGCTCCGGGCGGCCGATGACCTGATCGGGCGCGCCGCCGTGGCCGGCGTATTCCTCATGCCACGTCACCGGCCCGCAACGCGCGAGTGCCGCGGCCATGTCCAGCCTCAGCGCATAAGGCGCGCCACTTGCAATCAGCGCGTTTCGCTCGGCGAGCGAGCGCGACTTTGCGTGACCAGGGTAAAGCGGCGCGCCGTCCGGATCACGCGGCCACTGCGGCCCCTGCTCGTGGACAAGCTGGGCGATCTCGCTGCGGCTCTCGAACGCCGGATACAGCAGCCCGTCGCGCTCCAGCCTCCGCAACGCGTCGTCGTATTCGGACATGTGCATCGACTGCCGGCGAACCGGCTCTTCCCAGGTGATGCCGAGCCAGGCGAGGTCTTCGTAGATCGCGCTTTCGAATTCCGGCCTGCACCGGGTCGCGTCGATGTCCTCGATCCGCAGCAGAAACCGTCCTCCCCGCGCGCGCGCCGCCTCGAAATTGAGAAGCGCCGACAACGCATGACCGAGATGCAGATAGCCGTTCGGCGACGGCGCGAAGCGGAAAACGGGTGGACTTGTCTGCATCGGACGATTCGCACGACTTTGAGCACTGACACACACTAGTGCGCTGGATTTGATGTTCGTACCAGCATTGCCGCGAGTCCGCCGTACGAACATCAAATCCAAAAAGCGCACTAGCTTCATAAAGTTGCTAGTGTCCCTTTGGTTCTAACGTTCGCAAACGAGGTTTCCGCAAAGTGATGCGAACGTTAGAACCGGGACACTAGTCATTGCCGGGCTTGACCCGGCAATCCATCAGGCTTGAGAATGAATCTACTTCGGATCGATCGATGCGCGGGTTCCGCCTTCGCCGTCAGGCTGCGGCGGACAAACAAGCCCCGCGCATGACCCATCAAGACATTACCTCGCCTTATGACCTTCCACCTCAATACCCAGGACGACCTCGACGCCTTGCTGCGCATCCTCGTGGCGCAGGACCCGCGGCTGAAGCCCGTGATCGAGATGACCGGGCATGCGCCGCTCCGCCGGCGTGCGCCCGGCTTTGCCGGCCTTGCCGCCACCATCTGCGGCCAGCAGCTGTCGACCTTCGCCGCAGCCGCGATCTGGGCGCGCATGGTCGCAGCCTACGACGAGGTGCATCACGACCACATTCGCACCGCGCGTGCCGACCGCCTGCGCCGTTTCGGCCTGTCGGTCGCCAAGATCAAGACGCTGAAGTTCATCGCGCGCGAGATCGCCGAGGGCCGGCTCGATCTCGCAAAACTTGCGGAGGCGCCGGCCGACGAAGCGCATGACACACTCACTGCGCTGCATGGCATCGGCCCCTGGACCGCGGATATCTACCTCCTGTTCTGCCTGGGTCACAGCGATGCGTGGCCGGCAGGCGACCTCGCCGTGCAGGAAGCGATACGCATCGGCCTCGGCTTGAAGTCGCGACCGACCGTGAAGGAGATGGCGACCATCGGTGAAACCTGGCGGCCGTATCGTGGCGCCGCGGCGCATCTGTTCTGGGCCTACTACAAGGTCGTGAAGGCGAACGGTTTTGATCCGATGCCGCCCGAGAAGCCCGCAACGGCTGCCGGGAATAAGGCATCAAGTCGCGCCACGGCGAAATCTGCGAAACGGACAACCGCGACGGGAAGCGCAAGGACAAAACTTGCGAAAGGACGCGTGAAGCATGGCCGCTGAGGGTCTCTCTTGACGGGCCGCGCATTGCGCCGCGCTCCGGCACCGCCAAACAACTCGTCGTGTTGCTGCATGGCTATGGCGCCGACGGCAACGATTTGATCGACATCGGCCATGCGTGGCGGCAGTGGCTGCCGGACGCAGCCTTCGTCTCGCCCGATGCGCCGGAACCCTGCGCCGAGGCGCCGATGGGCCGGCAGTGGTTCAGCATCGATCGCTCCGATCCGGGCGGACGCTGGAAGGGCGTCACATCGGTTGCGCCGGTCGTGCATCGCTTCCTCGACGAGGAACTCAAGCGCCACGGCCTGCCGCCAACCGCGCTGGCGCTGGTTGGCTTCAGCCAGGGCACGATGATCGCGCTGCATGTCGGCTTGCGCAGGACCGTGCCGCCGCTCGCCATCGTCGGCTATTCCGGCCGGCTCACCGCGCCGAATCAGACGGATTTCGCCGCCATGAAGGATGAGATCATCAGCCGTCCGCCGGTGCTGCTGATCCACGGCGACATGGACATGGTGGTGCCGCCCGATTCGCTCGAATTATCTGCAAAGGGCCTGCAGACTCTCGGCATCGACGCGGAAACCCACATGTCGCACGGTATCGGCCACGGCATCGATCAGGACGGATTACAGCGCGGCGGCGTGTTTCTGGCGCGCGCATTCGCGGCGAAAGCACGTTAAAGGCCTGTCCGAAGCCTCTTCACAAGCATGTCACGCTCCTTATACTATATCCAAGCAATTGCTTCCGAATCTCGTTACTTCCGAATCTCGAGGGGAGTCTGGAGCGTTACTTGAACGCGCACGTGTCACAGGGTGGATTTCCTGCGCTGGTGCTGAACGCGGATTTCAGGCCGCTCAGCTACTACCCCCTCTCGCTCTGGTCATGGCAGGACGCGATCAAGGCGGTATTCCTCGATCGCGTCAACATCGTCGCCAACTACGATCACGCGGTACGCAGCCCCTCGTTCGAGATGCAGCTGCCGAGCGTCGTCTCGCTGAAATCCTTCGTGAAGCCGACGACGCACCCCGCATTTACGCGGTTCAACGTCTTCCTGCGCGACAAGTTCTCCTGCCAGTATTGCGGCTCCGACGCGGACCTCACCTTCGATCACATTATTCCGCGCTCGAAGGGCGGCCACACCACCTGGGAAAACGTCGTCGCCGCCTGCTCGCCCTGCAATCTGCGCAAGGGCAGCATGACGCCGCAGCAGGCGCACATGTATCCGACGCAACATCCTTATCAGCCGAGCGTGCATCAACTGCACCGCAACGGTCGTTTATTCCCGCCCAACTATCTTCACGATAGCTGGATGGACTATCTTTATTGGGACACCGAACTCGATCCGTGATTTTTTCCGGAGCCCAATTCGTATATCCTGTGGGGTAGAGCCCGGGTCGGCGCAGGCCATGCCTGCTGCCACATTGCGTCCGCCAACAGGAGAACCTGCATGGCTTCACTGACCGAATGGAAAGTGCCGACCGCGTTTCAGCCGCGCGCGCAGGACTACGGCTTCAATCTCGACCGCGCGCTCACCGCCGTGGTCGGCCTGCACTCGATCGTCCCGCCGGACGCCTTCAGTGCCAACACGCTCGGCACCGAGCGTGGCGGCAACGGCGTGCTGATCGACGACGGCCTGGTGCTGACCATCGGTTATCTGATCACCGAGGCCGAGACCGTCTGGCTGCACCTTGGCGACGGCCGGGTGATCGAAGGCCATCCGCTCGGCGTCGACAACGAGACCGGCTTCGGCCTCGTGCAGGTGCTCGGACACCTCGACATCGAACCGTTATCCCTCGGCTCATCGACCGGGGCGCAGGTCGGCGACCGCATCGTCGTAGGCGGCGTCGGCGGACGTACGCGCTCGCTCGCGGGTCGCATCGCCGCCAAGCAGGAATTCGCAGGCTACTGGGAGTATGCACTGGACGAGGCGATCTTCACCTATCCGGCGCATCCGAACTGGGGCGGCACTGGCCTGCTCTCGGCCGACGGCGAACTGATCGGCATCGGCTCGCTGCAGATCGAGCGTGTGAGCGAGGGGCGTAACGAGCATCTCAACATGATCGTCCCGATCGACCTGTTGAAGCCGATCCTCGACGACCTCCGCAAGTTCGGCCGGGTCAACAAGCCGGCACGGCCGTGGCTCGGCGTGTTCTCGACCGAGATCGAGGACAAGGTGGTGGTGGCGGGAATGTCGCCGAAGGGACCGGCCGCCCGCGCGGAATTGAAGATCGGCGACGTGATCGTTGCGGTGAAAGGCGAGCGGGTGACGAGCCAGCGCGAGTTCTACAAGAATATCTGGGCGCTCGGTTCGGCCGGCGTCGACGTGCCGCTCACGCTCTACCGCGAAGGCGACACGTTCAACGTCGTCCTGACCTCCACCGATCGCGCCCGGCTGCAGCGCAAGCCGAAGCTGCATTAGGACCGGCTTGCCGAGCTGCGCAACAGCAGCAGCGCGGCCAGCGCTGCGAGGCTGAGCGCCGACGAGACGACCAGCACGTAGCCGCCCAGCGACGCCATCAGCAATGCGAATCCCACGGGCGCGAGCGCCTGGCAGATGCGCGAGGGCGCACCCAGCAGGCCCAGCCGATAGGCGTAGTTCTCGGGGCCGAAGATCGCGAGCGGCACCGTGCCGCGCGCAATCGTCAGGATGCCGTTGCCGGCGCCGTGCAGCAATGCGAAGGCCGCCGCTGCGCCGCCGCCGGAGATCGCGATCACGCAGGCGCCGATCGGATGTGTCATGCACGCAAGTCTGGTGGACATGAGCGGATGAAACCGGCTCAGCACGCCGGCCTCGAAGATGCGTCCCGCCACCTGCGCCGGCCCGATCATCGCGCCGGCAAAGATCGCCTGCGCCTGCGACGCGCCGAGCGCCTCGACGATCCGCGGCAGATGCGCCGCCATGGCGGAGGTAACGGTCCACGCCGCAGCGAAGGCAAACGACAGAAGCACCATGCTGCGGTCGATCGGAATGCGCGGCTTGGCGGAGGGCGCCGCTGCGAGGTGCTGCGCCTCTGTCCGGGGCAGGAAAATGAGATTGAGCGGCAGGCCGATCACGATATGAGCGACGGCCCAGCCGTAACACGTCCAACGCCAGCCGATTGTTTCAAGCCCCCACGCCGTCAACGGCCAGCCGATCGTGCTGGCAAACCCCGCGATCAGCGTGATGCCGGTGATCGCCCCGCGCGCCGTCTCGCCATAGATGCGCCCGAGCGCGCCAAAGGCGGCGTCGTAGAGGCCCATGCCCATGGCCGCGCCGAGAACCAGCCAGCCGATCGTCATGCTCAGCGTCGACTGCGAGGACCCGAGCAGCGCGAGGCCGGCAGCAAACAGCAGGTTCGAGCCTGACAGCACCTGACGGCCTCCGACCTGGTCGATCCGCCGGCCGATACGCGGACCGAGCAGGCCGGACAGGACGAGCGAAGCCGAGAACGCGGCGAAGAACCAGGTTTCGGGGATCCCGAGATCGCGCGCGATGGGATCGGCGAGGATCGCCGGCAGGTAATAGCTCGACGCCCACGCCAGCGTCTGGCTGACCCCGAGCGGCACGATGATCGAGAGCCGGCTGTTGCCGCTCATCGCGCGGCGGCGAGCGGCTCGCGGTGCCCCGGCCTGGTCGTATCGCCCTGACCCAACGTACGCTGCATCAACACCGAGTCCACCCACCGTCCGAACTTGAAGCCAACGGAGCGGAATGTGCCGACGGGCTGAAAGCCTGCGCTCGCATGCAGCGCGATCGACCCGGTATTTTCGCTGTTGCCGATCACCGCCAGCATCTGCCGCCACGGACCTTGCTCGCAGCGGGCGATCAACTGCCGCAGCAGCGCCGAGCCGATGCGCCGCCCGGCCATGCCGTCGGCCACGTACACAGAGTCCTCGATCGTGTGCCGATAGGCCGGCCGCGCTCGATAGGGACCAGCATAGCAGTATCCGACGACGTGGCCGGAGAGCGTGCCGACGAGATACGGCAGTCCGAGTGCCAGCACCGAACTGCGCCGCGCGCCTATCTCCTCCACCGATGGCGGCTTTTCCTCGAACGACGCCAGGCCGTGCAGCACGTGGTGCGCATAGATGCGCTGGACCGCTGCCATGTCGGTATCCTGCGCATCGCGCACCGTCACTTGGGCCGCGGCCGCGCTTGAAGGCTGCATCGCAATCGTCATCGGCATATCCTGTTCAATCGGCATGATCCGGCGTCCACGCCGAACGAGGCCGACGTCCCGCAGCAGCCGGTCATCGAGCTCGAACAGGCGGTCCCTCGTCATCCGCAAATCCTCATTCGCTGGTCTTAAACCAGGATGCAGGCATAAAAGAAGATTTTACAAATTATGCTGCGCATGAGATTTTCTTATCCATGAAGACGCTCAATCTCGATTACCTGCGAACCTTTCTCGACGTGATCGAGCTCGGCAGCTTTTCCGCTGCCGCCGAGCGGCTGTCGCTGACGCAGCCGGCGGTCAGCCTGCAGATTCGGCAGCTCGAACGAAGGCTCGGAGTCCGGCTGATCGAGCGCATCGGCCGGCGCGCGCAGCCGACCGGCGCGGGTGCCGAGCTGGCAACTTATGCGGGCGAGATCGATCGGCTCGCGTCGCGCGCGATCGAGCAGGTGGCGCACCATGCCACCGGTGCGATCGGCCGCGTGCGGATCGGCACCGGCGCGACCGCCTGCATCTACCTGCTGCCTCCGATGCTGCGCGAGCTTCGTCGCAGGTTTCCGTCACTGCAGATCACGGTGAGCCCCGGCAATACCGCCGACATCGTCAAAGCCGTCGATGACAACACGATCGACGTGGCGCTCGTGACCCTGCCGGCCTCGGGCCGCATGCTGGAGATCACGCCGATCCTGGACGACGAGTTCGTCGCCATCGCCCCCGCATCGATGAAATTGCCGGCGCGCGTGACCGCATCGGCGCTGTCATCCTTGCCGGTCATCCTGTTCGAGCCGGGCGGCAATACGCGACGGATCGCCGACGAATGGTTCCGCCAGAGCGGCATCAGCCTGCGGCCGGCCATGTCGCTCGGCAGCGTCGAGGCGATCAAGGAATTGGTGCGCGCCGGCCTCGGCTGCGCCGTTCTGCCGGGCATGGCGGTACGGAACGAGACGCATCGCAAGGGGCTCGTCGTTCGACCGCTGACGCCAAGGCTGCGGCGAACGCTGGCGCTGGTGATCCGCCGCGACAAGCCGTTGCACCGCGGCTTGAAGGAAGTGGTCCAGGCGCTGAAGGGGCTCGGACAAACGGCCAAGGCTTGAGCGCGGCGGACGGCGAGCGTTCGCTTCAATCAATGGCCGTTCGCCCGGCAGGCCCGCCAGACTTTCTCCATCGTCAGGGGCATCTCCAGCTTGTGCGCGTCGCCGCCGATGGCGTTGGCGACCGCGTGCACGATCGCAGCCAGCGAGGCAGTGGTGCCCGCTTCGCCGACGCCTTTGACGCCCAGCGGATTGGTGGTCGCCGGTGTCGGCCGGGTGGTATCGACGATCGGCGGCATGTCGGTTGCGCGCGGCATGCCATAGTCCATGAACGAGGCGGTGATCAATTGCCCGCCTGAAGTCGTAGACGAGGTTTTCCATCAGCACCTGACCCAGGCCTTGCGCGATCGCGCCGTGCATCTGTCCGGTGACGAGCACATGGTCCAGCACGTTGCCGCAATCGTCGACGGCGACGTAGGACACCACTCGCGTCTCGCCGGTCTGTGGATCAACCTCGACTTCCGCGATATGGCAGCCGTTGGGAAATGTCAGCGGCGTGTCCACGACGTTTTGCGTGTCGAGGTCCGCATCGATCTTTCCCGCCTTGGCGAGTTCGGTCGCGCGGCTCGCCACATCGAACAGCGACAGGCGCCGGTCCGTGCCGACGATGCCGAAGCTGCCGTCGCGATAGTCGATGTCGGCCTCGGTCGCTTCGAGCAGGTTGGCGGCGATCTTCCGCCCCTTCTCCAGCATCTTGTCGACCGCGCCGACCATGGCGCTGCCGACGGTCATCGTCGTGCGCGAGCCGACCGACGACGAGGCGGGACCTGCAATGTCGGCGCGGCTGCGGTTCTCGCCCAGCCGCACCTTGCGCGGGCGGAATGCCCAGGCGCTGCGCGACCAGCCGCGGAAACGTCGTCGCATGACCTTGCCCGGTCGAGTGCACGCCGACGCCGAGCAGGATGGTGCCGTCGCCCGGAAACGACAGCGCCGCGCCCTCGCGCGGCATCGCGCCCGCATGCTCCAGGAAGAACGAGACACCGATGCCGCGCAGCTTTCCCTCGCGCAGCGCAGCCTTGCGCCGCTTGGGAAAATCCTTGTAAGCGCTCGCGGCCAGCGCATCCTGCAGGATCGGCGTGAAATTGCCGCTGTCGAACACGGTGCCGATCGCGGTCTTGTACGGCATCGCCGACGGCGCGATCAGGTTGCGGCGGCGAAGCGTCACCGCATCGATGCCGCTCACGCGCGCGGCTTCCTCGACCAGCCGCTCCATGACGTAGTTCGCCTCGGGCCGGCCGGCGCCGCGATACGGCCCGGTCGGCAGCGTGTTGGTGAACACGCAGCGCACGTCGATCGACATCTTCGGAATGTCGTAGGCGCAGGGGAAGCAGCGCGCAAAATTCATCGTCTGGATGTTGGCGCCGGCCGCCGCGATATAGGCGCCCATGCCGGCCAGATGTTTCACGCGCAATGCGAGAAACCTGCCTTTGGCATCGAGCGCGAGCTCGGCGTCGGTGACCGTATCCCGCGCCTGGTTGTCGGTGAGGAACGCTTCCGTGCGGTCCGACATCCAATGCACCGGCCGTCCGGTCAGGCGCGCGGCGATCAGCAGCGCGATGTATTCCGGATAGACCGACGTCTTCATGCCGAAGGCGCCGCCGACGTCTTCTGAATGCACCTCGACCTGCTCGCGGTTGACGCCGAGGGCGGCGACGATTTGCTCGCGCAACGAGGTCGCGCCTTGCGAGCACGAGCGCAGCAGATAGCGATCCGCCGTCGCGTCGTACGCCGCCGTCGCGCCACGGGTCTCCATCGACGACACCGCGATGCGCTGGTTGACCGCGGTCGACGCGCGCGACATGCGCGGCCGTCTTGAAGATCGCGTCGAGCCCGTCGCCGCCCGCTCCGACCGTCGGCATCGACCAGTCGATCGCGAGGTTGCCCGCAGCCTGCGGCCAAAGCTGCGGCGCCCCGCTCGCAACCGCTTCGCCGACCGCCGTGACGTGCGGCAGCGCCGCATAGCCGATCTCGACCAGCTCGGCCGCATCGCGCGCAGCTGCTTGCTGCTCCGCAACGATCAGCACGATCGGCTCGCCGACATGCATGACGCGCGCCCTGGCAAGCGCGGGCCGCGGCGGCAGCACCAGCGCGCCACCGTTGCGCCCGGCAAGCGGGGGGTGCCGCGAAATGCTCGTGACGCCCGCGGCCTCAATTTCGGTTCCCGTCAGCACGCGCAGCACGCCTTTCGCCGCTCGCGCGCGCTCGACATCAACCTTTGTCAGGTTCGCGTGCGCAACGGATGAGCGAACGAAGGTGCCGAATACATGTTTTGGTTGATCAAGATCGTCAACAAAGCGGCCGCGCCCTCGAACCAGCCGCTCATCCTCGACCCGCATGTGCTTTTCCCCCATGCGATAGGCAATTCTTAGCGATGAAAATCAGGCTTTGCAGCAGAGTTCCACGCGCGTTTCATTTTAAGCATCGGCAAAAAGATGGCGCCGAGCGCCACATCCTTAATGCTAAAATTCGAGTGTTCGACTGAACGAACAAGTACGACGTTGCTGACATGCTGCGCGGTTCGATGAGGGGATCATGGCAGCGAAAGCTTCAGCCGCAAAAGCGCCAGACAGAGAGAGCAACGTGATTGCGTTTCCGCAGGCGCCGCGCCTGCGCGTTGCGTTTCGTTGCGAGGACACCGCGCACGCTGCAGTCTGCTCGCATTGCGGCGGCCTGCTGGCCGAGGGCGAATCCGAAGACGAGTGCTCGAGCGTCCGCGTTTCCCGGTCGTCGTAGGTCGTCGTAAAGAGGCGGCTAACACCGGCTGCCGGGTTTCGCATCGCGACCACACGCTTCTGCAACCGTCCCGCACGAGGCCCTCTCTGCTATGGCCTGCGGCTTGACCCGCCGACGGCGTTTCCTGCGAACCTCCGGCAAACATGCAACAATACAGCGTGAACAACACGCGGAGGGGCTCGTGCCAAAAGATGACGGGGAGGATCCGGCAGGGCCTTGCGCCGCGCAGCCGGACAAGGAGTCTGCGCGTGCGTTTCTCATCGCAGCGAGCATCGTCGCTGCGATCTGGCTTGCCGCCGCCGCCACCTGGGTCGCCGGCGACACCGTCGTTCCCTGGGATTCGAAGAACCAGTTCTATGCGTTCTTCCGCTTCCTCGCCGACGCGCTGCATTCGGGCGCTTCGCCGTTCTGGAATCCCTATCACTACGGCGGCCATCCGAGCATCGCCGATCCGCAGTCGCTGATCTTCGCGCCGCTGTTCTTCGCTCTGGGCGCTGGTCGATCCGGCACCGTCGATCCGCGCCTTCGATCTGCTGGTCTACGCCCACCTGCTGATCGGCGGCATCGCCATGGCGGCGATCGGCTGGCGGGCGCGCTGGCCGCTGCCGGCGAACATTCTCGCGGCCGCCCTGTTCATGCTGGCCGGCGCCGCCTCGGGGCGGCTGCAGCACACCGGCATCATCCTGAGCTACGGCCTGTTTCCGCTGGCATGGCTGACGCTGCAGCTGGCGCTGCAGAGGCGCTCGCTTGCTCTTCGCGCTCGTGCTTCGCCGTGTCCGCGGCGACGCTTGCGCTCGGCCGCAACCAGGTGGCGCTGCTGCTTTGCTATGTGCTGGTGGCGGCGGCGATCGCCGAGATCGTCACGGCGGAGAAGCCGCTGCGTTATCTGCGCGAGCGGCTGCCGGTGCTCGCCGTCATGGCGCTTGCCGGCGCGGCGCTGCTGGCCGTGCCGCTGCTGCTGACCCTGCAATTCGCGGAACTTTCCAATCGTCCGGGCGAGCCGCTGGACGAAGCGCTGAAAGGCTCGATCCATCCGGTCAATCTGGCGACCCTTGCGGTCGCCAACATCTTCGGCACGCACGGCAGCTATTTCGGACCGAATGCGCGCCTCGCTGCCCGAGGTCGCCCACACCGACGACTCGTTCAACTACCTGTTCGTCGGCTGGCTGCCGCGTCCTGCTGCTGATGTGGTTCGGCGTCGCCGGCGGCGGCGCGTGGAGGCGCGGCCGGCGGCTGATCGCCGTCACGCTGGTCGATCGCGTTGCTGTTCATGCTCGGCCGCTACACGCCGCTGTTCGGCCTGGCGTTCGCCTACATTCCCGGCATCGACATGTTCCGCCGTCCGGCGGACGCAAGCTTCGTGTTCTCCGCCGCGCTCGCGCTGCTGTGCGGACACCTGCTCACCGACTACATCCGCAACGGCCTGCCGAAGCGCGGCCTCGCCGAGGCGCATGTGGCGATCGCAGCTTTCGCCGTCGTCGCATCGGCAGTTGCGTTCTCGTCCCGCTCGGGCCACGGCTTTGCCGCGCTGGTCGAGGTGGCCAAGGTCATCGCCATTCCACTGCTTGCCGTCGCCGCCCTGCTGTTCGCGAGAACCGCGCCCGCGCGCGCGAGCATCGCGGCGGTGCTGGCGGCTGTTGCGATCGCCGAGCTGATGGGCTGGAACACGGCGTTCCGCCTCAACGCGGAGCCGCGCGCAAACTATGCGGTGCTGGAGCGGCCCTCCGGCGCGGAGGCCGAGGCGATCGCCATCATCGACCGCGAAATGCAGCGCGACCGCGCGCGCGGCGAACGTCCGCGGGTCGAGGTCGCAGGCCTCGGCGGCGCGTGGCAGAATCTCGCGATGGTGCGCGGCTGGTCGGCGATCAACGGCTACAACCCGCTGCGCATCGGCGACTACGACCGCCTCGTCGCGCCGGGCGAGAGCAACTGGCGCGCCGATCAGCGGAAATTTCCGGTCTCGTTCCGCAGCTACGACTGCGCGCTCGCCCGCGCGCTCGGCCTGAAATACCTCGTGCTCGGCCGGCCGATCGAGAAGATGCCGCATCCGCAGGCCGCGGTCGTCGTCGACACGCTGCGCGACGGGCCGAAAATCTGGATCTACCGGCTCAACAATCCGATGCCGCGGCTGAAGTTCACCAGCCGCGTGCAGATCGCCGACGCCAATGCGACGAGCCCCGCGCGGCAGGCGCAGTACGACTACGCGCCAGGACCGCGTGCTTGCTGGAAAATTCGGCCACGCGTTTCCGCTCGCTCGGGCCGCGGCTTGCGCGCGACAACGCCGGACGCGTGAAGATCATGCGCTGGCAGCCGGGCCGGATCGAGATCGAGGCGGAGTCCGAGGCCGGCGGCGTGCTGGCCATGCACGCCACCGCCTATCCCGGCTGGGTCGCCGAGATCGACGGCCAGGAAGTCCCGGTGCTGCGCGCCGACCACCTGTTCCGCGCCGTCGAGGTGCCGCCCGGCAACCACCGCATCGTCTTCGCCTATCGGCCGCTGTCCTGGACCAACCTGAAGCACGCCGCGGAAATGGTGCTGCGGTAGAGGGCATTCCCGTCATTCTCGGGGTGCCGGACAGCGGCGCCCGCTGGAATGACGGTTCGGTAACGTCGGCTCGCCGCAAGCGCGACATAACCGCATGCGTCCGCGGCCGTACCTTGCGGTGCGGCAAGAGCCTATTCTCTGCCTGATCCATCGCCGCGCGGAACCCGCCGAAACCTGCGCGCCAGATCGAGATAGCGACGCGCCTTGCACCAGCCCCTGCCCTCGCTGACCGCCTCCTCGCAACGCCGCGCCATGCTCCGCCGCGTCGCCGAGGCGCTCACGGTCGGCGCCTGCGGCGGGTTCATCTTCAACTGGCTCGGCATGCCGGCCGGCTTCCTGTCGGGCGCGATGCTCGACCGTCGGCATCCTGGCGCTGGCCGGGCGGCCGCTGTCGGTGCCGCAGCCGCTGGCGCATGTTGCGATGGTGACGCTCGGCATCACGCTCGGCTCCGCGGCCACGCCCGAGATGATGCACGGCATGGCGACCTATCCGATCAGCCTGAAGCTGCTCGGTCTCGGCACGGTCTGCGTGACGCTCGGCTCGATGCTCTATCTGCGCTACGTCCACGGCTGGAGCCCGCTGTCCGCCCTGCTCGGCGCCGTGCCCGGCGCGCTGTCACAGACGGTGGCGATGGCGCTGGAAACGAAATCGGACGAGGTCGGCGTCGCCATCGTGCAGACGCTGCGCGTGGCCCTTCTCACCATCTTTCTGCCGATGGGGCTGGCGCTGGTCGGCCTATCGATCACCGGCCCCGGCATGGGCCGGCTTGCGGTGGCCGATACCACCTTGCTGCCGCTTCTGATCGGCGTCTCGGCCGCGGGCGGCTACCTCTTTCACCGGCTGAAATTTCCCGGCGGCTGGATGTTCGGCGCCATGCTGGGATCGGGCGTGCTGCATGCCTTCGGCATCGTGCGCGGCGGCCTGCCGATCTGGATCATCAGCATCGCCATGATCGGCATCGGTTCGATGGTCGGCACGCGCTTTGCGACCATCGGCCTTGCCGCCTTCACGCGCTATCTCGCGGCAGGCGTCGGCTCGCTCGTGGTGGCGCTCTCGATCATCGCCGTCTTCCTGGTGCTCACGGTCTGGCTCGCGGGCGCGCCGATCACGGACACGACCATGGCCTTTGCGCCGGGCGCGATGGACGTGATGATGGCGGTGGCGCTGACGCTGCAGCTCGATCCGATCTTCGTCGGCGCGCACCACCTGTTCCGCTTCGTCGGCGTGTCGCTGGCGCTGCCGCTGCTCGTGCACACCGTCACGCCGAAGACGACCGAGATGCCCGAGGACGAGATCTAGAGCGCGATGCGCCGTCTGGTTGCTATCCGCGTCATTGCGCGAGCGCGCTGTTTGAGCGCGATTCAATTTTCGAAAAGCCGCAACAGGTGCGCCGGCAAGACGGGCGGATTGATCCCCGCGCAGGCGGGGATCCAGTATCCCAGAGCATCAGCTGATTCAATCGCAAACGCTCCGGAGTACTGGATGCCCGCCTTCGCGGGCATGACGACTGAGGATGGCGCAAGCGACATCGCAGTCTCATTTTCCGCTTGCTCCGCTCCAGACGCGCGTCATCGCCCCGTGTTTGGTCCGGCCCCAGGGCATGCCGGTCTTCCTGTTCCTTCCTCCCCGAAGGGGCGTGCGGAACGACAGGGCGTTTCACCGCGCCCGCGGCGCCCGCATGGTTTGGATGCGGGCAGCCCGCATGCCGCTTTCGCGACGGCACCCGGGCAGTGGCCCAGCCCAACGCCGAAGATCGTTGAGCTGAACCGGGCCGTCGGAAGCAGATCTTCGCCTGCGTTCCGCACGCGGATGGATTTTGCGGCTTGCTGCATCACTGACCAGGGAATTGTCGCTTGCGCCGACCCCGCCCGGATCGTGCGAGCTGTCGCCCGGGCATGCACTTGGACCGTCCGCCCGTCGTGTCGGCGTCAATCTCCTGTCCGACTGTCCGCTTTCCGTATCGGGATCCGACGATTCGGTCACTCGTGAGCTCGCAGCATTCAGGCCCGGCATCGTAGCGGCCACCGCATCCCGCTGCCACGTCTCGATGACGATCGCGACGCGCCCCTCACCGGAGCGGGATGGCGATCGACGATATTAGTCCTATCGCGAAGATCAAGAACAAAAAGCGAACAGCGGCCAACTATTTTTTCTGAGAATCAGAAAAGCATTGAGCGCGGCAACCACGCCGAAGGTCGAACTGGCTGTCGGCCATCACATTCATCGGCGCGATAGTGCTGAAAGACGTGGACGCCCGGCTCAAGGCCGGGCAAGACTGATCAGTGGAAACGCAAGCCGCTGCCGTATTACGCGTCCTGCAGGCCGACGGCCTTCGGCGCGGGCTGGCTTGCGCCGTCGCGGGCTTTGCCTGACCCGCGCGGAACCAGGTCAGGAACGGCCGCTCCACGGCCAGATAGCTGACCGTCGACACCGCGACGACGATCGCCGTCAGCGTCAGGATATCCACGGTCCAGCCGCGCTCCTGCAGCTCCTGGATGATCGGCAGCTGCCACAGGTAGATCGAGTAGCTCGTGAGGCCGAGGTGGCGGGCGACCGCATTCTCGAGCGCGATGCGGAGCACGGAGGCCTGCGAGAACATCAGGAACGGGCAGGCGAACAGCAGGACGAGGCTCTTCGGCACGTCCACCGGCAACTCGAACTCGATTTCGAGCAGCCTGCCGGCCATCAAGAGCAGCATCGCCAGCGCGAACAGGCCGGAGAGCAGCACCATCCGGGGCGTGGCGAACAGGTCGCGATGGCGATAGACGATCATGCCGGCGAGCATGAATTTCAGCGGCGCCAAGCGGCGTGGAGCTGAAGTACGGTCGAGCCGGTGAGCCAGTACGCAAGGCCGGTGTCGACGTCGCCGAAGAAGAGCGAGCCGGCGAACAGGATCAGCAGCGTCCGCGTCGAGAGGCTGCGCAGGAACGGGAAGACGAGATAGAAGGCGATCTCGCTGGTCAGGCTCCACATCGGGCTGATGCCGGCATAGGCATAGCCGCCGGAAAATCCCTGGGCGAAGAACAGGTGCCAGATGAAGTTTTCGGTGTTCAGCTCATCCGGGGCTCATCGACCATTGGAAGATGTAGCTCAGCACCAGCATCAGGTAATAGAGCGGCGCGATCCGGGCGACGCGATTCCAGTAGAAGCCGGCGATGCCGGTGCCGCCGCGATCCCAGGCCATGTTGATGATGTAGCCGGAGAGGAAGAAGAACAGCTGCACGCCGAGCTGGCCGTAGTGCCCGAGCGGCGCAAGCAGCGGCGTCGGCGTCAGCATCTGGGCGTGGATCAGGAGCACGCCGGCGACGGCCAGCGCGCGGAGGCCGTCGATCCGGTCAAGGCGGTGTATGTCGCTCTACGTAAGTGGATTGCATGACCGTGTCCTCGCTGTTACGGGCTTTCACGGACCACCCTGCCCTGCCGCGCGCGAGTTGACCGTGACTGACGTCACGCATGCATTTCCCGGCCACGATGTGATTGAACGAACGGCGCCCGGAGCCGTCGTGCGCGGGCCCGTGCTGTGCACTCACAAAAAGCAAAGCGATTTCAAAGAGATGCATGTCAGCCCGCGTCCGGCAATGACGCGTCAGGTGCCGGCCGTGCGCAGCCGGTTGATGCCGAACAGGGCCACCAGGCCCATCAGGCCGGAGATCAGGAAGTTGTAGCCGGCCAGCGAAAGCCCGAGGAAGCGCCACTGCACCTCGTCGCAGCGCACGACCTTCACCGTGTCGAGCCGCTGCAGCAGGTTACCGGCGCTGCCGAGATCCTGGAGCGGGCCGCTGCAGGTCGCGGGCCCCTGCCAAAAACCCCATTCGACGCCGGCATGAAACGCGCCGAAGATGGAGTTGCCGAAGGCGGCCAGCGCCATGACCGCAAGCGCCGCGATCACGAGCGCGCGCGGCAGGCGAGGTGCAGCAAAGCGCCAGCACCGCGCCAAGCACGATCACGAGATAGTAGGCGTAGCGCTGCTCGAGGCACATCGGACAGGGCTGGATGCCGAGCACGTACTGGAAGAACCACGCGCCGGCCAGCGTCGCAGCGCCGATCGCAGCGATCGTGCCCGCGGCCAGCGCTCCCGCATTCGGCTGCGTCTCCACCTCTGTCCGCATCAACAAGGCATTCTCCTGATCTCGCCTGCGTCGTAACGCGGCCGACCGGCGCTGTCGAGGCAACCTCCAGTCACGAACGCTTGGGTGGCGCGTCAACGGCCCAGAGCCGGCGTGCAGACGTGCCGACGCTGAGTGCGAAGTCGGGCTCGCCCGGCGAAGCGCGGTAGCGCGTAGCCGGGTTGACCGGAAAACGCCGGCCGCTATAGTCCGCCCGCTTCGCAGGGGCAGGCGAGGTCATCCCTTAAAGGATGACCGCGCGTGACCAGCGAATGCCCCTGTGGCGGAACTGGTAGACGCGCTCGAACTCAAAATCGAGTTCCGCAAGGAGTGCTGGTTCGATTCCGGCCAGGGGCACCAGCTTCCGCGCGCTCAGATTTCGGGATATGGTTGCTGCATGACCAAGCTGCTTGAGAAAGCAATTGCCGCAAATCCGCGAGCTCCCTGCCGAAGATCAGGATGCCGTCGCTGTGGCAATGCTTGCGATGATGGAGACACCTTCCAATTGTCGCCCTCGATGATGAGACCCGGACGGCGATCCGCGAAGGCCTTGAGCAAGCGCGGCGCGGGCAGTTCGTTGCGGACGCTGAAATCGAAGCACTCTGGAAACGGCACGGTCTGTGAGGGTTCGTTTCACGCCCCGCGCGCGGAACGATCTCGCAGCAATTCTCCAATACATCGACGAGCGAAGTCCGCGCGGCACGCAGAACATGAAGCGTGCCATTCGCAAGACAATCCAGCTCATCGGAGAATTTCCAGAGGGTGGTCGGCATGCGGGCGAGCAAAAAACGAGGGTCCTGCCAGTCGGCCGCTACCCATACTTGATTTACTGGAGCATTGAAGCCGACGAAGCCTGGATCGTTCATATCCGTCACGCACGGCGAAGCCCGTGGAAAAACGACGGCTGATGCGCGTGCTGCTCAGTCGCGAAATTTGTGCATTTCGATGACCCCGGCCACCACGTCGCCGGAATGAGCCCCGATGCGCATCTGCAAGGGGGACGATGACGTAATCGAAGCGGCACTGGCGCATCAAGTCGGGAACGAGGTATGTCGCATCCACAACCGCGCGCAGTACGTTTCCGAGCGTAAGGAGTTGATGCAGGGCTTGGCCGATCTCCTCGATACGTTCAAAAAGGGGAAGCGGTTAGGCCCCGGCGTGCGGCCTAAGTTCAGCGCAGCTTGGGAAGCTGCGAAGGCAACAAGGGGGAATGACGATGATCAACAACATTGTCGTCGGCTTTGTCGGACTCGGCACCATGGGCGGCAAGATGGCCGCCAACATTCTCAAGGCTGGATACAAGGTCGTGGTGCACGACCTGCACCGGCAATCGGCGGGTCATCATTTGCAGGAAGGCGCCGAATGGGCGGATACGCCGCGCGCACTGGCAGAGAGGTCGGACGTGATCTTCACCTCACTGCCTGAGCCGGCGGATGTCGAAAGCGTCTCGCTGGGGCCCGATGGCTTGATCGAGGGTGTAAGAGACGGCGCGGTCTACTTCGATCTGTCGACAAATTCTCAGAGCGTCGTTAAAAAAATTCACGAGGCCTTTGCCGCCAGGGGTGCACACATGCTCGATGCGCCAGTGAGCGGGGGGCCGTCAGGTGCGGCGTCGCGCAAGATGGCGATCTGGGTTGGCGGCGATAAGGCCGCCTATGACAAGTACAAGGCCGTTCTCGACGCGATGGGCGATCGCGCAGCCTATATTGGACCGATCGGCACTGCGACGGTCGCCAAGCTCGTGCACAACATGTCGGGCTATGCAATCACCTGTGCGCTCGCCGAGACGTTTACGATGGGCGTGAAAGCTGGCATGGACCCTGTGGTCCTGTGGGAAGCTGTGCGCCAGGGCGTCGGCGGCCGCCGTTTCACGTTTGACGGCCTGCTCGATCAGTTCTTGCCCGGCAAATACGATCCACCGAACTTCGCGCTCAAGCTGGCCACCAAGGACGTTGCGCTCGCCACTGCACTCGGACGCGAGCTTGGCGTGCCGATGCGGATGTGTAACCTCGCCTATGCCGAGATGAGGGAAGCGTGCAACCGGGGTTGGGAAGGCCGCGACTCCCGCTCCGTGATGCTGCTTGAGCAGGAGCGTGCAGGCGTCAAGATCGCCGCCGATCCGGAGCGCGTAAAGCGGGCAGCTGAACGCGCGAAGTCCGGCTGATGCTTCAACCCGCTTTGAAGCCTCATTTGCCTTACGTCTATTGGGGAGCCCGGCAGTCCGAACGTCGGCATCCTGGCCCTTGTACGTGCCCAATGCGGGCCGACTGCCGCTGAAGGGGCATTCGCGTCGTTTGGACTGTGATCCCGCATTCCGATACACCCCCATCAACGGACATTCCAGTGACCTTCGGCATATCCGCTGAGGGCCAGACTCTGACATTCAGTTCGTGCTGCCAGTCACGCGAGCGCGCCGAGACCTCGAGCGCAACCAAACTCAGCGAGGAACCAACCGCAACTGCGACCTTCTCTACAGCACCGCTTCGGCCATTCGCTCCAGTTGCGTGCCCATCTCGGCTTCGGTCTCGACGTGGGTGGCACGCACGACCACACGATCAGCGCCGGCATCGAAGAGCGGCCGCACGATGTCTTTCTTGGGCTCTTGTCCGTAAACCGAGATGGTGATCGACTTGGGATCACGGCCGGCGGCCAGGGCCAGTCGATCGAGCTCCTTGCGGGCTTTCTCCAGGTCGGCCGGGCTAACGCGGTTGGGCAGCCAGCCGTCCGCATGATCGACAATGCGCTTGAGCACGTTCTTCGCCGATCCCCCGATGACGATAGGCGGATACGGCTTTTGCGCCGGCTTCGGATACGACCGCACCGGCGGGAAGTCGAAGAATTCGCCGTGGAATTCGGCCGCGTCCTGTGTCCACAACGCCTTCATCACGTCGAGCGCTTCTCGGGTCTGCGTCCATCGGCGCGGGAAATCGCCGCCGAACATCTCGACTTCCTCTTTCAGCCACCCGGTGCCAATGCCGAAAATGAAACGGCCACCGCTGTGCAGGTCCAGCGCGGCGATCTCCTTGGCGAGAAGCAACGGATTACGCTGGGGCACCAGGGTGATGCCGGTTCCGAGCTTCAACTTGGTCGTCACCGCGGAAGCCCGGGCCAGGGCGATGTAGGGGTCTGTGAAGTGCGAATAAGTCCAGGGAATGGCGCCGCCGGTGGCCGGGAACGGGCTGGCGCTCTCGACCGGTACGGCAGGATGCTCCGCATACCAAATCGAGTCGAAGCCCAGTCGTTCGGCGTTTCGCGCCATGAAGGCCGGGTCGATGGTGTACGCAGGCAACGGCATGGACAGTCCGATCAGCATGTCAGTGGCCTTTCAGATGTTGCGGTCGGCCTAAGCCTGCAGCAGGGAAGTGTATCGTGTCGAGCTTTATCCCGCCTGGCGCACAGCGCGGGCCACCTCGCCCCAACGTTCGAAATCCTTTGGAATCGACGTCCCGAAAATGCGAGGCGAGGTAGATGACGAGACGCGAGGCAATGCCCTTATAGCGCTCGATCATACGGTCAGCGACATCGTCCCAGCGCGCCACGATGGCGAACTGGTTGAGGATCTCGTCGGTGATCAGCGCCTGGCTGCGCACGCTGTCGCCCGACTTGAGGCAGTCGCTCAGCTGGTCGCGCAGGCCGTGGTGGCCAAGGTCGTCGAACTGAAAGGCGTAGTTCGGTGTGGCTCCGTAGAAGGCAAGCGTCGTCTTCGCTTCCTTGATCGGTGTCGCCCGCGCCTCCGGCGTATCCCCCGCCGCGACAATGACAGGGATGATCTTGTCGATCGTCGCGGGGTCACGTCCGGCCCGCGCCGCGCCTTCGGCCAGGCCCGGCAGCAGGCGGCTCCGGATGTAGTGCATCGAATGCATGGGGTGCACGTGCACGCCGTCCGCGACCTCGCCGGCCACCCGGACCATGAACGGGCCGACGGCCGAGATGTCCACCTTGACGTCCTCGTGCTCGTGCCGCGAGGGGGTCCATTGCTCGGTCAGCAGGCTCAGCTTGTAGTAGGGGCCGTCATGCTGGAGCGCGCCCTCGCGCCGGAAGGCGCTGAGGCAGGCCTTCACGGCCTGCACGTAGTCCTTCATCTGCGGCGCCGGCTTGTCGAAGGTGCTGGCGTATCGCCGCGTGATGTGCGCCTTCACCTGACTGCCGAGCCCGAGCCGAAACTTGCCCTTGGTGTTCTGCGCCAGCTCCCAGGCGATCTGCGCCGTAATCATCGGGCTGCGCGCGAAGGCGATCGCGATGCCGGTCGAGAAATGCAGCGATGGTGCCGCCAGCGCCGCGGCGGCGATGTTCATCCACGGCACCTGCTGGCCTTCGGTGAACAGCATGCCGGAGAAGCCGGCCGCCTCCGTGCGGCGTGCCAGGTCGGCCACATGGTCCCAGGTTGTGGCGCGCGTCATGACATCGAATTCCATGGACTTCCTCCTGAATAGCGCGGGCGATTAGGAGACCCCGCTGTCCCGAGCTTGCCACTACGACCGCATCAAGTACGCCAAGTCTATCATTCAAAGAGCGCGCCAGCATACCGACCGCTAAAGGAGGCGCGGGTCGGTCTGCGCCGAGATCGCAACCTGGATCTGGGTCGAGTTCCTGGAATCCTGTATGTACGCAAAGCCCCTTCCAGCTCGACGGCGGCCAAGATTCATCGGAAACGCGGCATCACCTTGGTCCAGAACGCCTCGAAGGACTTCATCAGGATGGGATGATGAAGGATCTATGCACTGATGCGTGACGGCAACGCGCCCGGCGCCGCGTTCGAGGCCAACACGATCCCCTCATAGCCCTTGGCCGCGACGTCGTTGATGATCCCGACAAATTTTGGCGTGCCGCCGTTGTAGACGAAGTGACGGATGGTGCCCTCCTCGTGGCCGGCGACGTTGGAATTGTAGCCGGTGAACCACGACTTCGCTTTCCGCATCAACATGATCTCGTACATCTTGACCACGTGGGCGGTCCAACGCTGCTCCGCTTCGCGCGTCGGCTCGGCGCGTGTGTAGCCGTGATCCCACATGTATTGCAGCAGACCCATGCACCAGTCGACGCCATTCTCGATGCCGCGCGGAAAATTCGTCGAGGCAGAGGCGCTTTGCGGCCCGGTCGGCATCAGGAGATTCGGGAAGCCGTGAGCCATCATGCCAAGGAAGGTCGACGGCGCATCCTTCCATTTCGCAAACAGCGTCTCGCCGCCGATGCCGCTGATGTCGATCTGGTCATACGCGCCGGTGATGGCGTCGAAACCCGTAGCGTACACGATGACGTCAAACTCGTAGTCGCGCTCTGATGTACGCAGTCCTCTCTCGGTAATCTCCCTGATCGGCGTCTCCTTGAGATCGACGAGGTGCACGTTGTCGCGGTTATAGGCTTCGACATAGCGGGTCTCGAGCGGCACACGCTGCACGCCAAAGCCGTGATCGCGCGGGATCAGTTTTTCCGCGACCTTGGGATCCCTGACGCGGCGGCGGATGCGATCGGCAATGTATTCCGATAATTCGGCGTTGGCCGCCTCGTCCATGAAGATCTCGCGGAAATTGCCGAGCCAGATGCCAAAGCCGGGTTCATCGTAGAGCTTGTCCCACAATGCGAGCCGTTCCTCCCGCGTCACTTCGTAGAAGCCGCGGCGATCGGGCTCATGCACAAAACCACCGGGTGAGCGCCTGCATGCCGCAAAGATCTCGTCGTAGCGCGAGCGGATGTCGGCCATCTCCTGTTCCGAGATCGGGCTGTTGTTGAGTGGAGCGCACCAGTTCGGCCGGCGCTGGAACACCGTGAGTTCACCGACGTTGTCGGCAATCTCGCCGATGACTTGAATGCCGGTGGCGCCGGTGCCGATCACGGCGACCTTCTTAGCCGCCAGTTCGACCGGCTCATGTGGCCAGTAGTGAGTATGGAACGAGCGGCCCTTGAAACTGTCCATTCCAGGAAGACGCGGCAACGTCGGCGCCGACAACAGGCCGATCGCGAGGACCACGAAGCGGCAGGTGAGCTCGCGGCCGTCGCTGATCTTCAGCCGCCACAGATCATTCGCCTCGTCGAAGCGCGCCGCGTCGACCTTGCAGTTGAACTGCATGTATCTGCGCAGATCGAATTTGTCCGCGACATAATTGAGATAGCGCAGGTTTTCCGGCTGACCCGAAAACCGTTCCTTCCAGTGCCACTCGTCGAGCAATTCCTTCGAGAACGAAAAGCCGTAGGTGTAGCTCTCCGAGTTGAACCGTGCTCCAGGGTAGCGGTTCCAGTACCAGGTCCCGCCGAGATCGGGCGCAGCGTCGAGCACCAGCGCGTCCACGCCGAGGTCTGAAAGCCGCTTGATCTGATAGATCCCGGCCACGCCCGCGCCGACGACGATGACTTCGTAGTGTGACTTCGCGTCCTTGGTCATTTCCCTGCTCTGGTCTTGTTTTGCTTCGGCGACTTGCGGTTTCATTCGCCCGATTACAGCCCCTTTTGCAGGTGCGGGCAAGCGGCCGCTAGTCGCCCATCTCAAACAAGTCAGGTCCGCATGTGATCGCGCGTTCAAAACTCCAGAACGATATAGCGATCTTCGACAGCCACCGGCACGGTTTCAGCCTGAAAAGGTCCGCGCGCCAGTTCCTCGCCGGTTTCCACGACGACGGGAATGCTGCGCGCGCGCGTTGCGCCATCGCACCAGGATTGGCCGGTCTTGATCTCGAACAGCCAACCGTGCCACGGGCATCGCACCATCTCGCCGCGCTGGATCAGCCGATATTGGCCTGGCATATCGGAGTCGGGGCGACCGACGATATCGCCGCGACAGACCGCGGCCCCCTCATGCGGGCAACGATTGACCAGGGCGTAGAAGGCGTTGTCGATGTTGTAGACGCCGATCTCGCGGCCCGCGGCGCTGACGATCTTGCATTGTCCCGGCGCGATCTCGCTCGCGAGCGCAACGACGTACTTCGCCATCAACCGAGGCCGTACAATTCCAGCGCGTTGTCGCGCATGATCATCCGCCTCTGCGCGTCCGGAATGTGCGTCCTGAAGGCGTGGCGCGGATCGTCCTGATCCCAATGCGGGTAATCGGTCGAGAACATCACGCGATCCCACCCGATCCACTCGAAGATCTCGACAAGATCCTCGCGTCGCTCCGGCTCCTCGATCGGCTGCGTCGTGACCCAGATGTGATCGTGAATGTATTCGGACGGCAGGCGCTTGAGATGCGGCACCTCGTCCCGCATGCGCTTGAAGTGCTTGTCGAGCCGCCACTTCAAGGCGGGGAGCCAGGCAAAGCCGCCTTCGACCAGTACCGCCTTCAGCTTCGGCACGCGCTCGAACACACCTTCGACCACGAGGCTTGTGGTCAGCGCTTCGTTGGTCTGCACATAGGACGGATGCTCCTCGTGATAGTAGGACGGCCATCCGGTGCCGGTCGGCGGATGGCCGCCGACACCACCAAGATGCAAGGCAATGGGAAAGCCGTTCGCCGCACAGGCCTCGAGAATCGGCAGATAGCGCCGACGGCCGAGCGGCTCGATGCTGCGCGGCGGGATCATCACCTGTGCAAACCTCCTGTCGCCCGCGCGCTTCTCGATTTCCGCAATTGCGGCTTGCTCGTTCTCGAGGCTGATCTGCACGGAGCCGAGCAGCCGCGGCTCGCGGTCACTCCACACCGTGGCCTGCCAGTCGTTCATGGCGGTGGCCAGCGCCGCGCCGAAATCGACGTTGCGCTCATCGGACGAGCCGCCGCCAAGCGGCAGCATGATGGCTTGCCGGACCTCGAACAAATCAAGCAGCTGGGAACGCATCAACTCGAGGTCAGAGCCCGGCGGGCCTCCGTTCGAGGGCCAGGCGTCACCGCGCATGCCATTGCCGGGGCTGATGCGGGGGTAACTCGATGTCGCAGCAAACGGGCCCCGCGAGCGGCGGCCTACGGTCGCGGCATGCTCGCGCCAGCGCTTCGGCAGAAACTCCTGAAGCTCGGTGGGCGACTTGAACATCGGGTGGACGTCGCAATCGACAAAGCCGAGATGGGCCTTGCTTTCGGATTCGACCGACGGTTTGGCATTCGCGAGATGGATGTTCATACCGCTTGCTCCAGGGAATCATGAGCCGTCTGCGACAACCGAGGATAGGTCATCACAGGATTGTCGAACAGCATCTTCCTGACCAGCACATCCGGCAAGCCGTCGGGAACGGCATCGTCGCCGTCGAAATGCCAATGCGGATAGTCGGTCGAGAACAACAGGATATCCTCTGAGCCAAGCTGCTCGATCAGACGCTCGAGCTGTTCGCGGCGCGGTGGCGCGTCGAACGGCTGAATTGTGAAGCGGACGTGGTCGCGAATGACCTCCCCGGGCGCCTTATGCAGCCATGGCACTTCGAAGCGCACCGCGCGCCAGGTCTTGTCCGCGCGCCAGATCATGCCCGGCAGCCAGGTCACCCCCGATTCCATCATCACGATCTTGAGCTCAGGGAACTTGACGAAGACGCCCTCGGTCACGAGGCTGAGCAGCTGAGCCGCGAAGGCCTGCGCCTGCACCACATAGTCTTCGAGATAGTAGGACGGCCAACCGATCGACGTCGGCGGGTGCCGGTAGTTGCTGCCGGCGTGAATGCCGATCGGCAGCTTGTGGCGCTCTGCGGCGCGATAGATCGGCCAGTAGGATCGGCGCCCAAGCGGTCGCTCGCCCATCGCCAGCATCAGGACCTGGACGAAGCGCCTGTCGACAGCGACGCGTTCGATCTCTTCGGCGGCGAGCTCGGGGCTTTCCATGGGAACGACAATCGATGCGCGCAGGCGCAGATCGCGATCGAGCCATTCCTTCGCGAGCCAATCGTTGGTCGCCTTGCAAAAGGCCAGGCTCATGTCCTCGCTCAGCATGATTTGCGTGCCGTGGATGCAATTGCACACGGCAAACCTGAGCTTGAAATGATCAAGCACTTTCGATTTGAGGTCGCCGAAATGCGATCCCGGCAAAGCGCCGCCCGAGGCCTGCCAATCCGGCCGCACCGAGAGCGGTGCGCGCGGCGGCAGGCTGCTCATCTGGTAGTTTTGGGTTTCGACGCCGCGGAGGCGGACGTGCTCCGCCCAGTATTCATCGAGGAACGGCACCAGCGTGCGGGTCTGTGGCACCGCAATATGGAGATCGCAATCGATTGCGCCTGGTAGCGGTGCCGGCAAGGCTGTTCTCCGAGACCGATCAACTGTCGAAATCCTACGACCTTGCCGCCGTCAAATCCAAGGGCGAAAGCCGCACGTCTGCAATTCGGCGGATGGTCGCTTATGCCGGTCCTAATCCCTTTTTTTCGAAAAGTGCATCCCTGACTGCGTTTCGCCTGACCTGCGCGCTCAGGCAGTCAGCAGTTCGCGGATGCGCTGCAAATGCTCGCGACCCCAGTAGAGGTCGCCGTCGTCGAGGAGGAAGCTCGGCACGCCGAACACGCCGGCCGCTTCTGCCTCCCGTTGGATAGCCTCGAGGCGCTGGCGGCCGTCGCCTTCCACGAACGCGGAGAATTCCGTCGGATTGGCGCCCGCCTGCGCCAGCACGTCTGCCAGTGCCTCCAGACTCTCGATGTCGAGGTCGCGCTTCCAGAACCGCTCGAACACGCGGTCGTGATAGTCGCGGACGACGCCGCACTGCCTGGCGTACAAGAGCCCGATGTTGGCAAGGCGCGAGTTCAAAAATCTTGCGCGGCCCGCGGATGGTCAGCCCGCGCAAGTTCGCCTCGCGGCGGCAATCCATGTAGCTGTATCTGACACGACGCCATTGATGCGCGTTGCGACTCTGCTCCAGCACGTTACCGTCCCCGTCGACCTTGGCGCTGCCGAGATAAGCGGGAATGTCGAGGGTGTAGGGCAGCCATTCCAGCGTGACGCCGGTCTGCCGTTCGAGTTCGTAGGTGAGGTCCTTTGCCAGGTAGGCGTAGGGACTTTTGTAATCGCTGTAGACCTTGAGCCTGCGCGTCATCGTGCGAACCTATTGGCCGATCGTGTAATAGCTTTCCGCGACCGCCGGCGGTCGTCGGTATTTCCATTCGCTGACTGACTCAAACAACGCTCCGGCACGAAGCACGGCTCCTTCACAAAACGGCTTGCCGACAAATTGTACCGAGAGTGGGAGGCCCTCCCTGGACAGGCCCGAAGGGACAGCGAGTGACGGCTGACCCGTAATGTTGAACCATCTCGTTGCACCCGTAGCGACCTCCATGACCGGCAAACGTTTGCCGCCGATATCGACGCTACCATCGGCGATATCACTGCGATCCCAAGCTGGTGCAAGCGTGGTGGGAAGAACAATGACGTCGACGTCCGACATGGATTGGAGCACCAACCGCCGCAGCTCCCATTGCGCTTGCTTCGCCTTGACGTAGCTTGTGGCCTTCATGTCCCGGTGCTGCACTCGCGACGGGTGGTGCAGGAATTTCAAATCGGCGGCACTAGTCCCAGGGCCAATCGGCCTGGCTGGATTTTTCAGTAGGATGGCCTGGAAACGAACGGAGTGACCTGAATCTCGTGTGTCCAGCACGACGGATGCTGCGTATGGAGATAGTAGAAGGCATCTGCGATCTTTGCTGGATCAATCAAACGATTGGGATTGGTCTGCGCGGCTTTCAGAGCCCGTGTTCCGGGTAAGTCGATCGTCCCGTCGATGATCACGTTTGCGATGTGCACGCCGTGTTCAGAGTATTCTTCGGTCAAAACCTGGGCGAGCGTCCGCATCAGAACCCGCGGATAGTACAGGGATCCGCCGGTCATCCGCTTCTTGCCGCGTAGAGAGCTGGAGTTGTTGGAAAAGAAAAAGGAACCGGAACCTTTCTTGCGCATCCTGGGCAAGATTTCTTTCGCCACCAGGAATGGTCCTCGACAAGCGATGGCGATGGCTGTTTCGAAGGTTTCGACCGGAATATATTCGAGCAGTTCCATGCCGGCCGGCAGTTCTCTCCCTTCCAGATAGCCTGCGTTGTAGACAACAATTTCGGGCTCGCCGGCCTCTTCTCCGATCGAGGCGAACGCAGACGAGATGGATTGCGGCGAGGTCAGATCCAATTCCACGATCATGCACTGGCCGCCCTGATCGATGATCGCTTTGGACAACGGCGTGGCGTTCGCCTCGGTTCGTGTCGTAAGCACGACAAAATGACCTTCACCGGCAAACTTCTGAGCGACGGCCCCGCCGATGCCCCACCGGGCGACAATCGGAATATCGTCGTCACTCAATGTTTTGCCATGAGCCAGCTTTGTGTTGCGTCCATCCGACTGCCATTTCGATGTGGCGCCGATGACGACTGCAACCGGTTTGTTGTCCTTGTTCTGACGGGTCATGGTTGTGAACCTTTGTGTATCAACGAGCCAAGTCTCTAGGTTCTTGGGCAAGAACCTAGAAAAATGTCTCGGGCGGCGCGCCGAGCAGGGCCTGGCCGACCAACTCGAAATGGGCGGCGCGTGCCTGGATCTGCTGAGAGAGCGTATGCATGTCGCGGAAGCGGCGCTCGAACGGGCTGCCCGGGAAGATCGCGTCCACGCCCGCTCCCTTGTAGGCGAAGTCTGCCACCTCGGCAGCGCCCTGGATCGCGTTTGTGCAGGCGAGCCGCACGCGGACCCGATCGGCTACCTCGATCGGCGCCACGTCGTCGGCATGCGCATAGATGGTGGTGAGCGTCTCGATGAGATAGGCGCGCGCCGAGCCGAGCCGCGCCTCCGCGCGCGCCACGTCGGCCTGCACGACGGCGTTGTCGGCGAGCCGGGCCAGACCGCGCGGCGTCTTGCGGGACGCCAGCGTGATGAACTCGGATAGCATCGCGCGCGCGATGCCGAATGCCACAGCGGCGACCCCGGCGGCGTAGAGGCCCTGCATGGTAAAGGCATAGAGCGGGCCGCGCTCGCGGCGCAGCGTCGGGTCCTCGCGCGTGGTGCTGAACGCCTCGGACACGAACACGTCGTCGACGCAATAGGAGTCCGACGCCGTGCCGCACAGCCCGATCGTGCGCCAGGTGTCGAGCAAGGTCGCGTCGCTCGTCGGAAACAGGAGCGTGCGGACCGTGGGCCGGCCAAAGCGGTTGAGTCTCGAGCCCGCCGTCCGCTTCGAGCACAAGGCAGTGTGCGCCCATCCAGCGGGCCTGCCGGCAGCCGCTGGCGAAATCCCACTTGCCGGTCAGGCGATAGCCACCGTCCACCGCTCTCGCGCGGCAAGCGTTTGGAGGTCCCCAGGCGACGATGCTGCCCGGATCAGCGAAGATGGCGCGATTGACCGCAGGCTCCAGATAGGCAGCGATCAGGGCGGAACTGTTGGCGACGAATGCATTCCACGCAATCGAGGCGTCGTGCCGGGCGAGTTCCTCGATCGCCGCCACGTAGACCGCAGGCTCCGTTTCGTCGCCACCCGCCGAGCGCGGCAGCAACATGCGGAACAGCCTGGAGTCATGGAGCCGCCCCAGCAGCGCCTCGGGGATGCGCCGCGTGCGCTCGATCTCGTCGGCCGCGGCGGCAATCTCCGCCCCGAGCTCGCGGGCGCGGGCGACCGGGTTCGAACGAGTCTGCATGTCCATGCGCCACCTCGGGCTGGCAGGCCATTGCGGCCGAACGCCCGGGCGCTGTCAACCTCTCGTAGCCAAATTCAAGTCGTTTGCTGGATCAACGTCCGTGTTGGACCGGTCCACGAACTCAAGTCGTGCGTCTCGCTACGTCCGAAGACGTGCCGATTGTGCGTGTCAGATTGCCGCCTCGGTCTTCACGTCGAAAACGTGAAGCCCGGAGGGGCGCATGGCAAGGCGCAGCTTGTCGCGCACTTTCACTCGCACCGTCGGCTCGACGCTCGCCACCATGACATCCTCGCCGACCTTCATATCGAGCAGGATTTCCGACCCGAGTTGCTCGACCACCTCGATCACAGCGTCGAAGCAGGGGTGATCGAGATCGGCGGCGCCCGCCACGGTGAGGTCCTCCGGACGCACGCCGAGCGTGACCTCGTGGCCGATATGGCCGCGCAGGCGGCGCGCGGTCTCGTCCGGCAGCTTGATGCGCAAGCCGGAGTTCTCGGCGATCAGCGATCCGTTCGCCTCGGTCGGTCTAACAGCACCTAATGCGGCCTGCGGTTCGTCACGAAATACCCGGGCTTTTGGCTCTCTTCCTGCCGTTGCTCAGCGATAGCCTGCACCGCCGCGCGCGTAACCGCCCGGCGCGCCACATCCATCTTCTGCTGGCGGGCGTCAGCAACGAGCTGCTGCCAGTAAGCTCGCCGCGCATTCTCCAGGGCAAGTGAACGCGGCGCGCTGGCCACCGTCTCAGGATCGGCCGCGGACGGAAGGAGCTATACAAGCGGCTTCTCGCAAACGATCCGCCCGGAATGGAAGAAACACATCAGTCAACGCAGGCGAGAGCATGCTGCTCTCCGTCACATGCACAAAACCAGCACTTTGAGGCCACGCGATGGGTTGACTGTTCACCGATCCGACCTGGCGGTTAGCCGAGAATTGGTGGCATCCGCCACAAGTGATAGCCCCTCCCCGATTGAGCACGTCATCTATGGTGGGCTTCTGCGCCGGATCGATAACGAAGGCGTTCAGCGCATCGCCTGCTCCCTGCCTTAAAGACCGGTCCCGAGGCGTCAGCAATCGTCTTCGGATCATCCTCGTTTGCTGAGATACGCTTTGGAATTCATTGAAGCGGTTGTCGAACCGCGCGCCAATGCGATTGAGAATGTCGATCTTGTATTTGGCTGGATCGAAGCTTCGCGCTCTTCGGGTCAAGCTCGGCGACGTAGCCGGACTGGCCAGCCGTGAGGAACTGACGCAGGACATCGGGTTCAATCAGTCTCTTGAGGAAGGTGTTTTTGAACTGTGTCTGGAATTCCGTTCGCTCCGAGGTTTCCAAAGGAACGTTGAGAGTTCCGGGTCCTGTTGGTGTCGCTGTAGAATTCCGCGAGCGGGTTTTCCTTAACCGTGACCGGAGTGAAGCTGGCTGGTGTTGGTGCACCGGAGTTAATCACAATCCATTCTCGCAATTGCCATTTGAAAAAATTCCGGCGAATTGACGAAAAGATTGCCGCGAACCTGGCCGAGCGGGCCCCCGTAGTTTTTGGCCTGTACCACCGGACCTGAAACGCCCGGCGCTCCTTTGTAGTAGAAGTCCTCCAGGCGGGTTGCTCGCTTCGATGCGTCGTTCTCATCCGACAGGTCGCGCCAGAATTTGACAACGGCGCGGCAACCCTCAAACCCGGCCTTCTGCGGAAGGGCATTATCGACCCGGGCCTCAAATATCAGGAAGAAGCGGCTGGCTGGGCCGCCCTTCGGGCACGGGTGCCTTGAAGCCGTAGACGATGCGGTGCTCACCGCAGTTCGACCAATCTTGAGGAGCAAGGTCGAGCCGATTAAAGAGCGCGATTGGCACCAGGCCGATGGGATCGACGGGATCGAGCAGACTCTTCGGATCCAAACCGGCTTCCAGCGCGCGGATATCGACTTTCATGCGCAAGCCGCTTACCGGGTTCACCATATCGTCATCGTTCATGGACGTGAGGAGCGATTTGACGAAGTTCTCCCTGTTCTCCGCCGTCTCCTGAATTTGAAGGCTTTTCAAGATCGCGTCTGATCGTGTTCACAAAGGAAAATTTGGCTTTATCCAGAGCTGCATCCGTCACGACCAGCGATCGGCCTTGGTCGATGGCGGGTCCGCGGCGGACAACCTGGAGCCTGAGCAGCTGCGATTGAAGCGATTATGCTGCCAGTTGAGGCGAGAAGGATGGCACACAAGCTGTAAGCTGTTTTGCGAGTAAGCGACATCATACCCTCCCAAAACAGACTATTTGCAGGACACACGTGAAGCGTACCGACTGCGGTCAATGATGATCCAAAATGTTTCTCGTTGATCTGGAGGTTGCGCCGCCTCGCTCGGATCGAAATTGAGCGCGCACCGGACGCGGTGCTCACGCCCTTCGCGGACTGGATAGCGTTGAACGTCCATGTCGGACGCCTCCCGCCTCGATAAATTGGAGTTTTAACGCTGCTCCAGCAATCCGCAGCAAGGCATCGTACTACACCTATAGCGTGTAGGCAATTGAGCGGAGGTATCCGCCAGAACGGTGCCTTCGCGATTTTGAGATTTATCGATACTGGATCAACGTCCGTGTTGAACCGGTCCACGGACTCAAGTCGTGCGTCTCGCTACGTCCGAAGACGTACCGATTGTGCCGGTGTTATA
>CAVWTB010000038.1:0-50119 GCA_963757845.1 uncultured Alphaproteobacteria bacterium
TCGGCGATATTGAACGTCGAACTGTTGGTCGCAGGGAGATTGACAACCACATTGCTGACGTTGACCTGGGGCGGGCTACTGACCAACAGGACAAAGTCGTCGGCGGACCGCAAGGTTGTGCGGAGTTCAGGTCCGGGCGACGAGCCCGACGGCGGCTCGAACAGAAAATTGATCGGATCAACTGGGAGGCCGCTACCTGGCGGGCCCGGAGGTGTGGAGGAATTAATGGGGCAGTCGATTTCGGCGTATAGTTCGGAAAGTACTCCTGCATTGTCTGATCGATGAGCGCCTGTGTGGCGCGCGCCAGACACGGCGAAGCGGCCTGCATCGACACATCGCCGGTGCCGGTGACGTTGGTCACCAGCCCCAACTGGTTGACCTGGCCGATGACCGTGGTCGGGCTGCTCCTGCTGTACAGGAGAACCGAGCCGCTTGGCTCCGCCAGGCTCTTCCAGCACCTCGAACTCGAACCGGCGGCACGCACGCCCGAATCCCGGCACCACAAAGTCGATCTCTGCCAGAACCGCCGTGCCACGGATACCCATGGTCGCCGCGGGCGTGTCAACTGTCGCATGTCGCCGCGTTTGGCCGTCTCGCCCGCGACGAAAGACGATCGTCCCCTGCCACCGGACTGAGCAACGATGAGTTCGACGACCCGCCGGGTCGTAAATCATCTCGTTGAGGACCATCCTCGCGTTGGCCGAAAGCTCGAAGACGGTGCCGTCGATGAACACCAGTCCAAGCGAGGAATTCGACGCCGGTCTGGACAACGTCACCCTTGCGGACTTCGTCGCCGATGTTCAGCTCGACCGAGACCCCATTGCGGATCACTGTCGCGACGCCGGTCAGTCTTGCTGACCTTTCCGATGACCGCCGCGAGCACTCGAAGCCTGGGGCTGGCCTGGGCGTACTCCGCATGGCGCCGCTCAAGGCCTGGACGAGCTCACCCGACAGAACAGCGCCATCGCGCGACGTGAGAGCGACCCGCTTCTCGCCCTTGAAATAATCGTCGATGACGATGTGTCTGTCGTCTTTCGAAATCACGAGGTCCGAACCGGACCGCCTGAAATCACCCGTGAACAGCAGATGCGCGTCAGCAACGACGAGCGCGCATCCGCGTGAAGAATTATGATGCGTGAGATCGCGATCGGCCGCGATGTTGGGGTTTTCGGAACCCAACTCGAGCGACGCCAAACCGAGGTTGGGAACTTCGGCGACGACCACTGCCCCACTCGCACTAAGATTGGTTAAGATTCTGTAATCGTTATTAAACTGGTTAAATACCACTTTTTGACATAATCCGGAAGGAAATCGGCTTGACACGGTTAAGAGCGCGCAATGATTGCACCAACGCCCCAAACGGCACGCCGAAAACTCAGCGGTATTAAATAGCCGTTAAATCGCACAAATGACCGAAAACGCTGAATTAAATGATCCCGCATTAACGTCGCATGCAGTACAAGCACTGCGCGATCCCGTGACCTTGGCGACGCGAAAGCGGCCTGCCTAAAGTTTTAAGCAAAGCTGCCCCTTTCTCGTTCAGGCCGTTGCGATTGTTCGTGACCCCCACTCCTGCCGCCTTAAGCACCCAGAAACCCGCCGCAGCCAGAGCTCGTGGCCAATTGATCCGGTCGCGCGCGCTGCTTCGAGCTTCGCCAACGTCCGGACGGGGGCGTCAAATGTTTCTCTTCAGTTCGCGCATGTTGCGCGTCTTCGGCTTGGCGCTCGCGAGCCTCGCGTTCGTGTTGCCGACCACGCTCGTCGCCGCCCCCGCGGAGCCGCGGGCACAAATCGAGCGTGGCGGAAACGTCGCGCGAGCCTTTCGGAGACGCTCGTTGCTGCCGGCGGGAGGCGGCGTGCTCGAAAAGTGGTTTCGGCGTATGGCGTCAGTGGAACGACGAACAGCGAAGCTCGGTCGATTGCAGGGCTGATCGGGCGCAGGTGCACGGATCCGGCCGCACGCGAGTTTCTTGCGATTGTGGACAGTGCAAGAGCGTTGAAGGGACGCGCGCAACTGGGTGAGATCAACCGCTGCGATCAATCTCGCGATCAGGCCGAGTGAGCGATGTGGCGGCCCACGGCTCGATCGGTGCCTGGAATTCACCTCTGGCAACGCTCACCAGACATTCGGGGGACTGCGAGGACTTATGCCATCCTGAAGTTCGCCGCTCTGCTCGAAGCTGGCGTTTCGTCCGAAGATCTCCGCGTTGTGGTCGTCCGCGACACGGCGCGCTCCGAGGAGTCACGAAGTCGTTGCCGTGAGACACGAGGGAGAGTGGCTCGTCCTCGACAACCGGCGTCTGTTGATGCTTGCGGACACTCAGCTCGCCCACTATTCGCCCCTGCTGCAACTCGATGGCTGCCGGCGCCCGGCGATACCTCGACGTCTCGCGCGCGTCAGGCGAAGACACCGGCCCTTCCGCAGTGGTCGCTCCGGGCGCGATTACGCAGTAAGGCGCATCGTAAAGCGGCGGCCGGAGTGTCGCGGACCCAATCCCGACACGCACCGCATCAACCACTGGGCCGCCAAACGCCCGTCGACCCCAGCGAAGTCAGCGACTTACGTCAGACTTTTCAACAAATCGCGTATTTTCCCTGCACAACCGCTAGCTTCAGCCAACAGGCTGAAATACCATTCAGGCGGGTCATTGGGGGTCCAGCCGCTTGGCTTCGGCTGGGAAGTGCAAATGTAATGGAGTTCGGTCCGCGATCGCTTGGCGGCTCGGGGACGCTGGGCAAAGCAACGCAATTGCCGTTCTGCTAATCGAGAAATCTCCTCGCGGCAAGGCGGCACGCTGCTATGTGCTGACGCGCGACAGCGTCGAGAACGCTGGATCGACGGGAATGGATTGGCGGAAACCGTAGCGAATGCCGACCGATCACGCCGCAAATGGCCGAGAAGATCAGGCAATACCAAAAGGGCAAACGGCCAATCCGGTGACAGGTAACGATCCCGAGTTCTTCGATGCGATGAGCGGCGAGCCGGTCGTCTGGTATGCACGGAGCGGAACGGGTTCGATCGAGATCTTCGATCTGATGGGCTTTCATCCGCGAAACGGCGACGAATTGCTTCCGGTGACTAGAGAGATGGTGGAGTTCCTGGAGATCGCAGAGCGCGAAGACCATTCGCCGCGCAGCGACGCCCGTCGATCCCGACAAATATCCTTTTTTCGATCCGACCACCGGAGCAGCGAAGGTCTGGTACTTCGTTGCCGAGAATGGCGATCACGAGTTCTACGACGGTCCCGGGTTTCATTCACGCACTGGCGAGCCGCTGAAGGTCATTACGCGCGATGTGATCGACGTCTGGAAGAAGGCCCGCGAGGCCGCCGCCCTGAAGAAGAAGGAAGACGAGGAACGACGAGCGCGCGAGTTGCGCGAGCGAACCGAACGGGAGCAGCGGGAGGCGCGCGAACGTGCGGAGCGTGAACAGCGGGAGGCCCGGGAACGCGCGGAACGCGAGTTGCGGGAGAGACAGGAGCGCGAGGAGAAAGCGCGTCTTGCGAGGCAGGCAGAGGAGGAAGCCGCGCGTGCTCTGCGCGACGCAGGATGACGGCTGCGACCGTCTCGCCGCCAAACCGACCGATGCAAACAGGCCGGATGAGGGTACGTCGTTTGATATCCTGCGGGCGCAAGCGGATCAGGCCGTGACGGCCTGCGCGAAAACTTCGTCCAGCAGTTTCCGAACGAACAGCGATACCAGTATCAGTTGGCCCGGGCGCACCAGTTCAAAGATCGGAAGAAGGCCTTCGAGATTTTCACCAGTTTGACGCGACGAAACTACCCTGCCGCGTACGACAACCTCGGCTGGATGTACTGGTCAGATCGCAACGACAAGGCGTCAGCCATTGAGATGTTCAAGATCGGAACGAGACTGGGCAACCCGGACTCGATGGTCAGCCTTGCCACCATGATCAGAAGGGCGAGGTCCGGCCGGACCCGGTCAGGCAGAAGATCGCGTTGCTCGGGCGCGCAGCAGAGCTCGGACATCGAGGTGCCCAGATGGCATTTCCGCTCGAACTCGAAAAGGCCAGGCAGGCGCAGATCGACCGTGCGTATCAGCAACAGACGCAGCAACAGATGCTGGAAGTGATTGGCGGCATTGTCGGGGGCGCGCTTCGCCGCTAGCTCAAGCGGCACACCAGACGCTCCGCCTCGGTGACAATCTTTTTCGTGCTGCTGACGTCGGTCCTGCAAGGCCTCCAGTCGTCAAGAATGGGCTGACCTTCCCATTCCTCGAATTGCCGTTGCCTCGGATGTGAGCCTGCCTCCATTATCAGGCAACAACAACAAACGCGGCCTGCGGGGGATCCTTCGACATGATGGTGCAGACGGTGACGGGCCCGATCCCGCTCGAGCGACTGGGGCGGACGCTGATGCACGAGCATCTGTTCATCGCGTTTCCCGGCGCCGAGTTCGATCCCACCGGAAATTCGACCGCGCCGGCATTCATCGAGGAAGCCGTGCGGCGCCTGTGCAACTGCGCAACGAGCACGGCGTGCGCTCGTTCGTCGACCCCTGCCCGATCGAGCTCGGCCGCGATGCGGCGATGATGAAGGAGATCTCGGAAAAGTCCGGCATGCATATCATCTGCACCACCGGCTTCTACTTCGAGGAGATGGGCCTGCCGGTGTACTGGCGGACGCGGACGGTCGACGAGATCGCCGAACTCTACATCCGCGAGATCACCCACGGCATCGGCGAGACCGGCATCAAGGCCGGCGCGATCAAGGTGGCGACCGGCGCCCCGTCGTCACAGCGCTGGAAAAGAAGTTTCTGGCCGCGGCCTGCATCGCGCAGAAGGCGACCGGCGTGCCGATCATCACCCACACGCAGGACGGTTGCGCCGGACCGGAGCAGCAAAAGCTGTTCGCCGACGGCGGCGTCGAGCCGCAGCGCTGCCTGATCGGCCATTGCTGCGGCAACGCCGATCCCGCCTACCACCGCCAGGTGGTCGACGGCGGCACCTATATCGGCTTCGACCGCATCGGGCTGACGCGCTTTCAGCCCGACGAGATCCGTGCCGACAACCTCGCAAAACTGGTGAAGGACGGGTTCCGCGCGCAGATCATGATGAGCCAGGACCGGCATTGCGGCTGGCTCGGCAAATTCCCGCGCCAGCTCAGCGCGAAGGAACTGGCGACGATCGAGCACCTGAAGTCGCAAGGGCCGCTACCCGCCGCCCTACACCTACATGTTCACCGACTTCATGCCGATGCTGCACGCCCGCGGCGTCAACCAGGCGGACATCGCCTCGATCCTCGAGGACAATCCGCGCCGGTTCTTTGCCGGCGAAGCGATCCCCAAAGCGGCGAATTGACTGGACCAGCCGTCTGCCCAGCCCTCGCAAGCAGGCGTCGCCGACGAGAAAGTCGCTTGACGACGTCAATTGCGGCGGTTCAGCGGACAGATTTGATTGACAAGCGGGGTTGGAAGGCGCGTGCTGTCCTACGCGTCGCAGCATCAAGCTGGTCCGAAAAAGACGAACGCATGGCAACATCTTTTGAAAGAGCAGGACGTGGACGGAAAAATCTTCAACAGCGCCGGCACCTATGTCGCCGTGATGCGCGACAATGCCGTTCACGATCTCAACGGACGCAAGGTCTAGGAGCTGAAGGGCACCAGGATCTACAAATTGTCAGGCGAGCTCGTCGGCCATCTCGAACGTCGCGACGGGCCCAACGCCCGGCTGAGCCGATCCATGGATGCACTGTTTTGAGCACGATGATCAGTGCCGGCATCTGCCTCGTGCTCGCCGCGATGCTCGGCGGCGGCCCCGCCTTTGCCGAAACGATCCAGTGTGGCTCCAGATCCAGGCGAGAAAAGATCGCAATGCCTGTTACGAGCGGCAAAGGACCGCGAAACAAGCGCCCCGCCAATCGGAGCAGCACGCAAGATGGGCGAGCGGTCGAGCAGATGAAGCTCGACGACGACCGGTTGACCAAACGCCTGCAGGGCATTTGCCGCGGGCTGTTGAGGAAGCGCCCTGCCATCGCCGGCATCTCTCGGCGCCCATGAAGCGCTTTCTCGAGTAGCGCCATGGCCGATAAGCGTCGACCGCGCGAACATTTGACCGGGCTTTCCGGTCTCGCGCGGTGGCGTCGTTTCGTGCGGCGCGCACAACTCGCTGTGATGTGAGCGAAAGTGTTAGTCCGTTTCCTGACTGAAGCGCAACAAAAGCAGCGGGACTTCGCATAATTTAACAGCTAAAAATAGTGCAAAAGCTCGCGCACGTCAAGGACGCGGGCGACTGGAGGGAGACGTCTGTGGCGAGACAGCGCTGCCGTTCGGGCAGATATCGGGCCATTGACCGGATCGTACGCGGCGACCCAGCGCGCCGCCCGTTTGCGGGCGGCCGGCCGCTGGCTCTGGTCCGCCGCGCTGCTCGCGATCCTCGACCTTCCTGGTCGTCTACCCCGTCGCGATGCTGCTGCTGGGCGCGCTCACCAACACCAATCCGGTGGTGGACGGGTTCGGCGTCTTCGACATGTCGCTCGCGAACTTCGTCACCGTCCTCGCCAATCCCAACGTCCACGCTGGCGCTCGTCAACTCGCTGATCGCCTGCGGCGGCGGCACCGCGTTGGCCGTCGTGATCGGCCTCGGCTTCTCCTGGATGGTGGTGCGCACCAACACGCCGTGCAAGGGCTTCATCGCGGCCGCCAGCATGCTGCCGCTGTTCGTGCCGCCGCTGGTCGCGGCCGTCGCCTGGGCGATCCTCGCCTCGCCCAGCCGGGCCTGCTGAACACGCTGCTGGCAGGCATCGGCATCGACTGGCGCTTCAACGTCTATTCGATGGGCGGGCTGATCGTGATCTTCGGCATCTATTACGCGCCCTACGTCTACATGTTCACGGCCTCGGCGCTGCGCAACATGGACCCGGCCCTGGAGGAGGCCGCCGAGATTTCCGGCGCGACGCGCGCTGTCGACGCTGCTGACGGTCACGTTCCCGCTGATCGCGCCGGCGATCATTTCGGGCATGCTGCTGTCGTTCATCGTCATGCTCGGCATCTACGGCATTCCGGCGGTGCTCGGCACGCCCGGCGACATCCCGGTGCTCACGACCTACATCTTCAAGCTCACCGCCTGGTCGCCGCCGCTCTACTGGACCGCAGCCTCGGTCGCGATCATCCTGATGGTGGTCACGGGCTTCCTGGTGTGGCTGCAGCCCCGCGTGCTCTCGCGGAGAGCTACATCACCGTCGCCGGCAAGTCGTTCCGGCCGGCGCTGCTCGAATCTCGGCCGCTGGCGCTATTTCACGCTCGGCCTCGCGATCGTCTACCTGTTCGTCGTCGTGGTGCTGCCGACGCTGGCGCTGATCGTCGCGGCGTTCCGCAAGTTCCTGTTCATGCGCACGATCGCCAGCCTGTTCGACGAGCGGCAGTATTCGCTGATCCATTTCGAGCGGCTGTTCGCCAATCCGCTGGCGTTGCGCTCGATCTTCAACACCATGGAGGTCGGGTTCATCACCGCGCTCGTCGGCGGCGTGCTGGCGTTCGCGATCGGCTACACCATCAATCGCACGAAGCTGCCGGCCGCAAGAGCATCGACGTGATCTCGACGCTGCCGGTCGCCATCCCGGGGCTCGTGATCGGCGTCGCTTATCTGTGGGCCTGGATCGGCCTGCCGGGCGGGCTCTACGGCACGATCTGGATCCTGGCGCTGGCCTTCATCGCCCGCTTCATGCCGGACACCATCAAGGCGCTGTCGACCTCGCTCATGCAGATCCACCGCGAGCTGGAGGAAGCCGCCTGGATCTGCGGCAGCGGCCTGCTGCGGCACCATCCGCACGATCGTCCTGCCGCTGGCGCGGCCGGGCGTGATCGCCGCGATGACGCTGCTGTTCATCCTGGCGATCCGCGAGCTCGGCTCGTCGCTGTTTCTCTACACCAGCAAGACCATGGTGATGGCGGTGCTGCTGCTCGACTACTACGAGGGCGGCAACGTCGGCATCACCGCGGCCTTCAGCCTCGTGCAGACGGTCCTGCTCGGCGTGCTGATCGGCTTTGCGCACTGGCTCTCGCGCGGCGGCACCGGCAGCGGCGTCGGTCGGGCGCGCGGGTTGAGCAACAAGGCCAATGGCGAAACTTCGGAGGAGCACGCTCATGAAGAACACTCGATCATCACACGCCGGCAGTTCGCGGCCGCCTCCGCGGCGGGCGTCGCCGCCGCCGCGCTCGGCGCCGCCCGGCCGCGGCGCAGGACTTCGGCTCGGCCGAACTGATCGAAGCGGCCAAGAAGGAAGGCAAGATCGTCTACTACACCGCCGATTTCACCGAGGCCGGAGCAGGAGATCATCAAGGCCTTCAACAAGCGCTTTCCCGTTCGTCAAGGTCGAGATGGTGCGCGCGCCGGGCGGCCAGCTCATCACCCGCATCAAGACCGAGGCCGCGGCCAACAAGCTGCTCGGCCGACGTGGTCAACCATTCCGACCGCGGCCTGATGCAGGGCATCGCAGGACCTGTTCCAGGACTACAAGCCGCCAAACGCCGACGCCTATCGCGCCGACGTGCTGGTCTCGCCGAAGCTCTGGCCGAAAACCACGCTCGGCTGGTCGATCGCCTACAACCCGGAGCTCGATGAAGAACCCGCCGAAGACGCTGGATGGACCTCATGCAAGCCCGAGTACGGGCCCAAGCAGATCGGCCAGGTGATCGCGCCCGTCGGGCGGCACGACCTGGACCCGCGTCATGTTCGAGCGGCAGATGCTGGGCGAGGACTACTGGAAGAAGCAGGCGGCCACGCAGCCGGTGCTGTATCCCTCCGGCGCGCCGCGTCCGACGCGATGGTGCGCGGCGAAATCTCGATCGCGGTGCTGCTCTACAACATCGCCTACATCAAGAAGCGCGACGGCGCGCCGGTGGAGATCATCTTCCCCTCGGACGGCGTGCCGCTCAACTACTATGCGGCCGGCGTGACCAAGACGGCGGCCAATCCGAACGCCGGCAAGCTGTTCCTCAACTGGTGCATGTCGGACGAAGGCCAGGCCTTCCACATCAAGGAGCTCGGCTACCTGACGGCGCTGAAGAAGCCGCCGTTCAATCCGCCGGGCTACGATCCGGCCGTGATCAAGACCTGGTCGCCGAATTTCGCGCAGTACGTCAAGCTGCGCAACGACTGGATCGAGGAATGGAACAAGACGTACGGCTATCGGCAGTGAGGCCGGATCGATTCCCGTCTCCGGCGCGATAGCGCGTGCACGGCGAGGTCGAAGCTCGGCATGACGCCGTGCGAGCGCCACGGGAGAGGAGTCGAGCACATGTCCGCGGAACTGAAGGTCGAGCATCTGCGCAAAGGTCTTCTCGATCGGCCGCCGGCCGATCGACGACGTGAGCTTTCGCGCGAGCGCGGCGAGATCGTCGTGCTGCTGGGACCCTCGGGCTGCGGCAAGACGACGACGCTGCGCTGCGTCGCCGGCCTGGAGCATCCGACCAGCGGCGAGATCGCCATCGGCGGCGACGTCGTCTCGGCGCCCGCGCGCGGCGTGCTGGTGCCGCCGCGCCTGCGCAATATCGGCATGGTGTTCCAGTCCTACGCGGTGTGGCCGCACATGACGGTGCGCCAGAACGTCGGCTATCCGCTGCGCCAGCGCAAGGTCCCGCGCGCCGAGAGCGGGCAGGAAGGTCGATGACGTGCTCGAGCTCGTCGGCCTCGCCGAATATGCCGAGCGGCCGGTGGTGCAGCTCTCGGGCGGGCAGATGCAGCGCGTGGCGCTGGCGCGCAGCCTCGTCTATCAGCCGCAGCTGCTGCTGCTCGACGAGCCGCTGTCGAACCTCGACGCCAAGCTGCGCCTGCGGCTGCGCGACGATCTGCGCCGCATCATCAAGCAGACCGGCGTCACCGCGCTCTACGTCACGCACGACCAGGCCGAAGCGGTCGTGCTCGGCGACCGCATCGGCGTCATGCGCGACGGCAAGCTGCTGCAGATGGCGCTCGCCCGATCGAAATCTACAATCGCCCGGCGGACATGTTCGTCGCGAACTTCACCGGGGCGTCGAATGCTTGCCGGGCCGCGTCGTCGAGCGCAACGGCGAGTTCGGCACGATCGAGACCGCCTCGGCGGCAATCGCCTGACGGCGTGGCTGCCGGCCGGTGTCGCGGCCGGGAGCCGAGTCAAGTCGCGCTGCGGCCCGAGAACATCCGGCTCGGCGTGCAGCGGCGCGGCCGAACCCAACACTTCACCGCGCGCGTCACCGGCCAGCGCTATCAGGGCACGCAGACGGTCTACGAGCTGGGCGCTTGGCGGCAACTCGAAGCCCTGGAGCTCGGCACCAGCGTCGCGCTATCCGGTCGGCAGCGACGTCCAGATCTCGCTGCCGCCGGGACTTTGCTGGGCCTATTCGGCGAACGAGACCGCGCCGGCCGACTGAGGGCGCCGCCCCTCTCCGTGGCCACAGTGACGGCCCTATGCCCTGCCGCGGTACGCAGGTGGCGCTCAGGGTCTCACCCGACCGACATTCAGGTTGTTCACCGATAGCACGCGCCGCTCCCTGCCGTTCTAATCGCTGCGTCGTGAGGAACAGGCAGCGGGGTCTGGGACGTCGCGACTGCACGTTGTGCCTTGCGCATCCCGAACGGAGAACATCATGTCAAATGCAACGAAACTCGTAGCTGCGCTGAGTGTCGCCGGAACGATGCTGGCGTTTTCACCGGCTTCCCATGCACAGTACCTGCTCCAGCCTCCTTACGCAGGTGCCTAGTGTTTATGTCGACTGCTATTACGACCCCTCGCTCATCTGCGGGCGCGACGCCTATGCCGCCGTCACGCGGGTCACGCCCTACGGAGCCTACGCCGCGGTCAACGGCTTCGTGCAGCCGTCCTATCTCGCGACGGCGCCCCTGTTCTGGCGCGGCCTGCGCGGCGGAGACTGGGTCGCAATCCACGGCTCAGGCCGGCAACAGCCGCTAGTGCATGATCCCGAAAGTGGGAAGCGGTTTTCGGAATGGATCATGCACAAACTAAAAGACAGGCGACGAGTCTGATTTGGCGAAGCTGGATCAGGCTCTCGCGAAAGCCCACCCCGAGACAACAAGACACCTGAGGCAGACCGATGAGCACCCTGATCGTCCTTGGCTTCGACGGTATCCACACCGCAGACGAGGTTTTGAACAAGACCCGCTCGATGCAGAAGGAGAAACTGATCGAGCTCGAGGACGCTTGCGTCGTCGAACGCACCAAGGACGGCAAGGTCCACATCAAGCAGGCGGTCAACATGACCGCGCTCGGCGCGGCGAGCGGCGGTTCGCTCGGCGCGCTCTGGGGCACGCTGGTCGGCCTGCTGCTGCTGAACCCGCTTGCGGGCCTGGCTCTCGGCGCTCTCGCGGGCGCCGGGACCGGCGCGCTGTCGGGCGCCCTCACCGACTTCGGCATCAACGACGAGTTCATCAAGAAGCTCGGCGAGACCATCCCGCCGGGCTCGTCGGCGCTGTTCATTCAGGTGAAGGAGATGACCGAGGACAAGGTTCTGGCCGAGATCGAGCCGTTCAAGCCGCGCGTGCTCAAGACCTCGCTGTCGAACGCCAACGAAGAGAAACTGAAGAGCGCGCTCAAGCAGGCGGCGTAAGGCGCATCGGCTGCGCGTCGCAATTGGCGAAGCCGACAGGCCGCGCGATCTTCGCATGGCGCGGCCAGCTGGCCACGCGTTGGGATCATCAACGTTCTCCGGGTCTGGCTTTTGATATCTTGCCTCGTTGATCGCGAGCTCGGCGCGCAAGCGTTGTGAGAACGCCAAGATCCAGAAGCAAACGCCCATCGTCGTCGCCACCGCGACTGTAACGACAATCAGCAGCGGCCCACGCTCATTGGCGAGCACGAGAAGGCCGAGCGCAAAAACAAATCCGATGAAGAACAGCACGGCCAGAATGATGCGCGCAGCGTTGGAGCCCCGAAACAGCCAGATGGCGAGCGAAATCTGCAACAAGCCGCCGAGCATGTTGCTGCTGAACACGCCGCGGCCCATCGCGAGACCCAGGCCGGCAAGGACACTCACTGAGCCCATCGCGATGATGGTGAAAACAACCGTTCGAAGCAACGGCACTCGCGGCGCCGTCACGGCGCCGACCATGCTTGCCGCCAAGTCGCGCGGATCGTCTGGCTCGGCAAACGTATTTCTCACGCGCTTCGATTTCAAAGTGTACGGAATCCAGATGACCGCAGCGACGACCGCCAGGATGAGCTGAGCTATCTCTTGCGGTTCAAGCGCAAGGAACTCGCGGAATGGCTCGCCAAGCTGCGCGGACAATATGAGCGCGACCCAGACGATCGAGAGCGCGGGAATTGCAAAGGCTGCAACGAGCGCGCAAATGAAGAAACGCGGGAAGTAACGGGATTTCCGGAAAAACAATATCGCCGTGGCTATCGCCAGCAGCGTGAACGCCAGTTCAGGGCAAACTCGCCATAGGTCGCCAACGGAGTCCGCTCGAAAGCGTCCAGGGCGTCCCGGTCCAAAAACATTTGCCCCAGCGCAACAAGCATCCGAAGCGGACCGCAAACCTGGCCGAATGCGACGAGCAGCAGCCAACCGCCTAATTCCGCGTGGCTCTTTCGCGACCGCGGACGCGTCCGCAACCGACGTTCGTCCGGTACCTTCCACTTCACGCATGCCCTGCCCCACCGAGTTACCTCACCCGGGACCGGAACAGAACAGGAACGATGGACGGCGTCAATACTGATCACGCGAACTTCGTCACTTTGCGCGGCTAGGCTGCTATTCGCTGCCGATCCTCGGGCCTGACTTTTTCGGCGAGCAGGATCATGGAGCGGCGAGCCAGCGCCGGATCCTCCAGTCCTTGCCGGCATAGAGCAACGTTCCGAAACGCCCGACCTTGTCGCCGAAGGCGAGCAGCTCGTCGGCCACCTTGTCGGGGGTGCCCCAGATCACCAGGTCGTCAAGGACGCGATCCAGGTTGACCGTGTCATCGCTCGCGTTCGGGTCTTCCTTGAAGAGATTGCCGCGGCCGCCTTTCAGAAGTTTCGTCAGCAGCTGGCGGTAGTAGAAGCGGTACGGGCTTTGCGGCCCAAGCGCGTAGGCTTTCGCCTGCGCCAGATCGTCGGCGACGAAGATGGATTTGGCCACACGCCAGTTGGCCGGATCAGCCGGCTTGCCGGTCCGCGCACGACCTTCCAGGTATTTCGACCAATGGGTCGCGACCCATTTGGGCAGCAGAAAATTCGCCGAGATCGGGTACCAGCCGCGCGCGGCCGCCTCGGCGACGCCTTGCGAGTATGGCGAGACCGCGGTGACGACAATCGGCGGATGCGGCTTCTGCAAGGGTTTCGCGATCAATCCCTGGCCGATGTCGGTCATCATCGTGCGCGCGGTCGACACGTTCCAGAACTTGCCTTCCAGCGCGTATGGCGGCTCACTGGTCCAGATCCTGACGATGAAGTCGATCGCCTCGAGAAACATCGCATTGCGGTTCAAGTCGAGATTGCCGAACACTTCGGCGTCGGACATCAAGCCGCCCGGGCTGATGCCGAAATTGAACCGGCCATCGAGCATGTGGTCGAGCATCGCTACCTGCGCCGCCACCGCCGCCGGATGGGAATTGGGCAGGTTGACCGTGCCGGTGCCAAGCCGCATCCGCTTGATGTCGCCCGCGATCCAGCACAGGAAGCTGATGCAGGAGGTGATGTTCTCGGCCTGGTCAGTGATGTGTTCGCCGACATAGGCCTCGGTAAAGCCGAGTTCGTCGGCGAGCGCAAACGCTTCCCTGTCCTCGCGCAGCGACTGCCGCCAATCCTTGTCCAGCGGATGGATCGGCATCGTGAAGAAGCCGAGATTCACGGGCTCACTCCTGGCGAGCAGTTTTGGCACATCGTCACGACAACTCGGCGCGCACCAGCGCGGCGCCGTCCGCGAGCGCCTTCAGCTTCGCAAACGCCAGCTCGCGCGGCAGATACTTCATGCCGCAGTCGGGCGCCGGCACCAGTTGCTCCGCCGCAACATGCTTCAGCGCCGCGCGAATGCGATCTGCCACCGTCGCCGGCGTTTCCGCCGCGGGATCGGAGAGATCGATGACGCCGAGCATGATCTTTTTGGGTGCGAGATCCTTCAGCACGCCGAGATCAAGCTTCGGCTGGGCCGCTTCGATCGAAATCTGGTCCGCCGCACATTCGGCAAGCTCGGTCAGGAACGAGTAGCCGACCGGCTTTTGGCCGGCGACCACGGCGGCATAGCCGAAGCACAGATGGATCACGGTGGTGACCGAGACGCCTTCGAGCGCGCGGTCGATCGCCTTCACGGCGATCCGCTTTGCGGCGGCGGGGTCCTGCCGCAACCATGGCTCATCGAGCTGGATCACATCGGCGCCGGCTTTTTCCAGATCGCGCACCTCGGCATTCACGGCGGCGGCGTAGTCCATGACCATTTCGTCCGCGTCGCAATAGTATTCATTGACCGCCTGCTTGCTCATCGTGAACGGCCCGGGCAGCGTGATCTTCGCCGTCCGCTCGGTGTTGCGGCGAAGAAATTCGAGGTCGCGCACCTCCACCGGACGGGTGCGCCGGATAGGGCCGACCACGCGCGGAACGGCGGTGGCGAGGCCGGCTTTCGAGACGACCTCACCCGGCTTGTCCGACGCGATGCCCTCGAGTGCGGTCGCAAAGCGGTTGGAATAGCTCTCCCGCCGCATCTCGCCGTCGGTGATGATGTCGATGCCGGCGCGCTCCATGTCGCGGATCGCGAGCAGCGTGGCGTCGTCCTGCGCCTGTTCCAGCCACGGCTCCGGCACGCGCCAGAGATCGAGGCGCACGCGCGCAACACCCTTCGACAGGAGTTGGCGATCGACCAGCCAATCCGGTTGCGGATAGCTGCCGACAACCGTCGTGGGAAGAAGGGTGGACACCATGGTTGGCCTCCGGAGCTTTTTGATGGAGCATGATCTTGTCGGAAAACCGGTCCCCACTTTTCCGGATCATGCTCTATGCGACGCCGCCGAGATAGAGGCGCTTGACGATGTCGTTGCCTTTCAACTCGTCGACCGAAGCTGCCGCGACGACGATCTCGCCGTGCACGATGATATAGCCGCGATCGGCGATGCGGATCGCCTGATTGAAATTCTGCTCCGCCATCAGCACGGTCAAGCCGAAACGCTCATTGAGCTCGCCGATCTTGGCGATCGTTTGCGAGACCAGCAGCGGCGAGAGCCCGACCGAAGGTTCATCGATCAGCAACAGGCGCGGTGACGACATCAGCGCGCGCGCAATGGCCAGCATCTGCTGCTGCCCGCCCGACAGCGTTCCGGCGAGCTGGCGCCGCCGCTCCTTCAGCAGGGGAAATGTCTCGAAGGCGAGCGCAAGGTTGCGCTCGATGTCGCGGCGGGCGGCCTTGCGGAAGGCCCCGAGCATCAGATTTTCCGCAACCGTCAGCCTGGCAAACAGCCGCCGCCCCTCCGGCACCAGCGCCACGCCAAGATCGACGATGGCCTCCGCCGGCAGTTTTGTCAGATCGTGCGCTTTGCCGTCGATCGTCAGGGATACGCTGCCGCGGTCGGGGCGAACCAGGCCCGCGACGCACTTCATCAGCGTGCTCTTGCCGTTGCCGTTGGTGCCGAGCAGCGCGACGGTCTCGCCGGCCTCGACATGGAGCGTGACGCCGCGTAGCGCCTTGACGGCGCCGTAGCCCGCATCGAGGCCGCTGATGGCGAGGCTAAGTGCCAAGGTACGCCTCCTGCACCCTCTGGTTCGCCATCACCTCGGCCGGCGTGCCCATCGCAATGATCTTGCCGGCATCGAGACACATCACCCGCTCCGAGAAGCGCATCACGGCCTGCATGATGTGCTCGATCATGATGATGGTGATGTTTTCGCGCGCCAGGCTCATCAGCAGATCAAGCACCTCGTCGACCTCGGAGCCGGCAAGGCCGGCCATCGCCTCGTCGGAGATCAACAGTTTCGGGCCCGTCGCCATCGCGCGCGCAAGCTCCATCTTGCGCAATTCCACCTGGCTCAGGCTTGTGGTCGGCACGTCGGCCTTTGGCGCCAGCCCCATCCGCGTCAGGATCGACATCGCACTGTCGCGCCGCTGCGCGGCCGAGATGCCCTCTGTGGCGGGCGCAAAGTCGAGCGCCACCAGCAGGTTTTCCGCGACCGTCATGCTCCTGAACGGCCGCGGGATCTGGAAGCTGCGGGCAATGCCGGCCCGCGTGCGCATGTGCGGCGGCAGGCGCGAGATGTCGTCGCCGCCGAAAACCACGCTGCCGGCCTCGGTGCGGAATGCGCCGGACACGCAGTTGATGAGGGTCGTCTTTCCCGAGCCGTTCGGGCCGATCAGGCCGAAGCGCTCCCCCCGGCGGATATCGACGCTGACGCTGTCGAGCGCGACAAAGCCGCCGAAGCGTTTTGTCACGGCGTTGATCCGCAGCAAGGGCGGCCCGGGTTCGACGGGGGACGTCACGCCTGCCTCCCCGCCCGCTTGCGGCCGAGCCTGCGGGCAAGGCCGATGATCCCCTCCGGCGCCGCCACGACGAACAGCACCAGCATGATGCCGAGCAGAAGCACATTCAGTTCCGACGAGATGGTGACCGACAGGAATTGCTGCGTCCCGCCCAAAAGGATTGCGCCGAGAACCGGCCCGATCCAGTGCGCGGTCCCGCCGATCAGCGACATGGCAAGGGCCGAGACCGAATAGTTGAGATTGAAGGCGGACGACGGGTCCGCGTACTGCAGGTACATGGCGGCGGGTGCGCCGGCCGCGCACATCAGCGCGCCCGAGACCACGCAGGCCAGAAGCTTCAGCCGCAAGGTCGGCACGCCGGTGCATTCGGCGGCAAGCTCGTCGTCCTTGATCGCCTGCAGCCCGCGGCCGATCCAGGAGCCTTGAATGTAGCGCGCGATCGCGACCGCCAGCACCACGAGCAGCGCCTGCACGAAGAACAGCATCTGCACGTAGGTGTCGAATGGCGGCATCACCGGCGGCCGCTGGATCTGAATGCCCGCCGCGCCGCCGACGAACCGCCAGTTCGTCACCACGGTCTCGATGATGATGGTCAGCGCAATCGTCGCGATCGAGAAGAAGATGCCTTGCATGCGCAGGGTCAGCACGCCCACCGCCAGGCCGAGCAATGCGCCGACGATTGCGGCGGCTGCGATCTGTACCGCGAGCGGCGCGCCCACAGCCTTGACCAGGAACACCGCCGTGTAGACGCCAAGGCCGAAGAAGGCGCTGGTGCCGAAATTCACGTAACCGGCATAGCCGCCGAGGATGCTCCACGCCACCGCCAGCACGACGAACTGCAGGATGACGTAGCCGGCAAAGAACGGATACTCGTTGCGGATGACCTGTGTCGTCAGCAGAACGGCTGCGAGGAACAGGATCGCCCCGATCCAGAAAACGATTGCCGCCTTTCATGATCGCCTGCCGAGCAGGCCCTGCGGCCGGACGGCCAGCACGCCGAGCAGCATCGCAAAGGCGATGGCGGGCGCCCAGGAGGCGCCGAACATGGTGAGCACGATCGATTCGGCGACGCCGAGGATGATGCCGGCGATCAGCGTTCCGCTCATGCTGCCGAGGCCGGCCATGACCACCACGCAGAACGTGCGGCCGATATACGCGCGGTCGAGCGTCGGCTCGACCGGGGCGACGATGATCAGCAAGGCTCCTGCGATGCCGAGCACGGCGGTCGCGACACCAAACGCCCATTGCTTGACGCGGACCGGGTTCGCGCCCATCAGCCGCAGCGCCTCCTGGTCCTGGGCGACCGCGCGGATCGCGCGTCCCATGAAGGTTTGCGACAGATAAAGCGTGAGCAGGATCGTCAGCGCAAGCGCGACCGCAAAGGCGACGAGCTGCCGGATCGGAATCCGCAAATCGAAGATGCGCCAGGACTTGCCGATATAGGGCGCGGTGACGGAGCGCTGGTCCACGCCGAATTGCAGGATGATCAGGACTTCGATGATGAAGGCGATGCCGAAGAAGAACGCGATGCCGCGCACGCCTGCCTCGCTGCCGCGCTTCTCGAAGGTCTCGTAGTAGAAGCGGTAGGCGATGAGACCGAGCAGGAAGAACAGCGGGGTGATCGCAAGCCCTGCGAGCAGCGGATCGACCTCATAGCGATCGTTGAGCAGGAACACGCCATACGACGCCAGCACCAGGAAGGCCGGGTGCGCGACGTGGGGCACGTCGAGCAGGCCGAACGACACCGACAAGCCGATGCTGACGGCCGCGTAGAAGCAGCCGAGCAACATGCCGAGCACGATCGCTCCAACCAGCAGGTCAACCGAAAACACGTGAGACGCCCCCTTCTCTCCGCCGTTCAACCGTCATCCTGAGGAGCCCTGCGGAGCTCGAAGAGCGTAGCAGGGCGTCTCGAAGGATGAGGCCGACTGCCCGCCCTATGGTTCGAGACGCCTCGCTACGCGAGGCTCCTCACCATGAGGGCTTCGAGCGTCAGCGCCAACCTTCTCCGGCAATCACGAGAAGGTCGTCCGCCCTACTTTCTGGCAGCCTCGAAGGGAGTGATGAGATCGCCGGTCTTCAGCTTCGCGGGAAACAGGATCACCTGCTTGCCCGCGGCGCGGAACTGCTCGATGTCCTTGTCCTTGACGCCGCGGAACTGCGCCTGAAGCGTCGCCGTTTCCTTCCACTCGCCGTCGGACGAATACGCGATCGGCCCGACGATCGTCTTGTGCTCGTTCTCGCGCACGTATTTCGCGATCGCCTTCTGGTCGAGCGACTTCGTCGCGTTCACGGCCTGCTCGATCATCTGTCCCATGGCATAGCCATAGGGCGCGATGTAGTAGCCCAGCGGATCGACCTTGGCCTCGACGGCGCGCTTCGCATAGGTTTCGAAGAACGCCTTCGTCCCCTCGAAATACATGCTCGGCTCGGGTAGCCAGGTGTTGTAGTTCACGACGCCATTGAGCAGCGAGCCCATGTTCTGCATCACGGCGGCGAACTGCAGGCCGACCATGGCGCCGCCGAAAAGCTTGACGTTGTCGCCGACCCCGATCTCGTTCACGGCGCGCAGGATGCCGACCGAATCCGGCGGATAGGACGCGACATAGATGATGTCGGGTTTTGCGGCATTGACCGCGCGGATGATGCTGGAGAACTCCACCGTGCTGGGCGGATAGGCCTGGTCGAACACGATCTGCATGTTGAGCGTCTTGGCCACCTCTCGCGTCGTCTGCGCGAGGTTCTGGGCGAACTCCTGGTCCGCCGAGAGAAGCGCGATGGTCTTGCCGCCTGCCTTCTGGCCGAGTTGGAGGAACGACGCCGCCCAGCTGTCGGCCGGCCCCCACGGCGCATTGTTGAACCACATGTCGTGCTTGATCTTGCTGTTCACCTGGAACGAGAAGTTCCCCATGAGCAGGAGGCCACGCTGCTTGACCAGCGGCAGGAGCGGCGCGGTCGGCACCGTGGCATAAGGCGCGAACAGGAGGTCGACCTTGTCGACGTCGAGCAGCTTTGCGTAGATCGCCGGCGTTTCCGCGGCACTCGATTTGTCGTCATAGACGACCAATTCGACCTTGCGGCCGAGCAGCCCGCCGCGGGCATTGACCTCGTCGCGCCAGATCTCGATGCCGAGCAGCGAGGCCTTGCCGCCGCCCGCCAGTCCGCCGGTCTGCGCCATCGACATGCCGATCTTGATCGGCGGCTGCTGTGCGATTGCGCCTGAGCTCAGCGCGAGTAACGTGACGACAACCGCTCCACCCAGAAGTGCCCTGCGTTTCATCGATCCTCCCACTTGTTTTGTCGCTTGGTCCCGCCCGCATCGGATCTTCGTCCGATTGTTACGGTCAGGATGCTATTGCTCTAAATATATCCTAGCTTGCTGCGGGCGCGTGCGACTGCCCATTCCCCGCCTTGGCCGATCGCATGATCGCGGCCGGATCGGTGCCGACGCGGCCGCTCGTCTTGTCGGCCTCGCCTTCACGCGACAGGCGCATGTCGAAGCGGATGCTGGGCAGCCCCTTGATGGGGCAGTTCGGATCGTCCGCATCGAGGTCGACGGCAAGGTCGTCCGACGAGCCGAACACCACGTCATCCGCAAGGTGCGGATCGTCGCGCAGGTAGAGCGCCGTCACGAGCTCACGATAGCCCGGCGCGCCGACCAGGAAGTGAATGTGCGCCGGCCGCATGCCGTGCCGCCCCTGCGCCGCGATCATCTCGCCCACAGGACCGTCCATCGGGATCGAGTAGCCGATCGGCTTGACGGTGCGCAGCAGGTACTGGCCGTCCGCATCGGTCGTGAACACGCCGCGATAGTCGATCGCAGCCCCTTGCTCCTGGATGTCGTAGAGGCCGTCGGCGCCGGTCTGCCAGATCGACACGGTGGCATTGGCGAGCGGCTCGCCGTTGACGTCGGTCACCCGGCCGTAGAGCACGCACTCGCTGCCCGGCTTCACGGTCCTGGCGATCTGGGTGCCGGCGGCGAGTTTCGGCGAGGCCTCGCGGTAGAACGGGCCGAGCAGGCTCGTGTGCGTCCCCTCCTCGATCGCCGTCTCGTCGTGCAGGCCGTTGACGAGGGCCGACAGGCCAAGCGTATCCGACAGCAGCACAAACTCCTGCCGTTCCGCCGTGCACATCTTGCCGACGGCGGTCATGAAGGCGATGCCCTTGATCCATTCCGCCGGCGTCAGGTTCACCTCGCGGGCGAAGGCATGCAGGTGCCTGACCGCGGCCTCCATCACCTCCCGCATCCGCGGGTCCGGCGTGGTCGCCATCTGCTCCAGCACCGCGTCCGTGATCGTTTCCGGCGTCAGCTCCCGCATGCGTCCCTCCATTGTCGACCGGCTTTTGACCGAAGCCTATCGCTCTCCGGCTACAACCGCCAGTTTGGGACGTTTATTCTTTGGTTGTCGGCTTTGACTGTGGGATCTGCCCACGTCGCGCGTCACGGCGGGCGAGCACACCTTAAATCCAGCAGATCTGGTGAGATAAGGTGGTGCGGCCGAGAGGACTCGAACCTCCACGAGTTGCCCCACTAGCACCTCAAGCTAGCGCGTCTACCAATTCCGCCACGGCCGCAGGGGGATAGCGCCGGTCAGTCCGACCAGCGCTTGAGCAACGCCGGCCCATGTAACAAATCGGGATAGGGGGTACAAGGGCCGGAAAAGGCTTATCTTGTGCCTGTCTCGCGCGGCAGCATGCGCTTGACTTCGACGGCGATGCGGTTGCGGTTGACGACCACCGCGCCCGAGGCGATCGGCAGGTTGTTGGCGAGCACCTTCACCTCGTCCTGCTCGGTCGTGTCGAGCTCGATGATGGCGCCGCGGCTGAGACGCAGCACCTGGTGGACGGGCATCGAGGTGGTGCCGAGCACCACCATCAGGTCTACATTGACTTTATCAAGGGTCGGCACAGGAACTCCCGCGCGCCTCTTTGGCGCGTGACTCGAAATTGAATGCTGTGGGCAGGTCACCACGGTATGGTGAACCAATGGTTAACACGCGCGACAGCCTCGATCTGACCCTCGCCCGGCCTGCCGGTTCGGCCGGCGTGGAGTGGCGGATTGCCGACGAGCCGGTCGCGCTACCCCGAAGCCGTGGCGCTGATGGAGGCCCGGGCGGCGGCAATCGCGGCCGGCGAGGCCCCGGAACTGGTCTGGCTGGTCGAGCACCCCCCGCTCTACACCGCCGGAACCAGCGCCAGGACGGCCGACCTGCTGGACCAGCGTTTTCCGGTCTTCCAGACCGGGCGCGGCGGCCAGTTCACCTACCACGGCCCCGGCCAGCGGGTGGCCTACGCCATGCTCGACCTGAAGCGGCGCCGTCCGGACGTGCGCGCCTATGTGGCGGGCCTCGAGCAATGGATCATCCGCACCCTCGACGCCTTCAATGTGCGCGGCCTTTCGCCGCGAGGACCGCGTCGGCGTCTGGGTCGCGCGCCCCGACAAGGGCGACGGCTACGAGGACAAGATCGCCGCGATCGGCGTGCGGCTGAAGCGCTGGGTGTCGCTGCACGGCATCGCCATCAACGTGGAGCCGGATCTGACGCATTTCTCCGGCATCGTGCCCTGCGGCGTCGCCGACCCGCGCTACGGCGTGACCAGCCTGGTCGACCTCGGCCTGCCGGTGACGATGCACGACCTCGACGTCGCGCTGAAGCGCGCGTTCGAGGAGGTGTTTTAGCAGTGAGCGCGCTCGGCTGCTCGAGATAGCCATCGCCGAGGAGTGCCCGGAGATCCGCGTCTCGTAGCGCGAATGCCCGCTACGATCGTGGATGCTCGGGCCTCATGGTTCGAGACGCGCGCTCGCTCTTCGAGCGCGCACCCGGACATGACGGATAGATGGTCTATTTCTTGATCCCCAGAAAATCCGCCGAGCGCTTCTGCACGTCCGCATTGCGCATGTAGCGGTTGACGAAATCGGCCGACGGCAGGCCCTTCAAATCCTTCGGCTTCGTTCCTTCACGCAGCGCTTTCAGCGTCTCATAGACCGCCTGCGAAGCGGCCGCGAACGGGGTGTGGCCCTGGTTGGCGATGCGCACGCCCATCGAGGTCAGATAAGGAATGTCGTCGAGCTCGGGCTCGGTGGTGCCGAGCATGATCGGCAGTTTTGTCGCCGCCCTCGCCTTCTCCAATTCGGCGCGCGTGCGGATGCCGGTGAAGAACAAGCGCGTCGACGCCGGTCGTCTCATAGGCTTTCGCGCGCGTGACCGCGTCGTCGATGCTGGTGATGTTGGCGCCGGTGCGCGCAAAGATCGACAGGTTGGGATCGACCCGGGCGTCGACCGCGGCCTTCATCTTGCCGACGCCCTCTTCCAGCGAAATCAGCTGCGGCTTTGCCTGGCCGTACGGCGTCGGCAGCAGCGTGTCCTCGATCGTCAGTCCCGCAGCGCCTGCGCTCTCGAGCTCCTGCACCGTGCGGCGGACGTTCAGCGCATTGCCGAACCCATGATCGGCGTCGACCAGCAGCGGCAGGCTGCCGGCGCGCGCGATGCGGTGGACGGTCTCGGCAAGCTCCGAGAGCGTGATCAGCATCAGGTCCGGATCGCCGAGCACCGTGAGCGACGCGGTCGAGCCGCCGAGCATGCCGAGCTCGAAGCCGAGGTCCTCGGCAATGCGCGCGGACACGGCGTCGTAGACCGAGCCCGGGCGGATGCAGACGTTGCCGGTGAGGATGCCGCGCAGGGCGGTGCGTTGTTTGGACCATTGCATTGGAAGTTCTCCCTGGACTGATGCGTCATGCCCGCCAAGGCGCGAATAGCGAATGGCGAGTAGCGAATAGAAAGGGACGCGAGGAACCCGCTCGCTATTCGCTATTCGCCATTCGCTATTCGCCACGCTTACGCAAACTCCAAAATCGGCGCATCCACCGCCAGCGTCGCGCCGGCCTTGGCGTGGATGGTCTTCACCACGCCGTCGCGCTCGGCGCGGAGCACGTTCTGCATCTTCATCGCTTCGACCACGGCCAGCGTCTCGCCGGCCTTGACCTCCTGCCCCTCGCTGACGTCGATCGAGATCACGAGGCCGGGCATCGGACACAAGCAGCTTCTTGCCGGTGTCGGTCTTCGTCTCCTGCGGCATCAGCCGCGCGGCCTTCGCCTCGAACTCGGTGAAGACGTAGGCTGCAACCTCGACGCCCTGGTGCGCGAGGCGGAAGCCGTTGGCGATCGGGCGCACCTGTACGGCGAGCGCGATGGTCGCCGGCGGTGCCGTGCCAGGCCGGATCGCCGGGCTTCCAGTTGGAGACCAGCGTCACAGGCTGGCCCAGCTGTCCGTTCGCCTCGACAAAGCGGATGGCTATGCCCTGATCCTCACGTGATACGTCAAGTCCGATTTCGGTGCGATCAAGCCACACCGCGCGGCGCCGCTCGCGCGTCACCGGCCGGCCGATCATCTGCCCGGAAATGCTGTCGCTTGCGCTCGCCGATCACGTGATCGATCGCAGCCGCCACCGCCGCGATGCGCCGAGCGACCTCGCCTTCCGCTGCGCGCGGCGCAAAGCCGCCCGGAAACTCCTCGGCGATGAAACCGGTGGAGAGCCGCCCTTCCTTCCAGCGCGGATGCTGCATCACGGCCGACAGGAACGGCACATTGTGGCGGATGCCGTCGATGTAGAACGCGTCCAGCGCCCGCGACTGCGCCTCGATGGCCGCAGCGCGCGACGGCGCGTGGGTGACGAGCTTGGCGATCATCGGATCGTAGAAGATCGAGATCTCGCCGCCTTCCTGCACGCCGGTGTCGTTGCGCACGGTGATCTTGTCGGTGGTGCCTTCCGCCGGCGGGCGATATTTCACCAGCCGGCCGATCGAGGGCAGGAAATTGCGGAACGGATCTTCCGCATAGACGCGCGACTCCACCGCCCAGCCGGTCAGCGTCACGTCCTTCTGCGCAATGCGTGAGCTTCTCGCCGGCGGCGACGCGGATCATCTGCTCGACCAGATCGATGCCGGTGACGAGCTCGGTCACCGGATGCTCGACCTGCAGGCGCGTGTTCATCTCGAGGAAGTAGAAGCTCTTGTCCTGGCCTGCGACGAACTCGACGGTGCCGGCGGAGTCGTAGTTCACGGCCTTCGCCAGCGCGACGGCCTGCTCGCCCATCTTGCGCCGCGTCGCCTCGTCGAGCAGCGGCGACGGCGCCTCCTCGATCACCTTCTGGTTGCGGCGCTGGATCGAGCATTCGCGCTCGCCGAGATAGATGACGTTGCCGTGCTTGTCGCCGAGCACCTGGATCTCGATGTGGCGCGGATCGACGATGAATTTTTCCACGAACACGCGATCGTCGCCGAACGACGATTTCGCTTCGGCGCGCGCCAGGCGAAAACCTTCGGCGACCTCGGCCGCCGAGTGGGCGATGCGCATGCCCTTGCCGCCGCCGCCGGCGGAAGCCTTGATCATCACCGGATAGCCGATCTCGTCGGCGATCTTCACCGCGCGCTTGTCGTCCTCGATCACGCCGAGATGGCCCGGCACCGTGGAGACGCCGGCCTTGGCCGCGGCCTTCTTGGATTCGATCTTGTCGCCCATCGCCGCGATCGCGCCGGCATTCGGGCCGATGAAGACGAGGCCGGCCGCGGTGAGCGCCTTCGGAAACGCCTCGCGCTCGGAGAGGAAGCCGTAGCCCGGATGCACCGCCTGCGCGCCGGTCTTCTTGCAGGCGTCGACGATCTTGTCGATCAGGAGGTAGGATTCGGCCGCCTGCGGCGGGCCGATGAAGACGGCCTCGTCGGCCATCTCCACATGCAGCGCGTCCTTGTCGGCCTCGGAATAGACGGCGACGGTCTTGATGCCCATCCGCCGCGCGGTCTTGATGATCCGGCAGGCGATTTCGCCGCGGTTGGCAATCAGGATTTTCTGGAACATGCACGCCCGGGAAAGCTGAACAAGGATGGTCTCAGCCTTCGCGGGTTGGCCGGAAAAAGTCAATGTTCAGCGGCGCATGGGCGCCGCCGGGGACGGGCGATTTCCGCAGCGCGGCAACGCCTCCTGAGGGCTCAGATCGCGAGGTCGGCGAACCGCTCGCAGCGACTGCGCCAGCGGCATGGCCGCGCCGAGCAGCGCCGCGACGATCGTCATCAGGGTACGGTTGGTGCGGCGCTTGCCTCGCATCTGCGCTGCGATCCACTCCAGCACCTCGACATTGACGTCGGCCGAGCGGTTCGGCGCCCAGCTTTCGATCGCCGTATCGGGCGACAGCGCGACTTCGCGCGACGGCACCGACAGGCCGGAAGCGCGATGCGGCATGATGCAGGATCGCCTTGGCGAACAGGTCGTCGAACTTGCCGTTGTCGGAACGCTCGGCGGCGGCCTCGTCGATCTGGAACAGCGCCTGCGCCTCTTCGCGGCTGACGGCGGTTTCGTTGATGCCCCGCGCGGTCAGGATGCGCGCGCACCAGTCGGCGTCATGCGCATCGAGCGAACGGGAAAAATGCACACGGCCCGCGGTGGTCGGGCCTTCGCCGGTGATCACGCCGTCGCGCACGATGGCGAGCGCTGCGGCCGCATCGGTGCCGTGGCAATCGGCGAGGATTCGATCGTCGCGATCAGCGCGGCAAGGCTCGCCGGTCGGACGGCTCACGTTACTCAACATTTCAATGTCTCCCTGTCTCTTCCTTCTTGCCGACAGCATTCCAAGCCTCGACTGAACAACCGATGAATCGCCGCCAACGCGGCGGCGCTGCATTTACCGAAATGGTTTCCGATTTGGTCGTGACGCGCGTCACACTGGTTCAGCAGATCAGCCAATGCGAGCAGGCTCCGGTGCGGCCGGGCGCGGGCAAATTCGCGGCAAATTGTAAAGACCTTGTTAACTGGAGGCGTCCGGCGCTGACGAAATCTTGAAATTGCACGGCTGCCTTCTTGCAAACACCTTTGCCGGAGAAGCTTTTGCTCCAAAAGCCAGCCGGTGCTGGAAGAACCTTTCAAGTTTAAATTCCGGACCTGCATTCCGGCCTTTGCGGGTATATGATCCCAGCGAATTCCGTACGGCGGAGGATCCGACATGACCATGCAAATCAACTCGACGGCGCCCGATTTCGAGGCCGAGACCACCGAGGGCAGGATCAAGTTCCATGACTGGATCGGCGACAGCTGGGCGCTGCTGTTCTCGCATCCGAAGGATTTCACTCCGGTCTGCACCACGGAACTCGGCACGCTGGCGCGGCTGAAGCCCGAGTTCGACAAGCGCGGCATCAAGCTGATGGGGCTTTCGGTCGATCCGGTCGACAAGCATGCGCAGTGGTCGAACGACATCAAGGAGACGCAAGGCCACGCGCCGAACTATCCGATGATCGGCGACACCGATTACAACGTGTCGAAACTCTACAACATGCTGCCGGCTTCGACCTCGGGCGATCCGGCCAAGCGCACGCCGGCCGACAACGCGACGGTGCGCACCGTGTTCGTGATCGGCCCCGACAAGAAGATCAAGCTGGCGCTCGCCTATCCGATGACCACGGGGCGCAACTTCGCCGAGATCCTGCGCGCGATCAACTCGCTGCAGCTGACCGCCAAACACCGCGTCGCCACGCCCGCCGACTGGAAGCAGGGCGAGGACGTGATCATCGCGGGCTCGGTCAGCGACGACGAGGCGAAGACGATCTATCCGCAGGGCTGGAAGTCGCCGAAGCCCTACATCCGCATCGTGCCGCATCCGAAGTGACGGCGAAGCCGTCATTGCGAGCGAAGCGAAGCAATCCAGCGGCGCGCCGGCAGGCGCGCAGATAAGCGCTGATGTCGCCGCGAACTACTGCGCTTCTTGTTGGCGCGCTTCGCGCGCGCTGGATTGCTTCGTCGCTGCGCTGCTCGCAATGACGGCTACCCCCTCACCAGCCACCAATTGCCGAGCAGCAATCCGAGCGTCGCGGCTGAAGCCGTGACGACCACGCCCCAGGTCATGTCCACCGCCACCACGCCCCAGGTCCAGTGCTTCAACAGCGACATGCGGTGAGCTCGAAGGTCGCGTAGCAGACGAGCCCGAACAGCGCGCCGAGCAGCAGCGACGACTGCCAGGTCGCGCCGGCCGCGCCGTTCACGAACAGCACGATGCCGCCGACATAGATCAGGTAGAACAGGATCGCCGGCAGCAAGCCGCACCTCGCCCAGCATGTCGCCGACCTGCGAATTGAAGAAGCCTTTTGCGACGAAGCCGAGGAAGAGCAGGTCCAGCGGCAGCATCACCAGCGCGGTGGCGAGATAGAGGATGAGGTAGCGTTTCATCGAGGCGCCTCGCTTGCGCTCGTCATGGCCATCGGGCCTCTAGATACGCACCAGCGCAGCCGCGGTTTCCGCGTCATTGCGAGCGAAGCGACGAGCAATCCCGGCACGAAGCGCGCATGAAAGCGCGGCATGCGCGCGACTCCGCTCTATGCGCGCTGCGGCGCGCAGCTGGATCGCGCTTCTCGCAGCGGTGCAGCGTCCGGCCCTACGCCGCCTTCATGTTGTCGAGGAAGCGGTCGACCTCGGACTTCAGGTGCAGGCTTTCGCCCGACAGCGCCTGCGCCGACTTCAGCATCTCGTCGGAGGCCTCGCCGGTCTCGCCCGCGTCTCTTGCCACGTGGCCGATGTTGGTCGCGACCTCGCTGGTCCACTTCGAGGCCGCCTGCACGCTCTGGGCGATGTTCTGCGTCGCAGCGCCCTGCTCCTCGACCGCCGCAGCGATTGCCGTGGAGATCTCGCTGATGCGCTCGATGGTCAGGCCGATCGCCTTGATCGCGTCGACCAACTCCTGCGTCGCAAGCTGCATGTTGGCGATGTGGCTGGAGATCTCCTCGGTCGCCTTGGCGGTCTGCCCGGCCAGCGCCTTGACCTCCTGGGCGACGACGGCAAAGCCCCTGCCCGCATCGCCGGCGCGCGCCGCTTCGATGGTGGCGTTCAGCGCCAGCAGGTTCGTCTGCTCGGCGATCGAGGTGATGAGCTTCACCACGTCGCCGATGCGCGCGCCCGCCTCGGAGAGGTCGTTCATGCGCTGGTTGGTGGCGGTGGCCTGCCGCACGGCGTCCGTGGCGATGCCGTTCGAATTCGTGCACGCGCCGGCCGATCTCGGCGATCGACGAGGCAAGTTCGTCGGACGCCGACGCCGCGCTGCGCACATGCTGCGACGCCTGCTCGGAGGCATCCGCCGACTGGCCCGACAGGCTGGCGGTCGAGCGCGCCGTTTCGGTCAGCCGTCCCGCGACCTGCTCGAACTGGCGCGACGAACTCATCAGATTGTCGATCACGCCGCCGACCGCCGACTGGAATTCGGCGACGAAGCGGCCGAGCTCGGCCTTGCGCTGCTCGGCGGCCTTCGCCTCGTTGCCGGCCTTCTCGTCCTCGAGCTGCTTGCGCTCCAGCGCGTTGTTGCGGAACACGCGGATGGTGCGGGCGATGGCGCCGATCTCGTCGTGGCGCTCGTGATGAAGCACGCGCCCATCCAGATCGCCATTGGCGATCGCGGTGATCGAGTCGGTGACCGACTGCAGCGGCTTCGTGATGCGCCGGACGATCAGCATCGTCACGAGCAGGATCAGCAGCGCGGCAAAGCACGCCGCGAACGCCATCATCGAAATGGCGTGCGACAGCATGCCGTCGAGCTGCGCCATCGGAATGCCGACGAACAGCAGGCCGATGGTTTTGCCGGCGCTGTCGAAGATCGGATAGTACGCCGTGTAGTAGCGCTGGCTGAACAGGATCGCCGGCCCCTTGTAGGCCTCGCCCTTGCGGACGACGGCCTGGGCCGGATGGTCGGCGGCAAGCTGCGTGCCGACGGCGCGGTCGCCGTTCTCCTTCTTCAGGTTCGTCGTCCTGCGGATGAACTGCTTGGACGCATCGTCATAGACGAACAGCGTGGCCACGCCGCCGACATACGACGTCGTGCGGTCGACGACGGAGTGGTCCTTGAATTCGGGCATCGCGCGGATTTCGGCGCGCGTGATCTGCGCCGTCCTTCACCGTGACCTTCATGTCCGGCATTGGCTTCGGCGAAGGCGAGGCCCAAGCGTGCGCAGGTTGATCTCGATATCGGCGCGCGCGCGGTCGGCGAACTCGTTGGTCAGCGCCCAGTAGCCGGCGCCGACCACCAGCGCGGTGTTCGCCGCGATCAGGACGGCGGCCGAGATGAGCGCCTTGGTGCCGAGCTTCAGCTTCAGCGACGGGATCAACTTGCGTGCGAACGCCATAGGAAACTGCTCCGAAATAATCTACGCAAAATTGCATGTGTTTAGATTACCCCTTCGTTAAAAAGCGCGTGCGGCGCGGAACTTTCGCCTGGAATGACGAGCACGCGGCGGTTGCGCGAGCGCGACGAAGAATCGGACCGCGTGTCGACGAAGGTGAGCGAGCCGGTGCCGAACACTTCTCCCGTCATCGTCTGGTTTCGCGACGACCTGCGCCTGTCGGACCACCCGGCGCTGTCGGCGGCGGCCGCGACCGGCGCGCCGCTGATCTGCCTCTACGTGTTCGACGAGACGGCCGCGCGCGCGTCCGCCGGGCGCGGCGTCGCGCTGGTGGCTCGCGCAATCGCTGCGCGCGCTCGATGCCGACCTGCGCAAGGCCGGAAGCGCGCTGGTGCTGCGCAGAGGCACCGCCGCCAGGACGATCGTCGCAGGTCGCGCGCAGCACCGGCGCATCGGCGGTGTTCTGGAACAGAATTCATGCGAAGGCAGAAGCTGCTTCCGCCGAGCAGCTCGCAAAGTCGTTGAAGGCCGTTGAACATCGCCGCGACGCGAGTCCGTATGGCGACCTGCTGGCCGAGCCGGCGCGCATTCGCGGATCGAGCGGCGGCGGCATGCGCGTGTTCACGCCGTTCTGGAAACGCGTGCTGGCGCTCGGCGATCCGCCAAAGCCCGCTGCCCGCGCCGAAGCAACTTGCCGCCGCACCGAAGATCAACGGCGACCGCCTGGAGGACTGGAAGCTGGAGCCGACGGCGCCGGACTGGGCCGGCGGCCTGCGGTCAGACGTGGAAGCCCGGCGAGGCCGGCGCTACACGCGGCTGAAGGAATTTCTCGACGAGAAGGCGCTGGGCTACGCAACGCAACGCGCGACCGGCCGGACCGGGACGCGACCTCGCACCTGTCACCGCACCTGCGCTTCGGCGAAATCAGCCCGCGGCAGGTCTGGTACGCCGCGCGCTTTGCCGCTGCGCGGGACGCCGAAGATCGCAAGCGACATCGAGAAATTCCTGAGCGAGCTCGGCTGGCGCGAGTTCTGCCGGCACCTGCTGTTCGACCATCCGGACATGCATCGAAGCAACCTGCAATCGTCGTTCGATGCATTCCCCTGGGCGAGCGACGACGCGGCGTTGCGCGCCTGGCAGAAGGGCCGCACCGGCTATCCGATCGTCGACGCCGGCATGCGCGAGCTCTGGCGCACCGGCGTGATGCACAACCGCGTGCGCATGATCGTCGCCTCGTTCCTGGTCAAGCATCTGCTGATCGACTGGCGCGAGGGCGAAGCATGGTTCTGGGACACGCTGGTCGACGCCGACCCCGGCAACAATCCGGCCAACTGGCAGTGGGTCGCGGGCTCCGGCGCGGATGCCGCGCCCTACTTCCGCATCTTCAACCCGATCCTGCAGGGCGAGAAGTTCGATCCGCAACGGCGACTATGTGCGGCGCTGGGTGGGCGAGATCGCCAAGCTGCCGAACAGCCTGATCCACAAGCCCTGGATGGCGACGCCGCTCGAGCTCGCAAGCGCCGGCGTCACGCTGGGCAAGACCTATCCGCAGCCGATCGTCGATCACAAGGCTGCGCGCGAGCGCGCGCTGGCGGCGCTATGCGAAGACGAAAAGTGACGCGTCATTCGGGGCACGCGTCATGACGAGAGACGATGAACCGGGACTAGCTCTCTCTTGATGTTCGCCAAGCGCCGGCCGGTTCACCAGCACGACGCCGGCCGCGCACACGACCATGCCGAGAATCGACAGCGCATCGAGCCGCTCGTTGAACAGCACGTAGGCCATCAGCGCCGTCACGCCGGGGACCAGATAGAACAGGCTCGCCACCTGCGTGGCCGCCGAATGGCGGATCAGCCAGTACAACAGGCCGATCGAGCCGACCGACAGCGCGACCACAAGCCACGCCGATCGCCAGCATGAAGGTGGGGCTCCAGATCACGATGCGGGTTTCGAACAGCAGCGCGCCGAGCCCGAAGAAGACTGTCACGGCGATGAACTGGATCAGGTTGCCCGCGCGCCAGTCGATGTGGCTGCAGAAACGCTTCTGATAGAGCGTGCCGATGGTGATGCCGACGAGCGAGACGCCTGACGCCGCCCAGCCGATCAGCGATTGGCCTTCGAAATTGCGGTTGTGCAGCACCAGCACCACGCCGGAGAGGCCGAGCAGCAACCCGAGCCATTGCACCGGCGTGACACGCTCGCCCAGGAACCTGTTCGCGAGCGTCGACGTCAATACGGGTTGAAGTCCGGGAATCAGCGCAGACAGACCGGCCGGGACCGAATGGGCAATCGCCACGGCCGTTCCGCCGAGATAGACGCCGTGCACCAGAATGCTTGCGACGATGCTGTGCAGGACGCCTGTGCGATCCGGCCAGGCGGGACGCGTCACCGCGGCGAAGATGCCCAGCAGGATCACCACCAGCGTCATCCGCACCGTCTGCATCGTGAAGGGTTCTGCGCCCTCCAGCGCATACTTCGTGCCGATGAAGCCCGTGCTCCACAACAGCACGAACAGCGCGGGCGCAGCCCGTGCTGCAAAATTGTCAAACCGATCTGTCATTTGCCGCGCTGTCTGCCGGAACGTATGATGGTGCGCAATCGACAATTCGTCGCTTCCGCACCTCGCGCGTCTGCAGTGCGGGTCTCAAGGAGTGAAATCATGGACGTTCGTGCCGCTGTCGCTTTTCAGGCCGGAAAGCCGCTTGAAATCACCACCGTCAAGCTCGAGGGGCCGAAGGCCGGCGAAGTGCTGGTCGAGATCAAGGCAACCGGCGTGTGCCACACCGACGAGTTCACGCTCTCAGGCGCGGACCCTGAAGGCATTTTTCCGGCGATTCTCGGCCACGAGGGCGCGGGCGTCGTCGTCGATGTCGGGCCAGGCGTCACCAGCTTGAAGAAAGGCGATCACGTCATCCCGCTCTACACGCCGGAATGCCGCGAGTGCCCGTCCTGCCGCTCGCGCAAGACCAATCTCTGCACGAAGATCCGCGCGACCCAGGGCCAGGGACTGATGCCGGACGGCACGTCGCGGTTCTCCTGCGATGGGGTAAAGGTGCACCACTACATGGGCACGTCGACATTTGCGAACTACACCGTGCTGCCTGAAATCGCGGTGGCAAAAATCCGCGAGGACGCGCCGTTCGACAAGGTCTGCTACATCGGCTGCGGCGTCACCACCGGCATCGGCGCAGTGCTGAACACGGCGAAGGTCGAGGTCGGCTCCAAAGCGATCGTGTTCGGGCTCGGCGGCATCGGCTTGAACGTGATCCAGGGCCTGAAGCTTGCCGGCGCCGACATGATCATCGGCGTCGACCTCAACAACGACCGAAAGGCCTGGGGCGAGCGTTTCGGCATGACGCATTTCGTCAATCCGAAGGACACGGGCAAGGAGCTCGTCCCTCACCTCGTCAACATGACGAAATCCGGCGACGACCAGATCGGCGGCGCCGACTACACCTTCGACTGCACCGGCAACGTCACGGTGATGCGGCAGGCGCTGGAGGCGTGTCACCGCGGCTGGGGCCAATCGATCATCATCGGCGTCGCGGCCGCAGGCGCCGAGATCGCCACCCGGCCGTTCCAGCTCGTGACCGGGCGCGTGTGGAAAGGCACCGCGTTCGGCGGCGCGCGCGGCCGCACCGACGTGCCGAAGATCGTCGACTGGTACATGGAAGGAAAAATCCAGATCGACCCGATGATCACCCACGTGATGCCGCTGTCCGACATCAACAAGGCGTTCGACTTGATGCACGAGGGCAAGTCGATCCGGAGCGTGGTGACGTTCTGATGCGAGAGGCGCGAGGCTGCGCCTCAGCACTCGTTCGTCATGGCCGGGCTTGACCCGGCCATCCACGTCCTTGTCGCGCGGCAAAGACGTGGATGCCCGCGACAAGCGCGGGCATGACGCGCGAAAACTGCGCCTGATGACGGAGGCACCATGCACCATCGACTGGACGAACTTCACACCGGGCCCGTCGCTGCTCGGCGGCGTGCTGATCGGCGCCGCGGCCGCAGCGCTGCTGCTCGTGAACGGCCGCATCCTTGGCGTCAGCGGCATCATCGGCGGTCTGCTGGCGCCGCGCAGCCGGCGATACCTCGTGGCGGCTGTGGTTCATCGCAGGCCTGCTCGTTCCGCCGCTCGTGCTCGGCCTGTCGCGGCGCGACGGAGGCTCCAAAATTCCTCGGCAGCCTCTGGATCATCGCGCTCGCCGGCCTCCTCGTCGGCTTCGGCTCGCGCATGGGCTCCGGCTGCACCAGCGGACACGGCATCTGCGGCATGGGCCGGCTGTCGAAGCGGTCGATCGTTGCGACCTTGTGCTTCATGCTGACGGGATTTGCGACCGTCTATCTGACGCGACACGTGTTCTGAGGCCGCACGATGAAGAACCTCTCGGTGTTCCTGATCGGTTGCGTGTTCTCGCTCGGGCTGTGCATCTCGGGCCTGGTCGCGCCGCGCAAGGTGCTGGCGTTCCTCGACCTGTTCGGCGCGTGGGACCCATCGCTGATCTTCACGATGGGCGGCGGACTGGTCGTGGCCGGCGTCTCCTACTTCGCCACGCGCAGCCGCGGCGCGAGCCTGCTCGGCGAGCCGATGCAAATCCCCTCCAATACCGCCCTCGACGCGCGCCTGATCGGTGGCAGCCTGCTGTTCGGTGTCGGCTGGGGCCTCGCCGGCGTGTGCCCGGGGCCGGCGCTGGTCAATCTCGGATTCCTGAGCGCGCCTGCGGCCGTGTTCGTTGTCGCAATGCTTGTCGGAATGGCGCTGTATGAACTCTTCAATCGTCTCGGAACGAGCCGGACGACGGTGACGGTTGACGCGTGAGGCCGCCCGGATTTCAGTGTCCGGCGCATATGCCTTGATCAGGACAGCCAGCGCTTGCGCCGCTTGTAGCGCTTCACGTCGTGATAGGATTTGCGCGAGCCGGCCTCGTTCAGTCCCAGATAGAACTCACGAATATCGGAGTTCGAACGCAGCTGTTCGGCGCTGCCCTCCAGAACGATGCGGCCGGTCTCCATGACGTAGCCGTGGTCGGCGACCTCGAGCGCCATGGTGGCGTTCTGCTCGACCAGCAGCACGGCGAGCTTCTCCTCGCTCACCAGGCGGCGCACGATGCCGAAGATCTCCTCGACCAGCATCGGCGCCAGGCCGAGCGAGGGCTCATCCAGCAGGATGACTTTCGGCTCCGACATCAGCGCGCGGCCGATCACCAGCATCTGCTGCTCGCCTCCCGAGAGATATCCTGACAGCTGCGTGCGCCGGTTCTTCAGGATGGGGAAGTAGGCATAAACGCGCTCGATCCCGCTGTGCACCTTCGCCGCGTCGCGCTGCAGATGTGCGCCGGCGATCAGGTTCTCCTCCGTGGTGAGGTGCTCGAAGACGCGCCGGCCCTCGAAGACCTGCGAGATGCCGAGCTTCGTCACGTCGAAGGCGGGCATGCCGTCGATGCGTTGGCGGTCCAGCGTGATGGTGCCCTTGGTGACCGTGCCGCGCTCGGTGCGCAGCACGCCGGACACCGCCTTCAGCGTGGTGGTCTTGCCGGCGCCGTTGCCGCCGAGCAGCGTCGTGATGGAGCCGGGCTTCGCCTCCAGCGACACGCCCTTCAGCACCAGGATGATGTTGTCGTAGACGACCTCGATGTTGTTGATCGAGAGCATGCCGGTGTCCTTGCTGCTAGCTTGTAGCCCGGATGGCGAGCGCTTCAGGCCCGCGACGCGAGCTCGCATCGCTACATCCGGGATCGCCGCCCCGGATTACGCTTCGCTCCATCCGGGCTACGACTCCGTCCTAGTTCGTCGCCGCGAGATGCTTGTTGATCACGTCGCGGTAGGCCCGGAACCAGTCGCCGTTCTTGACGAGCTTGCCGCCCTTGACGCTCCACACCTGCACCCAACCGCCGCCCTCGTGGTCGGCCTCGGTGATCTCCATCGGCGGGACCATGCCGCCCAGCGTGAAGCCCTTGATGGACTCCATGCCCTTCTTCACGTCCTCGCTCGTCGGCTTGGCACCGCCCTTGGCCTTGATGGCGTTGCGCACGGCCTCCGCGTGGATCGCCGCGATCATGACGCCGCGATTGTAGTAACACGCTGACCTCCTGCGCGGACGGCGCCGGCTTGCCCTGGGCCTGGTACATCGCGTTGATGTCCTTGATCACCTGGAAGTCCGTGCCCACGCCGGCGAACTGGATGGTGTGGTAGCCCTCGGCCACGCCGTAGCCGCCGGCCGCCTTGATGTCGGCTTCCGAGGCGCCCCACACGAGCGAGATCACCTTGCTCATGGGATAGCCCTTGCCCTTGAGCTCCTTGATCGACACCGAAGGCGAGCGGCCGAACAGGTGCGCGATCACGAAGTCGGGCCTGAAGCGGCCGGTGATGTCGAGGATCTGCGCGCCCATTTCGACGCCCGGCGCCGGCACGGCGAACGTCCTCATCTCGAAACCCTCGCTCTTCGCGAGGTCCTCGAGAATGACGAGCGGCTCCTTGCCGGCCGGATTGTCATAGAACAGGATACGCGATCTTCTTGCCCTTGAGGCTGCCGCCCAGCTCCTTCTTGGCGAAGGCGACGGCGGCCGCGCCCTGCGACCAGTAGCTCGCCGCGATCGGGAAGACGTAGGGATACTTCTTGCCGTCGGTGGCGGCGGCGGTGCCGAAGCCGGGCGACGTGCCGAGGATCTTGTCCTCCTCGAGCTTCTTGGTCAGCGCCGCTGTCTGCGGCGTGCCATAGAGGCTCTCCAGCACTGCGCCTTCCTTCTTGAAGCGCTCGTGCGCCTCCATTGCCGGCGGCACCTTGTACTCGTTGTCGATCTCGATCACGCGGATCTTGTAGCCTTCGATCCCGCCCTTGCTGTTCAACAGCGCGATATAGTCGTGATAGGCGGGGCAAAGGAAAACCCCCACGTTCTGGGTCGCGCCGGTGCGGTCGCACTGCAGGCCGAACACCAGCTTCCTTCTCCTGTGCGAAAGCGGCACCGGCCGCCAGCGCCACGGCTCCCGCGGCAAGAGCCGCACCGAGCCAACGTCGGGTATGCTTCATGGCTTCCTCCTCAACTTTCTCGTTGCAGTCACCTCAGTATGAAAACGGCCAGACGCGAAAGTAGTTACGGATGTTGCGCCACAGCCGGTTGAGGCCTTCCGGCTCGACCACCAGGAAAAGGATGATCAGGCCGCCGAACAGCACCAGCCGCGTGCTGGCGATCACGCTCGACATCTCGCCGGGGCTGAAAAAAAGGCCGGCCAGCGGCTCCATCGCCAGACGGAGCACGATCGGCAGCATGGTGACGAACACGGCGCCCAGGATGGAGCCCAGCACCGAGCCCAGCCCGCCGATGATGATCATCGCCAGGTAGTCGATCGACACCCCGATCTGGAACTGCTCGTAGTTGGCGATGCCCAGGTAGTATGTGTAGAGCACGCCGCACACGCCCGCGTAGAACGACGAGATGGCGAACGACAACAGCTTGTAGCGGTAGATGTTGATGCCGATGATCTCGGCGGCGATGTCCTGGTCGCGGATGGCGACGAAGGCGCGGCCGATGCGGCTGCGCACCAGGTTGAGCGTCGCGACGATGGCCAGCGCTGCGAAGAACAGCAGGAAGAAGTAGAGCTGGCCCTGCGTTTTGAGGTCATATCCAAACAGGCTCGGCCGCGGCACCTGGATCGAGGCCTGCGCGCCGCCGGAGATGGCCGGCGTGTGATTGATGATCCACTCGATGATGAGCTGACCCGCCAGCGTGGCGATGGCGAGATAAAGGCCCTTGATGCGCAGGCTCGGAATGCCGACGATCGCCCCGATCAGCGCCGCCATCAGCCCGCCGGCCGGCAGCGTGATCCAGAACGGCAGGCCGAGCTTCACCGCCAGGTTCGCCGCCGTGTAGGCGCCGACCGACATGAAAGCCGCGTGCCCGACCGAGATCTGGCCGGTGTAGCCGACGAGGATGTTGAGACCCAGCGCGCCGACGATGGCGATCAGGGACAGGTTGATGACCGACAGGTAGTACTCGTGCAGCGACAGCGGCAGGATCACGGCGAACAGCACGATGATCGCCGCAACCGTCCAGCGCGCGATCGGCAGCGGGTAGAGCGCCATGTCGGCGGCATAGCTGGTCTTGAAGACACCCGACTCGCGATGCAGCATGGTTCAAACCCGCTCGATCCGCCGTGTGCCGAACATGCCGTAGGGTCTGAACATCAAGCGCGATGATCATCACCACATACGGCGCGAAATCCTTGGTGCCGCCGCCCACGTAGGGGTCGAGGTAGCCGGCGGCGAGGCTCTCCACCACGCCGATGATGATGCCGCCCACCACGGCGCCGACAATCGAGTCGAGGCCGCCCAGGATCACCACCGGAAACACTTTCAGGCCGATCAGCGCGAGGTGGACGTCGACGCCCAGCATGCTGCCCCAGATCACCCCGCCCAGCGCCGAGACAATACCCGCCATCGCCCAGGCCAGCGCGAAGTAGCGCTCGACGTTGATGCCCATCGCCATCGCCACCTGCTGGTTGTCGGCCACGGCACGCATGGCAATGCCCATGCGGCTCTTGAGGAAGAACCAGGTGAAGATGCCGAGCAGCGCGAAGGTGACGACGACGCCCGCGATCTGAATCGGCGGCAGGCTCGCCGGCCCGAGCGAGACGGGCGTATCGCCGATCGGCAGCGGCAGCGCGCGCGTTTCGCCGCCCACGGTGATCGGCGGCAGGCCGCGCAGCATGGCGCCGAGGCCGATGGTGGCCATGATCACCGCGATGATCGGCCTTCCAAGCAGCGGCCGCAACACGATGCGCTCCAGCGCGAAGCTGAACAGCACCATGACGGCGATGGCTGTCGCGACCCCTGCGAGTGCCGGCATGCCCTGGGCGCTGAGCGTCACCGCGGCGACGAAGCCCGCCAGCATGACGAACTCGCCCTGGGCGAAGTTGATCGCGTCGGTCGCCTTGTAGACCAGCACAAAGCCGAGTGCGATCAGCGAGTACATCAGCCCGATCGAAAGCCCGCTCACGACCAGCGACAGCGCGAACTCCGCCTCATCCCCCATGGGAATTCCTCCAGCCATGCGAACGGCGACGTCCCATCGTCAGGCCGCCTCCTGCCGCGCACCGGCAAACCGGTCGACGTCGTGCACGAGCAAGGTCGAGGTGAGCTTGCTCTTGCGGCCGTCCTCGAAGGTGATCTCCATGGTGAGCTGCGCCTGCGTGCCGCCGTCGTAGAATGCGCCGATCACGGGTGCATACTTTTCCGCAATGAAGCCGCGTCGTACTTTACGCGTTCTGGTAATTTCGGCGTCGTCGGCATCCAGCTCCTTGTTCAGCAGCACGAGGCGCCTGACCTTGAGAGCGTCCGGCAGAGTGCTGTTGATCTTGCGCACCTCGCCGAGGATCAGCGTCGCGACGTCCGCCTTGCTGCTGAGATCGACGTAGCTGGTGTAGGGCATCCCGCGCTGCTCGGCCCATTTGCCGACGGTGCTCATGTCGATCGCGACCATCGCCGCCACGAACGGTTGCTGGTCGCCGAACGCCACCGCCTCGCGGATAAGCGGGCTGAATTTCAACTTGTTCTCGATAAAGGCCGGCGCGAACGGTGTGCCGTCCGCCAGTTTGCCCACGTCCTTGGCCCGGTCGATGATGGCGAGATGGCCGCGCGGATCGATAGAACCCGCATCGCCCGTCTTCAGCCAGCCGTCGGCGCGTGAGCGTGTCGCGCGTGGCTTCGTCCTGCTTGTAGTAGCCCTTGAACACGCCCGGTCCGCGCACCTGCACCTCGCCGCGGTCGCCGATGCGCACCTCGGTGCCCGGCAGCGTGCGCCCCACCGTATTCGGATCGGCCTCGCCGTCGATCTGCCAGGCGACGAGCGCGCTGGCTTCCGTGGCGCCGTAGATCTGCTTCAGATTGACGCCGAAAGAGCGAAAGAAGCGGAACGTGTCGGGGCCCAGCGGAGCGCCGCCCGTCAGGCACCAGCGCGCGCGTCGCAGGCCGAGCTGGTCGCGCACCGGGCCATAGACGACGAACTCGCCGAGCAGATAGGCGAGCCTGGTGCCGAACGGGATCGGCTTGGCGTCCTCCTTCAGCAACTCACGCCGCACGGCGACATCGCGAAAATAGCTGTAGACCGTCCGCTTGAGCCACGATGCGTCGGCAGCCCGCACCTCCAGCGCGGTCAGCATGTTCTCCCAAATTCGCGGCGGCCCGAGCAGGGCGCTGGGGCCAAGCTCGCGCAGGTCGCGCTGCACTGTCTCCGGGCTTTCCGGGCAGTTGCAGGTCGCAGCCGCAACAAGGCTGGCGCTGAGAGAGAAGATGGAATCGCCCACCCAGGCCATCGGCAGGTAGCAGAGCCAGTTGTCACCGCGCTCGACCGCCTCCACCGCGACAAAGCTTTCCGACACGGCGATCAAGTTGCCATGCGACAGCAGCGCTCCCTTGGAGCGACCGGTTGTGCCGGAGGTGTAGGCCACCAGCGCCACGTCATCCGCCCCGCCCTTGGCCAATTCCGTCTCGTAGTGGGCTGGGGTTGGCCTCCTGAAAGGCCCTGCCCTGCTCCTCCACCTCGGCGAACGACTTGAGCATGGGATCGCGATAACTGCTCATCCCTAACGGGTCATCGAAGATGATGAGCCGGAGCTTCGGCAGCTGTTCGCGTAACGAGAGCACCTTGTCGACCTGCTCCTGGTCCTCGGCCACCACCACCGATACGTCGGCGTGCTCGAGCACGTAGACCAGCTCGCTGGCAATTGAGTCCTGATAGAGCGGTACGGCCATGCCGCCCATGGCCTGGCAGGCCAGTTGCACCCAGTAGAGCCGCGCGCGGTTGTCGCCCAGCACCGACAGCTTGTCGCCCCGGCCGAATCCGTTCGCCGCAAGCCCCAGCGCGAACGCCTGCACATGTGTCTGGCAGTCGCGCCAGCTGTAGGTTTTCCAGATGCCGCGATTCTTCTCGCGGATGCCCGGCTGGCGCGGATGCGTCAGCGCATTGCGTGCGAGCAGCTTCGGCAGCGTGTCGGTGGCAGCTTGTTCGACGAGCTTCATGCCTTGCTTCATGCCTTGCCCTTCCGCGCCGCGCCAAGGTAGGCCGCGATCACCGCCGGATCGCTCTGCACCGCCGCCGGCGACCCTTCCGCGATCTTGCGGCCGCGATCCAGCACAACCACGTGGTCGGAAATGTCCATCACCACGCCCATGTCGTGCTCGATCAGCACGACGGTCACGCCGCGCTCCTGGTTCACGTCCAGCACGTAGCGCGCCATGTCCTCCTTCTCGTCCTGGTTCATGCCGCCCATCGGCTCGTCCAGCAGCAGCACCTTGGGGTCCTGCGCCAGCGCCCGCCCCAGCTCGACGCGCTTGCGCAGGCCGTAGGCCAGCGCCGCCGTCGGTTGCTTGCGCAGGTCCTGCAACTTCAGGAACTCGATGATCTCCTCGCACGCTTCGCGGTGGCGGATCTCCTCGCGCTGGGCGAGGCCCCAGTAGACCACGCTGGAGAACACGCCCGAGCTCATGCGCACATGCCGGCCCAGCATCAGATTGTCGAGGACGCTCAAGCCGCTGAACAGCGCGATGTTCTGGAACGTGCGCGCGATGCCCAGCTCCGCCACCGCGCTCGGTCGCTTCGACGTGATGTCCTGCCCCTCGAGCGTGATGCGCCCCGTGTCCGGCTTGTAGAAGCCCGAGATCATGTTCAGCAGCGAGGTCTTCCCCGCGCCGTTCGGGCCGATGATGGACAGGATCCGTCCCTTGGGAACGTCGACCGACACGCCGTCGACAGCAGTGACGCCGCCGAAGCGCTTCGATACGCCCTCGACCGACATCTGGACGGTCGCGGCTGTGATGCGCTCGGCGCTTTCGGCGATGTTCATGCGCGGCCCCGCAGGCCGGGACCGGGCCGACAATAGAGCCCGGCAGCGGCTGGAGACGGCCAGCCGCGCGCGCTTGAACGGACCAAGAGGCGATCAGTCGTCACGACGATACCCTCCCTCAGGTCCTGGCAATTTTTTGTGCAGGCTTCGCTTGGTGCTGATCAGCCTGCCGCCAGTGTTAAGCCATGTTAGTGCAGCTGCCGATCCGATGCCATGGGCACTTGCGCGGCGAGATGTCCGAACCGCATCGAAAGGCAAACCGCGTGCGGTAGCGGAATGTCAAATCCACTCCACTAGTGCCGCCGCATTCGATTGGATGATAGTGGAGAAAGCGGGGCTGTGCTGCATTGCATCAAGCACGCCTCAGCTCATCAGTGACGGCGCCCAGGCGGCCTTCAGGCCGCCGTTCTTAAGAACGCCGATGCTTCGCATCGGCTATGGCGAAATCCGGGAGCTGACTTAAAGAGGCCCCCGATTGCGCTTCGCTTCATCCCCGCTACGAAATTCAAAACTCCTCCGGGCACGGATTGGCGATCTTCCAGAGCTCTACGCCGTTCCTGAGCCGCTTCATCTCCGCGGAGAGCCCGCCGTTGCGCTTCAGCCAGTCCTTCACCTCGGCGGGATAGTAGGACATCAGCTCCGACGTCCCCTCCTCGCTGACCACCTTGATGCCGAAGGTGACGTCCTTGTCGTAATAGGCCTGATGGAAGCCGAGGCTTGCGCGCGGCGTCACGCAGATGCGATGGCGCGGAACGATGCCGAGCACCATCGTGCAGGCGGAATTGCAGACGCCGTCGATCACGACGCGCCCGCCAGTGTCGCGAAGGCGCTCGTACCTTGCCTTGTACTGCTCGACATAGCCGCCGGTATCGCGCGTGATGCGCAGATCGGCGTGCGCTGCCGTCGCCGTCAGAAGCGTCAGGATGACCAGACCAGAACGCATGCAGGTTCGTCACGCCGGTGAGGAACGTCCCCGACTGCCGCCGGCGACGCGACGCACGAACCTTGGCTGCATTGTGTTGGAAATTCGTTAACCGGCGCGGTGTTCCGCCGGCAGGCGAGGAAGTCTCGGACGTCGTCGGATCAGGACCGCGCCCGCGCCGTCATCAGAACAGATCGGCGAGCCATTGGTAATATTGCGGCTGCTTCGCTCGCAGTTGCTTGCGCGACTCCGGTGGCCGCGAAGACAAGCGTCGCCGCCAAGCCACGCACAACTTTTCTCATGAAGTGCCCCCAGACGTCCTGCAAACGAATGACCGGCATTCGGTCCATCGATCGCCTGACGCGGTCGCAGGATTTATCCGCTCGGCAACATTCCGTCGATATGGTGGCGGCCGCGTACGACATCGATTTTCGGAGCCTCTGGCATTCTCCGGTGCAATCAGTATGGTAGGCACCAACGCACTCGTAGCTCAGCTGGATAGAGCATCGGATTTCGATTCCGAGGGTCGGGAGTTCGAATCTCTCCGAGTGCGCCAAAAGGCTGTTTGACCGCATCCGTCAGCATCCGCAGCCATCCGAAAAAAATTCAGCAAGACCTATAAAACACGGCACTTTCTCGTGTCTGCGGTGTATGTCCGCGTCCGTCCTCGTCCGATGTTTCGCGCCGCTTCGCTGTACCCTTGCCTGTACCTTTTTGTCAGTTAGGATCACCCCAAGAACAAAGGTACAACGCGCGCGGAACGGAACGCATCACCGAATGTCGGACAAGATCGCCATCACCGAGAAGAACTACCTGTCGCCAAAGCTGGAGCCGAAGCGGTACGCCTGCGGCAACAACCTCTACTTCGACGTCGTGTCGGAAACGAACCGCAGCTGGAAGTTCCGCTGGCAGGTCGGCGGCGAGCCATTCGTGCGGGGCCTCGGCCCGGCCAAACTGCTCACGCCGAAGCAGGCCAAGTCGAAGGCCATCAAGCTGAAGAAGGACATCCTCGCCAACGGCGTGCCGGAGGACACGCGCAGCGGCGAGGACGCCTCGATCGTCCGCAAGAAGTTCTTCCCCTTCGCCGACGACTGGCGCAAGGATGAAGGTCGGCCTGCGCCATCCGAAGTCCCGGCAGAAACTGGAGAACATCATCGACAACCACTGCAAGCCGCTGCATGACATGTGGCTGGACGAGATCACGAGCGTCCACACGATCGCCTGCCTCGACAAATCTGGGACCGCCGCGAGATCAGCCGCGACACGCGACAGCGCCTCAAGCGCATCCTGTCGGCCGCCAAAGCGAAGGGCCATCGCAAGGGCGAGAATCCGGCCGACTGGGAAGAAGCCCTGCGCGATAACATGCCGAAGCAGAGAAAGCGCGGCAGCGTGCGCGGAAGCCACAAGGGTGCGGAGCACGCCGACTGCCTGCCCTGTTCGCCAAGCTCGCTGCGATCGAGGACGACAGCGCCCGCGCGATCGAGGTGTGCATCCTGTGCATCGTCCGCACCAAGGACATCATTGAGATGGAGTGGGACCACATCGATCTGAAGAAGGGTCTCTGGTCGGTCGAGGCGCGCAGACCAAGAACGAGTGCGTGCGGCGCACGCCACTGCCGCATCAGGTGCTCGACATCCTGCGTGCCCGGCACGCCGAGCGGCTCAACAGCCGGTTCGTGTTTCCTGGCCGCGATCTCGTCGGTCCGATCTCCAACAACACCATGCTGAAACGGATCAAGGAGATCACAGGCGAACCCGGATGACCATGCACGGAATGCGCGGCACCTTCCGGTCGTGGACGCAGGACACCAAGACCGGGTTCGATGAGGAGACGATCGAGCACTGCATGCATCACCTTACGGGCGACGCTGCAGAGGTCGCCTACAAGCACGGCGAGGCGCTGGAAAAGCGACGCGAACTGATGCAGATGTTTGCCCACCACTGCTACAGCGAGATCAATAAGAACGCGGTGGGGCTGCAGCGCGCCGCCTAAATCAGCAGCCTCGCTTCGTTGGGTAAGCCGGATCATTCCGCAGCCGGGTGAAGTCTACCTGCATGCAGTCCACACCCTTGTTCCATAAGACGTCATGGACGCCATCTGGCAGGCTTCCGTGCGCGAGGAGCCAGCGTTCTAAGATACTCGTAGATACCGCCCTTCCTGTAGGCTCGCCCCATGCCGTAGTGGAGGCCGGGCCACACGCCCGCCGGTGGGTCGCCTGCGGCCACGTATTTCTCGGCCAGTGCCATGGATGGTGGCCTTTTGCTTGTCGCTCATCCTGTCGCATGCGGCCGGGACGCTGGAAATGCTCGATGCACAGGCCGAGCGAGATGGCTGGCTTGCCGCAGTTGGGCACTGAACAGGACATAAGAATACCCTCCAAGATTTTGCACGCATCTGGAGGGCTGGCGACCTACTGTTGCCCATAAGGGCCACATCGTCGTTGCCACCGTTGCCGGTCTAAGGCTGGTTGGCGGGACCGTCAGGTCCTCTCAGGATGCAGGTTCCTACCTATCTTCGTGTTTTGACCGTGTCAATCGCGTCGATCTCTTCCGCCGAGAAGGGCGCTATTCTTCCAGCGCTGGGCGCGGCGATTTATGCGGCGGCTCTGGAGACGCAGCAGGAAGGCTCTGACGGAGGATCGTGAACGGGCCAGCCCCCATCATCCGGTAGGGCAAGCTCCTCCTCCTGCTCCTCAGTCCGAGGTTGTCCCGCGATTGCAATTCCGCGCATGACGAAGAAGGCTGAAATGCATCAACTGCGGCGTTTGGGTCTCGTACCAAAGTATGCTGATCTGGCTCGAAAGCCTCCGGATTGCAATGACAGTTCCGGGCCTGTCTGGAAACTTCGATTTCTGCGCCGCTTCGTTAGTCAACTGCACGATATCGCCAGGCTTAAAGTTGTGCATGTTTGATCCGCAGTTGCACAGCGGTTCGTCAGGAAGCCTTGCGCAGCGACACAACCTCGGCGGTGAGCCCGCAGCGGCTGCGCTCAATTCTCCCATCGGTGTCGAAGTTCAAGGTTGCTTGAACAATGCCATCCGGCGCTCGATAGCTGACGATGACGCCCGTCCCATCGGGCTGCAGGTCCTCCAACTCCCCTGCTGGTTTTTCAACGAACCGCTGTCGCCAGTATTCAACGAGCGCTGCGCGTCCGGCGATGACCTTCGTTCCACCGCAGCCGCATTCCAGCGTCGCGCCGTCCGCGTACAGATCGACTATCGAGAAAGAGGCCGCGCGGTAGGCATCTAGCCAATCAATCGCGGCGGCCATCGGGTCAAAGGAACTCATTTCCTCACCTACCTGCCGTAGTGAATTCGCAGGTTTAAAATTCCGTTTGGGATCGATCCGTGAATAGTGCGTTTTGGCAACACTCCGCATCCGCCATAGTCTCGTCGCGCCATTTCGTTGGGGCCGTCGCAGGTACCGGTACCTCGATGGGACCCATTCCGATCATAGCCCCCGGAGTACCCCACCCCCTCGATCAAGCAGGGAGCTATTCTTCCTGCGGTGGCTGCGGGGATTTATGCGGCGGCGCTGGCGTCGCAGCAGAAGAGCCCGGAGAACTTTGAACGGTCCTGGCGCGGCGGCTCGCACCCGGCGGGCAGTCCACACCTTCGGACGCGGTGGCCACGGCTACAAGGTGCGACGACTGGGCGAGTTGCGCGCATCGGCACCGGCTTCGACAGCGCCGATGCAGCCGCCGCCTTGTGATGAGCGATCTGTTGGCGGTCGAGCGCGATGAAAGTGCATTGGTGTTTGCCGCACAGGCGCAAGGTTTGCCGGTCGAGCACCGCAACGACATCAACCCGGTCGCATTGTTGGGCGTCGCGCTGATCACGGCTCCGGCGATCAACACAAGTCCGGCACAAGTGCAGTGGCATAGCTTCGCCATGCGACGGTGACGGTTGCGCGACGTCTCAGACAACAGGCAGCAGTGGCTGATGTCCGCTTTGCCCCCGAAAACGACCAAATAGCAGACATCTCGATATGTCCGCTTTAGGTGCCAAAAGCGGCGGACTTCGACCATGGCATGACGCCTCGCCTTCACCGCCTGTCGCCCATGATCGCGGTCGAGGAATTGGGCCGGACTTCACCGATGCTCGGCGCAGTCACATCAGGGCCGACGGCGTCGATAGCCTTGGCCACGGCAGCGTCGACCACGTCGCCATTGCGAGATCATCGTCGGGCTGGTGCGATACCGAACGGCGCAAGCAGATGCTAGCAAGGCGCTAGCGGAGTGCTAGCGGGATGCTAGCAGAGGTTCTGCATATGCAGAGCCTGAAGTTCGCAACCTTCAGATCGAGGGGGAGTGGTGGGGCCGTCGCCGGTACCGGTACCTCGATGGGACCATTCCGCATCATCCCCCCGGAGGACCCACCCGGCCATTCGACGAGTGTTCGACGAATGGAGCGGAACCAACTGTGTCATAATCGCCGCCTCGAGCCTGCGTCGCGGAGACGACACCCGAGCAGGTTATTGATCGAGCGACACGCCGATGCTGCTGGCGGCCGCGCGCCAGACCTGGGCCTCCTCGCGCTGGAGGCGGGCGAACTCCTGGCGGCTGGTCGGCGGGTCCTCAGCGCCGGCCGCCTCCATGCGCTGCCAGGTCACCGGACCGGTACCAGATGGGACCCAACTGGGACCCGTTCCGGGCCGACTGTCGTGCGCGAGATGGCGAGCGCGAAATTACGATGCGCAATCCGAATAAGCAGCAGTGAGAGATTATCTCTTTGGCCCGCCGCCACCGGGGCGCGGTCCAGCGTATTTGCCGCTTACAAGAGCGAGGGGTCCGACCAACCACCGGGCGGCAATCCACCACCCGGTTTTAAGCCATCCGATTGTCCAAGGCGCGGTCGAGGACGGCCTCGATTACCGGCCGCGTTGCCGCGACGATACTTCACCGCCACCTCGGGCAGGCTGTTTTGCCACGCCGCGATCTCGTCGGCGAACCAGACCTTGCGATTGCCGCTGATGAAGTAGCCTTTCGGAAACCGACCCTGGTTTTCCATCACCTGCAGGGTGGTGCGGCTCACCGGAATAATTCGCAGCACCTGTTCAATCGTCAGCATATTGCGTACGTCGCGCGGCGTTTCGTTCGTCATGTTGGCATCCTGTCCAATTCGTTTGGATCAGGAACAACACCGGAGCACGCACGCGCAAGCACGAAATCGCGTCCACCTTTGCGATGCATAAGTGGACGAACCTGGAACGACTGAACTATCTCCACGCGGTCGTAGGGCCCGGCCCTAATCAATTTTTCGTATAACCTCGGCGCGCGTGGGGGTGACAATCACCGGTTCTTTATGGGACCCAACATATGGGACCCGTTCCGCATGATACTGCCGGAGCGGTGCCACCCCCCTCACTCGATCTGGAGCCGCTCCATTGCGCGCTGCACGGTGCGATAACTGACCTTCACGCCACGCCCGCCGAGCTCGGCCGCGATCTCGCGCGAGGACAGATGCGCGAGCTCGCGCAGGATCGGCTCTAGTTCGCGTCGCGAGCCCCTGCAGCGTCGCGCGTCGCTGCGCCGATGTCTGCGTCCCCAGAACGACACCGCGCTCCTTGGCCGCCGCAAGGCCGGCGATCGTGCGCTGGCTGATCATGCGCCGTTCCTGCTCGGCGAGCGCCGCGTAGATGTGCAGCGTGAACGGGTCGACGTCGCGGGCCCGGCGCCGTGACGAGAACGGACACGCTGCGCCATCAGGCCCGCGATGAACGCGACGTCGCGCGAGAGCCGATCGAGCTTGGCAACGCACACTCGCAGCCTTCTGATCGCTTTGCCGCCTTCAGGGCCGCCTTCAACTGGGGACGCGACGTCGAGCGCGTCAGCGCCCTTGCCGGTCTCGACCTCGGTGAACTCTGCGTGATCTCGAAACCTCGGGCTTGGCGAAGGCCGGCGACCGCCGCGCGCTGCGCCTCAAGGCCGAGACCGGAGCGGCCCTGCTGCTGCGGTGCTGACACGGTAGTAGGCGACGATCAGGGCAGAAACGGCTCCGGTGGGACGGTCGAACGCACGTACGTGTGTCCCACAGAGGCGATTCGGGTATCACTCTTTTTCAAGCAATGCCAAATCCTTTTTCTCGATCGGCTCGCCGTCGATCACGTCGAGCATCCTTCGGATGGTGATCTTGATGTCGCCGTCCACTGTCGACGTCTTGAGGCGCTCGGCCCCAGCCGCGATCCAGCAAAATGCCTGCCGCCGACATGCGCGCGGCTGGCGGCATGGCCTCTTGGCTGACGATGCCTGCGAGCACCCGGATGCATATCTCGGCGTGCTGACGCGCCAGCGATCTAAATCGGCAGGATTTTTTTTCGGGGAAAAGGTTTGCAGGGTGGCGCACCCCCTCCTCTGTTGGCGCGGACATCGAGCCCGTATCCGCAATTCGGCGCGGCGACAATCACGCGAATAATCTAACACAAAGCCCGCTGCAGTGGGCACGGGGATCGGCAGCGCCAAAGCAACGTTCACCGCGAGCCGGCGGAAGCGGCGCGCCGCGTGTCTGCTCGCTGGGTTTCATCAGCACGCCCGGAAAGCTCGAGACGCCACTGGGGAACCGCCCGAACTTCACCTTACGCGGGCAAGCGAAGTGGCTCGACTGCAAATTGTAGATTTTTGAAGAAAGCGATCATTTTCTGGGCCGCCGGAAAAACTCCCTGTTGACTGACCGGTTGCAAGTTCAATGATCCGCTGCATTGGATAAAGCTGACCATCGTTGTCTCGCACAGCATACTTGTAGGCGTTGTTGCTCTGCCAATTTGCGAGTGCTGGTTGCTTTCTTACCTCGTCACTGAACAGAGCAAAGGCAGAAAGCACTTGATCGCGTGTTGCTGGTGGAATTGCCATGATCAACTCGGACTTGTCTCAACTGAGTATCGAAGTTGCGCGGCAGGCGCGAACGTCACGACGCTGCGGAGGCCGACATGACAGATTTACCGGCGCGAACGCATCAACTGGAAGCCAACTGGAAGCCTGAGAACAGGCGGACATCAAGGCGCGTGACCGGGTGGTCGGAAGATGGCGGCGTGTTGATGTGCATCATGGCGGCCACGTCGAGGCGAGTGTGGATGGCGAAATGGAGCGCCTTGCCATCCTTTCCTGGGCAGTGGTCGCGATCGGCCTGGCGGTGACCGCTGCATTCTTGTTGCTGCTGTAGCGGATGCCATTTCCGCTGACAGTCATTGCAATTGCTAGAGATTTGCGCGCCACTGGCGGATTACACACGTTTCAGCCAACTTTTTGGCGCGCTGAAAACGGCTTGGCGAGGCTGCCTCTGCCGGAATGCGAGCGGATCGTCGGGATGGCTCTGCGCTGCTTCTTGCTCTTGTAGTCCAGGGCCAGTTTCGACAGCTGCGCGTCGAGCTCGCTTAAGCGTTATTTCAGTCGGCGACGAGCAACTTCATCACTGTTCCGTGGAGTACCCACAGATCGTCTGATGGCAGCTTCGCAATATCATTGCTCTTCAGCATGCTCCGCCCTTTGGGGAAGGCTTGTCGTGCAGTGATGCTGACTGATCGTTGCAGGCCCTTGGGTTGTTGATCGAGACGCCAAATTTCTTTGCACAAAAGCTATGGGCTCGTTTGACCCTGCTCCACCCGTTCGGCGCTCAAGTACCGTTCACGACTGCGTGGCGCTCGAGAACCGTTCACGTCGGCGTGAATTTTAGGACGATCCGCGGCTACGGTCGATTGTTGGACTGCCGTGACCTACTGCGATTGTAAGCTTCGCCAATAAAACCAAGGCAGACCACGCAACCGCCAGTAATGACGCCGGCAGCCCATGGCGCCAGGTTGAAGTCTGGCCACGCGAGCAGA
>CAVWTB010000039.1:0-30600 GCA_963757845.1 uncultured Alphaproteobacteria bacterium
AGCCGGAGAGCGATAGGCTCGGTCAAAAGCCGTCGGATCAAAGGGAGGAACGGATGCGGGAGCTGACGCCGGAAACGATCACGGACGCGGTGCTTGAGCAGATGGCGACGACGCCGGATCCGCGCATGCGGGAGGTGATGGCGTCCGCGGTGAAGCACCTGCATGCCTTCGCCCGCGACGTGAACCTGACGCCGGCGGAATGGATCAAGGGCATCGAATTCATGACCGCCGTCGGCAAGATGTGCACGCCGGAGCGGCAGGAGTTCGTGCTGCTGTCGGATACGCTTGGCCTGTCGGCGCTCGTCAACGGCCTGCACGACAAGACCGCCGATCGAGGAAGGCACGCACACCAGCCTGCTCGGCCCGTTCTATCGCGAGGCCTCGCCGACACTGGCCGCCGGCAGCCAGATCGCCAGGACCGTGAAGCCGGGCAGCGAATGCGTGCTCTACGGCCGCGTGACCGACGTCAACGGCAAGCCGCTCGCCAACGCCACCGTTTCGATCTGGCAGACCGGCGCCGACGGCCTCTACGACATCCAGGAGCAGGGCGCTGCGATCGACTATCGCGGCGTGTTCACGACCGATGCGAATGGCGTCTACCTGCTGCGCACGGTCAAGCCGATCGGCTACTCGATCCCGATGGACGGCCCGGTCGGCGAGATGGTCAAGGCGCAGGCGCGCCATGGCATGCGGCCGGCGCACATTCACTTCCTGGTCGGCGCGCCGGGCTATCGCGAACTGGTGACCGCGCTCTACCTGCGCGACGATCCGCATCTTGCGGACGACGTCGTGTTCGGCTCGTCGGGCGACCTCGCCGTCGACATCGATGCGAACGATCCGAACTGCCCGATCAAGGGGCTGCCGAGCATCCGCTTCGACATGCGGCTGTCGCGCGAAGGCGAGGCCGACAAGACCAGCGGCCGCGTCGGCACCGATCCGGCCGCGATCATGCGGTCGGCCAAGGCGGGGAATGGGCAGTCGCACGCGCCGCAAGCTAGCGCTGCCGATGCGTGACCTCAGCGCGGCGCCGTGCAGCTGTCCGCATGAGCTCGTGCTGCGAGCTTCGCAATCGCAGCACGAGAGACCGTACTCTGCGGCTCGACGTTTGTCTAAGCGCGGTCAGGGAAAGAGACATCAGAAGCGGGATATCATTTCAGCTAGTGCAATACCATCCTGTCCGTAACAATCGGGCGAAGATCCGAATGCGGCCGGCGATGAACGACAAAAACAAGTGGGAGGATCAATGAAACGCAGGACACTTCTCGGCGGAGCGGTTGCCGTCACGTTACTCGGGCTGACCTCAGGCGCAATCGCTCAGCAGCCGCCGATCAAGATCGGCATGTCGATGGCGCAGACCGGCGGCCTCGCCGGCGGCGGCAAGGCCTCGCTGCTCGGCATCGAGATCTGGCGCGACGACGTCAACGCCAAGGGCGGCCTGCTCGGCCGCAAGGTCGAGCTGGTCGTCTATGACGACAAATCGAGCGCTTCGGAAACGCCGGCGATCTACTCCAAGCTGCTCGACGTCGACAAGGTCGATCTCCTGTTCGCGCCCTACGCGACCGTGCCGACCGCGCCGCTGATGCCGCTGGTCAAGCAGCGCGGCCTGCTGCTGATGGGCAACTTCTCGTTCCAGGTGAACAGCAAGGTCGGCCACGACATGTGGTTCAACAATGCGCCGTGGGGACCGGCCGACAGCTGGGCGTCGTCCTTCCTCGATCTCGGCCAGAAGGCCGGCGGCAAGACCATCGCGCTGCTCGCGGCGGACCAGGAATTCGCCCAGAACCTGGCGCAGACCGCGCGAGAGGTCGCGAAGAAGCTCAACATGCAGATCGTGTTCGACCAGGCCTATCCGCCGAACACGGTGGAATTCTCCAGCATCATCCGCGCGCTCAATGCCGCCAAGCCCGACATCGTCTATGTCGCGTCCTATCCGCCGGATTCGGCCGGCATCCTGCGCGCCGTGAACGAGATCGGGGTCGGCGACAACGTCAAGATTTTCGGCGGCGGCATGGTCGGCCTGCAGTTCGCCGCGGTCATGGAGAACATGGGCTCGCTGCTCAACGGCGTCGTCAACTACAACACATGGCTGCCGGAGCCGAGCATGTACAACGAGGGCACCAAGGCGTTCTTCGAGACCTATACCAAGCGCGCCGTGGAAGCCAAGGTCGATCCGCTCGGCTACTATCTCGCGCCCTACGGCTACGCCATGGGCCAGATGATCGAGCAGGCCGTCAAGGCGATGAGGTCGCTCGACCAGAAGGCGCTGGCGAAATACCTGCGCGAGAACGAGCACAAGACCATCGTCGGGCCGATCGCGTTTGCGGCGGACGGCGAGTGGAAGGAAACCGGCGACGCTGCAGGCCCAGTTCCGCGGCGTCGAGGACAAGAACATCGAGCAGTTCCGCAGCCCGGGCAAACAGGTGATCCTGTTTCCCGGCGAAACTGAAGACCGGCGATCTGATCACTCCCTTCGAGGCCGCCCGGAAGTAGGCGTCGCGGCCTTCTCGTCGGACCATGCGTGCGGCTGACCAGGCGGTCAGCGCACCTGCGTCCTTCGAGACGCCCGGATAGGATGGACGAGCGTGCGCGAACCGCGGGAAGCGGCGGCTGAAGGACGGGTCAAGGGGGACGTCTCACGTGTTTTCGATTGAACTGCTGCTCGATGCGGTGGTGCTCGGCGTGCTGCTCGGCTGCTTCTATGCGGCCGTCAGCATCGGACTGTCGATGTCGTTCGGCCTGCTCGACGTTCCCCACGTCGCGCATCCGGCCTTCCTGGTGCTGGCGTCCTACGGCGTGTTCTTCCTCAACGATCGCTATGAGATCGACCCGCTGCTGGCGGGGCTGCTGATCACGCCGCTGTTCTTCCTGTTCGGTCTCGTCGCCTACCGCTTGTACTACGAGACCTTCGAGAGGCGCGGCAGCGACGCCGGCGTGCGCGGCATCGCGTTCTTCTTCGGCATCGCCTTCATCATCGAAGTGCTGATCATCCTGCAATTCGGCGTCGACCAGCGCTCGGTCACCGCGACCTATATCGGCAAGGCCTGGCGGATCGGCGACATGCGGATTCCGTTCCGGCAGCTGGTCGCGTTCGTGGTCGCGCTCGGCGCTGACGATCCTGCTGACGCTCTATCTGTCGCGAACCTTCATGGGACGCGCGATCCGCGCGGTCGCGCAGGACCAGGAGGCGCTGCGGCTGATGGGCGCCAACCCGGTCCGGATCAAGCAATGGGCGTTCGGCATCGCCACCGCCGTGCTCGGCATCGCCGGCGCCCTGCTGATCATCGTCGCGCCGGTCGAGCCGACGCTCGACCGCGCCTATATCGGGCGGACCTTCTGCGTCGTCGTCATGGCCGGGCTCGGCAGCATGAGCGGCACGCTGGTCGCCGCCATCATCCTCGGCGTCGCCGAAACCATCGTCCTCACCCTGTTCGGCGCCTCCTGGGCGCCGGCGATTTCCTTCGCGATGCTGCTCGGCGTGCTCGCCGTCCGGCCGCAGGGCCTGTTCGGCAGGCGATCATGAAGCGCAACAGCATCTCTTTCTGGATCGGGGCGGTCGCTGTTTCTCGCCGCCGTCGCTGCTGATGACGCAGGTCATCGGCAACGAGTATCCGTTCTTTGCCGGCTACGTGATCCTGCAGTTCATCGTGCTCGCGGTGGCCTGGAGCATCCTCGGCGGCTATGCCGGCTACGTGAATTTCGGCACCAGCGCCTTTTTCGGCATCGGCGTCTACACGGCCGTGTTCCTGTTCAAGGCGATCGGCGCGCCGCTCGCCGTGCAGATCGCGGCCGCCGCCGCCGTCGGCGCGCTGCTGGGCTTCGCGCTCGGCCTGCTGACCTTGCGCATGCAGGGCATCTTCTTCTCGATCGCGACGATCGCGCTGACGATCATCATCGAGACCGTCGATCACCAACTGGCGGTTTGTCGGCGGCGCGGCCGGCATTCAGCTGCAGCGGCCGCCGGTGACGTGCGCCGTTCGACAGCTATGTGCAGATGCTGTTCTTCGTCCAGGCGCTGCTGGTGGTGCTGGCGGTTGCGATCTCGCGCTACATCCAGAACTCATGGATCGGCCGCGGCCTGCAGGCGCTCAAGGACGACGAACTCGCCGCGGAATGCACCGGCGTGCCGACCTTGCGGCTGAAGCTGCTGGCCTGCGTCATCTCCGGCGCGCTGATGTGCGCGGCCGGCGCGCCCGCCGCCATGTACCTGCAGTACGCGGACCCGTCGTCCGCCTTCAATCTCAACTACTCGGTCTCGGCGCTGGCCATGTCGCTGATCGGCGGCACCGCGCATTGGGCGGGCCCGGTGCTCGGCGCGATCCTGCTGGGCGCGACGCAGCAATTGCTGACCGTCACCATCTCGTCGGAAGTGAACGTGCTGGTGCTCGGCGTCATGCTGGTGCTGTTCGTGGTGGCGCGCGCCGGAAGGGCATCATCGGCCTGGTCCGCAGGCTCGCCGCAAGCGCACGGGAGGCGAAGCATGACGTCCCCCGGCGAACCCGAGCCGCCCTTGCTGCGGATCGGCGCGTGACCAAGCGCTTCGGCGGCTTCGTCGCGCTCGACAATGTCAGCGTCGATATCCGCCCGGGCGAGCGCTTCGGCCTGATCGGCCCGAACGGCTCGGGAAAGACGACGCTGATCAACTGCATTTCCGGCGCGTTCCGCACCGAGGCCGGCACCGTGCGTGTTCCGCGGCGAGGACATCACGCGCTTGCCGCCGCATATGCGCACGCGCCGCGGCATCGCGCGCAGCTTCCAGATCCCGCGGCCGTTCAGGAGCATGACGGTCGCCGAAAACCTCATGGTGGCGCTCGACTTTGCGCGTCGGCCACGGACGTTCGTCTCGGCCGCGCAGCGGCGCGACACCGCGATGTCGATCCTGACGCGGATGGGGCTCGCGTCCAAGGCCGACGTGTCGACCACAAGCGCTGAGCCAGGTGGAATTGCGCAAGATGGAGCTCGCCCGCGCGATGGCGACGCGCCCGAAGCTGCTGATTTCCGACGAGGCGATGGCCGGCCTTTCCGGCTCGGAGGTCGACGAGGTGCTTGATCTGCTGATGAGCCTTGCGGCCGAGGACATCACCATCATCATGATCGAGCACATCATGCAGGCGGTGATGCGCTTCTCGGAGCGCGTGATGTGTCTCGACGCCGGCAAGATCATCGCGATCGGCACGCCGGCCGAGGTCATGGCGAACCAGCGGGTGCAGGAGGCCTATCTTGGCACTTAGCCTCGCCATCAACGGCCTCGATGCGGGTTACGGCGCCGTGAAGGCGCTGCGCGGCGTCACGCTCCATGTCGAGGCCGGCGAGACCGTCGCGCTGCTCGGCACCAACGGCAACGGCAAGAGCACGCTGATGAAGTGCGTCGCGGGCCTGGTGCGGCCGCAGCGCGGCAGCATGTCGCTGACGATCGACGGCAACGCGCACGATCTGACCAAGCTGTCGGCGGAGGCCATCGTCGATCTCGGCGTGGCGCTGGTGCCGGAGGGGCGGCGGCTGTTTCCCAAGCTGACCGTGCTGGAAAACCTGATGCTCGGCGCCTTCCGCAAGGCCGCCCGCCGCGACATCGACCGCAACCTCGCGCTCGCCTTCGAGACGTTTCCGGTGCTGAAGGAGCGGCAGAAGCCAGCTCGCCGGCACCATGTCGGGCGGGCAGCAGCAGATGCTGGCCATCGCGCGCGCGCTGATGTCGTCGCCGCGCCTGTTGCTGATCGACGAGCCGTCGGTCGGGCTGTCGCCGCTGCTGGTCTCGCAGACCATCGCCAAGATCGGCGAGCTCAATCAGCGTCTCGGCCTGACCGTGCTGATGGCGGAGCAGAACTTCAATCAGGCGATCCGCATCGCCGACCGCGGCTACATCATCGTCCATGGCGAGATCGTCGTCGCGGCGCGGTTCGGTCGACGAATTGAAGGGCAACGACATCGTCAAGCGGCTCTATCTCGGCGGCGTCGCATAATCGCGGAGGCCAACCATGGCGCCCACGCTTCTGCCCACGACGGTCGTCGGCAGCTATCCGCAGCCGGATTGGCTGGTCGACCGCCAACTGCTGTCGAAGGGCGTGGCGCGCGTGCGCCTCGATCTCTGGCGCGTGCCGGAGCCGTGGCTGGAACAGGCCCAGGACGATGCGACGCTGCTTGCGATCCGCGACATGGAGCGCGCCGGCATCGACATCATCACCGACGGCGAGATGCGGCGGGAGAGCTATTCCAATCGCTTCGCGACCGCGCTCGAGGGCATCGAGTGCGGCAAGCCGGGTCAGGTCGTGTCGAAGGCCGGCCTCGCCACCGCCGTCCCGCGCGTCGTCGGCCCCATCCGCCGCACCCGCCCGGTCGAAGTGCGCGACATGGAGTTTCTTCGCCGCAATACCGAGCGGACGGCGAAGATCACGCTGCCGGGCCCGTTCACGATGAGCCGGCAGGCGGTCAACGAGCACTATCGCGACGCCGACGAGATGGTCATGGACTACGCCGCCGCCGTGAACGCGGAGGCGCGCGATCTCGAAAAGGCCGGCGCCGACGTGATCCAGCTCGATGAGCCGTGGTTGCGCCAGGATCCCGCCGCCGCAAAGCGGATTGCAGTCAAGGCGATCGACCGCGCGCTCGAAGGCGTCACGGTCACCACCGTGGTGCATCTGTGCTTCGGCTATGCCGCCGTCGTCGCCGGCCAGAAGCCGGTCGGCTACTCGTTCCTGGCCGAGCTCGCCGCGTGTGCGGCGGACCAGATTTCCATCGAAGCGGCGCAGCCGAAGCTCGATCTCGGCGTGCTCAAGGACCTCGCGCCGAAGACGATCATGCTCGGCGTCATCGATCTCGTCCGATCCCGCGGCGGAAACGCCTGCGACGGTGGCGGACCGCATTCGCGCGGCCTTGAAGCATGTTGCGCCCGAGCGGCTGATGCCGGCGCCCGATTGCGGCATGAAGTATCTGCCGCGCGAGCTTGCGTTTGCGAAACTGAAGGCGCTCGCGGAAGGCGCCGCGCTGGTGCGGGCCGAGCTGTCCTGAGATGTGCAAGCTCGCCGGGAGTGAGCCCATGAATCTCGGCTTCTTCACGATGCCGATCCATCCGCTGGACAAGGATTGGCGCCAGTCGTTGCGCGAGGACAGGGAAGCCTTCGTGCTCGCCGACGAGCTCGGCTTCACCGAGGCCTATGTCGGCGAGCACACCACCGACCAGGCGGAGAACATCACCTCCTGCATCAGCTTCCTTGCCTGGATCGCCAGTGACATCAAGCGCATGCGGCTCGGCACCGGGACGGTCAACCTGCCCAATTCTCATCCCGCGGCGGTGGCCGCGCAGGTCGCGATGCTCGACCACATGCTCGACGGCCGGTTCAATTTCGGCATCAGCCCGGGCGGCCTGATGTCCGACGCCGAGGTGTTCGGAAACCTCGACGCCGACCGCAATGCGATGTTCCTCGAGGCGATCGATTTCATCGTCAGGATCTGGACGAGCGAGCCTCCCTACGCGCTGGAAGGCAAGTTCTGGAACGTGTCGACGGCGCGCACGATGATGGCCGACATCGGTCAGGGACTGATCGCCAAGCCGCTTGCAGAAGCCGCATCCGCCCATCGTCGTGACCGCGGTCTCGCCCTACTCGCAAGGCGTGGCCGAAGCGGCCGCGCGCGGCTGGAATCCGATCTCGGCGAATTTTCTTCTGCCCAAATGGGTCGCGACCCATTGGACGAAATACGCTCGAAGGTTGCGCGCGCACCGGCCGGCCGGCCGATCCGGCCAACTGGCGCGTCGCCAAGTCGATCTTCGTCGCCGACGATCTGGCGCAGGCGAAAGCCTACGCGCTCGGGCCGCAAAGCCCGTATCGCTTCTACTACCGCCAGCTTCTCACGAAGCTTCTCAAGGGCGGCCGCGGCAATCTCTTCAAGGAAGACCCGAACGCGACCGACGACACGGTCAACCTCGACCGCGTCCTCGACGACCTGGTGATCTGGGGCACGCCCGACAAGGTGGCCGACGAACTGCTCGCGTTTCGGCGAAAGGATCGGGCGATTTCGGCACGCTTGCTCTATGCCGGCAAGGACTGGACCGATCCGGCGCTGGCCCGCCGCTCCATGATCCTGCTCGCCGAAAAGGTGCGGCCAAGGATCGCATCGCTCGCCGCGCCGCCGAAGGCCTCAGCGGCGCGATGATCGTGCTGGCCGGATTCGATCCCGTCATGGCCGGGACGGCCGTTCGAAGAACGGCGTCGCTTCGCTCGCCTAAGGCCCGGCATGACTCCATGGATTGACGCAAGCTCAGCGCATCGAACTGGCGCGAGGATGAGTTTACGCCGCCTGCTTGAGCGCGCTCTTCAGCTTCTCCTCGCTGGCGTTCGACAGCGAGGTCTTGAGCACCCGCGGCTTGAACGGCTCGAGCTCGGCCAGGACCTTGTCCTCGGTCATCTCCTTCACCTGAATGAACAGCGCCGACGAGCCCGGCGGGATCGTCTCGCCGAGCTTCTTGATGAACTCGTCGTTGATGCCGAAGTCGGTGAGGGCGCCCGACAGCGCGCCGGTCCCGGCGCCCGCGAGAGCGCCGAGAGCCAGGCCCGCAAGCGGGTTCAGCAGCAGCAGGCCGACCAGCGTGCCCCAGAGCGCGCCGAGCGAACCGCCGCTCGCCGCGCCGAGCGCGGTCATGTTGACTGCCTGCTTGACGTGGACCTTGCCGTCCTTGGTGCGTTCGACGACGCAAGCGTCCTCAAGCTCGATCAGCTTCTCCTTCTGCATCGAGCGCGTCTTGTTCAAAACCTCATCTGCGGTGTGGATACCGTCGAAGCCAAGGACGATCAGGGTGCTCATCGGTCTGCCTCAGGTGTCTTGTTGTTCGGGTAGGCTTTCGCGAGAGCCTGATTTCAGCTTCGCCAAATCAAACTCGTCGCCTGTCTTTCAGTTTGTGCATGATCCATTCCGAAAGCCGCTTCCCGCTTTCGGGATCGTGCACTAGCGGCTGTTGCCGCCTGAGCCGTGGATTGCGACCCAGTCTCCACCGCGCAGGCCGCGCCCGAACAGTGGCGCCGTCGCGAAATAGGACGGCTGCACGATGCCGTTGACCGCGGCGTAGGCTGCGTAGGGCGTGACGGCGGCATAGGCGTCGCGCCCGCAGATGAGCGAGGGGTCGTAGTAGCAGTCGACATAAACACTAGCTGCGTAAGGAACCTGACGCAGCTGCTGTGCATGGGAGGCCGGTGAGAACGCCAGCATCGTTCCGGCGACGCTCAGCGCTGCTGCAAGTTTTGTTGCATTTGACATGATGTTCTCCGTTCGGGATGCGCAAGGCACAACGTGCGGTCGCGACGTCCCAGACCCCGTGCCTGTTCCTCACGACGCGGCGATTAGAACGGCAGGGGGCGGCGCGTGCTATCGGTGAACAACCTGAATGTCGGACGGGTCAGACCCTGAGCGTGCCACGTGCATCCCGCGGCACGGGCATAGCGCCGTCACTGTGGGCACGAGAGTGGGCGGCGCCCTCAGTCGGCCGGCGCGGTCTCGTTCGCCGAATAGGCCCAGCAAAGTCCCGGCGGCAGCGAGATCTGGACGTCGCTGCCGACCGGATAACGGGCGCTTGTGCCGAGTTCCAGCGCTTCGAGGTTGCCGCCAAGCGCCGAAAGCTCGTACACCGTCTGCGTACCCTGGTAGCGCTGGCCGGTGACGCGTGCGGTAAAGTGATTGGGTTCGTTTGCGCCCTGCACGCCAAGCCGGATATTCTCAGGCCGCAGCGCCACATTGACGTCGTTTCCCGCCGCAAGACCCGGCGGCAACCATGCCGTCAGGCGATTGCCGCCACGGGTCTCGACCGTGCCGAATTCGCCGTTGCGATCGACGAGGCGGCCCGGCAACGCAATTGACGCTCCGGTGAAATTCGCCACGAACATGTCCGCGGGACGATTGTAGATTTGATCGGGCGAGGCGATCTGCAACAGCCTGCCGTCACGCATCACGCCGATGCGGTCGCCGAGCACGACCGCTTCGGCCTGGTCGTGCGTCACGTAGAGTGCGGTGACGCCGGTCTGCTTGATGATGCGGCGCAAATCGTCGCGCAGCCTCAAGCGCAGTTTTGCATCGAGGTTCGACAGCGGCTCGTCGAGCAGCAGCAGCTGCGGCTGATAGACGAGGCTGCGCGCCAGCGCCACGCGCTGCATCTGGCCGCCCGAGAGCGCGACCACCGGTCGCTCGGCGTATTCGGAGAGCCCGACAAGCTCGAGCACTTCGTCGACCTTCGCACCCGCTTCCGCGCGCGGGACTTTGCGCTGGCGCAGCGGATACGTCACGTTCTGGCGCACCGTCATGTGCGGCCATACCGCGTAGGACTGGAACACCATGCCGATGTTGCGCAGGCGCGGCGGCACCAGCACGCCGCGCGCGGGTGCCGAGACCGTGTCGCGACCGATGGCGATATCACCGCTGGTCGGCGTCTCCAGGCCGGCGACGCAGCGCAGCGTCGTCGTCTTGCCGCAGCCGGAGGGGCCGAGCAGCACGACGATCTCCCCGGCACCCGCGCGAAAGCTGACGTCGTCGATGGCCGGGCGGCCGATCGAAAAGACTTTTCGTAAGTGCTCGACCTTCAGTTCCGCTGACATGTTGCTCGGTTCACGACCTTCAAGGACGACACATCACTGCCGATAGCCGTATGTCTTGTTCCATTCATCGATCCAGCCGTCGCGCAGTGATTCATACTGCGCGAAATTCGGCGACCAGGTCTTGATCACGGCCGGGTCGTAGCCGGGCGGATTGAACGGCGGCTTCTTCAGCGCCGTGAGGTAGCCGAGCTCCTTGATGTGGAAGGCCTGGCCTTCGTCCGACATGCACCAGTTCAGGAACAATCTTCCGGCGTTCGGATTGGCGGCCGTCCTGGGGATGCCGGCGGCATAATAGTTCAGCGGCACGCCGTCCGAGGGGAAGATGATGTCCACCGGCGCGCCGTCGCGCTTCTTCATGTAGGCGATGTTGTAGAGCAGCACGCCGATCGAGATCTCGCCGCGCACCAGCGCATCGGCCGTCGGCGCGCCCGAGGGATAAAGCACCGGCTGGGTGGCCGCCTGCTTCTTCCAGTAGTCGTCGCCGAAGGTCTGCCGCTCGAACATGATGCGGGTCCAGGTGGTGCCGCCGGACGGCGCGATCACCTGGCCGATCTTCTTCGGCCCGTACTGGGGTTTGCAGAGGTCCATCCAGCTCTTCGGCGGGTTCTTCTCGAGCTCCGGATTGTAGGCGATCGACCATCCGAGCGTGGTCTTCGGCCAGAGTTGCGGCGCCACCAGCACGTCATCGCGATAGGCATCGGCGTTCGGCGGCCGATAATCCTGGAACAGGTCGGCGATCCCCTTCATCAGGGCGCGGTCGGAATGCGTGACGACGTCGGCCGAGAGCTTGTTGGCCGCGGCCTCGGTCTTGATGCGGGTGATGAGCTGCCCGCCCGGCGCGCGCACCATCTCGACCTTGACGAATGGAAAGCGCTTGTTGAAGGCCTTGATGATCTCCTGTTCCGGCTCGCTGAAATCGGCGGTGTAGTAGACGATCCTGCCTTCCTTCCTGGCGGCCTCGATCAGTTCCGGCGCGCCGAAATTCTGCGCCGCGGCCGGACGCGCGCCGAGTGCTGCTGCCGCAATGCTTGTCACGGCGCCAGCCGAGAATTGCCGACGGGTGAGGTCAGTGTTCTTCATTGTGCTCCTCCGAGGTTCGTCACATTCAACCGGCCTTGCCGACGCCGCTGTCGGTCCCGCCGCGTGACAGCCAATGCGCAACGCCGATCAGCAGGCCGAGCAGGATCGTCTGCACGAGGCTGAACGCCGCCGTGATGCCGATATTGCCGCCCTCATAGTAGTCGAGCAGCAGCACCGCCATCACCATGGTATTGCTGGTGTAGAGAAACAGCGACGAGCCGAGCTCGCGGATCGCCAGGATGAACAACAGCGTCATCGCCGCGATCACGCCCGGCCGCGCCAAGGGTAGCACGATCGTACGGATCGTCCGCATCAGGTTGCTGCCGCAGATCCAGGCGGCTTCCTCGAGTTCGCGGTGGATCTGCAACAGCGACGTCGAGAGCGCCTTGATGGTGTCCGGCATGAAGCGCGCGATGAAGGCCAGCGCCAGGATCCAGATCGTGCCGTAGAGCCCGCCCGGCAGGCCGATCCAGGCCCAGAGATAGGCGACGCCGATCACGAGCCCGGGAATGGCGACCGGCAGCGTCGAGATCACGTCGATGCTCCTGCGTCCCGGCAGTTTCGTGCGATGGATCGTATAGCCGATCGCGAACGCCAGCACGCCGCCGACGATGGCGGTGATGAAGCCGACCTCCATGGTGTTGACGATGGAGCGCAGCGCCAGCGGATTGTCGAACAGGCGCTCGAAATGGATCAGCGAGTACTGCTTTGAGTTCGAACAGGCTTGCGATCGTCCGGATGAACAGGAATTTCCGGAACGCCGCCACGATCAGCGCCAGCGTCGGCAGCACCACGACGATGAAAAGATAAACGATGGCGAGCGCCAGCGTGAAATAGCGCCAGCGGCCGAGGTTCATCACGGCCGGGCGGAACGCCTTGCCCGCGACCGTTATGTAGCTCTTCGCGCTGACGACACGGTGCTGCAGCCACACCAGGAAGCCCGTTACCACCATCAGGATGATGGCGACCGCGGCCGCGGTCGAATAGAGCGGCGGCGACCAGGCCGTAAGCTTGAAGATGTAGGTCGTCAGCACCGGGATGTCGCCGGGCGTGCCGAGCACCGCCGGAATGCCGTAGATGCCGAGCATGACGATGAACGACAGCAGCATGCCCGAAATGATCGCCGGCGCGATCAGCGGGAACGTCACCGTCAGCAGCGTCGACAGCGCGGTGGCGCCGGAAATCTCGGCGGCTTCTTCCAGCGCCGGATCCATGTTGCGCAGCGCCGATGCCGTGAACATGTAGACATAGGGCGCGTAGTAGACGCCGAAGATCACGATCATCCCCGGCATCGAATAGACGTTGAAGCGCCAGTCGATGCCGATGCCCGCCAGCAGCGTGTTCAACAGACCCGATTTAGGGGAGGCGAGGATCGCCCAGGCGACGGCGGCGACCAGCGGCGGCACGAACAGCGGCACCAAACTCACGGCCGCGATGAAGCGCTTGCAGGGCGTGTTGGTGCGCACCACGATCCACGAGAAGCCCAGCCCGATCACCACGGCCAGCGCGGTGCCGCCGCCGCAGGCGATCAGTGAATTGATGAGCGCTGCGTGGACGTTCGGATTGGCGAGGACGGTGACGAAATTCGTGAACGACAGGTCGAAGATGCCGAAGCCGTCGACCACCGGGTTGGTATTGGTCAGCGCGCCCAGCAGCAGCATGGAGACGGGATAGGCGACCAGGAACGTCAGGATCGCAAGGAGAGAGGCGGACCACAGGCCGCGTCCGGCAGCCCGCAACCGGGCGGCGCGCAGGCTCGCCGCGTATGGTCCGGTCAATGCGTCGACATCTGCCCCCAGGGCAGTGCTGTCAGCAGCCAAAAAACGTCTCCTCCACTCGCCCGCGTCCTTAAAGAGCGGGGCTTTTGGCTCATTTTTAGCCGCTAGATCAGTGGAAGTCCCATTACTTTTGCGCGTTCAGACAGGAATCGGACTAACATCTTCGCTCACATCGCCGCGAGCCGTGCCGCCACAAGAAACAACGCCGCCGTGTTGAAAGCCGGAAAGCTGGCATGCTCGCGCAGCCAGCGCGTTGCGGCGCAGGTGTCGCGTGCAGGTGTCTCGTGCAGGTGGCGAATGGCTCAGGGAGACTACTCAGGGAGATCGACGAGGGCAGGGCGCTTCCTCAACACCCGCGGCAGATGCCCTGCAGGCGCTTGGTCAACAGGTCGTCATCGACTTTCATCTGCTCGACCGCGTCGCCTATCTTCGTGCTGCCCAATTTGGTGGGCGCCTGTTTCGCGACCTTTTGCTGCTCATAACAGGCATTGCGGTCTTTTCTCGACTGGATGGAGCGGCACTGGGTCGTTTCGGCAAAGGCGGGGCCGCCGCCGAGCATCGCGGCAAGCATGATGTATGTGGCGGCTCTGATTATTGTGCTCAAAACAGTGTATCCATGGATCGGCTGAGCCGGGCTTCGGATCCCTCGCGACGTTCGAGATGGCCGACGAGCTCGCCTGACAATTTGTAGATCTTGGTGCCCTTCAGTTCGTAGACCTTGCGTCCCTTAAGGTCGTGAACCGCATTGCCACGCATCACGGCGACATAGGTGCCGGAGCTGTTGAAGATTTTCCCGTCCACGACCTGCTCTTTCAAAAGGTGTTGCTGTGCGTTCGTCTCTTTCGGACGAGCTTTGCGCACGTCACGCAACACGGACAGATTTTCGGTCAGACGCTGCGATGCGGGAGCAGCACGCGCCTTCCAGCCCCACTTGTCAATCAAATCTATCCGCTGAACCGCGGCAATTGACGTGGCCAGAACGACATTCTCGTCGCAACGGCCTGTTGCGATGGCTGCGGAGACGGCCGTCCGGTCAATTCGCCGCTTTGGGCAGCGCCTCGCCGGCAAAGAAGCGGCGCGGATTGTCCTCGAGGATGGAGGCGATGTCCGCCTGGTTGACGCCGCGGGCGTGCAGCATCGGGAGGAAGTCGGTGAACATGTAGGTGTAGGGCGGCGGATAGCGCCCCTGCGATTTCAGGTACTCGATCGTCGCCAGTTCCTTGGGCGTAAGCTGGCGCGGGAATTTTCCGAGCCAGCCGCAATGCCGGTCCTGGCTCATCATGATCTGCGCGCGGAACCCGTCCTTCACGAGCTTGGCGAGATTGTCGGCGCGTACCTCATCCGGCTGAAAGCGCGTCAGCCCGATGCGGTCGAAGCCGATATAGGTGCCGCCGTCGACCACCTGGCGGTGATAGGCGGGATCGGCATTGCCGCAGCAATGGCCGATCAGGCAGCGCTGCGGCTCGACACCGCCGTCGGCGAACAGTTTTTGTTGTTCCGGTCCCGCGCAGCCGTCCTGCGTGTGGGTGATGATCGGCACGCCGGTCGCCTTCTGCGCGATGCAGGCCGCGGCCAGAAACTTCTTTTCCAGCGCCGTGACGACCGGCGCGCCGGTCGCCACCTTGATCGCGCCGGCCTTGATGCCGGTCTCGCCGATGCCGTGGGTGATCTCGCGGATGTAAAGTTCGGCGATCTCGTCGACCGTGCGCGTCCGCCAGTACACCGGCAGGCCCATGTCCTCGAAATAGAAGCCGGTGGTGCAGATGATGTGCATGCCGGACTTTTCCGAGATCTCCTTCATCATCGCAGCATCGCGGCCGAGCTCGATCGGGCAGGGATCGACGAAACTGCGCACGCCGTGCTCGTTGCGCAGCTGCACGAGGCGCCGCACGGCTTCCTCGATGAAGGCCGGGCGGTCGAATGTCGCGGTTGGATCGAACTCGGCGCCGGGAAACGCGATGAACAGGTGCTCGTGCATCAGCGTCCGCCCCAGCCGCTCGAGCGGGATCGGTCCCGTCACCGTCTGCACCATCATCGAAGGATCCCCCACAGGCTGCGTTTGCTTGTTGTTGCCTGATAATGGAGGCAGGCTCGCATCCGAGGCAACTGCAATTCAGTCATCCGGCCTTGAGTTTGCCGGAGGTCTCGCGTTCGGATGAACAGGTGCTCGGCGCAACCGTCGATGCGGCGCGGTCGGGAGCGGACTTTGCGTCCGCAGCACGCGCGCTGCCACTTTGCGCCGGCGGACTTACTGCGCGATCGCGCTCGGGGCGACCACGGCGGAAGGGCCGGTGTCCTGGCCTGAAGCGCGCGAGGTGTCGAGGTATCGTCGTGCGCCGGCACCATCGAGTTGCAACAGGGGCGAATAGTTCGCGAGCTGAGTGTCCGCAAGCATCAAGAGACGCCGGTTGTCGAGGACGAGCCACTCTCCCTCGTGTCTCACGGCAACGACCCCGTGATCTTCGGAGCGCGCCGTGTCGCGGACGACCACAACGCGGAGATCTTCGGACGAGACGCCAGCTTCGAGCAGAGCAGCGAACTTCAGGATGGCATAGTCCTCGCAGTCCCCGGAATGTCTGGTGAGCGTCGCCAGAGGCGAGCTCCAGGCGTCGATCGCGCCGTGAGCCGCCACATCGCTCACCGGCCTGATCGCGAGGTTGATCGCACGGTTGATCTCGCCAAGTTGGGCGCGTCCCTTCAACGCCCTTGCACTGTCGACAATTGCAAGAAATTCGAGCGCCGCCGGATCCGTGCACCGCGCCCGATCAGCCCTGCAATCGACGAGCGTTCGCTGCTCGTCGTTCCACTGACGCCATACGCCGAACCACTTTTGGAGGACGCCACCTCCCGCCGGCAGCAACAGAGCGTCTCCGAACGGCTCGCGCGTCTTTTCCGCCACGTCGATTTGCGCCCGCGGCTGTGCGGGTGCGGCGACGAGTGTTGTCGGCAACACGAATGCGACGCTCGCAAGCGCCAAGCCAAAGACGCGCAACATGCGCGAAGTGATGAGAAACATTTGACGCCCCCGTCCGGGCGTCGGCGAAGCTCGAAGCAGCGCGCGCGACCGGATCCATTGGCCACGAGCTTGGCTGCGGCGGGTTTCTGGGTGCTTAAGGCGGGAGGAGTGGGGTCACGAACACTCGCGACAACCTGAACAAGAAAGGGGCGCTTTGCCTAAAATCTTAGGCAGGCCGCTTTCCCGTTGGCGGTCACGGATCGCGCAGTGCTCGTACCGCGTGCGGGTTAATGGGGGTCATTTAATTCAGCGTTTTCGGTCGTTTGTGCGATTTAACGGCTATTTAATACCGCTGGCGTTTCCGCCGCGACCCGTGCGCTGGCGCAACCATTGCGCGCTTTTAACCGGTCCAACCGATATCCTTCCGGATTATGTCAAAAAGTGGTATTTAACCTCTAATAACGATTACAGAATTTTAACCAAAACAGTGCGAGTGGGCAGTGGTCGTCGCCGAAGTCTCCAACCTCGGTCGGGCGTCGCTCGATTTGGGTTCCGAAAATCCCAACATCGCGACCGATAGCAATTCCACGCATCATAATATTCAAGCGGACGCGCGCGTCGTTGCTGACGCGCATCTGCTGTTCACGGGCGACTTCAGGCGGTCCGGTTCGGACCTGGTGATTTCGAAAGACGACCGACAGATCGTCATCGACGACTATTTCAAGGGTGAGAAGCGGGCCACTCTCACGTCGCGCGATGGTGCTGTTCTGTCGGGTGATGTCGTCCAGGCCTTGAGCGGCGACGTGCAATACGCACAGGCCGGGCAGGCTTCGAGTGCCGCGGCGGTCATCGGAAAAGTCAGCAAGCTGACCGGCGTCGCGACAGTCATCCGCAATGGCGTCTCGGTTCAGCTGAACATCGGTGACGAAGTCCGCAAGGGCGACGTTGTCCAGACCGCGGCGAATTCCTCGCTTGGTCTGGTGTTCATCGATGGCACCGTCTTCGGGCTGTCGGCCAACGCGAGGATGGTTCTCAACGAGATGATCTACGACCCGGCCGGGTCGTCGAACTCATCGTTGCTCAGTCTGGTGCAGGGGACGATCGTCTTTGTCGCCGGCGAGACGGCCAAACGCGGCGACATGAGAGTCGAAACGCCGACGGCGACCATGGGTATCCGTGGCACAGCGGTTCTGGCTGAGATCGATTTTGTGGTGCCGGGATCGGGCCTGGTGCCGCCAGTTCGAGTTCAGGTGCTCGAAGAGCCTGGCGGAGTAAGCGGCTCGGTTCTCCTGTACAGCAGGAGCAGCCCGAACACGATCATCGGCCAGGTCAACCAGTTGGGGCTGGTGACCAACGTCACCGGCACAGGCGATGTATCGACGCAGGCGGCCAGCCCGACTTCGCGCGCCGTTCAGGCGCTTATCGACCAGACAATGCGGGAGTATTATCCAAACTATGTTCCGAAATCGAACGCTCCCAACGGATCCTCGTCTCCCCCGGGGTCGCCAGGGGGACTTCCGGTTGATCCGATCAATTTTGAAATGCCGCAGTCGCCGGCTCTTCTGGACAGAGCTGGTCTCATCATAACTCCACGGACCGCATCGGACGACTTCATCCCGGTGCTCAACAGCCCGCCCCAGGTCAACGTCAGCAATGTGGTTGTCGCTCTTCCTGCGACCAGCAGTGCGACGTTCAATATCGGCGATCAGGTCAGTATCTTCGATCCGGACACCGACGTGCCGGTCCCGTTCGTCACCGGTACCGCCCAACTCGTCGGCGCGGCCGGCCCTGCACCTTCGAACGGAGCCGGTCTTGCCGGGCTGATCAATGTTAATGCGCAGACCGGCGCCGTCAGCTATGACCCGGCCAATTTCGTCTTCCTGGCCGAGGACGAGACGGTCACCTACACGATTGGCTTCGACAGCCGGTCCGGGCCCGACACCCTCCATCGAACTCTGACTCTCACCATCATCGGCGTGAATGAAGCACCGGCGATCACGTCGGCATCGCTTGCGGTTGCCGAGGGAAGCACCGTGGTGCTGACCGCCGCCGACATCGGTATCAGCGATCCCGACGGCACGAACTTCACGTTTACGGTCCTGAACGTCACGCACGGTCAGTTCGCGGTCTTCGCGAACGGAAGCTGGACAAGCACGACGACATTCACAAGCGCCGATCTCGCTGCCGGCCACGTCCGCTTCACCCATGACGGCGGTGAGGTCGCGCCGACATTCTCGATCCAGGCCAATGACGGCTTCGATGCCAGCAGCGAATTTACCGGAACGATCAACTTCAGCCCGGTGAACGATCCTCCGGTTGCGGTGGCGGACAAGAACTGGGCGCAGGCGGATCCGCAAGCCACGGTCGACGGCAATGTGATCCTGGGTGCGAACCACACGCCGGACGACACGGAAGGCGCTCCACCGAGCGGCACGTTTGCGGATGTGGCGGACACGGATGTGGATAGTGCGCCGCTGGCGGTGAACTCGGTGAACGGCTCCGGCGCCAACGTCGGCATGGCGATCTGCGGCAGCTACGGCACGCTGAGGCTGAATGCGGACGGCACCTACACCTATGTGGTGGACAAAGCGGCGGCGCAGGGGCTCGACAGCGGCGAGACGGTGACCGACCAGTTCACCTACACGGTGACGGACGGCACCGCGACCTCGAACACGTCCACGCTGACCATCACGGTGTTCGGCAGTAACGATGCGCCGGTGGCAGTCGCGGATACGAATTGGGCCCAGGAGGACCTGCACGGCTGCATCGACGGCAACGTGATCCTGGGCGCCAACCACGCTCCCGACAACACTGAAGGCAACCCGCCGAGCGGCGCGTTTGCGGACGTCGCGGATACGGACGCCGACGTCGAGACGCTGACCGTGAATTCGGTCAACGGCTCTGGCGCCAACGTCGGCGCCGCGATACTGCGGGACCTATGGCACGCTGACACTTAACGCAAACGGCACCTACACCTATGTGCTGGACAAAGCGGCGGTGCAGGGGCTCGACAGCTGCGACGTGGTGACCGACCAGTTCGCCTACACGGTGACGGACGGCACGGCGACCTCGAACACCTCGACGTTGACGATTACGGTGTTCGGCAACAACGATGCCCCGGTTGCGGTTGCGGATACGAACTGGGCGCAGGAGGATCTGCACGCCTGCATGTTGGCGCCGGCGCCACGCACGCATGGCTCGACGTGTATCTGCCGGGCGCCGGTTGGGTTCCGTTCGATCCCACCAACGCGGTTTTCAGAAGCGCGAACCTGATACGCGTCGCCTTCGCGCGCGACCCGAAACTGGCTGCACCGTTGACCGGCAGCTGGTTTGGTTCCGCGTCTGATTACGTCGGAATGGACGTCAAGGTTTCGGTGCGCCGCGTGTGAGTCGGCAGTATTCGACGGCGCCGCCAGCGACTGTTCGAACAAGAATGCTTGAAAAGACGCCGCTGTTTGCCGGCACAGTGATCGGTGCGTCGCTCTATAACAGGCACATGGAACGCCTGAAACCCTGGTTCGTCGGTCTGGTGATGGCGGCGTGTGTCGCCTATTTCGTCTACGACCGCGCGGCGGATCGGCGCGTTCTAAAAAGCGGCCCGGTCGCCGAGATCCCGGTTCAATCGAGCGCTGGCGAATCCACGCTACAGCGGGCCGGGTACGTCATCGAACCAATCGCGACCTACGACATACGCGCGCGCGTGTTGTCGATCGAGCGCTATCGAATGGGCCGCGAAGCCGATCTGTCGCCGGTCGACTTCGCGTTGGGTTGGGGACCGATGTCTGACGCTGCGGTGCTCGATCGATTGAGCATCAGCCAGAGCAACCGTTGGTATCACTTCCGTTGGGAAGGCTCCCCACCGATCGACCCATCGGTAATAGCGAAAAGCTCAGCCAACACGCACTTAGTGCCGGCCGACGACTTAGTAAAGACTCGCCTGCTCAACATAAGCAAGGGTGCAGTGGTCAGGCTCACTGGCTACTTGATCAACGTTCGGCACACCGACGGATGGACATGGCGTTCATCGTTAACGCGCGATGACACGGGCGGGGGTTCGTGCGAACTGATGTGGGTAACGGATGTACAGGTCGAGCACTGACGTTTGCTGATGTTTATCGTGCAGCAGCGGCTGACGCAGCTGTACCGCCTACGTCGTCGGGCACTTCGTGCCGACCACTGCGGTACTCACAACGCCGGCGCAAAAAAGGGCTAAAGCGCTTTTTTGCTCACCAGCCCGGCGTTGCTCCGCTCCTCGGGCGACGACTCAAAGGCGGCGCATCTGCGCCAGCTGCTGCTGTTTGCGACATTAACTCGCACGAGATGTTTTTTTCTTCTCCCCAAAATAGGGAGAATGCTCCGTGCGCCAGCGTTTGGCGTAGCGGCGCTGCCTTTGGAGTCGTCGCCCGAGGAGCGGAGCAGACGCCGGGCTTTCGGCGAAATAGCGCTTTAGCCCTATTTCGCCGCGGCGGCTGCGAGTACCGCAGGGTCGGCACTTTAGTGCCCGACGACTCAGGCAGCGCCGTTACGCCAAACGCTGGCGCGGTACGACGCGGACACGCCTCAAGCAGCTTCTCCCAGGTACGCCTCCCGCACCTTCGGATCATTCAGCAGCGACTTCGCATTGCCGCTTAACGTGATCAATCCTGACTCCATCACGTAGCCTCGGTGCGCAGCCTCAAGCGCCAACCGTGCATTTTGCTCGACCAGCAGCATCGGCACCTTGCGCTCGGCAACCGAACGAATCACGTCGAATACCTTTTCGACCATGATCGGCGCCAGCCCCATCGATGGTTCATCGAGTAGTAACAGCTTGGGCTGGCTCATCATCGCGCGCGCCATCGCGAGCATCTGCTGCTCACCGCCGGACAGTGTCCCTGCGAGTTGCTTGGCGCGTTCCTTTAGCCGCGGGAAAATTCCGAACATCTGCTCGATGTCGCCCTTGATACCCGCGGCATCCTTTCGCACGAACGCGCCCATCTGCAGATTTTCGATAACGCTCATGCGCGCAAAAACGCCGCGGCCTTCCGGCACCATCGTCAGGCCTTTGGTGAGCAACTGAAACGGCGCCTGCCCCTTTGTCGAGGCGCCTAGGTAGTCGACTTTACCGCTCCACGCCTGGGTGCCCGTGATGGCCTTCAGCGTCGTCGTCTTGCCCGCACCATTGGCCCCGATCAACGCCACGAGCTCGCCCGCCCTTACTTCGAGCTCGATGCCCTTGACCGCTTGAATGCCGCCATAGGCGACTTTCAGATCACTCACGCTCAACACGACGTCATTCATGCCAATGCTTTCGTCGCGACGTTCGTGTGCGCGGCACCGAGATAAGCTTCGATGACCGCGGGACTGCGCTGAACGTCGCCGGGCGTGCCGACTGCGATCGCCTTGCCGTAGTCGAGCACGGTCACCTGATCGCACAACCCCATCACGAGTTTGACGTCGTGCTCGATAAGCAGGATCGTGACACCGTCGCGGCAAATCGCTTCGAGCAACGCGCGCAACGCGAGCTTCTCCGTTGCGTTCATGCCAGCCGCGGGTTCGTCCAGCGCGAGCAATTTCGGATCGGTGGCAAGTGCTCGCGCGATCTCAAGCCTTCGTTGATCTCCATAAGCGAGCGTGCGCGCTTGATAGTCGGCGTACTTCGCCACGCCGACGTATTCCAACAGTTCGAGCGACCGCTGCCGGATCGCTCGCTCCTCGGTGACGGTAGCGCGAGTGCGCAAGACTGCGCCAAGCACGGTGGCCTTCGTGCGCACATGGCGGCCGACCATCACATTCTCCATCGCCGTCATGTCCGGAAACAACCTGATGTTCTGGAAGGTGCGTGCGATACCGGCGGCGGCCACTCTGTGTACGTCGCTCGGCGAGTAGGGTGCGCCTGCAAGTTCGAAGGTACCGGAATCCGGTGCGTATAAGCCGGTAACCACGTTGAAGAACGTGGTCTTGCCTGCACCGTTCGGTCCGATGAGTCCGTAAATCTGTCCACGCTGGATTTCGATCCCGACATCCGACAGCGCCTGCAACCCGCCGAAGCGCTTGTTAACGCCTGATACTTTGAGAATGAGGTCGGCCACTGCCAGCTACGCTCAAGCCACAAGTCGCGAATGCAGCTGCACGACTGGATTCACTCCATGCTCGGGCGCCGGCCACAAGCCTCTTGGCCGATACAGCATGATCAGCACCATCGCAAGGCCATAAAGCATCATGCGCAAAATTTCGGCCGGCAGAATCACTGTGCCGAACAAGAACATCTGCGCCGGCTCGACCGTGTATCGCAAAAGTTCGGGTAGAACCGCCAACAATATGGCGCCCACAATCACTCCCGGTATGTGGCCGATTCCACCGAGCACGACCATCGCCAGAACGATGATGGATTCGTTGAGCACGAAGGATTCGGGCGACACGAATCCTTGAAAGGCCGCGAACATGGCGCCCGCGACGCCGCCGAAGGTTGCGCCAAGCGCGAACGCAAGCAGCTTCACGTTGCGCACGTTGATCCCCATCGCTTTCGCCGCGATCTCGTCTTCGCGGATCGCCATCCACGCACGGCCCAGTCGTGAATCCTGCAGGCGCATGCAAATGACGACCGTAAGGATCGTCAGGGCGAGAAACAAGTAGTAGTACAGCACCAGCGATGACACTTCGTAACCGAAGAAATTTATGGTCTTTGAAAAGGTGACGCCCGCGATCTTGATTGGATCGATCAGCGTGATGCCCTGCGGTCCGTTGGTGATATTGAGCGGCGAGTTCAGGTTGTTGATGAAAATGCGGATGATCTCGCCAAACCCGAGCGTGACGATCGCGAGGTAATCGCCGCGCAACTTCAGAACGGGCGCCCCGAGCAGGATGCCGAAAAAAGCCGCGATCCCGGCTCCGAACGGAACCACGAGCCAGATCGACAGATGCAAACCATCCGGAAACATCTGCGCAATCCAGGCGAATTGTTGCGTCAAGTGCGGTGAAGCCAGCAGCGCATACATGTACGCGCCGACGGCATAAAACGCGACGTAGCCGAGGTCGAGCAGGCCGGCGAAGCCGACGACGATGTTCAAGCCCAACGCCAGCATCACGTACAAACAGGCGAATCCGAGAACTCGAATCCAGGCGTTACCGAAGTGACCTGCCACCCAAGGCAGCGCCATTAGGGTGGCGGCAAGCAAGAATGCGGCGATCCACGCAACGCGGGGATCTTTGCTCAAACGCGGAAGAAGAAGGGCCATGTGCGTGTCTAGGCGCGATCGGCCACACGCTCGCCGAGCAGCCCCGACGGCCGGAAGATCAGCACACCGACCAACACAAGGAATGCGAATATGTCTTGATAGTGCGAGCCGAGGATGCCGTTGGTCAGATCACCGATGTAGCCTGCTCCCAATGCCTCGATCAGTCCAAGCAGCAAGCCGCCCAGCATCGCGCCGGGGATGTTGCCGATGCCGCCAAGCACCGCTGCCGTGAACGCTTTCAATCCGGGCGTGAACCCCATGAAAAAATGAGCCGTGGAATACGTGGCCGCCCACATCACCCCCGCGACCGCGGCGAGTGCGGCTCCAATAGCAAATGTCAGCGCAATGACGTAATTCGGATTGACTCCCATTAGGCCGGCGACGCGCGGATTCTCTGCCGTTGCGCGCATCGCGCGGCCCAGCTTGGTGCGATTAACCAACACCATCAGGCCGATCATGATGGTCGCCGACGTGACGATGACCAGCGCGCGCGTGATCGTAAGCGTGGCGCCGAAAAATTCGATCGGCCGATCATCAAGCAGCGTTGGAAACGTGAGGAAGTTGCGTCCCCACACGATCATGGCAAACGTCTGCAGCAGGATCGAAACGCCGATCGCCGTGATCAACGGTGCCAGCCGCGGGGCGTTTCGCAGCGGCCGGTAAGCGACGCGCTCGATGATCAGGCTCAGGCTGATGCAAACCGGAATCGCAGCCAAAACTCCCACCAGTAACAGCAACCATCCGGGAGCGTCGACAAATACAGGCTGCAGAAACAAGATCGTCGAAAGAGCGGTCAGGGCCCCGACCATCAACACGTCACCGTGCGCGAAGTTGATCAGGTTGAGGATCCCGTAAACCATCGTGTAGCCGAGCGCGATCAGCGCATACATGCTGCCGAGTACGAGCCCGTTGATGATCTGCTGCAGAAGTAGCTCCATCCGCGATCCTTACGGGTTAGCCCCGGCCGTTTCCTCGCAGTGATCGTACCAAGGCGCCGGCAGGCTCAAAAAAAACGGCGCTTGGTCGGGCGCCGTTCGCGAGGCTAAACAGAGGCTATCGAACGGTAGACACGTACGCGAGCTTCCCGTCCTTGACTTCGAACATCGAAATGGCGCCGTCCTTGATGTCGCCCTTCGCATCGAACGCGATCTTGCCTGTCAGGCCGTCGTAGTTGGTATCGCGCAGCGCGGTGGTGATCGAAGCACGGTCGGCCTTGCCGGCCTTCTTCATCGCCTCGACGATTACAAAGACTGCGTCATAGCTGTACGGCGAATAGATTTGCACGTCGGTGTTGAAGCGCTTCTTATACTTGGCGACGAAATCCGCGCCCTTGGCGAGCTTCTCAACGGCTTCACCCGCGTTCGAGCACTTCATGATGTCCGCAGCATTGCCGGCCAATTTAATGAACTCGGGCGAGCACACTCCGTCACCCGCCAGCAGCGTCGACTTCATTCCGAGCTGTTTCATCTGCTTGGCCATCGGGCCCGCTGTAGCGTCCATGCCGCCATACATCACGACGTCCGGTTTCATGGAGCGGACCTTGGTCAAAATGGCGTTGAAGTCGCTCGCTTTGTCGTTCGTGAACTCGCGCCCCACGACCTTCATGCCTTTCTCTTTAGCGAACTTCTCGAACTCGTCAGCCAGACCCTGGCCATACGGTGTGCGATCGTCAATGACTGCAACGGACTTCGCTTTCAGCGGGCCTGCGGCGAAGTTGGCCAGCGCGGCACCTTGTTTGTCGTCACGAGCGACGACGCGAAACGTGGTCTTGAACCCTTGCTCGGTGAGCTTCACCGCGGTCGCGGATGGCGAAACATGCGACAGGTTCGCATCGGAATACAGCTTCGACGCCGGAATCGTCGTACCGGAATTCAGGTGGCCCACCAGCGCGACGACGCCTTCGTCGATCATTTTCTGAGCGACCAGGGTGCCGTCTTTCGGATCAGCCTTGTCGTCACCGGTGACAAGCTCAAGCTTGACGGTCTTGTCGCCGATCTTGACACCGCCGGCGGCGTTGATCTCTTCCACCGCAAGCACGGCACCGTTTTCATTGTCCTTGCCTAGGTGAGCGATCGCCCCGGAGATCGGACCGACGTGGCCGACCTTGACGACGTCTGGAGCGGCGGCCTTGGCTGGTGCCGGAGCGGCGGCGGGTGCCGCGGCTTTCGGCGCAGGTGTTTCCTGCCGGCCGCACGCCGTTAGCGCCAGCGCAGCGGCAATCGCCACGGGTGCGAATCTAATCAACTGATAACTCATGGAAGTTTTCTCCTCGGCTTGAATGGTTGTTTACCGACGTAATGCCCGCAGGGCCAGGCAGAGGCGGAATTGTACTCACGGCAGAAAACGCGGCAAGGGAGCGTTTCCGAGCAGTGCCAATGTGTTGAGGCTGGCCAAGACAATCCGGCATTCGCCTATTCGTACACTGGCGAGCTTTAGCGGGAGTTCAGAGTGCGTGTGCTCGTTCTGGGCGCCGGGGTGGTTGGTGTGACCTGTGCCTGGTTTCTGCGTGAAGTTGGGCATCAGGTGACGGTTGTCGAGCGGCAAGCGGGAGCCGGGCGCGAGACGAGCTTTGCCAACGGGGGGCAAATTTCGGTCAGCCACGCTGAGCCGTGGGCCAATCCGGGTGCGCCACGCAAGCTTTTGAAGTGGCTGGGCCGGGAAGATGCGCCGTTGCTGTTCCGCCCGCGCTTCGATGCCGATCAGTGGCTTTGGGGATGGGCATTTCTACGCGAGTGTTCGGCTGCGCGCACTGCCCAAAATACGCGCAAACTGGTGGCGCTCGGGCTTTACAGCCGCAGCAGATTGAAGCAGTTGCGTGCTGACCTTGCGCTCGACTATCCGCACAGCGAGCGCGGCATCCTGCACTTTTACACCGATCGCGCCGATTTTGAAGTTGCGCGAGCCGCGGCCGCGCTGATGCGCACGCTAGGTTGTGATCGACGCTCAGTCTCGCCGGACGAAGCGGTCCGGCTGGAGCCGGCGCTGATGTCGATCCGCGATCGCATCATCGGCGCCGATTACTGCGCCGAGGACGAATCAGGCGATGCGCATGCCTATACGCTGCAGCTTGCCGATCGCTGCGCACAGCGCGGCGTCGAGTTCTTGCTGAACACGACCGTACAGCGTCTGCTGGTCGAGCGCGATCGCTGCCAGGGAGTCGAAGTCTTGCGCGCCGACGGCTCCGCTGCGCGACTCGAGGCGGGCGCGGTCGTCGCATGCTTAGGGGTGCAGACACGCGCGTTGCTGGCGCCGCTTGGAATTCGGTTGCAGATCGTTGCGGCCAAAGGATATTCCGCCACGTTCGATATCACAGACCCGGCGCGTGCACCGAGCGTCAGCCTAACGGATGACGAATTCAAAATCGTGTTCTCGCGCTTCGACCGGCTCTTGCGCGTGGCAGGGACGGTCGAACTCGGTGGCGCCGGGCTCGAGTTGAATCAAGCTCGTTGCGATGCTTTAACGCGGCGGACTCAAGTGCTGTTTCCTGGCGTGTGTGACTTTTCGAATCCACGCTACTGGGCCGGATTGCGGCCGTTGACGCCATCCAACGTGCCGTACCTTGGACAGAGCGCAGTTAAGTCGCTGTACCTGAACACGGGCCACGGAACGCTCGGCTGGACCATGGCGGCCGGAAGCGGCCAGCTGATTGCCGATGTCGTCAGTGACCGCCCGACGGCAATCCCGCTCCCATAGTGGCTTGCGCCAAACAAAAGGGCGCACAAGGCGCCCTTTGCAGGCAATTGCCCGAGTTTCACATCGCCAGGATCCACTTAACGAGCGTCTGCGCTTCCTGCTCGTTGACCTGCGGATTCGCCGGCATCGGAATCTGACCAAATACGCCGACTCCGCCTTCGCGAACTTTCTTCACCAGCGTGGCCTGTGCATTCTTGTCGCCTTTGTACTTCGCCGCGATGTCTTTGTACGATGGGCCCACCAGCTTTTTGTCGATGGCGTGGCACGCCAGGCAATTCTTCGCTTTGGCCAAATCGGCGCTGGCAAAGGCCGGTGCACCGATCGTCAGCATGCCGCAGGCCGCCACGAAGGCCGCTACCGCAAATTTCCTGTTCATTCGTAACTCCGTACGTTGATGACACTCGTTCATTTGCTCGAACTGGATCTTGTTAAGGCTTCAAGTCTAACGGGAATGCCGCCGACCGGTTGACCTCAAATATGCATCGTGCGCGGCCTTCGGAGGCTATATTTAGGACAGTTACCTAAGTACCGGGTGGACACTATGTGGTTGATCTGGATCGGCGTGGCGATGATCGTGTTGAAGGTTCTCGAGATCAGCGTTTTCTCGGAACTGTCCTGGTGGTGGGTTGCGTTGCCGTTCGGCGTTGGCTATCTATGGTTCGAGCTCGTAGAAAAGCGGCTCGGCCTAGACAAGAAGAAAGCGTTCGACGAGATCGACAAGGCGAAGAAGGAAAGAATCAAGAAGCGCCTCGAGGTCGAGAAGAACCCACGTCTGCGCAGATAGAGCTCAGCCGAACAGATTTTCGTCGGTGATTGCGCCTTTGCTTGCGGTCGAGGCCATCTTCGCGAACTTTGCCAGCACGCCGGTCATATAGCGGGGCGCCGGTTGCTTCCACGCCGTGCGACGCCGCCTCAATTCTTCTTCGCCCACGTTGAGTTGCAGCAGCAGTTTGTGCGCGTCGATCGTGATTGAGTCGCCCTCGTTGACCAGCGCCAGGTTGCCGCCGACATAGGCTTCGGGCGCGACATGGCCGACGACCATGCCCCAGGTGGCGCCCGAAAACCTGCCGTCGGTAATCAGGCCAACACTTTCGCCCAGGCCTTTGCCGATCAGCGCCGATGTCGGCGCCAGCATTTCGCGCATGCCCGGCCCGCCCTTCGGGCCTTCGTAGCGAATCACCATCACATCACCAGGCTTGATGCGGTCGGTGAGGATCGCGTCGAGTGCGGCCTCCTCGGAGTCGAATACGCGCGCCGGACCGGTGATCGCCGGATTTTTCAGCCCGGTGATCTTCGCAACACAACCCTCCGGCGCGAGATTGCCCTTCAGCACGGCCAGATGGCCATGCGCATACATCGGGTTTGAAAATGGCCGGATAACGTCCTGATCGGTGCGTGGCTGGCTGGGAACATCGGCCAGCATCTCCGCCATCGTCTTGCCGGTGATCGTCATGCAGTCGCCGTGCAACAGGCCATTGTCCAGCAGAATCTTCAGCACCTGCGGGATGCCGCCAGCCTTGTGCAGATCGGTAGCGACATACCTGCCCGAAGGTTTCAGATCGGCCAGCACCGGCACTTTGCGGCGCACTCGCTCGAAGTCGTCCAGACTCCACTCCACACCTGCCGCGTGCGCGATCGCCAGGAAGTGCAGCACGGCGTTGGTCGAGCCACCCACAGCCATGATCAGCGACACCGCATTTTCGATCGACTTGCGCGTGATGATCTGGCGCGGCAGCAATTGATTCTTGATCGCGTCGACCAGCACGCGCGCGCTCTCAGCCGTGCTCTCGGCCTTTTCGTTGTCCGGATTGGCCATCGTCGATGAATACAGCAGGCTGATGCCGAGCGCTTCGAACGACGAACTCATCGTGTTGGCGGTGAACATGCCGCCGCACGAACCCGAGCCCGGTACGCATCGCCGCTCGATTTCCTTGAAGTCCTTTTCACTCAAACGGCCGGCGGTAAATTCTCCGACCGCTTCGAACGACGACACAATCGTGATGTCCTTGCCCTTGTAGTGACCGGGTTTCACGGTCCCGCCATAGACATAGATCGCTGGCACGTTGCAGCGCGCGATCGCCATCACGCCGCCCGGCATGTTTTTGTCGCAGCCACCGATCACGATCACGCCGTCCATCCACTGCCCGAGTACGCAGGTTTCGATCGAATCGGCGATCACCTCGCGCGACACCAGCGAATACTTCATGCCTTCGGTGCCCATGCTGATCGCGTCCGATACCGTGGGAGTACCGAACACCTGAGCATTCGCATCGCACTTCTCGATCGCCGCGATCGCCGCATCGGCGAGTTTCTGCAACCCGGCGTTGCACGGCGTGATCGTCGAATGTCCGTTCGCCACACCGATCATCGGTTTGTCGAAGTCTTCGTCCTTGTAGCCCATCGCGTAATACATCGCGCGATTAGCGGAGCGCGCAACGCCTTGGGTGATGTGCTTCGAGCGTTCGTTGTTCGGCATGGGTGTGATCAGGGTTGGATGAATCAAGCCAGGGGATGATCAGCAATAATAGGACACACATCCTCGCGTGAGCCCATGTGCCTTACGTCCACAATCTAGATCCGATCGCTTTTTCCATCGGCCCGCTCGCGATCCGCTGGTACGGATTGATGTACCTGATCGGGTTCCTGCTGTTTTTGGTGCTCGGCAAGTTGCGTGCACGCGATCCTTGGCGCGACATGAAATCGCAGGACGTCGACGATCTGCTGTTCTACGGAATGATCGGTACGATCGTCGGCGGTCGCCTCGGCCACGTGTTGTTCTACGGGCCGCTGTCTTATTACCTTGCGAATCCGCTCGACATCTTCGCGGTGTGGAAGGGCGGTATGGCTTCGCACGGCGGGATCATCGGCGTCATCGTTGCGATGGCGCTGTTCGCGCGCGCGCGCCGTAAGTCGTTTCTGCGCGTCGCCGACTTCGTCGTACCGCTGGTGCCGCTGGGCCTCGGTGCGGGTCGCATCGGTAACTTCATCAATGGTGAGCTATGGGGCCGCGCAGCCGATGCATCGTTACCGTGGGCGGTCGTGTTTCCACAGGCCGGCGACGCCCTGGCGCGACATCCGTCACAGATTTACCAGTTCCTGCTAGAAGGCGTAACGCTGTTCGCGATTCTGTGGATCTACTCGCGCAAGCCGCGTGCGCCTGGCACCGTCGGCAGCTTATTTCTCATTTTTTACGGCTTGTTGCGCATCGTCGGCGAAGTGTTTCGCGAGCCGGAAGCGCTGTACGGCTATATGCCGCTGGGGTTGTCGGCGGGTCAGTGGTTATCGGTACCGATGATCGTGATCGG
>CAVWTB010000040.1:0-316047 GCA_963757845.1 uncultured Alphaproteobacteria bacterium
GTTGAAGTCCAGCGCTTCCGGGTCGACGAGCGTGTAGGCGGGCTCTGCGTTGCCCTGCATGATGCTCTTGACGATGTCGGCGCGCTTGATGGCGATGCTCATCGCCTCGCGTACGCGCGGATCTGAGACCAGCGGCCGGTTGGTCTTGAAGCCGAAATAGTTGAGCAGATGCATCGGCTTTGCCTCCTGCACCTGCAGCATCGGCGCCTTGCGTACCTGATCCAGGAACTGCAGCGGCATGTTGTGGGTGACGTCGAACTGGCCGCTCATCATCGCCGCAAGCCGTGCCGCATCCTCCGGCACGATGGTGATCACCATTTTCTCGAATTTGACGGGGCCCTTGTTCTTGTACATCGACGGACCCCACCTGTAGGCGTCGTGCCGCTTGAGCACCGTCTCGGTGCGCGGCTTCCAGGTTTCGAAGCACCATGGGCCGGTGCCGTCGATCGCCTGGGTGCCGTAGTCCTTGCCGTGCTTCTCGATGAACTCCTGATTGTGGATCGCCATGCTGAAGCTCGCGAGGTTCAGCATCAGGTCCGAGTAGGGCTCGTTCAGCTCGTACTCCACCGTGGTGGGATCCGGCGCACGCAGATCTTTGACGTTGCCGGCGCGCCATTTCAGCGGCGCCTTGGTGGCCGGGTCGAGCAGGCGCTTGAAGCTGTAGACCACGTCGGCGGAGGTGAACTTCTTGCCGCTGCAGAACGTCACGTCGTCGCGCAACTTGAAGGTGTAGAGCTTGCCGTCCTCGCTGATGGTCCAGGATTTGGCGAGATAGGGGATGACCGTCCTGCCGTCCCAGTCCAGCGCGACCAGCGTGTCGAGGATCATGTTGGTGATGTCGGCGGCAGGCGCCCAGGTGGTGCGATGGGCGTCGAAGTGCGGCGCATCGAGCGACTTCATCACCTTCAGCGTCTGCGCCTGCGCGGTCGAGGCCGCACAAGCCAAGCCCGCCGCCAAAGCCAAAGCGATCCCGCGCATCGTTGTCTCCCCGTTACGTTTCTATTTTTTCGTCTCCGTACCTGTCGTCACGTCTCTCAAAGTCCTGCAGACGGCGATCGCGCGCAGGTTTCGCCCGCGCTCGGTCGGCATTCGATCTTCAATCGTGAAAAGCCGACCCGATGCGGGCTCGCGCAACCGGTCAGGCGATGGATGAAGTTCCAGCCCCACGTGTCGCTCCCGGACGGGCTCGAGCTCATCTGGCTTGCGTTGCCCGAAGCAAAAGCTTGCGCCCGCATTCCCACACCGTCAAGAACGCCCGCGCGCGTTGCAAGGTGCGATCGCGTACGCTCGCCGGTTGCTCTGCGCCCAAGTGCTGCAACGCATCAGCCCTGACCGGCTCGCGAAGCTGTGAGTTTCGTCGCCGTAAGTTCGATCGCGAGCGGGCGTAACGTCTGTGGCCGTGGGGCGTAGCAGGTCTCAGGCACGCATGGTGGAAAGCAAACGAGGGAGATCGCCATGGAAGTCAATCAGGAGAGACTGAATGCGTTCATGGGTAAGGTTCTGACCGACGTCGGCGCGGCGACGAATGCGCCGCTGATCCGGATCGGCGACAAACTCGGAATTTACAAGGCGCTTGCTGCAAAGGGTTCGGTAACGCCAAAGGAGCTTGCGGACGCAACCGGCACCGCGGAGCGCTACATCCGCGAGTGGCTAGCGGCGCAGGCGGCGTCCGGTTACGTCGACTATGATCCTGCGACGAAAAAGTTTTCGATGAATGCCGAGCAGGCGATGGTGTTCGCCGACGAGGAGAGCCCGGTGTTTCTTGGAGCCGTCGGCGACGTGGTGTCGGCGATGGTCGTCGACGAGCCGAAGATCGCCGACGCCTTCAGGACGGGCAAGGGCGTCGGCTGGAACGAGCGCAGTGAATGTCTGTTCTGCGGCACGGCGCGCTTCTTCCGAACCCCCTATAAGCATCACCTCGTGCAGGAGTGGTTGCCGGCGCTGGATGGCGTCGTCGCAAAGCTCGAACGCGGCGCCATGGTTGCCGACGTGGGCTGCGGCCACGGAATCTCGACCATGCTGATGGCGAGAGCGTTCCCCAAGTCGCAGTTCCGCGGGTTCGACGCGCATCCAGGCTCGATCGATGCGGCAAAACAGATGGCAGCGGCAGAAGGCGCAACAAACACTGCGTTTTCGGTTGACACCGCGAAGACATTTCCCGCGGGAAACTACGACCTCGTCTGCTTCTTCGATTGCCTGCACGACATGGGCGATCCGGTCGGTGCGCTGAAACACGTGCGCGAGACGATCGCGCCGGACGGCAACCTGCATGCTGGTCGAGCCGTTCGCGAACGATCGCCTGGAGGACAATCTCAATCCTGTCGGGCGCGTGTATTACGCTGCCTCCACCATGGTCTGCACGCCGGCATCACTGGCGCAGGAGGTCGGCCTTGCGCTCGGCGCGCAGGCCGGGGAGGCGCGGCTGAAGGAGGTCGCGGCGGCTGCAGGCTTCACGCGCTTCCGCCGCGCGACCGAGACGCCGTTCAACTTGATCCTCGAGGCGCGGCCGTAAGTCCGTGTGACGCCTGCTGCGGAGGTCGCCTGGCACGAGCGCCTAGCGACCTCAGGCGGGTGGTATACGCGGCACGTTTCGTCGCAGCAGATCGAGGAGGTATTGCGCGGCAGGCGTCAGCGGCAGTCCGGCGCGTCGTATGACGACGATCGGTGGCGCGGGGAGGGTCTCCTTGACCCGGATCGGCGCCAGCCCACCGCTGCTGAGCGTCATGCTCAGCCATTGCACCGGCACCATGGCGAGAAGATCTGTGTTGGCGAGCAGCACCGTCAGGGTCAGCGCGGACTGGGAGCGGAAGCCAAGCCGCGGTGTCGGCAAGCCGTGCTGCTTGAAAAGGTCGCCCAGCTCTTCTTCGGCCTTGAAGGTGATCGACGTCGTCACCCACTCCGCCCCGACCAGGTCGCGTAGTGACCGGGCCCGCGCAAGGGGATGTCCCTTGCGACCGAGAATGATGCGCTCGTTGTCGAACAGCTTCTCGAGCACGAGCTCAGGCACTCCCCGGCCATCAGGCCGCGGGCCGACGTAGAAGTCGATGGTGCCGTTCTTCAGGCCCGGCTCGAATGTCGGATAACCGCCGTCGATCAGATCGAGCTGCACCTGCGGGTATTTTGCACGAAACGGCAGCAACGCCTTCGGCAGCATCGCGATGTGCGGCACCATCGAAAGCCCGGCGACCACCCGGCCGCTCGTGCCGGCCTGAAGCTGCTTCACCTCTTCGCCCGCGCGTTCGAGCTCGCGCAGCACCGCGCCTGCGCGGCGCACGAATGCTTCTCCCATCGGGGTCAGCGTCATGCCGCGGGCGCGCCGCTCGAACAGCGGCACGCCAAGCTCGCGCTCGAGCTCGCGCACGCTGCGCGTCAGCCCAGGCTGCGCCGAGTGCAGGTGCCGTGCCGCTGCGCGCAGGCTACCGCGTTCGGCGATGGCGACGATGTCACGCAGCTGGTTGATCTTCATCCGGACGATAACAGAATGTGATCGATGGGAGCATTCTGCCATCTTTTCCGTATTCCTGGCCAGCGCTAATGCGCAGACAACGCTGAAGACAAGACCAACATCAGGGAGGGAATGGCCGTGAAACTTCTCACGTTCCGGCGCGATGGCCGTCAGGGATTGGCCGCATCGAAAGATGGCAGCGGCTTTCACGGCCGCGTCGAGGGCGATTCCAACTATCCCGGCTCGTTGGACCAGCTCATCCGGCAGGGTAGACCCGCCCTGGCCAAAGTGGCAGAGGCGCTGCTGTCCGGCGATCCGGTCGAGGCGGGCGCGGTCGAAGTCCTCCAGCCCGTCAGTTCTCCTGGCAAGATCATCTGCGTCGGATTGAACTACCGCGACCACGCCGGCGAAAGCGGCATGACCGTTCCGGAGTATCCGGTGCTGTTTGCCCGGTTCGCATCGAGCCTGATCGCCCATGGCGCGCCGATCATGCGTCCGGCGGAATTGCAGAGCCTCGATTACGAAGGCGAGCTGGTCGCCGTCATCGGCAAGGGCGGGCGCCGCATCAGCAGCGCGAATGCACTCGAGCATGTCGCCGGCTACTCAATCTTCAATGACGCCTCGATCCGCGATTTCCAGCTGCGCACCCCGCAATGGACCATGGGCAAGAATTTTGACGCCACCGGCGCCTTCGGCCCCGTGTTCGTGACGGCGGACGCGCTGCCTGCCGGGCGCACGAGGGCTGAAGATCGAAACGCGGCTGAACGGCAAAGTGATGCAGAGCGCGTCGACCAGCGACCTCATCTTCGACGTGGCGACGCTCGTCTCGCTGATCAGCGTCGGCATCAGCCTCGATCCGGGCGATCTGATCGTGACCGGAACGCCCGTCCGGCGTCGGGGCGGCACGCAAGCCGCCGGTCTTCATGAAGGCGGGTGACGTTTGCGAGGTCGAGATCGAGAGCATCGGCGTCCTGCGCAACGCGGTCGCCGACGATAAGAGCGCACGGGCCAACGCGGCATAGGCGAGTACTGAACATCATGACGCCGGCCGCGGACGAGGCAATCGAAACACAGGTCCTGATCGTCGGCGCGGGGCCGGTGGGCCTTTCGCTGGCCATCGAACTCGGAACGCGCGGGATCGCCGTCACCATCGTCGAGCAGCGTTCGCGCGAGGGCGCACAACCGCGCGCAAAGACGACCAACGTCCGTTCCATGCAGCACATGCGGCGCTGGGGTATCGCCGATACCCTGCGCAAGGCGACGCCGCTTCCCTATGACTATCCGACCGACATCGTGTTCACGACCGCGTTGTTCGGCCACACGCTGGCCGTGATCGAGAACGCATTCGAGGGCGCGAAGCGTCGTGACCCGCGCTTTCCCGAACCTGCGCAGTGGGTCCCGCAATACACCGTCGAACGTGTGCTGCACGAGCGGATTACGCGGCTGCCGTCCGTGCGTATCCTGTCCGGCACGGTGCTGGAGGGCTTTGTTCAATCGGCGAGCGGGATTTCCGCGAATGTGCGCGAGCTGACGAGCAACGTCGAGCGGACCGTTCGTGCCGCCTATATCGTGGGCGCGGACGGCGCGAGAAGCCGCGTCCGCGCGATCATCGGCGCAAAGATGGTCGGCGAGCATGCGATGGCGCAGCACTACAACGTCATCCTGCGCATTCGCGAGCTTGCAAAAAATCCGCCGTCGCACCGCGCCATCATGTACTGGGTGGTGAATCCACAGAGCCCATGCGTGCTCAGCCCGCTGGACGGCTGCAGAGACCTGGGCGTTCGGCATGTCGCTGCCTCCCGGAGTTGACAAGATTTCCGACGTGGAGGTCGTTCGGCGCGTGCATGCGGCGATCGGGCGGCCGGTCGATATAGAAATTCCTGGAGCGTGACCTTTGGGCGGCGCATCGGCTGATCGCCGATCGCTATCGCGACCGACGAGCGTTCCTGGCCGGTGACGCTTGTCATCTTCATCCGCCGTTCGGCGGCTACGGCATGAACCTGGGGATCGCCGACGGCGTCGATCTCGGCTGGAAGCTCGGGGCGGTTCTCGGCGGATGGGGCGGCGAGGCGCTGCTCGCATCGTACGAAGCGGAGCGGCGGCCGGTGCATCAGCGGACGATCGCGGAGGCGATCGAAAACTACCGCACGCTGAGCGATCAGTTTTTGCAGGAGAATCTCGACGCCGACACGCCGCAAGGAGTGCGCGCGCGTGCTGAGATCGAGCGCGAGATCAGGGCGGCAAAGACACGGGAGTTCAAGACGCTCGGCGTGGTCCTCGGCTCGCGCTACGATGATTCGCCGATCGTGGTCGCCGACGGAAGCACACCGCCCATCGAGCATCATGCAAACTACCAGCCGTCCGCGCATCCGGGCTGTCTCGCGCCGCATGCATGGCTGGAAGACGGCAGTTCGCTCTATGACCATTTCGGGCAGGGTTTCAGCCTGCTGCTTCTTGAAGATTCAGGCGCCACCCTGGTCGCAGGAGCTTGCGGCCGCGGCCGACGCGGCGGGCGTGCCGCTTAAGACGCTCGATCTGCGACGCGCCGGGCTCGCCGAACTTTATGCAGCGCCGTTCGCGCTGATCCGCCCCGACCAGTACGTCGCCTGGCGCGGATCGAAAGCAAACGCAGACATAATCATCGACACCGTACGCGGCGTTGAACGGGGAGCAACAGCGAGGAGGGCGGCATCATGAGTGCAGGAGGGACTGTCAACGTCACGCGTCTGATCGACGAAGGGCCGATCAGCAGATTCCAGGTCATCGCGATCGTCCTGTGCTCGCTCGTGGCCTTTCTCGACGGCGTCGATAGCCAGTCGATTGCGGTCGCGGCACCGATCATCGCCGACGAGCTCAAGCTGGCACGTGCCGCGTTCGGTCCGATTTTCTCGGCTGGCATTGCTCGGCGCAATGATCGGCGCCTTGTCATTCGGGCCGCTTGGCGATCGTTTCGGCCGCAAGCGGGCGCTGATCGCCGCGACCGTGATCTTCGGCGTCTTCACGCTCGCAACGCCAATGGCGCGGTCCTACGAGACAGTTGTTGGCGGTGCGCTTTGCGGCCGGCATCGGTCTTGGCGGTGCAACGCCTTGCTTCATTGCGCTTGCGTCGGAGTTTGCACCAAGCCGCAGGCGGGCCATGGTCGCAAGCCTGATCTGGGCGGCGTTTCCGCTGGGAGGTTCGGTCGGCGGTTTCGCGAATTCGTTCATCCTCACCAACTTCGGCTGGCAAGCGATCTTCTGGGTCGGGGGTATTCTGCCGATCGCGTCGCCGCGGCGCTGATCGTCTGGCTGCCGGAATCGCTGGCGTTCCTGACCGGCGAAGGGACGTGATGCGGCCCGTGCGGGCGCGGTGGTACGGCGCCTGCGGCCGGACGTGCCTGCCGACGCGCGTTTCGTATCCGGACGAGGTGCGAATGGCAGGCGTGCCGTTGAAGAACCTGTTTGCCGATGGGTTCGCGATGCGCACCGTCCTGCTGTGGGTTCCGTTCTTCATGGCCTTCGGCACACTGGCGCTGACCGTCATCTGGACGCCGTTGCTGCTACGCGACAACGGCATTTCGCCAGCCCAGGCCTCGATCGTCCTCGGCGTGCATGGGCTCGGCGCCCTGATCGGCATGGCTGTCGCGGGGCGATTGATGGAGCGCCTTGGCGTGGCGGCGACGCTCGTCCCCGCTCTGGTGCTCGGTGCTCTCGTCACTGCCACGCTTAGCTACGCGGCAACGTCGGTCGCGACCATGTCGACCGCGCTATTCCTCATCGGTCTGTTCGTCGGCCTCGGCGCATCCGGCTCGATCGCGCTGGCCGCACTGATCTATCCGGCGGCGATCCGTTCCTCCGGGGTCGGCTGGGCCATGGGCATGGGCCGTTTCGGCCAGGTGCTGGCGCCGCTGTTCGCCGGAGCCGTGTTGGCGCTGGGCTGGAGCAATGCCGATCTCTTCATGGTAATCGGACTTGCGCCGCTCATCGCGGCGGCGGCACTGCTCGCGCTTCGCTCGAGTGGACGGGCGTCGCGCACAGGTGAGGTCGCTGCCGCGCCGGCACGGACATGAGATCGCGTGCGCCAGCTCCCGGGTCTGGACGGCCGTCCGCCGTCCGGACCGGCCAGGCGACCGGGAGCGCGGCGATGGCCGAAATTGCTCCAAAGCGATATCGATCTGTTCGATGACGCAAGTCTCATCGACCCGTTCGACGACTATCGCCGGCTGCGCGACCTCGGCCCTGTCGTCAAGCTCGCGCGACCGGACGTCTATGCGCTTGCCCGCTTCTGACGACGTCCGCGACGCTCTGCGCGCATCTGACGTGCTGAAGAGCGGCGAGGGCGTCGGCTTCAGCGAAGCGTTCAACGCGGCAGCGCGCGGGACACAATGTTCTGCAGTCCGACGGCGAACAGCATCGCCGGTTGCGTTCGGCGGTCATGCGCCCGCTGAAGCCGGACCATCTGGACCGCGCAAGGCCGCAGTTCAAGCAAATGATCGCCAGACGCGTCGCCATGCTCGAATTCGGCTGCCGAATTCGACGCGATGGAGCAATTGGCCCGGCTGCTGCCGGTCGAAGCGATCGCCCATCTGGTCGGCCTCGAGACGGAGGGGCGGGAGCGCATGCTCGAGTGGGCGGCCGCCGCTTTCAACAGCATCGGCCCCGACCAGGACGCACGAGACCTCGAGAGCCTCGCATCCTCGCGCGCGTACATCGCGCAGCTCAGTCCGTCGAAAGTGCGGCCAGAGAGTTGGGCCGCCCAGCTGTTCGAGGCGGCGAGTGAGGGCAAGATAAGCGGTCTCGAGGCGCTCGGAGCGATCAGCGCCTACATCGTTCCGAGCCTCGACACGACGATCCTCGCGAAGGGGCATTTACTCTACAATCTCGCGCGCAATCCCGATCAGTGGAAGCTGCTTTGCGACAAGCCCGAGCTGATCCAGTCAGCGGTGCTGGAAGGCGTCCGTCACTCATCCGTCATTCGCTGGTTTTCGCGCGTCGCGAGCGAAGACTATGCCGTCGCTCAACAGGTCATCCCAAAAGGCGCGCGTGTGATGCTGCTCTACGGCAGCGCCAATCGCGACGAGCGCCGCTATGCTGAGCCGGATCGGTTTGACGTGACGCGCGACTGTCGGGATCAGCTGGCCTGGGGACGTGGCGAGCATATGTGCGCCGGACTTTACCTTGCGCGCATGGAAATGGAGGTCATGCTCGAAGCGCTGGTCGAGCACGGCGCGCCGCTGTGGGCTGGCTCGCCGGTCATCGGCACGAACAAAGGACTGTTCGGTTTCCAGAAGTTGCCATTTCGTATTGGGCACGGATGACCGCCCTGATGCGTTGTCCCAATCAAACCCGGATACCCTGAGACTGGAGAGAAAGATGTCGCAGACGCAAAATGCGGAACAGCTGATCATTCCGATCCTGCATCACTTCAACCTGAAGACGACGAAGCTTCAGGCGATGATCGACTGGTATACCGCTGTCGTCGGAGTTGAGGTCACATTCCAGTTTCCCGGCGGCGCCTGGCTGACGAACGACGCAGCCAACCATCGCATCGCGTTGCTGGCGATGCCCGGCTATGCCGACGATCCGGAAAAGGACCGTCACACCGGGCTGCACCACACTGCTTTTGAGTATGCGTCGTTCCCGGACCTGATGAATTCCTACGCGCGCCTGCGCGATCGCGATATCAAGCCCGAGATCTGCCTCGACCACGGCATGACGATCTCGCTCTATTACCGCGACCCGGATCGTAACCTTGTGGAATTGCAGGCCGATGTCTTCGGCGCCTGGCAGAAGTCCAAGGCCTTCATGCAGACGTCGGCAGCGTTCGCCGAAAATCCGATCGGGGTGTTCTTCGATCCGGACAAGGTGCTCGCCGCGCATCGCGGAGGCGCCGGCCTGGAGGAGCTTCACAAACGCATTTCTGCGTCCGAGTTCCTGCCAGCCGCGATCCCCGACATCGGCCCCACCCCAGCAGGGTAAGGGCAGGCCGCACGAATTTCAGCTCGCTCTCGCTTGCTCCAATTTGGAGCAAGGCAGCTACGCCGGCTCGGTCTTCCGGTACCCTTCCGTGATCTTCGCGAACTGCTCGTCGCTATATTCGGTTTGGCCGATCAGCACGCTGCAGCCGATGTGCTTGATCACGTAGATGCCGACCGAGTCGGACCACCATGAGGCGAACGTTCCTTTGCGGCGATGGCCGGCGACGACCAGGTCGGCGCCGATCTCCTTGGCGACGGAGCAGATCACCTCACCGGGCCGGCCCCAGCCGAGCCGAAACTCGCGGTGCGAAGCCGAGTGCGCGAAGCCGCTGCACGCCTTCGTCCAGCACCGCCTGATAGGCGATCTGTTCTTCACCAATCACCTGAGCGTAGGCGCCTTCCGCGGTGGCAAGGCTTGCGGAATTGTCGATCACCGCCAGCAGGAAGACCTCGGCGTTGCAGCGCAGCGCAAGCGCTGCGCCTTCGCGCAACGCGCGGCGGCCTTCCGTCGAGCCGTCATAGGCGAGAAGAATTTTCCGATACATTGTCCCTCCTCCATACCCCTCGGAGTTGCGAATGTTTTCGGGTTCTTGTTACGGCCGAATCTGGATCGGCTGCCCTTCGCTGTCTCTATGACTTTAGGCGATGCGCGCCCGTCCGCAAGGAGTATGCGACGCTTGTGCGCGCCCGTTTTGTTGGCAGCGCGGGTGGCGTACCGACGTCCTATACGGCCCACGGCGGCAGCGGCTGCATGCGCTGCTTGATCCAGCGCGAGCAGGCTCTGCACCGCGGCGCGGCGGGCCTTGCTGGTCGGGATCAGCGCCTTCAGCCACAGCTCGGGCACCGGATAGTCGGGCAGCAAGGTCTTCAGCCGTCCGGCCTGGATCGCCGGCCGCGCGATGTAGCGCGCCACCATCGCGATGCCGAGGCCGCGGCAGGCGGCGCTCTGCAGGATCTGGCTGTCGTTGGCGGAAAAGCGCGAGCGCACGTCGACGTTGATCAGCCCGCGCGGGCTTTCGAACGACCAGGTCGAGCCGGTCGTCTGCAAGCGTCAGGCAGTCGTGGCCGATCAGGTCGATCGGATGCTTCGGCTCGCCGCGCGCCTCGAGATAGGACGGCGCCGCGCACAGGACGCGCGGGTAGGGCGACAGCGGCTCGTCGATCACGTTGGCGTAGGAGGCAGGCATCGCGCCGATGGCGATGTCGAAATCCTCTTCCACCGGGTTGACCGAGCGGTCGATCAGCACGAGGTCGATGGCGATGCCTGGATGGGCGACCTGAAAATCGTTGAGGATCTCGCCGAAGTTGAGCAGCGCCAACGTCGTCGGGCATTTGACCCGCAGATGCCCTTCGATCCGGTCGGTCGCTGACGCTGCGCCGTTGATCGCGTTCTCGACCTCGCCGACGATGGTCTGGTAGCGCGGAAAGTAGCGCTCGCCGGTGTCCGTCAGCGTCAGCTTGCGCGTCGAGCGCAGGAACAGCTGCGCGCGCATCTGGTCCTCGAGGCGGTTGATCCGCTTGACGATCACCGAGGGGGCGACGCCCAGCTCGCGGGCTGCGGCCGAAAAACTTCCCGCCCGGGCCGTGGCGAGAAAAGCCTTTATATTCAGAAGCGTATCCATGCCTTTCTCCATTTGAGAAAGCTCAGTCATCCACGTTCCTGCGGCAATCCGGCTCTCAGCCGTCCAGCCGTGGAACATTCCTGTTCCCAACAGCTTAGCCAGCTTTCTCGTTTCGAGAAAGGTGTTGGTTAAGATACTGCTTTTTCGGCAATTTGGCCGGGACTAGCATCGCCTTCAAACAGCAAGATGCGCGTCGCCTTAAGGCGCGCCTGGAATGAGATAAAGGGAGAAGGCGCGTGGCAGAATCCGCAGGCACGCAGGATCGTCCGCAGGCAGGCGAAGGGCGCGGTGCGCAAGGTCGAGGGCGACATCTGCGTGGTCGGCGCCGGCGCCGCCGGCGCGTCGGCGGCCATCGAAGCGGCCCGGCTCGGCCGCAAGGTGGTCCTGATCGACGGGATGCCGGCGCTGGGCGGGCAGGCGGTGAACTCGATCATCGGCACGTTCTGCGGCCTGTTCTCCAACGGCACGCACGGCTACCAGTTCACCCACGGCATCGCCGACGACATCCTCGAGACGCTCGGCAAGAACAGCGAGCAGCTCTATTACCGCAACGGCCCGCTGACGACGGTCGTCTACTACGACGAGGTCGCGCTCGGCCGCTGGATCGAGCGCACCGTGCGCGACCTCGGCATCACGGTGATCGTCGGCGCCGTGATGCGCGAGGTCGATGTCGAGGGCCGGCGCATCAAGAAGCTGCACCTGTGCGACGCGCTATGGCGATGTCGAAGTGGAAGCGACCGGCTTCGTCGACGCCAGCGGCGATGCGGCGCTGGTCTACCAGGCGGGCTTTGCCTGCCGCGAGCCGACAAGCCCGATCTACGGCACGCAGATGGTGATCCTCGAGCAGATCGACGAGGCGAAGCAGCCGACGCGCGAGGAGATCCCCGCGCGCATGAAGGAGAAGGGCGACAAGTATGGTCTCGTCCGCCGCGAGGGACTCGGCTTCGTCATTCCCGGCCGCGGCGTTGCGGCGATGAACATGACGCATGTGGAAACGCCGCTCGATCCGATCGAGGCCTCGATCAAGGGCATCGACGGCAAGGACCAGGCCGATCGTGCGGTGGAGTTCCTGCGCGACGAGTTTCCCGAATGCTTCGGCAATGCGCGGATCCGCGCCTATGGCTTCCCCGGTATTCGCCAGACGCGCTGGATCGTCGGCCGCCAGCAGCTCACCGTCGATGACGTGCGGGCGGGCACGAAGTTTCCGGATGCGGTCGCACGCACGGCATGGCCGATCGAGCTGCACGATCACAGCAGCGGCCATCACTGGCACACCTTCGACACGGACCATGTGCACTACGTCCCGCTGTCCAGCATGATCCCGGCCGAGGGCGACAACGTCGTCGCCGCGGGCCGCTGCATCGATGCGGACCTGCCCGCGCTGTCGAGCGTGCGGGTCATGGGTCCGTGCATGGCCATGGGGGCGGCCGCAGCCAAGGCGCTCGATCTTGCCGGCACCGGCAGCGTGCACCAGATCGACATCGCGGCGCTTGCCAAGCGCGTGCACGACAATGTCGAGACGAAGCACATGCGGTGGCCGGGCAAGGCAGCCTGAGAGACTCTGAGGCGAGCGGGCACATGAAGCTGACCGACTACGAGAAAGAGATGTTCGACGGCGTCCACGGCCGCGCCAAGGCGCGCGCGATGGATCTGCTGGTGCGCTACGGCGAGGCGCTTGGCGCCGAGCGGCTGGTGGAGACCAACAATGTCGCCGGCGCCTTCAACGCCTCGACGCCGTCGGTGCGCGATCTCGTCAAGAAGGGTTTTGATGCGGTCTATTCGGAGCTCAACCTCGACAGCGCCGAAGTGGTCGAGGTGCCGAAGATGGTGGCCCACACCTGCCAGCTGATCACCGGCATCGACAACGAGCAACTGGCGCGTGCAGGGCATTCCGGACGATCTCGCCGAGCAGCAGAAGCGGGGCGAGGAATTCTTCGGCAGCCGCGGCATCAACATGTTCGCGACCTGCACGCCCTATCAGGTCGGCAACGTGCCGGTGAAGGGCGAGCACTGCGCCTGGATGGAGTCCTCCGCCGTCGTCTACTGCAATTCCGTGCTCGGCGCGCGCACCAACACCGAAGGCAAGGAAAGCACCGGCGCCGCAGCGCTGACCGGGCGCATCCCGTACTGGGGCTATCACATCAAGGAGAACCGCCGCGGCACCCATCTTGTCGAGGTCGACATCGACGTCGACGACATCATGGATTGGGGCCTGCTCGGCTACTACCTCGGCGAGATCATCGACGACGAAATCCCGGTGCTGACCGGCCGCTATCACGCAGCCGAGCCTGATCAAGCTGAAGCATTTTGGCGCGGCGGCAGCGTCGTCGGGCGGCGTCGAGATGTACCATATTCCCGACATCACGCCGGAGGCCCGCACGGTCGAGGAAGCGTTCGGCGGCAATCCCGTTCGCGGCACCGTGCGCTATGGCGAGAAGGAGCGGCGCGCCGCGTACGAAAACCTCAACTGCGCCACCGAGCGCAACATCGATTTCGTCATGCTCGGCTGCCCGCACAATTCGATCGACCAGGTCTGGCTGATCGCCTCGCTGCTCGACGGCCGCAAGATCAGCGCCAACACCGAGCTCTGGGTGCACACGCCGCGCGCGCTGCGCGAAGTCGCCGACCGCAACGGCTACACGAAGATGATCATGGACGCCGGCGGCCAGGTCATGAGCGACACGTGCCCGGCGATCTCGCGGCACATGCCGAAGGGCACCAAGGTCGTCGCGACGGATTCGGCCAAGCAGGCGCACTATCTGCCGGCCATCACCGGCGTGTCGGCCTGGTTCGGCTCGGTGAAGGATTGCGTCGAGGCGGCCGTCAGCGGCCGCTGGAACGGAGGCCTGCAATGAGCGACGTGGCAGCTCCCGCAAAGGCCGAGACGAAGATCGTGCTGCGCGGCCGCAAGGTCGTCGGCGGCTGCGCCGAAGGCGAGGCGATCGTGACGCGCGACACGATTTCCGGCTGGGGCGGCATCAACGAGCGCGACGGCACCGTGATCGAGCGCCGGCACGAGCTGCGCGGCCAGAGCTTCAAGGACAAGATCCTGGTGTTTCCCGGCGCCAAGGGCTCGTCCGGCTGGTCGGCCTATTTCCACATGGCGCGGCTGAACGGTGCCTCGCCGCGCGCGATGATCTTCAACAAGATGACGACCAAGGTCGCGCTCGGCGCCGTGGTCACGCACGCGCCGGCGATGACGGAACTGGAGCAGGATCCGTTGCAGGTCATCGAGACCGGCGACTGGGTCAAGGTCGATGCCGACAACGGCATCGTCGAGATCACCAAGCGCCGCGCTGACACCGCGCTAGGGGAGAGAGACGATGTCGGAACAGACGGCCGGCCGGCTGGCGGTCGAGGGAGGCGGACGGCACGCAGCTGTGCGGATCGCCTGCGCGCGCTGCTGCGCGGCCGCAATCTGGCGGTGCTGGCGCTGATCCTGTTGCTCGGCTTCCTCACCGTCTATCCGATGTCGATGCTGCTCTACGGCAGCCTGCACTCGACGCCGCCGGGCACGGCCGGCGAGTTCAATCTCGACGGCTACCGGCAGATCATGACCGCGCACAACGCGGTCGTGCTGCTCAACACGATCGGCATTTCCTTTGCCAAGACGGTGCCGTCGCTGGCCGTCGCGATCCTGCTGGCCTGGATCATCGCCCGCACCGACACGCCGTATCGCGGCGTGCTCGAGGTGCTGATCACGCTGCCGTTCTTCGTGCCGCCGATCCTCACGGCCATGGCGTGGGGCATGCTCGGCAACCTTCAGGTCGGTCTGATCAACCAGACCTGGAAGGCGATCACCGGCTCGGAGAGCCTCGCCGATCAACGTCTATTCCTATGGCGGCGTGATCTGGCACATGTCGCAATACACGACGACCTTCCTGTTCCTGTTCCTGGTCGACGCCTTCCGCGCCATGGATCCGGCGCTGGAAGAGGCAAGCCGGATGTGCGGCGCCTCGCGCTGGACGACGTTCCGCAAGGTCACGCTGTTCCTGCTGCTGCCGGTGCTGACCAGCGGCGTGATGCTGAGCTTCATCCGCGGCATCGAAAGCTTCGAATCGCCGCTGTTCTTCGGCACGCCCGCCGGCATCAAGGTCATCTCCACCGAAATCTACGACTCGATCACCCAGCGCGCGGTGCCGAACTATCAGTCGGCGACGGCACTGAGCTTCGTCATCATGGGGCTGATGCTGCTGCTGGTGGTCTGGCAATGGTCGCGTGCTGCGCGGCAAGAGCTTCCAGACCGTCACCGGCAAGGGCTTCAATCCCGGCGTGGTCAAGCTCGGACGCGTGGCGCTGGGTGACGTTTTCGTTCTGCCTGCTGTTCTTCTTCGTCACCACGCTGTTGCCGGTCGGCCAGCTCGCGGTCGGCTCGTTCTTCAAGTTCTTCGGCTTCTATGGCTGGGACAACCTGACGCTCGAGCACTATCACGCCGTGCTTGGCGACCGCGAGTTCTGGCGCGCGACCAAGAACACCATGATGCTCGGCTTTGTCGGCGCGACCGCGACGATGGTGCTCGGCAGCATCGTCGCCTATGTCTCCGTGCGCACCAAATGGCGCGGGCGGCGCCTGATCGACGCCATCGCCTGGCTGCCCTGGATGATGCCCGGCATCGTGCTGGCGATCGGCTTCCTCTGGGGATTTGCGATGCTGCCGGCGCAGATTCCGATCTACGGCACGGTGTGGGCGCTGTTCTTCGCTTATCTCGCGCTCGGCACGCCGGTGTCGGTGCGCGTGATGTCCGGCGCCTACGCGCAGCTCTCCTACGATCTCGAGGAGTGCTCGCGCGTGCATGGCGCGACCTTCTGGCAGACGCTGACGCGCATCCTGGTGACGCTGGCGTGGCCGGCCTTCGCGGTCGGCTGGGTGCTGGCCTTCTTCGGCATCATGCGCGAACTGTCGGCCTCGATCATGCTCTACACCACCGGCTCGGAAGTGCTGTCGGTGGTGCTGGTGAAGCGCTGGGTCAACGGCCTTGCGGAAGAGGTCAGCGTCATCGGCTTGATGATGATGGTGCTGGTGATCGTCTTCCGCTGGGTGCAGCTGGTGGTGATCAAGCGACGCATAAGCACGCTGTAACAAAGCGACACAGGAAGAACAAACGGGAGGACATGATGCTCGGGAATATCTGCAAGGTAGCGGTCATTGCCGCGCAGCTATCGCGGCGTCGTCGATGGGCGTCGCGCTTCGCCGCCGATCAGGAGCTGCCGGCGGACGTCGTCGCGGCGGCGAAGAAGGAGGGCAAGGTCGCCTTCTACACCTCGTTCTTCGGCGCCAAGGCGCATCTCGACATCATCAAGAGCTTTCGAGGCGAAATACGGCATCAGTGTCGAGCTGCTCGACGTGCGCGCCAGCGAGATGACCGAGCGCATCCGCACCGAGCAGATCGTCGAAGCGCTATCATCGGCGACGTGGTCCAGAACGGCGCGGCAAGCCTCATCCGGCAGGAGCGCCAGGGCTATCATGCAGAAGCATGGCGGCATCCCCAACGCGAAGAACCTGCTCAAGGATCACCCGTCCAACGATTTCGGCGTGCCGACCTACATTCTCGGCTACGGCATCCTGATCAACAAGAACGCGGTCAAGGGCGACGACGAGCCGAAATCCTGGCAGGACCTGAAGAACCCGAAGTGGAAGGGCAAGATCATCTCCGACGATCCGCGCGCGCTCGGCGGCGGCAACGTGATGTTCTCCGCCTTCCAGGACAAGCTCGGCGAGGACTACAACGCCGCGCTGTCGCAGCAGGGGCTGGTGCTCAGCCGCGACGTCGGCAATGACGAGCGCCGCGTCGCGCGCGGCGAGTTTCCGATGCGCATTCCGCAGCTGTTCTCGAACTGGCTGGCGCTGAAATCGCTGCCGGTGAAGTTCGTCGCCCCGGCCGAGGGCCTGCCCTACATCCGCTTCGACTTCGGCATGCTGACCGGCGCGCCGCATCCGAACGCCGCGCGGCTGTTCATCAACCACTACCTCAGCGAACAGGTGCAGACGGCCTATGCGGTGGCCGGGCTGATGCCGGTGGTCGACGGCATTCTCGACAAGGCCGGCGAGGCGGGCGCCGAGCTGAAGGGCATCAAGCTGCTCGGGACCACCGATGTCGACCGGCAGGATGCGATGCTCGACCGCGCCAAGCAGCTCTATCCGTGATCAGAGCACTCGAGGTAAGCCGATGACTGCTGTTCTGCTCGAAAATGTCAGCCGCTCCTTCGGCCCGGCGCTTGCGGTCGACCGGGTCAACCTGAAGGTCGAGGCCGGCGAGTTTCTCACGCTGCTCGGCCCGTCCGGCTGCGGCAAGACCACCACGCTGCGGATGATCGCAGGCCTCGAGCAGAACACGACCGGCCGCATCACCATCGGTGATGCGGTCGTCAGCGATGCCGATCGCTCGATCTTCGTGGCGGCGGAGCGGCGCCGGCTCGGCATGGTGTTCCAGTCCTACGCGATCTGGCCGCACATGACCGTGTTCGACAACGTCGCCTATCCCTTGCGCATTCGCAGGCGTCCCGCGGCCGAGATCAAGGAGCGGGTGATGAAGACGCTCGCCCTGGTCGAGATGGAGACAGTACGCCGAGCGGCCGGCGCCCGCGCTGTCGGGCGGCCAGCAGCAGCGCGTCGCCATTGCGCGCGCGCTGGTGTTCGAGCCGGAGGTGCTGCTGCTCGACGAGCCGCTGTCCAATCTTGATGCGCGGCTGCGCACGCAGATGGGCGACGAGTTCCGCAAGCTGCAGAAGCGGCTCGGCATCACCAGCCTCTATGTGACGCACGATCAGGAGGAGGCGATGGCGCTTGTCGGATCGCGTGGTGGTGATGCAAGGCGGCAAGATCCTGCAGGTCGGCTCGCCGGAGGAGATCTACCAGCGGCCGGGCAGCCGCAGCGTCGCCGCGTTCTTCGGCTCGCCCAACCTGCTGGACGCCGAAGTGACGGCCAGCCAGCCTGCGGACGCGGGCTTCTTCCGCGTCGATGTCGCCGGCCGCGACTGGCAGGGCCAATGCCGCGCGGCGTCGCGCCTCTCGCCCGGCACGCGCGTCGGTGTGCTGGTGCGGCCCGAAAGTATCGCGCTCGGAGCGCAGAACGGTGCGGCGGAGGCCGACGGCATCCGCTGGAACGGGCGCGTGAAGGAGATGGTGTTCCGCGGCTCGCGCCGGTCGATTGCGGTGGAGACGGCGTGCGCAGACCTGCGCGTCGAGGCGCCGTCGCAGGTTCCCGTCGCGGTCGGCGACAACGTGACGCTCACGGCGTCTCCGAACACCGCCTGGGCGATCGAGGGTTGAGCATGCCACGGAAGCTTCGCAGCAACGCAGAATACGGCAATGCGCGCTGGGCCACGCGCCGCGCGCTCTGGCGCGCGCTTGGCCTGACGGACGAGGATCTCGACAAGCCGAAGATCGCGATCGTCAATTCGTCGTCGGATCTCGCGATCTGCTACTCGCATCTCGATGATATCGCCCGGCGCATGAAGCAGGCGATCCGCGCGGCCGGCGCCGTGGCGTTCGAGGTGCGGACCACCGCGCCTTCCGATTTCGTCACGAGTTGGGGCCACCGGGGCGGCTACATCCTCTCCGCGCGCGATCTCATCACCAACGACATCGAGGCGCAGGTCGAGGGCGCGCTGCTCGACGGCATGGTGTGCCTTGCCTCCTGCGACAAGACCCCGCCCGGCCAGTTGATGGCGGCGGGTCGGCTGAACATCCCGACACTGATCTTCTGCTGCGGCTATCAGCCGAGCGGCCAGTACAACGGTCACCTCTGCGACATCGAGGACGTGTTTGCGACCGCCGGCGGGCTCGCCTTCGGCAAGGTGTCGATCGACGAGATCAAGGCGATGGGCGACGTCGCGATCCGCGGGCCCGGCGTCTGCGCCGGCATGGGCACGGCGAACACGCTGCATGCGGCCTGCGAAGCGCTCGGCATGTCGCTGCCGGGCTCGACGCCGATCCTCGCCAACAGCGACCGGATGTGGGAGTTCGTCGAGCAGGCGGCCAAGCGTATCGTCGACGATGGTCGACGAAGACTTGAAGCCGCGCGATATCCTCACCGCCGAAGCGTTCGAGAACGCCGTGATGGTGATGCTCTGCGTCAGCGGCTCGATCAATTCGGCAAAGCATCTGGCCGCGATCGCGCAGGAAGCGGGCTGCGATGTCGACATCTACAGGATGTTCGAGACGTATGCCGACGTCATTCCGCTTCTGACGGCCGTTCGTCCGAACGGCGACGCCACCACCGAAGCGTTCGAAGCGGCCGGCGGAACCGCAAGGCGTCATGAAGCAGCTCGAGCAGCCTCATGAAGACCGGCGCCCGGACCGTCACCGGCAAGACGCTGGGTGAGAACCTCGCAGGCTTCAAGGTCACGGACGAAGAGACCATCCGTCCGGTCACGCGTCCGCTCGGCACCCATCCGACCATCGTCATGCTGCGCGGCAGCCTCTCGCCGGAGACCAGCATCGTCAAACTCAGCGTCACCGAGCAGCGCAATCTTCAGCTGCGCGGACCTGCGGTCGTGTTCGAGACCGCGCTCGAAGCGATCGAACGGCATCCAGGGCGGCAAGGTCAGCGAAGGTCAGGTCGTCGTGGTGCGCGGGCTGGGGCCGAAAGGCACGCCGGGCATGGGCGTGGCCTCGGCTCGGTGGTGTTCGCCGTGCTCGGGGCAGGGCTTGCCGGCAAGGTCGCCGTGGTCACCGACGGTCAGCTGTCGGGCCTCACGAATGTCGGCATCACCGTCGCCGAGGTCGCGCCGGAAGCCGCCGCCGGCGGGCCGATCGGCCTGGTCGAGAACGGCGACATCATCGCCATCGACGTCGCCAAGCGAACCGCCGATCTGGAGGTGTCCGAAGCCGAGCTCGAAAAGCGCCGCGCAAAACTCTCTCGCTGGGCGACGACCAGCGAACGCGGCTGGCTTGCCATGTACCGTGATCTGGTCGAGCCGGTCGGGAAGGGGCGGATTCTGCGGCGTTGAGCGGGAGTTGATTGTTTGCCGCGCTTCGCCGATCATTGCGGCAAAACTGCGTGCAAGCGAGGCGAAATGAACGACGACGAGAACCTGACAACCGAGCGACCGACCTTCGTCACGCATCTGGAATGCTCCTACACAGGCGAACGGTTCGAGGCCGACAAGATCCACGGCCTGTCGTCGGCCGGAAAGCCGCTGCTGGTGCGCTACGATCTGGCCGGCGTGAAGAAGGCGCTGAGCAAGGAGGCGCTGGCGCAAAGGCCGCCCGACATCTGGCGCTACCGTGAGCTGCTGCCGGTGCGGAAGGTCACGCGACATCGTCAGCCTCGGCGAGGCGCTGACGCCGCTGGTGCGGCTGCCGAACCTCGCGAAGAAACTCGGCGGCGGCGAGATCATCGTCAAGGACGAGGGGAGGTTGCCGACCGGCTCGTTCAAGGCGCGCGGCCTGGTGATGGCGGTGTCGATGGCGAAGGCGCTCGGCATCAAGCACATGGCGATGCCGACCAATGGCAATGCGGGCGCGGCGCTCGCCGCCTATGCCAGCCGCGCCGGGATCAAGACGACGGTGTTCTGTCCGGAGGACACGCCGGAGGTGAACGTCAGCGAGATCGAGCTGCAGGGCGCGACCGTCTACCGCGTCAACGGCCTGATCGATGATTGCGGCAAGATCGTCGGCGAAGGGAAGACGAAAGTCGGCTGGTTCGATGCATCGACGCTGAAGGAGCCGTATCGCATCGAGGGCAAGAAGACGATGGGGCTGGAGCTTGCCGAGCAGCTCGGCTGGGACGTGCCCGATGCGATCTTCTATCCGACCGGCGGCGGCACCGGCCTGATCGGCATGTGGAAGGCGTTCGCCGAACTGGCTGCGATCGGCTTCATCGGCCGAAAGCGGCCGAAGATGATCGCGGTGCAGGCGGAGGGCTGCGCGCCGATCGTCCGCGCCTACGAGGCGGGCGAGGAGCATGCGCCGCGTTTCGAGAACGCGCACACGATCGCGTCGGGTATCCGCGTGCCGGCAGCGGTTGGCGATTTCCTGATCCTGCGCGCGGTGCGCGAGAGCGGCGGCTTTGCGATTGCGGTCAGCGATGACGCGATCACCGCGGCGGTCGACGAAGTCGCGCGAACCGATGGGTTGCTGCTGTGTCCCGAGGGCGGCGCGACCTATGCGGCCTACACGCAGTGCCTGAAGGACGGGCGGGTGAAGAAGACCGACCGCGTGATGCTGTTCAACTGCGCCACGGGACTGAAATATCCGCTGCCGCCGGTGACGCGCAAGCTCGACCGGTTGCAGCCGATCGATTTCAGCATGTTCTGATCAGGAAGCGGCAACAGCGGCTTGCTGCGCCGCAACGCACGACTCCTCAGGCTGCGCTGTTCCGCCGGGAACAAGACGCCGGCGACGAGATGGCTTATATCTTGGGGCAACGTCGCATCTTGCGATGGCGACTATCAGCAAGAGATGGATTCATGCAAAAGGCGCCCAGCTACGTCAGCGGCACATCGGATGCTCCGCTTCTCGGCATGACGATCGGGCAGGCGCTCGATCTTGCGCAAGCGAAATGGGGTGAACGGGAGGCGCTGGTGTCGCCCAGTCACGGCGTGCGCCTGACATGGCGCGAATTGGCCGACCAGGTCGACGCGCTTGCCGCGGGCTTTCTGGCGCTCGGCCTCGAACGCGGCGACCGGATCGGCATCTGGTCGCTCAACCGGCCGGAATGGACGCTGACGCAGTTTGCCGCCGCCAAGGCCGGACTGATCCTGGTGACGATCAATCCCGCCTATCGCCTCAATGAGCTGGAGTTCGCGCTCGCCAAGGTGGGATGTTCGGCGCTCGTCACGGCGACCGCGTTCAAGACCAGCAACTATATGGAGATGGTCAACACGCTCGCGCCCGAGCTTGCGCGCGCCGTGCCGGGCGAACTGAAGGCCGCGAAGCTGCCGAAACTGCGCATCGTCATTCAGATCGGCGGCCAAGAGCCCCGGCACCATCGCCTTCGAGGATGTCGCGGCGATGGGGCGCGACCGGCATCGCGAGGCGCTTGCGGCGCTCGTCGAACAGCCTGCAGTTCGACGATCCGATCAACATCCAGTTCACCAGCGGCACCACCGGCTCGCCGAAGGGCGTGACGCTCACGCACCACAACATCCTCAACAACGGCTATTTCGTCGGGCGCGCGATGGCGCTGACCGAGCAGCGACCGGATGTGCATCCCGGTGCCGCTCTATCATTGCTTCGGCATGGTGATGGGCAACCTCACGGCGGTGACGCACGGCGCGGCCATGGTCTATCCGGGCGAGGGGTTCGATCCGCTCGTCACGCTGACGACGGTGGAGCAGGAGAAGTGCACGACGCTTTATGGCGTGCCGACCATGTTCATTGCCGAGCTGGAGCATCCCGAATTCGCGCGCTTCAACCTGACATCGTTGCGCACCGGAATCATGGCGGGCGCGCCGTGCCCGATCGAGGTGATGCGCCGGGTGATCGACAGGATGAACATGCGCGACGTCACCATCGCCTATGGCATGACCGAGACCAGCCCGGTCAGCTTCCAGACCGGCGTCAGCGATTCCGTCGAGCGGCGCGTGTCGACGGTCGGCCGCATTCATCCGCACACCGAGGTGAAGGTGGTCGACCTCGAGGGCAAGGTCGTGCCGCGCGGCGAGACCGGCGAACTGTGCACGCGCGGCTACAGCGTGATGCTCGGCTACTGGGACGAGCCTGAGAAGACCGCCGACGTGCTGGACAAGGGCGGCTGGATGCACACCGGCGATCTCGCCACCATCGACGACGAGGGTTATGGCAACATCGTCGGGCGCATCAAGGACATGGTGATCCGCGGCGGCGAAAACCTCTATCCGCGCGAGATCGAGGAGTTCCTGTACCGCCACCCGAAGATCCAGGACGCGCAGATTTTCGGCGTGGCCGACGATCGCTACGGCGAGGAGCTTTGCGCCTGGATTCGCACGAAGCCCGGCGAGACGCTGACCGCGGAGGAGATTCGCGGCTTCTGCCAGGGCCAGATCGCGCACAACAAGATCCCGCGCTACATCGAATTCGTCGACGAGTTTCCGATGACGGTGACCGGCAAGATCCAGAAGTTCATCATGCGCGACGCGGTGGAGCAGAAGCTCGGATTGAAGCGCGCCAAGACGGCGTGACGACACTGACAAAGTCCGGCATCAGGAGGTGATAGTCGGTCGACGATTCACCTGGAACTTTCGTGATGCCGGACACAACATCCAGACATGGTCTTGGCGTCGCGTTGGTCGCGGCCGCCGCCATCGCCTGGAGCACAGCCCCATTCTTTGTCCGGCTGCTGCCGCTCGACCCCTTCACGATCCTGTTCTGGCGCGGCGTTTTCGCCGGCTCTGCAACCGTCGTGCTTCTCGTCCTCGTTCAGGGGCGATCGGGCCTGACGGACCTGACAAGGATCCATCGCGGCGGCCTGTTGTTCGCGGTGCTCTCCGCGGTGGCGATGCTCCTTTTTATCCCGTCGCTGCAGCTGACCAGCGTCGCCAACGTGGCGATCATCATGGCGACCGTCCCATTCGCGGCGGCGGCGCTTGCCTGGGTCTGGTTCAGGGAAACGCCGCGCAAGCGCACCGTGCTGGCGAGCGCAATCGCCGTGCTGGGCGTCGCGATCAGTGTCGGCGGCGCATCTGCGGGTTCCGACATCAGCGGGATTCTGCTGGCTCTGCTGATGATGCTGGCGATCGCCGGCATGACGGTCGCCGCGCGGCGCTATCGCGATACGCCGCTGATCGCCGCCGCGGCGCTCTCGAATTTCCTGGGAGCTGCGGCGAGCTTGCCGTTTGCCCAAGACATGGCGAGCGTGTCGGCGAGACCACATCGTCATCCTGGCCGCGTTCGGCGTCCTGCAGGTCGCGCTTGGGCCTGACATTCTTCGTGCTCGGCTCGCGGCATTTGCCTGCGGCACAGGCGGCGTTGATCGCGACGCTCGAGACCCCGCTGATGCCGTTCTGGGTCTGGCTCGCCTTCAGGGACGCGCCAACGGGCGGCCAGTTGATCGGCGGCGCGGTCGTGCTGACGGCCGTGGTCGCCGACATCATCGGCGACCTCCGCTCGCAGGCGTCATCCGCTCGGCGGACCGACGCGGCCTCTTGCGAAAGCCCATCGGTCCAGCGCGAGTGCTGATGCCTCAGCCCTTGCCCAGCGCTTGCCGGATCGCGATCTCGACCGGCGAATAGGCGCCGTCCTCGCGGTGCAGCCGAAACGGCTCGGCAGGATCGAGCGGCGGCTGCGCCATGAAGCGCGGCGTCGTGCCGCGATGCTTCTGCGCCGCGTGCACCAGGAACGGGTGACACAGATACACCGTGCCCGCCTCACCGGTCGCAAGCGCCTCGGGCAAGTCGGCGCCCATCCGCTCCAGTTGCATGCGCGCCATGCCGGCCTCTCCGGCGGGCGCGAGGAAGCGCGCCATGTCGACGTGCGAGCCGACGCGGATGCGTGTCGGCGCATCGTCCGTCCCGACGTCGGAGAACAGGAACAGCATCAGCAAGGCGCGGCCGCGCGAAAAGATGTTCACGCGCCACGCCGAAAAGTCCTGCTGTTCGTTCGGATCGCAATCCTCGCCGGGAAAGCTCAGGTCCACATGCCAGCCGGCATCGCCGGGATCGTCCGGGTGCGGGAAGCGCACGGGAAAGGTGCCGAGACCGGATCGCGGCCGCCAGCGGCCTTTGCCGACGAGCTGATCGAAGGCGGCGTGCAAGATGGGCGTGTTGGCGGCAGGCGGAACGGCGTCTGGCCGTATCCCGGCAGGCGGATCACCGGTTTTGTCCAGGTGGTGGGGTCGTGTGGATCGCAGGGAAGATCGCGCCACATGATGGCGCAAGCTTCGTCCGCAAGCTCGCGAGGAAAAGCGTTGTCGATCCGGACGAAGCCGTCGCGGATGAAAGCTTGAATTTGCGCGTCGCTGAGCGCGCGCGGAGCGTGTTCGTTGGCAGGCATGTTGTGAATTCCTGAGTACGCCAAGGCGGCGATCGCCTCGATAGGCGAGGCGGATCGAGCCAGATTGGGTTGAAGGCGCGCGAGCGGTACAGCTCGCACGCGCAGGCGTTCTCCGTTCGGAGGCGCCGGCGTCAGGCGCTCAGGAAGAAGGCCGAGGCGATGCTGAACATGCGGATCATCATGGCGCGGATCTTCTAGCACACCGCGTCCAAACGCGACAGCTGCGTTGGCGACGGACCGCTGATCGGAACAGAAGTCGCCGTTCCGCTTCGATCGGAAAATTGACGTTGTGCCAACGACCGATCGATGGTCCTCTATGATTGAAGAACACGTCAAAATTCATTGCGGGGAAGCCATGGAGGAAATCCCGGTCCTCATTGTCGGCGGCGGTCCGGTGGGGCTGACCGCCTCGATCCTGCTGTCGCGGGCCGGCGTGCGCTCGTTGATGGTCGAGCGTCATCCGGGCACGGCCGTCCATCCGAAATCGCGCGGCATCAACGCGCGCACCATGGAGATCTACCACCAGTGCGGCGTCGAGGGCGCGATCCGCGCCGCAGGGCTGCCGCATCATCACACCGGGCTGATCGTCTGGGCGAAGACGCTCGCGGGCGAGGAGATCGAGCGCCGCGTGCCGTGGCGCGCACGCGCGCAGAGCGGCGTGGTCAGCCCGGTGCGCAACTGCCTGTGCGCGCAGGACGATCTCGAGCCGGTGTTGCGCTGGTTTGCCGAGAAGCAGGGCGGCGGCAAACTCGTTTTCTCGACCGAGGCGATCGCGTTCGAACAACGAGAGGATGGGGTCGTCGTCACCCTTCTTGATCGTGCAAGCGGCGAAAAGCGGGACGTGCGCGCCGCCTATGTGATCGCAGCCGACGGCGCGCAGAGCCGCTTCCGCCAGGAGCTTGGCGTCAAGATGCTGGGTAGGGAGAATGTCTACGACAGCGTCAATATCGTGCTCAATGCCGACCTGACGCCCTGGACCGCGCATCGGCCTTCTGCGCTCTACTTCATCGAGAACGAGAAGATCAGGGGCACGTTCCTCACCATCAACGCCACCGACCGCTGGGGCTTTCTGATCAACGCCCTGTCGGCTTACGGCTATACGCCGGCCGATTTCACTTTCGAGCGCTCGGCCGAGTTGGTGCGCCTTGCCGCCGGCGTGCCCGACCTCGAGGTGAAGATCCTCGGCGTCGCACCCTGGACTGCGTCGGCGCACGTGGCCGAGCAATATGTCCATGGACGCATCTTCCTTGCAGGCGACGCCGCGCACGAGATGCCGCCGACCGGCGGCTTCGGTCTCAACACCGGCGTGCAGGACGTGCACAATCTCGCCTGGAAACTTGCCGCCGTGCTGAAGGGGCTGGCTTCGCCGTCGCTGCTCAAGACGTACCACGACGAACGCCAGCCGGTCGCGCGCGCGATCACGGAACAAAGCCTGATCAATGCGACGTCGATGGGACGGCTGGAGCAGACGAAGACAAACGCCAGCGCCCGGCCGGAGTATCTGAACGAGCAGGGGATGATTTTTGGCGCGAGCTACACCTCGCGCGCGATCGTTCCCGACGGCAGCGACGCGCCGCATGTCGCCAATCCGGTCACCGATTATGCGCCGTCCGCGCGGCCCGGCGGGCGCGCGCCGCATGTCTTCTTCGAACGCAACGGCGAGCGCACCTCGATCATCGATATCGTCGGCAATGGCTTTGCCCTGCTGACGGCGTCCGGCGGAAGCATCTGGCTCGACGCCGCAAGCGAGCTGGCGGACAAGTATTCAGTGCCGTTCAAGGCGCAGACGATCGGCGAGGCGGAATTCATGTCTGCCTACGATCTCGACGAACCGGTGCGGTGCTGGTCCGGCCGGATGGCTATGTCGGCTGGCGCAGCCGCACGAAGGCGAGCAATCCGCGCGCCGTGCTCGGCGAGGCGATCACTGATATCATGGGACTGAACGGCTGAAGAAGTCGTGGACTGAAGTTGAAGGGGAGGGCGATGAGGCCGTTTGTCATTCACGATCCGAGATTTGCGTCGCTGGTCATCGGCCATGCGCTGCTGGACAAGCTCCACACCGGCATGCGCTGGGCGGAGGGGCCTGCGTATTTCCCGGCGGGCCGCTACCTTGTGTGGTCGGACATTCCGAATGACCGGCTGATGCGGCTCGACGAGACGGACGGTTCGGTGTCGGTGTTCCGCGAGCCGTGCAACAACGCCAACGGCAACACCACCGACCACGAAGGCCGGCTCGTCACCTGCGAGCATCGCGGACGGCGGGTGACGCGCACCGAGCATGACGGCTCGATCACCGTGCTGGCGGATCGCTTCGAGGGCAAGCGGCTGAATTCACCGAACGACGTCGTCGTGAAGTCCGATCGCTCGATCTGGTTCACCGATCCGACCTACGGCATCGACAGCGATTACGAGGGCGACAAGGCGGAGTCGGAAATCGGCGCCTCGAACATCTACCGCATCGATCCCGCGAGCGGTGCAGTGACTGCGGTCGTGCGCGACCGGGTACGGCCGAACGGGCTCGCGTTTTCGCCGGACGAGAAGATCCTTTATGTCGCCGACACCGGAGGGTCGCATGTGCCGGGGCTGCCGAGGACGCTCCATGCGTATACCGTCAACGCGGACGGGGTCTCGGTGAGCGAGCCGCGAACCTTTGCGACATGCCCGGAAGGCGGGTTCGACGGCTTTCGCTGCGACAGCGCCGGCAACATCTGGACCTCCGCCGGCCGCAATGTCTTCTGCTACGCGGCGGACGGCACGCATCTCGGCACCATCCCGATCGGCGAACTGGTCGCCAACGTCTGCTTCGGCGGACCGAAGCGCAATCGTCTTTATATCTGCGGGCAGACGTCGCTTTATGCGCTCTACGTCAAGGCGCGGCCTGCCTGAGTTTGGACACAATCGGCCAGCGAGTCGATTGCGCTACTAGCTTCTTGATTGTGCATGATCTTTCGGAAAACGTGGTGTCGATTTTTCCGGATCATGCGCTACGGGAACCTTTGAACTTTTTTCGTGCGGGCGCTGACTAAACTCTGAACCCCTTTTGGGTTTTGAAATTCAGGGTTTTTGCCATGCGCAGTCTGCTCGTTGCCGCCGCCGCAATCCTTTCTCTCTCCGCCGCTCAGGCCCAGGAGTTGGTTCCCGCGAAGCCAGCCACGCCGGCCGTGCAGGAAACGAACGATCGCGCCATGCCGGCGCAGACGTCGACCTCCACGCTTATCGACCAGCTCAAGGCCGCGGGTGAACTGAAAGACTCCAAGGACCCCAAGGCACTCGAAGCGCCGGCGCCGCGGCTCGAGCCGGTTCAGGCAGAGGCAAAGCCGGTTGAGGAGAAAAGGATTGAGCAGATACCGGCCCAGGCGAATCCGGCCGAGACGCCGGTTGTCGAGAAGCCCGCAGTGACACCACCTGTGGCCGCGGCACCTGTTGCAACTCCGCCTGCCGCCACGACCACGACCGCTGCGAAGCCGGCGGAGACGAAGCCTGTGCAGGCTGCAACCGAAACCAAGCCCGCGAAGAAGAAGGTCGTCCGCAAGCAAGAGACCGACGAGCAGAAGGCCCGCCGGATCGCCGCGAAGTACGGCATCTCCTGGTAAGCGCGGCACAAAATTCGCCCTCATGGTGAGGAGCCCGGCGTAGCTGGAAGCGAAGCTGGGCGTCTCGAACCATGAGGTCCGGACGCTTCGCCGGGTCTGACGCGGGCCTGCATCCTTCGAGACGCGCTTCTGCGAAGCGCTCCTCAGGATGGGGAGTTAGCTTTAAGCGCCGCTACGATTTCATCGACGACCGTGTCGATATCCTTATCGACGACGATCGTGATGGCGCGTTCGCTCGCGTCCGGCTTCTCCAGCGTTGCGAACTGGCTGTCGAGCAGGGTGGCCGGGAAGTAGTGGCCCTGCCGGTGTGCCAGCCGGCTCATGATCAGCTCGTGATCGCCTTCCAGATAGACGAGCCGCACGTCCGGGCGCTCCTCCATCAGGATCTTGCGATAGGCGCGCTTCAGCGCCGAGCAGGCGACCACGAAACCCTTGTGCGCCGTGCGATGCCGGTCGATCTCCGCTGCGACTGCCCGCAGCCACGGCCAGCGGTCTTCGTCCGTGAGCGCCGTGCCGCTGCGCATCTTCTCGACATTGGCCGGCGGATGAAACAAGTCGCCGTCGCAGAACGTCCAGCTCGAGGCGTTTTGCGAGCGACTTCGGCGACCGTGGTCTTGCCCACGCCGGACACGCCCATGACGACGATGGCACGAGCCTCCGGCATATTACTTCTTCGGCTCCTTGTGCCCGCCGAAACCCTCGCGCATCGCCGACAGGATCTTTTCCGCAAACGTGTGCGACTGCCGCGAGCGGAAGCGCGCGAACAGCGCAGCCGTCAGCACCTCGGCCGGCACGGCCTCGTCCACCGCCGCATTGACGGTCCAGCGGCCTTCGCCGGAATCCTCGACATGGCCTGAGTAGCCGTCGAGCGTGGCGTTGCGTGCCAGCGCCTGCGCCGTGAGATCGAGCAGCCAGGAGGGGATCACGCTGCCGCGTCGCCAGACTTCGGCGATGTCGGCGATGTCGAGGTCGAGGCGATGTTCCTCCGGCAGCGCCTTGCTGTTGGCGTTCTTCAGGATGTCGAAGCCTTCGGCATAGGCCTGCATCAACCCGTACTCGATGCCGTTGTGGATCATCTTGACGAAATGCCCGGCGCCGTTCGGCCCGGCGTGGATGTAGCCTTGCTCGACGCGCGGATCACGGCTTTCGCGGCCAGCGGTGCGCGGGATGTCGCCGAGCCCCGGCGCCAGCGCCGCGAACAGCGGATCGAGACGCTCGACCACGGCCTTCTCGCCGCCGATCATCAGGCAGTAGCCGCGCTCCAGTCCCCACACGCCGCCCGAGGTGCCGACATCGAGGTAGTGGATGCCTTTTGCGCGCAGCGCCTTCGCGCGGCGGATGTCGTCCTGCCAAAAGGTGTTGCCGCCGTCGATGATGACGTCATCGCGCTGCAGCAATGTCAGCAAGCTCGTCGATCGTGTCCTCGGTGACCTTGCCCGCGGGCAGCATCACCCACACCGTGCGCGGTGTTGCGAGCCGTCGCACGAAGTCGGCCAGTGACCCAGCACCCGTCGCGCCTTCGGCCGCAAGTGAGCCAACCGCCGCGGCGTTCGCATCGTAGACGACTGCACTGAAGCCACCCGCCTTATTCAGGCGGCGGACGATGTTGGCGCCCATGCGGCCCAGGCCGACCATGCCGATCTGCATTTTATTCAGTCTCCGTCAGAAACCCTCGTTGACATTATCGGCCAATTCTCATGCACTTTGGAACCAACAAGATGGCTGAAGCCACAAGGGACTGATGAGACCTCATAAGAACAAGCGCGAGGGAGAAAGCTCATGGACGCCACGACGGAAGGGCAGGATCTTCAGACCGCCTACCGGATGAAACCGCCAAGCTATCGCGCCGAATTTACGGAGGTCGGCCGCGATAAGCCAATGGGCGAGTTGCTGCGCAGGTACTGGCACCCCGTCGGCCTTGCAGCAGATGCAAGCGACACGCCGCGAAAAGTGCGCGCGCTCGGCGAGGACCTGGTGCTGTTCCGCGACCGGCAGGGGCGGCCCGGGTCTGCTGCACGCCCGCTGCTGCCACCGCGGCACGACACTTTATTACGGCAAGGTCGAGGACGACGGCATCCGCTGCTGCTACCACGGCTGGAAGTTCGACACGAAAGGACATTGCCTCGAGCAGCCTTGCGAACCGGACGGCGGCAAGTTCAAGGACAAGGTGCGCCAGCCCTGGTATCCGCTCGAAGAACGTTACGGATTGATCTTCGCCTATATGGGGCCGCCGGAGAAGATGCCGGTGCTGCCGCGCTACGACTGTCTCGAGACGATGGACGAGGGCGAATTCCTCGAAGCCGACGATTCATCGATCGGCGGCGGCGGGCCGGCGATCATTCCGTGCAACTGGCTGCAGCACTTCGAGAACGTGGTCGATCCGTTCCATGTGCCGGTGCTGCACGGCTCGTTCTCGGGCGCGCAGTTCACCAACATGATGGCGTCGATGCCGGAGGTGACGTTCGAGACCAGTGACCGGGGCGTGACCGTGCGGTCGGTGCGCAAACAGGATGACGGCAAGGTGTTCTATCGCGTCACCGAGGCGGTATTCCCGACGCTGCGCGTCGTGCCGAATCCGCGGGTCGCCCAGTTCGCGCGGGTGGAATTGATCGGCTGGGTGCTGCCGATCGACGACACGTCGTTCCGCATCTACGTGGCCGGCCGCGTGAAGCAGTCCGGCGACATCGGCCGCATGCGGTCGAAATTCAACGGAAAGTTCTGGTGGGACATGACGGAGGAGGAGCACCGCGCCTATCCCGGCGACTACGAGGCGCAGGTCGGCCAGGGGCCGATCACACTGCATTCGGAAGAGCATTTCGGCCAGAGCGACCGCGGCGTGCTGATGGTGCGCAGGATGCTGCGCGAGCAGCTCGATCTTCTCGAAGCGGGCAAGGATCCCGCCGGCGTCAGTTTCGATCCGAACGGCAAGCCGATCGCGTTCGAGGCGGGAGATCAGTTCGAGGCGGGGAATTACATCAGGGAATCTTAGTCGCACCATCACGCGAAGTGATAGTGCCATGGCCCCACTATGCTTGTGTGCATGGGGGGCGTTTCGGTAGAACTGGCGCCATCAGGTGACGCCCAACAACGCGAGGGAACAAGAATGAACATGCAAATCGCCCACACGCCCCGGCGGACGAGCTACGGTCTGAATCCCGGCGACGAATTGAACGACCTGCGCATGTCCGAGCAGGTGCGGCCGCTCTACGACCACGTCCGCAAGTTCATCAAGGAGACCGTCGATCCGATGGCGTCCGAGTTCGTGCGGCTCGGCCGGGACAAGGCCGATCGCTGGAGCTTTGCGCCGGGTCAGCTCGAGGTGCTGCAGAAGGCCAAGGACAAGGCGAAGTCCGAAGGCCTGTGGAACTTCTTTCTGCCGGACGCGGACTCCGGCGAAGGCCTGAAGAACCTCGACTACGCCTATATCGCCGCCGAGCTCGGCAAGAGCCCGATGGCGTCGGAGACCATGAACTGCGCCGCGCCCGACACCGGCAACATGGAGGTGCTGGAGCGCGTCGGCACCAAGGAGCAGAAGGAGAAGTGGCTGAAGCCGCTGCTGAACGGCGAGATCCGCTCGGCCTATGTGATGACCGAGCCGAACGTCGCCTCGTCGGACGCGAAGAACGTCTCGACCACGGCAAAGCTCGTCGGCGACGAGTATGTGATCAACGGCGAGAAATACTACATCTCCGGCGCCGGCGATCCGCGCTGCAAGATCATGATCGTGATGGTGAAGACCAATCCCGACGCGGCGCCGAGCAAGCAGCAGTCGCAGATCCTGGTGCCGAAGGACACGCCCGGCGTCGAGATCATCGAGCCGATGCAGGTGTTCGGCCACGACCATGCGCCGCGCGGCCACATGCACATCCGCTTCAACAACGTCCGCGTGCCGAAGGAGAACATGCTGCTCGGCGAGGGACGCGGCTTCGAGATCTCGCAGGTGCGGCTCGGTCCCGGCCGCATCCATCACTGCATGCGCACGATCGGCAAGGCGGAGAAGGCGCTCGACATGATGGTCACGCGCGGTCTCACGCGTGTCGCTTTCGGCAAGCAGATCGCCCACCTCGGCGGCAACCTGCAGATCATCGCGCAGGCGCGCTGCGAGATCGAGGCGATGCGGCTGATGGTGCTGAAGGCGGCCAAGGCGATGGACGTGCTCGGCAACAAGGACGCGCGCGTGTGGGTCAGCATGGTCAAGGCGATGGTGCCCGAGCGCACCTGCAAGATCATCGACCAGGCGATCCAGATGCACGGCGCAACCGGCATCTCGCAGTGGACGCCGCTGGCCGACATGTACACCGACGTGCGCCACCTGCGCTTTGCCGACGGTCCGGACGAAGTGCACTGGATGGTGGTCGGCCGCCACGAACTGAGCATGATGTAAGGCCTCGCTGCAGCCGCTCTTGAACTTCTCGGTCCCGACCGCCCTCGGCCCCTCCACCCCGCAAGAGATCGAGCGGTCGCCAGGGTTTTGGCATGAACGTCGTCCCGATCGGAAGCTTCACCGAAAGATCGCCGGACGAGACGACGATGTGCAGCTTCGGAAACCGTTGCCTGGCGAGTTGCACGAGCTCGATGCCGCTCATTGCGCCCGGCAGGTGCGCGTCGGCATAGATCAGGGAGAGGCCGTGGCCGTGCATCCTGCAGGATGCGGGCGGCATCGTCCGCGCTCTCGCACTCGATCACGGTCATCTCGCATTCTTCGAGCAGCAGCGCCACGATTGAGCGCTGAATGTCGTCGTCTTCGACAACCAGGGCGGTCGGTTTCGGATCCATCGCGATCCCCTCCGAGCCGAGCGGCGCGCGAGAATTCGCCCGCAAGCGCCCGGCGGCCCTGTTCAGTGAACAGGCGTCGTGCCGAGCCGCGATATCGGAAAAGATACGGATTTTTGTCGAGGGAAACTACCAATAGACCGGCGTTGCGTGAGCATTGCTCGGCACCACCCACGAGCCGCCGACCGCGAACACGTTCGGCAGCGCGAGATAGCTTTCCGCGTTCGATTGGTCGACGCCGCCGGTCGGGCAGAACCTCAGGTCCGGCAGCACGGGCGCGATCGCCTTGAGAAACCCGACGCCGCCGGACGGCTCGGCGGGAAAGAATTTCAGGTGATCGAAGCCCGCGCCGCCGCATGCGCATCGCCTCCGATGGCGTGGCGACGCCGGGCAGCCAGGCGTGGTGTCCCGATCGGGCCGCCTCGATCAGCTCCCGGCTCGAGCCGGGCGAAACCAGAAAGCGCGCGCCCGCCTTGGCCGCATCATCCATCTGCTGCGGCGTCAGCACGGTGCCGGCGCCGACGATCACATCGGGCAGGGCGGAGGCGATGGCGCGGATGCAGTCCAGGCCGCGTTGCGTGCGCAGCGTGACCTCGATCGCCGGCATGCCTTCCGCGGCGAGCTTGCGGGCGATGCGGACCGCTTGCTCCGGATCGTTGAAGGTCGCGACCGGAATGATTTTGGCGCCGCCGAAAATCTTGCTGAAGCTCATGGTCGAACCTCCTGTCGTATTCTAGCTCTTGATCGGTCCTGGATATGACGCCAGCGCTTTCTCGACCTGCTCCGCCTTCGGAATGGGAGCGACGGCGCCGAAGCCTGTCGTCGACAACGCGGCGGCGACGGCAGCATAGCGGCCGGCCGCGGCGAGATCGTCGCCCTGAATGAGCCGTGTCACGAACGCGCCGCCGAACGTGTCGCCGGCGCCGGTGGCGTCAACCGGTGTGACGGAGAGGGGAGCGATGCGGTGCCGTTCGTTGGGATTGGCGACGATCGCGCCGCGCTCGCCGAGCTTCAGCGCAACGATCTCTGCGCCGCACGTCAGCGCGAAATCGACCAGCGTGTCCTCGTCCTCGATCCCGGTCAGCGCGACCACGTCGTCGTAGGAGGGCAGGCAGATGTCGCAATGGGCCATCATGTCGGTGATGACGGCGCGCGCGCGTTCCTTCGACCAGAGCCGCAGCCGCAGATTGGTGTCGAACGAAACCTTCTGCCCGGCGGCCTTGGCGATGTCGACCGCGGCATAGCAGGCGTCGCAGGCGCTTGCGGAGATCGCCAGGCCGATGCCGGACACGTGCAGGACCTTCGCAGCCGCGACGATGTCGCGATCGATGTCGGCCGGGCGCGATACGGCTCGCCGCCGATCCCGCGCGATAGTAGTGGAAGGCGTGGCCTTTCTCGCTGTGCGTGACGAAGCTCACCGCCGTCGGCGCCGATGCGATCGATCTTGACGGCGCTCGTGTCCACGCCTTCCGCCCGCCAGAGATCGAGGAACATCCTGCCGTAGGTGTCGTCGCCGAGCGCCGTGATGTAGCCAGTGCGCGCGCCCTGGCGGGCGGCGGCGATGGCGAAGTTCGACGAGTCGCCGCCAAAACCCTGCAGGTACTGGTTCGAGCCGGCGCCGCCGGTCTGGTTGAACTCGATCAGGGGCTCGCCGATGGCGATGATGTCCAGTCCCATGACTTGACCCGTATGGCTTTGTTTGCCTAGTGCACGAACGTTCCGCGCAGTTCGTCGTCGATATGAATGCGGATGATGTCCTCGAACGTCTTTTCCGCCGCCGTGAAGCCGAGCGCCGATCGCGCGCTTCGCGTCGAAATTCTGCGGCCAGCCGCTGACGATGCCGGCGATCGTGCAGTCCGGCTCGCGCTTGATGCGCGCGACGACGGCGGGGCCGGCAACGGCTCGTCAAGCGCGGCGATCTGCTCTTCGACCGTCGCCGAAAGGCCCGGCATGTTGAAGTTGCGGCGCGGCCCGATCAGCTTCGGACTCCAGCGTTGCCGCGTGCATGAGGAAGCCGATCGCCGAGCGCGGCGACGCATGCCAATGCCGCACCGCTTCGGACACCGGCAGGACCGCGGGCTTTCCGGCCAGCGGCTCGCGAATGATGTTGGAGAAGAAGCCCGATGCGGCCTTGTTCGGCAGCCCCGGCCGCACGCAGATCGTCGGCAGGCGAATGCCGATGCCGTCAAGGAAGCCGCGCCGCGTGTAGTCGGTCAGCAGCAGCTCGCAGATCGCCTTCTGGGTGCCGTAGCTCGTCAGCGGTGCGTTGAGGAACTCATCGCCGATGGAGGCGGGAAACGGCGCGCCATAGACGGCGATCGACGACGAAAAGACGAGCCGCGGCCGATAGCCGCCGCCGATCGCGCGGATGGCTTCGAACAGATACCGCGTTCCGTCGAGATTGATGCGATAGCCCTTTTCGAAGTCGGCCTCCGCCTCGCCGGAGACGACCGCGGCCAGATGGAAGATGACGTCGGGCCGGCCGGCCACGAGCGCCGTGGCTGCCTCCGCGCCGACGAAGTCGCCGGTCTTCGTTTCCACCGGGAAGGGCGCCGATCCGGCTTGCGGCGTGCACCACATCATGCAGCGTCAGGCGGGTGATGTCGCGTTTGCCCAGGCGGCCGTCGCGCGACGAGCCGTTCGGTCAGTTTGCGGCCGATCATGCCGGCGGCGCCGAGAATGAGGATATGCAAGGTATGCTCTACCGTCATTGCTAGGCATGGCCGCTCAGTCGCCTCGCGTCGCTCGCACTGACGTTACGTCAACCGCGCGCCACAGTCACGTCACGTCGGCAGGAGCGGCTTCACCCGCTGGCCGAGCGAGGCCATCGCCTCCTCGACCTTCTTCAGCCCAAGGACCGCGGCTTCCACCTCTTCCTTGAAGAAGTCGCCGGCGCGGTTGGCCTCGTCGAAGGCCGGCAGCGGCACGCGTGCGACCTTCAGCACCCGTCGCTCCTCGTCGGCGTAGGCGACCTGCGATCGGAAGGCGGGATCCTCATAGGTCGAGTTGCGCACCGGGCCGTTGCCGTTCAGCGCCGCGCCTAATGTCGCAGGCTTCGTCAGCATCGCCTTGATGAAGCTCCAGGAGAGGTCCTTGCGCCTGGCGTTCTTCGGGATGACGAGGCCCCAGAATTCGACCTTCGCCGGCGCCACCGCGTATTTCGACTTCAGGCCGGCTGAGATCGGCACGGCGACGGTCTTGATCTTGCCGGAGAACTGGCTCTTCTGCGGATCGTTGTAGATGCGGTTTCGTCCCATGCTCTGCAGGCTGAGCGCGGCGCGGCCCTGCTGCATCCAGACGTTGACGTCCTCGGGCGAGAGCGTTGCAAAATTGCGCGGAAAAGCCTTTGCCTCGAACAGGTCGCGCAGCAGCTTGACCGCGTTCAGCATCGGCTCCTGATCGCCGACATACTTGAAATCGGGCGTGATGAAATCGCCATCCCAGGCGCGCGCGATGTCGATGACGTTCGGATAGGTGACGCCGGGCGTGACGAGGCCGACGACCGGCGCGCCGCCGTCGCGCGGGCCGCTGCACGCCTTGGCGATCGCGACCATCTCCTCGATGGTCTCGGGCGGCTTGTTAAAACCCTTCTCGGACAGGAGCTGCTCGTTGTAGTGCAGACCGGAGGAGGCGTGGCGGAAGGGAATGGCGACCAGCTTGCCGCCGACCTTCATGCCTTGCATCAGGCCCGGAAACACATCGTCCGGCGCCTCGATCGGGTCCTTCTTCATGTACTCGTCGAGCGGCTCGAACAGCTGCGAAACGCGCGGCGCGGCCTGCGTGTTCAACAGGAAGCCGACGTCGACGGTGGTCTCGTTGAGCGACGCTTCGCGAAAGAGGCGCTCCTGCAGCGGCCCGGTGTCGAACGTGGTCCACTGCACGGCGATGCCGCTCTTCTCCGACCACGGCTTCGTGATGTCGCCGCCCTGGCTTCCGGTCGAGACGGTCTGCATCACGCGATGGGCGAACACGTTCAGCGGCCCGCCGGCGGCCTGGCCTTGCGCGCGGCGCGGCAGCATGCCGAGCGCGGGCAGGGCGACCGCGCCACCCAGGAAGCTGCGTCGATCGAATCTGGTCATGGTCGCTTCTCCCTCGTCTTGCTTTTCTTTTGATTGTTACGGCCGCTGCCGCTGCTCGTCTGCTGCAGCGGAAAGAGCTCCCGGATCGCATCCTGCGCGGCTTCGAAGTGATGCTCCATCGCGCGGAATGCCGCATCGCCGTCGCCGGACTTGATCGCCGCCACCACCCTGGCGTGCCGGTCAAACGTTTCGCGCCACTCGGCCTTCGAGCGTTTGCGGCGGGCGTTGAACAGCTGCATCACGTCCTGCAGGATCGGCCGCAGGCCGCGCATCTGCAGGCGCAGCAGCCGGTTGCCGGACATCTCGGCGATGGTCTCGTGGAAATCGAGATCGGCCTCGATCCATGCCGGCACATCCAGCAACGAGGTCTGCATGCGCTGAAGGATCGCGTCGAGCCGCGCGACGCCGTCTGCGGTCCGCCGCAGCGCCGCAAGGCGCGCGATCGGCGGCTCGAGCAGGCGGCGCATCTCGACCGCCTCGCCGAGGCCTTCCTTGCTGGCGCGCACCGCAAAGCGGAAGAAGCGCCCGAGCGGCTCGGCATCGAGGCTGCGAACGCGCGCCACTTTTCCCTGCTGGATCTGGATCACGCCCATCGCGGCAAGGTCGCGGATCGCTTCGCGGGCGATCTGCTTGCTGATGCCGCAGGCGGCTGCGATCTGTCCTTCCGACGGCAGCGGGTCGCCGGGTTTCAGCCGGCCGTCGAGAATGGCTTCGCTCAGCCGCTCGATCACCACCTGCCCGAGACGCATCGGGATGATCTCGGCCGGACCGAACAGATCGTTGGCGGCATCGCGCCGCGCGCTGAGCACCGTCATCGCCACCTCCGCCGTCATCTTGGGCCGGACGCCGTTTGTTTGCAACTAAGAAACTTATCGGATAGGTTGTGCGAAAGCTTCTGGACGGGAGGGATGAGTTGGCCGCTGACCTCGGGGAGCAGGGCGCGCCGGTCCTGATCGAGCGGATCATCCTGCATCCGTTGCGCGCGGTCTTGCGCAAGGCGCAGCGGACCTCGCAGGGCGACTTTCCGGCGATCGAGATCCTCGTCGCCGAAGTGCACGGCTCGAACGGCTTTGTCGGATGGGGCGAGGGCCTGTGCCGCCGCGGCGTGAAGGGTTACGCCATTCTCGCCGAAGACATCCTCGTGCCGCCGCTATTGAAGCAGGATGCGCGCGACCGGCGGCGCCTGTGGAAGACGATGCGGTCAACGCTCACCGGGCGTCCGGGCGGGCAACTGGTCGAGGCGATCGCCGCCATCGACATCGCGCTGTGGGACCTGGTCGGCAGGAGCTGCAATCAATCGATCGCGTCCCTGCTCGGCGGCATGGGCCGCACGCGCGTGCCGGCCTATGCGTCCTCGATCAACTGGCTGGACGATGCGACGGCGGAAACAGAAATCGCTGCCGCCCTGAAGGCCGGGTTCCGCGAGATCAAGGTCAAGACCGGCCTGCCGGTCAAAGCCGCGATCGATCGTGCAAAGCTGGCGCGCCGCGTCGCCGGCGACGATGTCGCGCTCTATGTCGATGCCAACTGGATCTATGACGTCGACGAGGCCATGCAGGTCGGCCGTGCGCTCGCCGATCTCGGCTACGCCTTCTTCGAGGAGCCGATCGTGCCGCATGATCGCGCGGGCTATGCGAAGCTCGCGCGGCATCTGCCCATTCGGCTTGCCGCAGGTGAAAGCGACTATGTGGCAAGCGACGCGCTGAACCTGCTCGCCGATCGCTCGATCGGGCTGATCCAGCCGGACGTGGCCCGCTCGGGCGGAGTGACCGAGACCTGGCGGATCGCCGAGCTTGCCGCGTCATTCCATACCGCCTACGCGCCGCATGTCGGCTGGTCCGGCGGCATCTGCGTCGCTGCAAGCCTGCAACTGGCCGCCGCGGCCGAGACCACGCGCACCTTCGAATGCATGGTCTATGAAAACCCGCTGCGCGATGCGATCGCGAAAGCGCCGGTGGGCGAAGCCTCAGGCCTGATCGACGGACAGCTCGTCGTCCCGCAAGGCCCCGGCCTCGGCATCGAGATCGACCGCGATGTTCTCGAAAGGCACCGCGTGACATGATGAACGAGCAGCGGGGCAGCCTGTCGGCCTTGGGCCTGATTGCGCCGGCGCAGCTGATGCTGGGCCTCGTCATTTTCTTGCCTGCGATCTACGTCGTCTGGCTCAGCTTTCAGCAGTCGACGTTCGGCCAGAATGCGGTGTTTGTCGGCACCGCCAACTACGCGAAAGTCATCGGCGATCCTTACTTTTGGCGCGCGCTGCTCAACACCGTCATCATCGTGGCCGTGGTCGTCCATGTCGAGCTGGTGATCGGCCTTGGCGTGGCGCTGCTGTTCGCCTCCGGCGTGCCGTTCCGCCCGATCATGCTGGCGATTGCGCTGGCGCCCTTACGCCGTCAGCGAGGTGTCGGCGGTGGTGATGTGGCGCTTCCTGTTCGATCACGGACGTGGGGGCGGCGACGCAGCTCGCTGCGGGCGCTCGGCCTGCCGATCATCGAATGGTCGGTCAATCCGTCGCACGGGCTCTTTCTGGTGGCGCTGCTGTCGATCTGGCTGCACCTGCCGTTCACCTTCGTCATTCTCTACTCCGCGCGCCTTGCGATCCCGGGCGAACTCTACGAGGCGGCGACGGTCGACGGCGCCACGCTCTACCAGCAGTTCAGGCGGATCACGCTGCCGCTGCTGATGCCGGCGATCCTGATCGCCATGCTGTTCCGCTACATCTTCGCGTTCCGCCTGTTCTCGGAGGTGTGGCTGCTGACGCAAGGCGGGCCGGCGCGGACGACCGAGGTGCTCGCCGTCTACCTCTATCTGGAAGCGTTTCGTTACAACGCGTTCGGCGTTGCCGCTGCGACCGGCTGGCTGCTCGTGCTGGCGTCGCTGGTGCTCGCCGTCTGGTACCTGCGCCGTCTCTACAAGGAGATGTTTGCGACCTATGCCTAGCACCAGCATCCTCGGCAAGATCGGCAAGGCCATCGGCCTCGACGCTGTTTGCGGCGTGGTCGCTGGTGCCGATCGTCATGATCGTGATGTCGTCGTTCAAGGCCGATCGCGACATCTTTGCGGTGCCGCTGCGCTGGCTGTTCACGCCGACGTTCGTCAACTACGAGACGCTGGTCACGCGCTGGGGCGATTTCTTCCGGGCGCTTGCGAACAGCCTTGTCGTCACGGCGGGCGCGACCATACTCGCCATCGCAGCCTCGACGCTGGCCGGCTACGCCTATTCGCGCTACCGCGGCCGCGGGCTCGCGTTCAGCGCGTTCTTCCTCATCTTCATCCGCCTGATCCCGCCGATCGTCATCACGCTGCCGCTGTTTCCGGTGGTGAATGCGCTCGGGCCTGAACGACACGCATCTCATCCTCATCATCCTCTATGCGACCTTCTTCGTCTCGCTCGGCACGCTGGTGATGCGCACGTTCATCGACCAGATCCCGCGCGAGCTCGACGAGGCGGCGAGCGTCGACGGCGCCAGCCGCTCGCCAGATCATCCGCAAGATCGTGCTGCCGCTGTCGGCGCAGGGAATGATCGCGGTCGCCGTGTTCGTCATCGTCTTCGCCTGGAACGAGTTCTTGTTCGCCTTCATCTTCACGGCGACGCGCGCGAAAACCGCGCCGCTGGTGATCTCGGAAATGATCGGCGCCGTCGAAGGGGTGGAGTGGGGCGTGCTGTTCGCCGCCTCCACGGTGCAGCTCATTCCGGTGCTGCTGTTCGTGGTCCTTGCCCAGAAGCATCTCATCGCCGGCCTCACCGCCGGCGCGACCAAGGGGTAGTCATGCCAAGCGTATCCTCCGACGACCTGCGCCGCGCCATTCAACATGCCGATCCGCGGCTGAGCCGCTTCGATCCGCTGCCGCGGATCATCTGCTTCGACGATTTCGATCGCGGTTTCTGCGGCTGGACGCAACTGGTCGGCAACTACGAGCACACGCTCGACGCCATGCTGCCGGGCTACGCCCAGCACACCCAGGCGATGCTGTCGACGCTGCCGACCTGGGATTTCGGCAGCCACGGCAGTGCCGATGGCAGCTACGCGCTGAAGATCGCGGCGAAACCCTACAAGGGCGCGCAGAACGTCTCGATCAAGCGGCTGACGTTTCGCAAGCGCGGACCGATCCGCATCGAGTTCTATTTCACCTTCAAGCCCGAAGCGAACGAGCTGCGCCTGTCGGAAACCGACGTGCGCTCGATCGGATTTCTCTACGATCTGCAGACGGGCGACGGCGATGCAGACGCCTGGCGCGTCATGCCGCATCTCCGCTTCCTCAACGCGCTCGACGGGCAGCATCTGCAGAAGTGGCAGTTCAAGCGGAAGACCACGCCGTTCAAGAGCCTCGGCACCGAGAACAAGACTATGACGCATTATCACCTGTCGCCGGAAGACTGGGAGGACATCCCGGGCGGCGAGCAGAGGCTTTGCTACAACGAGATTCCGACCAAGGTGAACTGGCACTACGGCTGCTTCGATTTCGACCTTGCGACGATGCAGGCGACGGGATTTCGCTGCAACGATCGCGTGTTCGACCTGAAGGCTATGAGCCGATCCGCATTCCGGCAATGCGCAATCTCTGGTGCATGCTCAACTTCGCCTTCTTCGTCGAAAGCGACACCGACAAGCGCTCGTTCATGTATCTGGATTCAGTCTGCGTCTCGGGAGATTTCTGATGCTGCCGGAAAGCCAAGCCGCGGTCGTCGCCCGCAACGAAACCTGGACCGGCCAGGCCGCGACCGAACCCTACGAGGCCGGCTGGGCGCGGGAAGCCATCATCTTCGTGCGCGCGCTGAAGTCGGTGGGCGCGGCGGGAAAGGCACATGTCGAGCTCTCGCCGGACGGCATGAACTGGGCCGCGGAGGGGACGACGTTTTCGCTGCCGGATGAGGGCAACAAGGTGAGCTACGCGCGCGTCAGAGAGTTCGGCAACTGGCTACGCCTCCGCGCCGAGCTGCCGCAGGGAAGCTCGGTCACGGTGGTCGTGACGATCCATGTGAAGGCGTGATCTCTCGCCGTCATTGCGAGGAGCGAAGCGACGAAGCAATCCAGCCGCGCGCCGGCAGGCGCGCCGAACGAAAAGCGCGGAGCCCGTCGCGAATTCCGGGCATTTTTGTTTGCGCGCTTCGCGCGCGGCTGGATTGCTTCGCTTCGCACAGCAATGACGGCTAAGCGCCGTCAAATAAACCGGAACTGCTCGCGCTGCCGCTTGCTCAGCTTCGCCAGCGCCTGTCCCTGGATGATGGTCTTGAAGTGCTCCGTCTGCTGGTGGTCGGCGAACGCGGCCTCGTCGGCGAACACCTCATAGAAGAAGAATTCGCGCGGCTTTGCAGCGTTCTGATGGATCTGGAACTGCTTCACGCCCTTTTCCTTCTGCGCCTCGGGGAGGAAGCTTCGCAGCAGTTCCGCGATCGCCGTTTCCTCGCCCGGGTTGGTTTCCCAGAACGCGGTGACGACAAGGTTTTGGTTCGGGTTGGTCACAGTATGGCCTCCTTGAAGTTCAGTGGAGGCTGCTGGCTAACAGCATTTGTCGCTTCGATGCTTCGACATGTGTCGAAGTATGATCGGCCGGAACCTAGCGCGCCAGGGCGCGATCAAGGCCGTCACGAAAGCGATACCATGCGCCGATCGCCGGCAGCGCCCAGTCCGGATTGCCGTTGTACATCGGGAAATCCGGAAACTCCTCGAGTTCGAAGCCGCATGTCGCGTTGGAGCCGCCGATGATCCGCCGCGCCGTCTCGCGGCCGAGATACGTCATCATCGCGACCCCGCTGCCGTTGCAGCCGAGCGCGTAATGCATTCCGTCGAGCACGCCGGTGTGGGGCAGGGCGTCGAAGGTGAACGCGACGTTGCCTGTCCAGGCGTGAGTGACCTTGAAGCCTTTCAGTTGCGGAAAGCGTTCGGTCATGAAGCGGTAGAGGACAGGCGCGCTGACTTCCGGCGTGACCTGGGTGAAGCGCGCGCGGCCGCCGAACACCATGCGCCGGCCGTCCGGCGAGATCCGGTAGTAGCAGAGGACGCGCTTGGTCTCGGACAGCGTCCGGCCTTTCGGGATCAGCGAGCGGGCGAGATCTTCGGGCAGTTCCTCGGTGGCGATGATGTGGCTTGCCAGCGGGATCAGCCGCCGCGCCAGCTGCGGCGTCGCGTCTCCGGTGTAACCGTTGGTGGCAATGACGACGTCGCCGGCGTCGATCGTCCCACGCGAGGTTTCGATGCGCCAGCCTTTGCCGGCGGGCTTGATGGTCTTAACCGCGGCCTTGGCGCAGATGGTGATCGGCCGCTTCCGCGCCGCATCGAGAAGGCCCTTATAATAGAGTGCGGGATGAAGTTTCGCCGAGCGCTCGACGACCATGCCGCCGTAGTAATAATCGGAATCCATCTCCTCGCGCTGGCGCTCCTTCGGCACCATGTAGGCGCCTGATGCAGCACCTGCATTGAGAGCCGCAAGCCGCTGCTCCTGATAGCGAAAATCCTTCGGCGTCCAGGCGCCGACAAAGCGGCCGGTCTTCTCCCAATGGCAGTTGATGCCTTCGCGCGCGATCAGGTTCTCGATCAGGCTGAAGGCGTCGTTGCCGGAGGCCAGAATCCGTCTCAAGACCTCGGGCTCGAGGCTGACTACTTTGCCCGTAAAGCTCTTGCCGATATTGACGCCGCCGCTGACACCACCGCCGCTTCGGGTGCTGGCGCCGGCGCCGAGCTCGGCTGCTTCCAGCACGCAGGCTTCCAAGCCGGCGTCGGCCAGTTCGATGGCGCAGGAGAGTCCGGCATATCCGCCGCCGACGATGGCGACACGCGTGGTGTGCGGCACGCCGACGAGGTCGCCGGTCACCGGCCGATAGGCCTCCCACCAGTAGGGCGCCGCCTTGAAATCCTTGTGGAAGATGTCGCCGCGAGGCTGTGTCATGGCGGTCCGATCCGCAGGTTGCTGGTTGCGAGATGAACCTCGCGCAGGAACAGGACAAGGGCTGCGATGAAGGCGAGCATGGCCGCGACGAACAGCGATGCGATCAGCAGGGCGAGACCGGTCGGCAAAGAAGGCGCTGGCAAACAGCGCGACGATCACGCTGCAGATCAGCAGCGCGCACACGACGCACAGCGCCATCGCCGCGTAGATCAGCCGGCAGCGACGGGCCTGCAGCTTCAGCTCGAAGCGCAGCAGATCCTGCTCGGCGGCGCCGGCGGTGGCGTAGCGAGCCTCAAAGGCGCGGGCCCGATCGACCGCGCGGCTGAGGCGATTGCTCAGGACGTTCAGCATGGCGCCGACGCCGGTCAAGAGAAACACCGGCGCGACCGACAACTGGATGACGTGACTGATCTGGTTGATTTCGTTCGTCGGAAGCGCATCCATCGCGCCCGCCATATCGTCCGGCTAACGCTCCACGTTGGCGCTGCGCGCCGGCACGCCGAATTCGCGCCGGCAGACTTCCGCCAGCACGGCGACCCCGTCGCGGATCGTCTCGACCGAGGGACTGCCAAAGCAAAGCCGCAGCCGGCTCTTGGCATGCTCGGCGTCGATCGACCACTCGGGCCCCGGGTTGAGGGCGACGCCGGCCGCCGCCGCAGCCTGGCGCAGCTTCATGGTGTCGACATTGTCCGGCAGCTTCACCCACAGGAAGATGCCGCCCTTCGGATCGTCGAATTCCGCCGCCGTGCCGAACTGCTCGGCGAGCGCCTCCATCAGCGCCTCGCATTTGACCCGCAAGACTTGCTTCAGCTTGTGCACATGGTCGTGGAAGTGCGCCGGACAGAATTCGGCCAGCACCAGTTGCTCCAGCGAACCGGAGCCGGCATCGGTCTTGATGGAGAGGATGCGCGACATCACGCTCCAGTCGGCGAGGAGGTAGCCCACACGCAGCGCCGGCGCGATCGACTTCGAGAATGAGCCGATATAGATCACGCCGCCCCCTTCGCTCATGGCGTAAAGCGCGGGCGGCCGTTTGCCGTCCCACACGAGGTCCGCGTAGCAATCGTCCTCGAAGATCGGCACGCCATAGGCTTTCGACAGCTGCAGCAGCTCGCGCCGCCGCGCCTCGCTCATGATGGTCGCGGTCGGGTTCTGCACGGTGGGGATGGTGTAGATGTATTTCGGCCGGATGCCGCGCTGGCGCAGGTCAGCGAGCACATTGCCGACGACGTCGGTCCGCATCCCGTCGCGATCGACCGGGATACCGATCGGCGTGACGCCGCGCCGCTTCAGCCGATTGATCGATCCCTCATAGCTGTCCTGCTCGAACAGCACCGTGTCGCCTGATTCGGTGAGGACGCCGTTGACGAGGTCGAGGCCCTGCAGCGAGCCCGACGTGATCAGGATGTCGTCGGGGGTGCAGGCAATGCCCGCGTCACGCTTCAACTTGCCGACAAGGAACTGGCGGAGCGGCAGGTAGCCGTGCGGGCCGGTGAGCAGGTTGTAGGTCGCGAGATTCCTGCCCTCGCGCTGCAGGACGGTCGTCGCCGCAGCCGTCAGCCGGTCGATGGGTACCTGGTCGGCGTCGTTGTTGCCGCCGATGAAATGATATTTCGAGAAGCCGCCCCAGCGGGCGACCGGAGGCGGAAGGTCGCGTGCGAAGAGGGATGTGAAGTCGAACGCGGCGGCGGCTGGCGCTGGTCGCGGCGGAGGAAGCCTGGCTCATTTGTATGTCTCTTTCTCAGGCGCGGGACAGGATCACCCGCAATCCGTCCTTGGGCTTCGGGATCGGCCACATCTGCCATTGCGGTTTGTAGCCCGGCTCGAGCGAGACGCCGAGGTTCTTCACGAAGTGATAGCTGAAGCATTTTGCCTGCATGTAGGCGAAGTGCAGGCCGAGGCACATGTGCGCGCCGCCGCCGAACGGAACCCAGGCAAAGCGATGCCGCGCGCGTTGCGCCTCGTCGGTGAAGCGCAGCGGATCGAACCGGTCGGGTTCGGGCCAGATCTCCGGCATGTGATGGGTGTAGATCGGGTTGATGCCCACGAGCGTGCCGGCTGGAATGGTGTAGCCGCCGAATGAGAACTCGCGCGTGGCGCGTCGCGGGATCGACGGCACCGGCGGCTTCAGGCGCATGCTTTCCTTGAACGCCATCTCGGCAAGCGGCAGGCCGTTCAGCGCCTCCATCGACAGCGGCTCGGTCGGGGCGAGCTTCAGGCTTGCGATCTCGTCGCGCAGCTTTGTCTGCCATTCCGGGTTCATCGCCAGCATCGCCACGAACGACGTCAGCGACGAGGTCAGCGTGTCGTGCGCCGCCATCATCAGGAAGCTCATGTGGTCGACGATGTCCTGCGCCGACAGCAGCGCGCCGTCGTCATGCGTCGCCCGGCAAAGCTGGGAGAACAGGTCGTCGCCGCCGCGCTCGCGCCGGAGCGGTATCTGCTGGGAGAAGTAGGCGACGATCCGCTCGCGGCCCTTCACGCCGCGGCGCATCTGGGTGAAGGGCAGGGGCGTGCGCACAGGAGAAACGGCAGCGGCCACCATGTCGACGAACGATCGCGTGACCTCATCGACTTCCGGCCCGATGTCCGAGCCGAGGAAGGACGTCGCGGCCAGATCCAGCGTCAGCTGCTTCATCGCCGGATAAATCAGCATCGGTCCCGGCTTCGCCGTCCACTGGGCGACCCGTGCCGCGATGCCGTCGTTCAAGGCGGAAAAGTACGATTGCATCGGTCCGGCCTTGAAGGCGACCGACAGCGCGCGGCGGTGCAGCCGGTGCTCGTCGAAATCGAGCAGCATCAACCCGCGTGGGAACAGCCGGCCAAGCACCGTGTCCCAGCCCCAGGTCGAGGAGAAGAGCTTCGTCTGGTCGAACAGGACCAGCTCGTTGGCCTCCGGCCCCAGCAGGGTGATGCTGGTCTCGCCAAGGACGCGGCTGCGGTAGATCGGGCCGTATTTTGCGGCCATCCGCTCGACCTCGCCCTTCGGGTCCGCGAGGATGTCCAGCGTCCGCCCGATGATCGGTTTGCCTTCGTCGCCGGGAATATGGGCGAGCGCCGAGCGCTTGACGCTTTTGGGAGGCTGTACGGCCGTTGCGGCGTGTCCTGCGCTAAGGACAGACATAGAAACCTCCCGGAATGGCGACGTCCGACGTCATTTGCGTCGTTCTTGTGAACGATAAGGTGTCTCTTGCCTCATTCATTGGCAAGCGTGAATTGTGACTGGATGCAAAGCTCGCCGCTTGCTGCCTAGACTGAATGTGCGGTGCGGCTAAACTGCGATCTAGTGGTAAGTTGGCTCGATTGGCGAGAACTCAGTCTTGATCGCTCCAGGTTCCAAAGCCCTGTCCGGGCAAGCCGCGCGCGCGGAGACCTCGCCGGTCGAGGCGGACGCAAGGCTGCGCGCCGATATCCGGCTGCTGGGCCGGGTGCTTGGCGACACGGTGCGCGATCAGGAAGGGGGCCCGGTCTTCGATCTGGTCGAAAGGATCCGCACGACGTCGGTGCGTTTTCATCGCGACGACGACGAGCCGGCACGCCGCGAGCTCGAAGGCATCCTGGACGGCATGTCGCTCGACGATACCGTGCGCATCGTTCGCGCCTTCAGCTATTTTTCGCATCTCGCCAATATCGCCGAGGACCAGCAGAACATCCGCCAGCTGCGCGCCCAGGGCACGGCAACCGCACCGCTCAAAAAGGCGATCGCACGGGCGCAGGCTGCGGGCATCGGCGCAAAGGAACTCCTGGGCTTCTTCAACGCGGCACTCATCAGCCCGGTGCTCACCGCGCATCCGACCGAAGTGCGCCGCAAGAGCACGATCGATCGCGAGATGGAGGTCGCAGGCCTGCTCGACCGGCGCGAGCGGATGCAGCTGACGGCCGAGGAATTCGAGGCGAGCGAAGAGCAGCTGCGGCGCACCGTGCTGACGCTCTGGCAGACCAACCTGCTTCGTCGCACGAAACTCAACGTGCTCGACGAGGTCAACAACGGCCTGGCGTTCTACGACTACACGTTCCTGCGCGAGGTGCCGCGGATCCACGCCCGGCTCGAGGACGAGCTGCGCGAGGCGACCGATCAGGCGCTCGCGTCGTTCCTGCGCATGGGGTCGTGGATCGGCGGCGATCGCGACGGCAATCCGTTCGTCACCGCGGACGTCCTGCGCGGCACGTTGCATCTGCAGTGCAGCCGCGTCCTGCGCTTCTATCTCGAGGAGCTGAATGAGCTCGGCGCGGAGCTGTCGCTCGCGGCCAATCTCGCCGACGTCTCCGCCGAGTTGCGCGCGCTCGCCGGAAGTTCGCCCGGACACCTCGCCCCAGCGCGCCGGCGAGCCGTACCGGCTGGCGGTGAGCCGGATCTATGCGCGGCTTGCCGCCACCGCGCACGAGCTCAGCGTTGAAATCCGTCGCGCGCCGGTTGGCGAGGCCGAAGCCTACGCCGACGCCGCGGAGTTTTTGCGCGACCTCGACATTCTGCATCGCTCGCTGATCGCCAATCAGTCCGAGATCATCGCCCGCGGTCGGCTGCGCGCGTTGCGCCGCGCGGCCGATTGCTTCGGTTTCCATCTGGCGAGCCTCGATATGCGGCAGAATTCCGCCGTGCATGAGCGGACGGTCGCGGAGCTGCTCGAGAAGGCCGTTCCCGGCACCGGCTACGCGGCGCTCGACGAGGACGCGCGCATCAAACTGCTGGCGAAGGAGGTTGCCACCGCGCGTCCGCTGATCTCGCCGTTCGTGAGCTACAGCGATGAGACCAAGGGCGAGCTTGCCGTGTTCCGCGCCGCCGCCGAAGCGCACGCGCTGTTCGGCGAAAAGGCCATCCCGCAATGCATCATCTCGATGACGCGCGGCGCCTCGGACATGCTGGAGGTCGCGCTGCTGTTGAAGGAAGTCGGGCTGGTCGATCCTGCAGGGGAGAGCCGGCTGAACATCGTGCCGCTGTTCGAGACGATCGACGATCTGCGGCACTGCTCGAACATCATGGATCAGCTGCTGTCGCTGGTGGAATATCGGCAGCTGGTTGCGAGCCGCGGCAATGTCCAGGAGGTGATGCTCGGCTATTCCGACAGCAACAAGGACGGCGGCTTCATCACCTCGGGCTGGGAGCTCTACAAGGCCGAGATCGAGCTCGTCGATGTGTTCCAGCGGCATGGCGTCCGCTTGCGCCTGTTTCACGGCCGTGGCGGATCGGTCGGCCGCGGCGGCGGACCGAGCCATGACGCGATCCTGGCGCAGCCGGGCGGCGCGGTCGATGGCCAGATCCGCATCACCGAGCAGGGCGAAATCATCTTCAGCAAATATGCCAACGCCGAGGTCGGGCGCAGCAATCTGGAGATCCTTGCCGCGGCGACGCTGGAGGCAAGCCTGCTGCAGCCGCGCGAAAGCGCGCCGCGCAAGGAATATCTCGAGGCGATGGAGGAGCTTTCCGCCTTTGCCTTTGCCGCTTATCGTGGCCTGGTCTACGAGACCGACGGTTTCGTCGACTACTTCTGGGCGTCGACGGTGATCGCCGAAATCTCCACGCTGAACATCGGCAGCCGCCCGGCGTCGCGCTCGAAGACCCGCCGCATCGAGGACCTGCGCGCCATCCCGTGGGTGTTCAGCTGGGCGCAGTGCCGTCTGATGCTGCCGGGCTGGTATGGTTTTGGCAGCGCCGTCGATGCTTTCGTCAAGAAGTATCCCGACAAGGGCCTGGACTTCCTGAGCGAGCTTTACCGGGAGTGGCCGTTCTTCCGCACGCTCTTGTCCAACATGGACATGGTGCTGGCGAAAAGCAGCATCGCCATCGCCTCGCGCTATGCGGAACTCGTGCCCGACGAAAAGCTGCGGCAGTCCATCTTTGCCCGCATCCGCGCCGAGTGGCAGGCCTCGATCGATGCGCTCAAGACGATCATGGGACATGAACGCTTGTTGCAGGGCAACCCGCAGCTCGAACGCTCGATCCGCAACCGCTTTCCGTATCTCGACCCGCTCAACCACGTTCAGGTCGAACTGCTGCGCGCCCACCGCCACGAGGGCAGCAACGAGCAGGTGCTGCGCGGCATCCAGCTCACCATCAACGGCATCTCCGCCGGCCTGCGCAACAGCGGGTAGCGCGTGATGCAATGAGGCGGCTCCCCGATGGCGTCATGGCCGGGCATAGCCGTTCGAAGAACGGCGTCGCTTCGCTCGCCTATGTCCCGGCCATCCACGCCTTTGGGCAAGGAGCATGCCGCGAGACGTGGATGCCCGGGACAAGCCCGGGCATGACGCCGTGAATCGATGCGGTCTCCTCGCGATCGGCTCCTTTTCGCGAGACGTGCGACAGCCCGGGGCTTGACCGCACCTCAGCCAACAGTGCATTTGCGCAGCATCCGGGCTGGGAGGTTTCTGCGCATGCGAATGGGTATCGCGGCACTGTTTGTGCTGCTGTCGATCGGAGAGGTTCTGGCGCAGGGCGCCTACGACCTGACCGTCAAAGTCGACCCCACGAAAATCAACAAGAGCCCATGGGACGGCGTGCCCGGTCTCGGGACCAGCCGGGCGAACATCAACGCGCAGCCGGACATGGCCGTCTGCATCGTGCAGGCGGAGGGCAAGCCGCAATGCCTCTGGCGCCCGCAAGGGAGGCGGCTGCTGTCGGTTTGTCAGAACGCGCTCAACTGCACCTTCGAAAACGTATCGCTGCCTTCGGTGCCGGTCGGACTGCTGTTCATCGACATCGATGCCAGGCTGCACGACCTGATCGATATCGTCATCCTGAGCGGCAACGCAACGGCGGCCGGTGAAGCCGATGTCGAGCGTGCGTTGCTCGCGGCTATGACGACGTTGACGCCCGGCCTGTCGGAAACCGCGAAGGAGCGTGGCCTTGGCAAGGCGAAAGTGCTGCCGCTGCAGCAGTGCACGAGTTCGGCCTGCCGGCTGACGCAGTCCGAATTCCGCCTGACGGTGCGAAAATAGGCGCTTAGAGCTCAATCGAGTCGGTGCAACATGCTCGGCAGTTGTCCTCGCGAAAGCGGGGACCCATACTCCCGGAATCAGTGAAGGCCACTGTCGCGCTGCATGACCTTATGAGCGTCACGGCGTATGGGTCCCGGCTCGCGCTTCGCTTGGCCGGGACGACTGGTTATACGAGTTAGCCCTCCCGCTCCTGGCTCGTCTTCACCGCCATCGCCGCAGCGGCCGTCCGGTTCTCGACGCCGAGCTTGGCGTAGATCTGCTCCAGGTGCTTGTCGATCGTCCGCGGGCTCAGACCCAGGATCTGGGCGATGTCGCGGTTGGTCTTGCCCTTGCTGAGCCACGACAGGACTTCGGCCTCGCGCGAGGTGAGCTTGAAGTCCTTGCGTAGTTCTTGCGAGGTGGGCGCGGTCGGCCGCGCGCCGGATCAACCGCGCGTTCGCAAGATGCACGCGAATGCGCGCCAGCATCTCCTCGATCACGATCGGCTTTGTCACGTAGTCGACGCCGCCGGCTTCGAGGCCTCGGACGATATGCTCGGTCTCGGACAGGCCGGTCATGAACACGACCGGCACATGGCTCAGGGCCGGCTCGCTCTTCAGCCTGCGGCAGGCCTCGAAGCCGTCGAAGCCCGGCATCACCGCATCGAGCAGGATGATGTCGGGCGTGATCTGCTCGACGACCTTCATCGCCGCCGAGCCGTCGAGCGCGACCATCACCGTCATGCCGGCCTGGTCGAGCGCATCCGTCAGCATCCGCAGCGTCTCGGGGGAGTCGTCCACGACGAGGACGACCTCGCGCGCTTTCCGCTCATTCATCGTGGTGCTGGTGCCTGAGGCGCGCGAGGAATTCGCCAAGGTGGAACGCGTCCACGAGCGTTCGAGCCTGCTCAGCGAAAGTGCTGCATTCGGGGTGCTCGCGTTCGATGTCGGCAAGGTAGGATTGGAGTGCCCTGACATGTCCCATTTCTCCGAGGCGGATCAGCTGATTGATGTGCCGGCGTGGGGGATAGGTGAGCGCGACCGGCGAGGGCGGCGGCACGGCGGCTTCGCGCGCGCCGTGCTTCCACTCGATCTTCAACAGGCGGCCGATCTCGCCGAGCAGGCGAGGGATATCGAGCGGCTTCATCAGGTAGCCGTCGTGCAGCTGCTGCGCCAGCGAGCGGCCGTGCGCCTCCAGCGCGCTGGCGGACAGCATCAGGATTTTCGCCTTGCGATGGCCCGCGGCCTGCAGGGCTTCGGCGACCGCCCAGCCGTCCATCTGCGGCATGGAAATGTCGAGGATGAAGAGATCGGGGCTGCAGTGCTGCGCGAGGCTGAGACAGGTGGCGCCGTCCGGCGCACTCAGCAGCACGAAGCCCAGCGGGGTGAGCACTTCGCGCAGCAGATCGCGCTGGGTCGGATCGTCGTCGGTGATGAGGATGGTTTTCGGCGCGCCGTGATAGCCCGACACCCGCGCATCGATCGGCGTGACGCGGCTCGGTGAGCGTGACTTCCGACAGCAGCACCTTCATGCGGAAGCTCGAGCCGGTGCCGACCTTGCTGGTGACGCTGATGTCGCCGCCCATCACGCCGGCAAGCAGCTTGCTGATGGTGAGGCCGAGGCCCGTGCCGGTGTGCGGCTGCGCCGCGCCAAGCGCGCCGCGTTCGAACGGCGCAAAGATCCGCTCGAGGTCGTCCTGCCGAATGCCGGGACCGGTGTCCCGGATCTCGAACTCGGCCACCGGGCTGCGGTAGGCGACGATGAAATTGACGCTTCCCTCCGCGGTGAACTTGATCGCGTTCGACAGGAGGTTGATCAGCACCTGACGCAACCGCTTTTCGTCGGCGTGGACCACCGGCGGCAGGTAGGCCGGCCGCTCGAAGATGAAATCGATCTGCTTTGCCTGCGCCTGCAGGCGGAACATGCCGACCAGCTGATCGAGGAATTCGCCGAACGGCACCTCGTCGCGCGCAAGATAAAGGCGGCCCGCTTCGATCTTGGAGATGTCCAGGATGCCGTCGATCAGCCCCGACAGGTGATCGGCGCTGCGCTTGATCACCCGGATCTGCCCGCGCGGTTTGGCGAGCAGGCTGTCGTCCTGGTCGAGCAGCTGCGCGTAGCCCGAGATGGCGTTGAGCGGCGAGCGCAGCTCGTGGCTGAGGCCGACCACGTAGCGGCTTTTCGCAAGGTTGGCTGCTTCGGCCGCTTCCTTCGCGCGCTGCAGCTCGGCGTCGGTCTTCTCGTGCGCCTCGATTTCCTGCATCAGCAGCGCGGTCTGCCGCCGGGTCTCGGCCTCCGCGGCCTGCCGGCTCTGCCGCGCCAGCACGAACAGCCACACCACGACGCCGATGATGATCGCGAGCGCAAAGAACACTTTCCACAGCACGTCGGCGATGCCGTCCGCGTTCACGCCGGGCTCCGACAGAACCTGCAGGTAGATCAGCCCCAGCGTCAGGCCGACGAGACCTGCCGAGAGCAGGAAAGCAAAAAGTAATGCAGCAGTTGCGAGGCGATCTGGGCATCGATCGGCGCCGGCGCCGCCTTCGCGAACACGTTCGAGATCTGCGTGGAGATGCGCGCATGCGGCTTGCACAGGTCGTTGCAGCGCGCATCGAGCGAGCAGCACAGCGAGCAGATCGGCCCGGAGTAGGCGGGGCAGGAGGCCATGTCCTCCGGCTCGAACGAATGCTCGCAGATGCAGCACTGGATCTGTTCGATGCCCTGCCAGCTTCGCTGCGGATTGCGGGCGATGTAGTAGCGGCCGCGCGTGATGAACGCGATGATCGGCGCCGTGACGAAGGCAACGCCGAGCGCCACGAACGGCGCAAGCGCGCGCGGTTGTCGGGCCAAAAGTGCCGTAGAATGCCGCGGCGGAGACGATGGTTGCGATCGTCATCGCGCCGACGCCGACCGGATTGATGTCGTAAAGATGCGCGCGCTTGAACTCCATGCGCGGCGGGCGCAGCCCGAGCGGCTTGTTGACGACGAGGTCCGACACCAATGCGCCGACCCAGGCGATGGCGACGATCGAGTAGAGCGCCAGCGTCTGCTCCAGCGCCTTGTAGACGCCGATCTCCATCAAGCAGCACCGCGACGATGACGTTGAACACCAGCCAGACGACGCGGCCGGGATGACGGTGCGTCAGGCGCGAGAAGAAATTCGACCAGGCGATCGAGCCCGCATAGGCGTTGGTGACGTTGATCTTCAGCTGCGACAGGATCACGAACGTGCCGGCCAGCGCCAATGCCACGTCGGGCTGGGCCAGCACGTAGCGGAACGCCGCATGGTACATTTCCGTCGGCTCTGCCGCGTGCTCCGCCGAAATCCCCTGCGTCAGCGCGAAGAAGGCGAGGAACGACCCGGCCAGAAGTTTCAGCGCGCCGAGCACGATCCAGCCGGGGCCTGCGCTCAGCAGGGCGGCCCACCACGATGCTTTCGACGTGCGCCGGTCGCGCGGCAGGAAGCGGAGGAAGTCGACCTGTTCGCCGATCTGCGCGATCAGCGAGAAGACGACGGCTGCGGCGGTCCCGAACAGCAGAAGGTCGAATGCGCCGCTCTTGTCGCCATGCTCGCCGGTGAATGTCGTCCACTCAGCGAACGAGCCGCGATGCATGTAAGCGATCGCGGCAAAGGGAAGGATGTGCAGCACGATCCAGAGCGGCTGGGTCCAGAGCTGAAACCGGCTGATCTTGGTGATGCCGTGCGTCACCAGCGGGATGATCACGACCGCGCTGATCAGGTAGCCGACCGGCCGCGGGATGCCGAAGCACAGCTCCAGCGCCATCGCCATGATGACGGCTTCGATCGCGAAGAAGATGAAGGTGAAGGTCGCGTAGATCAGCGAGGTGACGGTCGAGCCGATGTAGCCGAAGCCGGCGCCGCGCGTCAGCAGGTCGATATCGACGCCGCACTTCGCCGCGTAATAGGCGATCGGCAGGCCGCAGCCGAAAATGATCACGCTGACGATGAGGATGGCGGCTGTCGCGTTGGTGAAACCGTAGTTCAGCGTGATGGTGCCGCCGATCGCTTCGAGCGCCAGGAACGAGATCGAGCCGATCGCGGTGTTGGCAACGCGCGCCGCCGACCAGCGGCGTGCGCTCTTGGCCGTGAACCGCAGCGCGTAATCCTCAAGGGTCTGGTTCGCAACCCATTGATTGTATTGGCGTCGGACGCGATCGATGCGCTGCGGCCCGGTCACGTTTCAGATCCTTGTTCCGCGGTCCATACGTAAAATCTAGCTCGCGATTTTGCGGTGCAATATACGCGATCTTGCGTATCTGTGCAGTGCACAATTTCCAGCAACCTACGCCTATTCGAATTGCAGTTTCGTCCTCCGCAACGAAGGGGTGGGTCAATGTCAGACAAGGAAAGAAACAACGAAGCTCACGGCGGGCTTGAATCGCCGTTCCGCCGAAAACTGCTGATGGGGATGGCGGCACTGCCAGCCATGTCATTGCTGCCGACGCCTTCGTTCGGCGCCGGTCCCGCGACATCGGTCGTCAATACCACCGGCCTCGCCGTCACCGACACCGAAGTCACGGTCGGCATCCTGCACTCGGTGACCGGCACGATGGCGATCAGCGAGACCGGCTCGGTGCAGGCGGAAAAACTCGCAGTCGAGCAGATCAATGCGATGGGCGGCGTGCTCGGCCGCAAGATCAAGTTCATCCAGGAAGACGGCGCCAGCGATTGGCCGACCTTCGCCGAGAAGGCGAAGAAGCTGCTGGTCAACGACAAATGCGCCTCGGTGATGGGCTGCTGGACCTCGGCCTCGCGCAAGGCGGTGCTGCCGGTGTTCGAGCAGTACAACGGCATGCTCTACTATCCGACCTTCTACGAAGGCCTCGAGCAGTCGAAGAACGTCATCTACACCGGACAGGAGGCGACGCAGCAGATCATCGCCGGCCTCGACTGGGTGGCGAAGGAGAAGGGCGCCAAGACATTCTATCTGCTCGGCTCCGACTACATCTGGCCGCGCACCTCGAACAAGATCGCGCGCAAGCACATCGAGAACCACCTGAAGACGAAGGTGGTCGGCGAAGAATACTTCCCGCTCGGCCACACCCAGTTCAACTCGGTGATCAACAAGATCAAGCTGACCAAGCCGGACGTGATCTACGCGATCATCGTCGGCGGCTCGAACGTCGCCTTCTACAAGCAGCTCAAGGCCGCGGGCATCGACCTCGGCAAGCAGACGCTGCTGACGATCTCGGTGACCGAAGACGAGATCGACGGCATCGGCGGCGAGAACATCGCCGGCGCCTTCGCCTGCATGAAGTACTTCCAGTCGCTCGACAATGCGAACAACAAGGGCTTCGTCACCGCCTTCAAGAAGATGTGGGGCGACAAGACCGTGATCGGCGACGTGACGCAGGCAGCTTATCTCGGCCCGTGGCTGTGGAAAGCGACGGTGGAGAAGGCGAACAGTTTTGACATCGACAAGGTGGCTGCGGCGTCACCGGGCGTCGAGTTCAAGGGTGCGCCGGAAGGTTACGTGCGTATTCATCCGAACCATCACCTCTGGTCGAAGACCCGCGTCGGCAAGGCCAAACTCGATGGCCAGTACGAACTGATCTTCGAGACCGCCGACCTGGTCGAGCCCGATCCGTTCCCGAAGGGCTACCAGTAGGCTCTGCTGCTTCACCTCTCCTCGCTTGCGGGGAGAGGTCGCCCGGCGCAGCCGGGCGGGTGAGGGCAGGGCACCGGCCTATCCGCGGCCGAGGGCTGCGGCGAGCTATCAGCCCCCTCACCCCAACCCTCTCCCCGCAAGCGGGGAGAGGGAGCAGGCATCCCGTGCCGCGGGCGCCCTGCGCCTCATGACTGTTGCGCAACGCGCGACTCAGCGCGATGCGGGCCATCATTTCCCCGACACGGAGACCTTGATGTTCGGCGACTATTCGATTGGCGATCTTTCCTCGATCTTCGTCATGCAAGGTTTCGCCGGACTGATCCTGTTCTCGGTCTTCGTGCTGATGGCGCTGGGACTCGCGATCATCTTCGGCCAGATGGGCGTCATCAACATGGCGCACGGCGAGTTCATGATCCTCGGCGCCTACGTCACCTGGATGACGTCGAACCTGTTTCAGGCGTACCTGCCGGGCCTGTTCAACATCTACTTCTTCATCGCCATGGCGATCGCGTTCGTTGTGGCAGGAAGCCTCGGCATGCTGGTCGAGTGGGCCTTGATCAAACATCTCTACCGGCGGCCGCTCGACACGCTGCTCGCCACCTGGGGCCTCAGCCTGATCCTGCAGCAGACCTATCGCTCGGTGTTCGGCGCCCGTGAGGTCGGCGTCGAGCTGCCGCAATGGATGCTCGGCTCGAAGCAGGTCACCGACACCATCGAAATTCCGATCAACGGCATGTTCGTCATGGCGCTGACCGTGCTGATCACGCTGGTGGTCTCCTACGTGCTGTTCTGGTCGCCTTTCGGCAAGCAGGTGCGCGCCGTGGTGCAGAACCGCGTGATGGCCGGCGCCGTCGGCATCAACACCGAAAAGGTCGATCGCTACACCTTCGGTCTCGGCTGCGGCATCGCCGGCATCGCGGGCAGCGCCTTCACCATGATCGGCTCCACCGGACCGACCTCGGGCCAGCTCTACATCGTCGACACGTTCCTGGTCGTCGTCTTCGGCGGCGCTGCGAGCCTGCTCGGCACCATCGCCTCGGCCTTCACCATCTCGCAGGCGCAGTCGACCATGGAGTTCTTCATGTCCGGCTCGATGGCGAAAGTGCTGACGCTGCTGGCGATCGTCGGAATCCTGATGCTGCGGCCGCAAGGATTGTTCGCCCTGAAGGTCCGCAAGTGAAAGAGCTGCGAAAGCCATGATGGACAACACACGCTTCCTCAATCGCGCGGATTGGCTCGGCATCGCGGTGCTGGCGCTGCTGCTGGTCGTGGTGCTGCCGCTGACGCTCGATGTGTTCCGCCTCAACCTGGTCGGCAAATATCTCACCTACGCCTTCGTCGCGATGGGCCTTGTGCTGTGCTGGGGTTTCGGCGGCATCCTGAGCCTCGGGCAGGGAGTGTTCTTCGGCCTCGGCGGCTACTGCATGGCGATGTACCTGAAGCTCGAGGCGTCCAGCGTGGCAAACACGAAGATCCAGTCGACGCCCGGCATCCCGGACTTCATGGACTGGAATCAGATCACCCAGATTCCGTTCTTCTGGCAGCCGTTCCACAGCCTGACGCTGACGATCCTGATGATCGTGCTGGTGCCGGCTTTCTTCTCCTTCATCGTCGGAGCCGCGATGTTCAAGCGGCGCGTCGGCGGCGTCTACTTCGCGATCATCACGCAGGCGATCGCCGCGATCCTGACCATCCTGATCGTCGGCCAGCAGGGCTACACCGGCGGCATCAACGGCATCACGGATCTGCGCACGCTGAAAGGCTGGGACATCCGCACCGACAGCGCAAAACTGATCCTCTACTTCGTCTGCGTCGCCTGTCTGTTCGGCTGCATCTTCGCGGCCCAGTTCATCCGCCACTCGAAGCTCGGGCCGCATCCTGGTCGCCATGCGCGACAAGGAGGATCGCGTCCGCTTCTCGGGCTACAGCGTCGCGAACTTCAAGATCTTCGTGTTCTGCCTGGCCGCCGTGTTCGCCGCCATCGGCGGGGCCATGTTCACGCTGCAGGTCGGCTTCATGTCGCCGTCCTTCGTCGGCATCGTGCCGTCGATCGAGATGGTGATCTACACCGCGGTGGGCGGGCGGCTGTCGATCTTCGGCGCGGTCTACGGCGCGCTGCTGGTCAACTTCGCCAAGACCAGTCTCTCCGAATCCTTCCCGCAGCTCTGGCTGTTCGGTCTCGGCGGACTGTTCATCGCCGTGGTCCTGATCTTCCCGAACGGGATTGCCGGGATCTGGAAGGACCACGTGCAGGGCGCGGATCGATCGCCTGATCCTCAAGCGCAAGGCACAGCGCCGGCGTGGTCCGGCAACGCGATCGCCGACGGCGCGCCGGCTGAATAGGACGCACTCATGATCATCGGATATCAGCCACCGGATTTCCTGCTCGCGGTCGAAGGCCTGACCGTCTCGTTCGACGGCTTCAAGGCGGTGAACGACCTGTCGTTCTACGTCGAGGAGAACGAGATCCGCGTGATCATCGGCCCGAACGGCGCCGGCAAGACCACGGTGCTCGACCTGATCTGCGGCAAGACCCAGGCGACGGCCGGCTCGATCAAGTTCCGCGGCAAGGAGCTGACGACGCTGAAGGAGAACCAGATCGTCAAGGCCGGGGTCGGACGGAAATTCCAGACGCCGTCGATCTACGACGATCTCACCGTGTTCGAGAACCTCGAGATTTCCTATCCGCGCGGCCGCACGGTGTTCGGCGCGCTCGCCTTCAAGCGCGATGCGGCGGTGCGCGAGCGCGTCGAGGAGGTGGCCGAGATGATCTTCCTGAAGGATCGCCTCGACATGAGCGCCGACCTGCTGAGCCACGGACAGAAGCAATGGCTGGAGATCGGCATGCTGCTGATCCAGGACCCGGAGCTTCTGATGCTCGACGAGCCGGTGGCCGGCATGAGCGTCAGCGAGCGGGTGAAGACCGCCGAGCTGCTGCACACCATCATCAAGAAGCACTCGGTGCTGGTGATCGAGCACGACATGAAGTTCGTCGAGGACATCGCGCACAAGGTCACGGTGCTGCACCAGGGCAAGATCCTGTCCGAGGGATCGATGGACAAGGTGAAGAACGACCCGAAGGTCGATCGAAGTCTATCTGGGGCACTGAGGACGAAACGATGCTGGAAATCGCCGACTATCACGTTGCCTACGGCCAGAGCGAGGTGCTGCACGGCCTGAACGTCAACGTCGCGCCGAACGAGATCGTTGCGATCATGGGCCGCAACGGCATGGGCAAGACCACGCTGATGAAAGCCTTGATGGGGATCATTCCGGCCAGGAGCGGCTCGGTGCGCATGAACGGCGCGGAGGTCGGCGCGATGAAGAGCTACGAGCGCGTGGCGAAGGGGCTCGCCTACGTGCCGCAGGGGCGGATGATCTTCTCGACCATGACGGTGCAGGAGAACATCGAGACCGGCCTCGTCGCGTCGGGTGAGTCGAAGGTGCCGGCCGACATCTACGAGCTGTTCCCGGTGCTGCTGGAGATGAAGGACCGGCGCGGCGGCAATCTCTCCGGCGGCCAGCAGCAGCAGCTTGCGATCGCCCGCGCGCTGGCGACGAAGCCAAAGGTGCTGCTGCTGGACGAGCCGACCGAGGGCATCCAGCCGTCGATCATCCAGGAGATGGGGCGCACGCTGAAACGCATCCGCGACGAGCGGGGGCTGTCGATCGTCGTCTCCGAGCAGGTGTTGAGCTTCGCGCTCGACATCGCCGACCGGGTGCTGGTGATCGAGAACGGCGAGATCGTGCGCGACGAGCCGCGCGCGAGCGTCGATGCGGCGCAGGTCGCGAAGTTTCTGTCCGTCTGAGTTTTGTAGCCGCCTAACGAAAGGGGAGCATTCCATGCCAGAAACACTGATCAAGGTCGATCTCACCAAGTCGGCTTACGAGAACGACAAGGTGCACAACCGCTGGCATCCGGACATCCCGATGGTGGCCTGGGTCAATCCCGGCGACGACTTCATCATCGAGACCTATGACTGGACCGGCGGCTTCATCAAGAACAACGATTCTGCCGACGACGTGCGCGACATCGATCTTTCGATCGTGCACTTCCTGTCGGGCCCGATCGGCGTGAAAGGCGCCGAGCCCGGCGACCTTCTGGTCGTCGACCTGCTCGATGTCGGCCCGCTGAAGGAGAGCCTCTGGGGTTTCAACGGCTTCTTCTCGAAGAAGAACGGCGGCGGCTTCCTCACCGATCACTTCCCGCTGGCGCAGAAATCGATCTGGGACATCAAAGGTCTCTACACGTCGTCGCGGCACGTGCCCGGCGTGAATTTTGCCGGTCTGATCCATCCCGGCCTGATCGGCTGCTTGCCGGATCCGAAGCTGCTGAAGACCTGGAACGACCGCGAGGTCGGCTTCATCGCCACCAATCCCGAACGGGTGCCGCCGCTTGCGAACCCGCCGTTCGCAGCGACCACCCATGCCGGGCAGGCGAAGGGCGACGTGAAGGCGAAGATCGGCGCGGAGGGCGCGCGCACCGTGCCGCCGCGCGAGCATGGCGGCAACTGCGACATCAAGGATCTGTCGCGCGGCTCGAAGATCTATTTCCCGGTCTATGTGCCGGGCGGCGGCCTGTCGATGGGCGACCTGCACTTCAGCCAGGGCGACGGCGAGATCACCTTCTGCGGCGCCATCGAGATGGCCGGCTGGCTGCATCTGAAGGTCGAGATCATCAAGGACGGCGTCGCCAAATACGGCATCAAGAATCCGATCTTCAAGCCGTCGCCGATCACGCCGAACTACAAGGACTACCTGATCTTCGAGGGCATCTCGGTCGACGAGGCGGGCAAGCAGCATTATCTCGACGTCCACATCGCCTACCGTCAGGCCTGCCTGAACGCGATCGAGTATCTGAAGAAGTTCGGCTACTCCGGCGCGCAGGCCTACTCGATCCTCGGCACCGCGCCGTGCCAGGGACACATCTCCGGCGTCGTCGATATCCCGAACGCCTGCGCGACGCTGTGGCTGCCGACCGAGATCTTCGACTTCGACATCATGCCGTCGGCGGCAGGCCCGACCAAATTCATCACGGGTGACGTGACGATGCCGATTTCGCCCGACAAATAGCTCCCTGCGCGAAGGATGCGGGACGGTGCGTCATCTGCCGCCCCGCATCCACCTCGCTTGCACGAAGGAAGCCTCATGCCAGTCTACGAATATATGTGCGACGCCTGCGGCCCGTTCACCGAGATGCGGCCGATGTCCGAGTTCGACCTGCCGCAGCCTTGCGAGACGTGCGGCGCGAGCTCGCCGCGGGTGATCCTGACGGCGCCGAATTTCTCCTGCCTGCCGGCGTCGACGCGCATCGCGCATGCCACCAACGAACGCAGCCGCAGCGCGCCGAAGACGCTCGCCGAATACAAGGCCTCGCACGGCGCCAATTGCGGCTGCTGCTCGGGCAAAGAAGCCGTCGCGGTTGATGACCAAGACCAAGGGCGGCGCAAAGGGCTTTCCGACCGCACGGCCCTGGATGATCAGTCACTGAGGCCTGTCTCCTGCGTGGCGGTTGTGACGTCGACGCGGCATCGGACCGTTGACGTTGATTGGAGCCGCGAGTCCAGGTTGCCAGGCTGCCTTCTCCTCGCTAGACCGAACCAGCCTCACTGCGTCCCCAGCGGTCCATTCGAGTCGCCCACAAACCGGTCAGGCTGATTGGCCGTTTTTCGGACCAAGCCGTCATTGCTGGCCCGTCCGGCGATCGCGTTGCCGCACGCATTTGACTCCCACAAGTTCGGCCTTTACTTTCAATGGTTGAACAATTGAACTGGCGATCAAAGCGCCGGCTCCGTCGCGGGTCGCGCAGGCAGGCCTCGAACGAAGCAATGGGAGGGTGAGATGAAGCGGGCGCTGATTGCTCTTGGCTGGGCCGCCGTGATGGCCGTATCGACTGGCGCGCCCACGGCCAGACTTTCCCGACCAAGCCGATCCGTCTCGTCGTTCCTTATCCAGCCGGCGGATCGACCGACCTGATGGCGCGAATGCTGCAGGAGCCGTTGACGAAGATTCTCGGGCAGCCCGTCATCGTCGACAACCGCCCGGGTGCGGCCGGCGCCATCGGCTCGCGCGAGGTCGCGACTGCGCCGCCGGACGGGTACACGCTCGTCTTCTCGAACAATGGTCCGACGTCGATCGCGCCGACCATGCAGAAGGATGCCGGCTACGACTCGCTCAAGAGCTTCGCGCCGGTGTCGCTGGTCGCGGTCGCGCCGCTGGTGCTGGCGGTCCACGCCAGCGTTCCCGCGGACAACGTGGCGGACTTCATCGCCTACACGAAGAAGCAGCCCGAGGGGCTGTTCTACAGCTCGGCCGGCCCGGGCTCGCTCGGCCACCTCAGCACGGAGCTGTTCGCCGCGCGCGCGGGCATCAAGCTGAACCACGTGCCGTACAAGGGCCAGGCGCCGGCGACGACGGCGCTGCTGACCGGCGACGTGAAGGTGTTCTTCAGCACGATCAATCAGACCCTGAACGACTTCGTCCAGGAGAAGAAGATCAAGATGCTCGGCATCTCGTCGGCGGAGCCGTCGCCGGTGGTTCCGAACGTGCGGCCGATCGGCGAGGCCGTGAAGGGCTATGCCGTCGACGTGTGGTTCGGCATCCTGGCGCCGGCGAAGACGCCTGCGCCGGTGATCGAGCAAGCTCAATGCCGCTCTCGTCACCGTGCTCGCGCAGGACGAGATCAAGGCCAAGTTCGCGGCGATCGGGCACGAAGCCAAGAGCAGTACGCCGGAACGGTTCACCGCCATCATCGCGACCGAAGTGCCCGAGTGGGCGAAGATCATCGCCGAGAACAACATCAAGGCGGAGTAGGGCGGACTGCCCGTCGCTCGGCGGGTCACAGCCGTTCGATGCGTCGATGCCTGAACGCCTCATGTCGCAGGCTCTGATAGTTGCGATGCTCCTTGACGATCGTGCGCCATCTATTTCATCGAGCTTTCGGCGGCGTCAGGGGTCCCTGCTCGCGCAAATTCGGCCTCCGAATTGCCGACCGGCTCGAAAGCCCATGCTCGGTGAGATCTTCGGCCTGGATCGATCCGGCAGCGCGACGATCTGCTGCGGACCTGTTGCGCTGACGCTCGGCTCAATTTCGACGATCTCCGCGCCGGCTGTGCCGGCGCGGCAGGAACAGGCCGACCCCATCCGGCGATCGGATTCGCGATTCCGGCGATACGCCTGGCTACTCCGCGAAGCGTCGGAACATCGCGGGAAAGTTCTTGCAAGCGGCGTAGTCTTGGACGCGCGCTACGCCGCGAGCAAGCGGATGCTGTTGGTCGACATGCTGGCCGCGCGATAGAAGCCGGTCGAACCGTAGGCCAAGGGCAATCCTGCCGGTGAGGCAGGTCCGGCAGTGGACGCGGCTTCGCCCTTGTAGGCAATGTGCTGCAGGTCGATGCCAGGCGGCGCGGTTCAGGCCCTCGCCGATGATGTGGCCTCCCGGAGCCGGTCGCCGTAGACTGCCGATAGCTGATCGTGTTCGGTCTTCGCCTTCGCGTGCTCGACGAGCTCGCCGAGGGTCTTGGGCGGAGAACGCGGCGTTGGCGCGCGAAGCGCGATCGGAAACAGCGCGACCATCGATCACCGGCGCGAGGTCGGAGAGCTTGTAGTGGCGGGATTCGGCTGCAGCACGAGGTTCTGGACGAGGCCGCTGAATCGTGAACAGCAGCGCGGTTCGCGTCAGGTCAGCTGTGCCCGCTTGCGTCCGACCTCCGAGGGTGGCGAGCAGGCGTGTTCGGCGCCGGGCTTCTGCTCTCGACGATGCACACGGCTGCTTCCATCGCTCTGACAAGCTTCTCAGCCAATCGCTCGCGCCAGCAGGTCGACGTTGCCGCCCGAGCCGGTCGGGATCACGATCGCGGCACCACGCGCGACGGGAATTTCTCCTGGGCGGAATGCCGCCGAGAGCGCGTGCAAGAGCCAGCGAGCGGAATGTCGCACAGCAGAGATTGCAGGCGTTCTGAGCCGAGCCAAGAACCGAACCGAGCAGTCGCATCACGACACCTTCTCATTGTTCGAGCGCGTCACTTCAGCGTCTAAAGATCAAGCACCAGCACCGGCGATTTCGAGCCCGAGCAGCAGATCATCATCTGCTTGTTTTCGGCGTGCTCGTCGTCGGTCAGGTACACGTCGCGATGATCGGGGATGCCGTCGATCACCCGCGTCTCGCAGGTGCCGCAGGTGCCCTCGCTGCAGGCGTAGGACACGGGAACGCCTGCATCGAGCAGGGCGGCGAGAATGGTCTGTCCCGGGGCGATCGCGATGGTGCGTCCGGATTTCGCAAGACGGACCTCGAAGCCGCCGTCCGTCGCGGCTTCTTGCTCGGGTGAGAAATACTCCAGATGCACCGTGCGCGACGGCCTTGATCGCGTTGCCGTCTTGAAGGCCTCCAGCATCGGCAGCGGTCCGCAGCAATAAAGATGTGTGCCGTCGGACGCAGCCGCCGCGATCGCGGCGATATCCAGAGGCGCGCCGCCGGCTTCGTGATCGAAGATGGCATTGACCTCGTTGCCGTTTGCCAATCCCCGGATCTCCTGGAGAAAAGCAGCGTCGCAACGCGTTCGCGACGCATAGTGCAGGGTCCAGCGGCGGCCAAGCGCCGTGGCCCGTCGGAGCATCGACAGGATCGGCGTCACGCCGATCCCGCCGGCGACGAAGACGGATGCATGATCGCCCTCGTCGAACGCAAAATTGTTGCGCGGCGCGGAGATCGACAGCACGTCGCCGACCTTCAGTCTGGTGTGGACGAACGCCGAGCCGCCGCGCCCGTCCGGCTCGTGCTTGACGGCGATGACGTAACGCTGTCGTTCCGCGGGATCGTTGGTCAGCGAGTAGCTTCTGACGAGGTCCGCGTCGGAGATGAAGATCGATGTGCGCGCCGGCGGTGAAGGCGGGCAGGGGCTCACCATCCGCCGCCTGCAGCGTGTACGAATTGATCCGGTCAGCCTCGAAGGTGATGCTCTTGAGCAGGACCTTGAGCGGCGCGTCGGCCATGGCGATCGTCGGCCCGCTAGAGCTGGTAGCCGAAATCGGCGCCGAGCTGCGCGCGCATGTGCTCGCGTCCGCTGTCGGCCCATGAGGCGCTTTCCGGCAGGCTGAGCGATACCGCACGCACCATGAAAACATCCGGATCGTCGACGCCGGCAGGTTTGATGCCGCGGTCGCGCCAGGCGGCCGCCGCTTCAAGCAGCGCGCGCCGCGTCATGGCGATGCCCGTATCGCTCGCGCTCAGGTGCTCTTTCGTCCGGTCGTAGATCGGCACGATGCCGGTTTGACAGGCCGCATCCTGCACCCAGAGGCCGGGCAGGCCCGAGAACCATGTTTCGACCTGGCTCTGGTAATCGAACTGGAAGGCATTTTCCGGAGTGTACTTCGTCCAGTAGTCGGCAAACGGCACGGCGGGATTCTTCTTCACGAAGGCCGAGCCGCTGGCGTGCCCGGTCTCGCGCCCGTCATGGCCTTGCTCGAACAGCTGCCGCGTGCGCGCGGGCAGCGGCTTTGCGGGGTGGTAGGAGAACATCAGGCAGATGGTGTGGGTGTCATCCATCGGCACCCACGCATGTCCGCTGAGATCGGGAAACTTCGATTGCGGCGGCACCAGCGTGTAGAACGGCATGATGAACTGGTTGACCCGCCAATAGAGCGTGTTCTCGTCGAGCCGGCGCCGCGCGGCGATGCTCATGCCAAAATCCTGCCGAATGCATTCGAAGGTCGGCTTCAGGTCGCGTTTGGCGAGCCAGTCGTTGACCTGGCCCTTCGCGTCCAGCCGTCCGTGCAGGATCGGCGCATGGGCTGAGTCAATCTCGCCCTCGAGCGCCTGCAGCCAATTGCACTCCTGGATCCGGATCGAGAGTTTTACGTTCTCCTCCGGCACCGAGATTCCATTCCACGTTGGGCAGCGGCGGCGGGGATTCCTTCTCCGGACCCATATAGGTCCAGATCACGCCGTTACGTTCGCGGCACGGGTAGGCGGTGATCTTCACCTTGTCCTTGATGCGGCTCTTCGGCGGTTCGGCCGGCACGTCGACGATCGCGCCGGTCACGTCGTACTTCCAGCCGTGATAGACGCAGCGCAATCCGCAATCCTCGTTGCGGGCGAACATCATCGGCGCGCCGCGATGCGCGCACGCATTGGCGACGAGGCCGACGCGGTTTTCGGTGTCGCGGAATGCGACCAGGTCCTCGCCGAGCAGCATCACCCGCTTCGGCTGGCCGTCGGCGACGAGGTCCTTCGACAGCATGAACGGGATCCAGTAGAGCCGGAACAGCGCACCCATCGGCGTCGACGGCCCGGTGCGCACCAGCAACTCGTTTTCGTCATGCGACAGCATTGTGTGTCCTCCTTGGCCGCAGCGATCACGCCGGGACTGGTCGCCGTGGTTTCGTTGCGCCGAATGCGCGCGAGAATGTCAGCGGGCACGTCGCTCTGTTCGGCGATCCAGACGCGGATCGCTCGATGCGAGCGGCGGCCGGGGAACCGGCGGCAATTTTCCGTCGTCGAGCATGCGAACGAGCGTGACGATCCGCTGCCGTTCGAGCTGCCGGAGCGCGCTTTCCAGGCTCGGGAGATTCCGCGCGGCAGTCCGGCAATTCCGGATACGACAGCGTGGTTGATCCAGACGCCGGGCGAGAGCTCTGCGAGCCGGGCCTCGAGCAGGTAGGGAACGCGCAGATAGTCGCTGAGCTGCATCTGTTCGGCGTTCTTCATGGCAACACGAACCTGCCGCATCGGATCACGTCTTGCGGATGACGCCCGTCGATTCCAGCGCGGCGACTTTCGCTGCGTCGTACTGAAGAACGTCGGTCAGAACCTGCCGGGTGTGCTGCCCGAGTGTCGGTGCGGCGCGGGGCGGCACGACGGGCGTGCTGCCGAACTGCAACGGCGAGGCGATGTTGGGGATGCTGCCTGCGGTGGGATGCGGGATCCGGCTGACCAGCTTTCGCTGCGCCATTTCGTCGGATTGAAACGCCTGCTCCACGGTGCGCACGGCGGCGACCGGAACGGCGGCTTCGCGCAGCATCGGCAGCCATTGCTCGCGCGTCTGCTTGCCGAGCTCGCCGTCGATGAGGGCCGCAAGCTTCTGGCGATTGCGGGCACGATCGGCGTTGGTTGCGAAGTCTGCATGATCGATCAGATCGGCGCGCTGCAGCGCGCCCATCAGGCGCTGATAGGTCCGATCATTGGCACAGGCGATATAGAGCGGACCGTCCGCGGCATTGAACACGCCCGTCGGCGCGCTGTCGGCGCTGTTGTTGCCGAAGCGGGTAGGGTTCTTGCCGCTGACCAGATAGTTCATGGCGTGGAAGCCGAGCATCAATGTCGCCACGTCGAACAGGCAAACCTCGACGCGCTGGCCCTTTCCGCGTGCGCCCGCGTGCGGCGAGCGCGCCGAGCACGGCGATCGTCGCCATCATGCCGGTCGACATGTCCATCACCGCCGGTCCCGGTGCGCAGCTCGGGGCCGTCGGGAAATCCGTTCATCGACATGAACCCGGTTTCCGCCTGGATCATCGGATCGAAGCCGGCGCGGGATGCGAGCTCTCCCTCGCGGCCGTAGGCCGAGATGCTGCAATAGATCAGCCGCGGGTTGGTCGCCGATACGGCGGCATAACCGAGGCCGAACCGCTCCATGACCCCGGACGAGAAATTCTCCACCAGGATATCAGCGGAAGCGATCAGGTCTCTCGCGATCTCGACGCCCTGCGGCTGCTTCAGATCGAGCGCGATGCCGAGCTTGTTGCGGTTGGTCCAGAGGAAGGCGGAGGACTGGCCTTCGACCAGCGGCGGGAAGCGGCGAAGATCGTCGCCCGCGGAGCTGTTCTCGATCTTGATGACTTCGGCGCCCATGTCGGCGAGCTGCATCGTGCAGATCGGTCCGGCGATGAAATGCGAGAAGTCCACCACCCGGAGGCCGGCGAGGGGGGCCGCGTCGCTTCGCTGTTCGCTCATGATTTTGAAGCCTTATCTAAAGGTTCAACCATTCTACATTTCGGTCCGCGCCAGTCAACATCGGAGTCCGCCGCTATCTCGCAAGCGGAGGCGGCCAGACAGCCATTGCCGCCGCCTCGGCGCCCGCCTTGTCCTCTGCGCCCAGCTCGACAACGACCGAATTGATAATCCCGGTGAAACTGAAGGGGCATTCGTAGGCGTCACTGATCGCAAGGCCGCTATCGCGGCCGCATGTCAGGCCTCCCTGCACAGCGCGCACCGGCCATGTCCTGGCGATCTCGACCGTTCCCACCTGTGCGCCATCGATGAGCAGCCTGCCGCGGCCGCGATTGTCGGCCTCGCTCGTGAACTCATACCCGAGGACGTGCTTGCCCGCCGACACCGGAATGCTGGACGATACGACATACTTCTCCCTGCCTGAGAAAATGTACTCGTAAACGAGCTTCGCGTCCCTTGATGTAGAGGACGTAGCCGGCAAGCGATGTCCCGAAGGCAAGCAGGACGCCTTGCGCTCCGTTGTCCGGAATCTCGACATCGGCGGCAATCGAATACGAGCGCCGATAGATATCCGGCGCCATGATCCGGTCGATACGATCGAGTCCCGGGTAGAACGTGTACGACCCGCGCGGCGGTGCACCTCGATTGACGTTCGACCTTGCCGCCCATTTGTCGTCGAGCGGCAGGGCGTCGAGAGTCTTGGCTTCACTCCACCACAGCTCGATCAGTTCCTTTAGCTTTTCAGGGTGCGCCTGCGACAGATCCTTGCATTCCGAGAAATCCTGATCCAGCCGATGCAGCGCCCATCGATCGGCGTCGAAATCCGTGCCGCTGCTGTGGCGCGTCACGGCCTTCCAGCCCTGATGCCAGATCGCGCGGTCGCCGGCCAGTTCGAAGAACTGGGAGACCTTGCGTGTCGGCTCGTTCGGCAGCGTTGAAGGAATATCGCATGCTGACGCCTTGCACGGGCATCTGCGGAATGCCGTGATAGGATTCCGGCGCCTTGATATTGAGCGCATCCAGAACCGTGGGCACCACATCGATCGCGTGATGAAACTGGGTTTGCAGGGCGCCGGCCTTGATCTTCGCGGGCCAGTGCATGATGAGCGGCGATCGGACGCCACCGCCATAAGTGTTCATCTTGTACCACTTCAGCGGCGTGTTGCTCGTCTGCGCCCAGCCAAAGGCGTAGTGGGGAAAGGTCGTCTTGTCGCCCAGTCTGTCGATGGCTTCGCGGCGCTCCTCCGCCGTTTCGGGACCATGATAGAGATGCTTGCGTGCGTTCAGCGCAACCGTGCCGAGCGGTCCGCCTTCGGGGCTTGCGCCGTTGTCGGACAGCAGAACGATCAGGGTGTTCTCGATCTGGCCCCTGGCCTCGAGAAACGACACAAGGCGGCCGATCTGCTGATCGGTGTGGTCGATGAAACCGGCATAGACCTCCTGCGACCGTTCACAGAACCGGCGCTCGTCGTCGGAGAGTTCTGACCACTTCGGCACGCCCGGATTGGCGGCGGCGAGGATCGTGTCCTGCGGGATCACGCCCATCGCCTTCTGCTTCGCGAAACGCTCCTCGCGAATAGCGTCCCATCCCTCTGCATATCGGCCGCTGGTACTTGGCGATGAGTTCCTTCGGAACGTGGTGCGGCCAATGGCACGCCCCCATCGCCAGATAGAGAAAATAGGGTCGCTCGGGCGCGGCGGTTTTGTGATTCTCGACGTAGTGAATGGCCTGATCGACCAGGTCTTCGGTCAAATGATAGTTGTCGCGGGCCGGTGTTTCGATCGGCTGATTGTCGCGGTAGAGCTCGGGATTCCATTGATCGGTAAAGGCGCCCTGGAAGCCGTACCACCGATCAAAACCGCGTCCGAGCGGCCAGTTCGTAAAGGGGCCGGCTGCGCTCACTTCCTTCATGGGCGTCAGGTGCCATTTGCCGACGGCGATGGTCCCGTAGCCGTGATCTCGAAGAATTTCGGCAAGCGTGGCTGCCCGGCGGGTCACAAGGCCGCGATAGCCGGGAAACCCGGCCGCCCATTCCGAAATTGTGCCCATGCCGACGGAGTGGGCGTTCCGTCCCGTCAAAAGACACGCGCGCGTTGGCGAGCACATCGGTACGACGTGAAAATTCGTGTGGCGAACGCCGCCCCGCGCGAGCCGGTCCATGTTCGGCGTATCGATTTCCGATCCAAAGCAACCGAGATCGGCGAAGCCGACGTCGTCCAGCAGGATGAAGATGATGTCTGGAGCCTTGTCTGGTGCCTGTCTTCTCCTGCGCCCAGGCCTCCTTCAATTCGGCGTAGGTGCGGCCCATCACGCCGTCAAAACTGCGTTTCGCCCGACATGGCTCAATGAACTCCCGTTGCTGGCGCAGGCGTTTTCTGACGGGCCGGTTCCTGCCTGCCGGCGCCGTGCTTCGGTCCAGCCTAGGATAGCGGTTTGACAATTTCAATGGTTCTACCATTATAGAAGGAACGCCGGCGTTGCTTGACGCGCCATTGAAGGCCGGGAAGTGGTCGGGGAGGATCAGGGCGTGAGGAGACCAGATGTCGAGCGTGAATTCGATTACATCGTCGTCGGCGCCGGCGCCGCCGGCTGCCTGCTGGCCAATCGGCTGTCAGCCGATGGCGATGTTCAGGTCGCGCTGATCGAAGCGGGGCCTTCCGATCTGGAGCTTTCCGGTCAATCTGAAAACGACGCTGCCGGTCGGAAACATCTTCCTGCTGCCGCACGACCGCTACAACTGGCACCACGTGTACAGCGGCGGTCCGGCGGTGAACGGCCGCCAGATTCCCTGTCCGCGCGGCAAGCTGTTCGGAGGCTGCACCTCCGTGAATGGCACTGTCTACATCCGCGGACATCGAAGCGACTACGACGATTGGCTCGCGCTCGGCAACGATGGCTGGAGCTATGAGGACGTGCTCGCGGCGTACAAAAGGCACGAGAAGCGTCAGGGCCAGTCTGCCTTCCATGGCTCGGAAGGCGAGCTCGATGTTCAGCCGCCGCGCGAAAGCAACCCCTTGGCTCAGGCATTCGTCGATGCGGCCGTCGAAGCCGGTCACGACCGCAGCCTCGATTTCAACGGCGAACGTCAGGACGGCTTTGGAATTTTCGAACTCAATCAGCGCAACGGCGTCCGGCTGAGCAGCTCGCGCGCCTTTCTGCACCCGGTTCTGACTCGTCCCAACCTGCATGTTTTTTCCGACACGCTCGTTGAACGAATTTGTCTTTCCGGCACCCGCGCCACCGGCATTGTCGTTCGCCGCCAGGGCCATCAGCAAACCCTGGTCGCCTCGAAGGAGGTCATCCTTGCGGCGGGAGCCGTCAACTCGCCGCAACTGCTCATGCTTTCCGGAATCGGACCCGCGAAGATGCTGCAGCAGCACGGCATTCGCGTGGCGCACGATCTGGCGGGAGTCGGCGCCAATCTGCAGGATCACCCGACCGTATCGGTCGCGACGAGCAATCCGAGCGCTGAATCCTACGCGCTCTCCTGGCGGACCGCTCCGCGCGTAGCACTCGCGCCGCTGCGCTATCTCATGACGCGCAAGGGCATGCTTGCGTCGAATGCAGCCGAAGCGGGCGGGTTCGTGTACAGCCGTCCAGGCCTCGAGAGGCCCGACGTGCAGATGACCTTCATGGTTGGCATGAAGGACAATCCGCGCACCTTGCCGCGCCGCCACGGCTTCGTGCTTCATATCGCCGTGTTGCGCCCGGCGACACGGGGGCAGATCGAGCTGGCGTCGGCGGATCCCGCCGCGCGGCCGCTGCTGCGTCCTCGCTTCCTCGAGGATCGCGCCGATGTGGAGGTGCTGATCAGGGGCCTGAAAGAGGCACGGCGCATCCTGTCGATGCCCGCCATGAAGCGTTACCATGGCGAGGAGCTCAGCCCGGGCCGGTCAGTCACGACCGACGAGCAGCTTGAAGCGTTCATTCGTGCGAATGTCGCGACGATTTACCATCCCGTCGGCACGTGCAAGATGGGACCGCTGCGCGATCCGACGGCGGTTGTCGACTCGCGCTTGCGGGTGCACGGCATCGACGGGCTGCGCGTCGCCGATGCGTCCATCATGCCGAACATCATCGGCGGCAATACCAGCGCGCCATCGATGATGATCGGCGACCGCGCGGCCGAGTTTATCCTGGAAGATGCCAAGCGCATGATCGGAGCAAACCTTGCTTTGAGCGAGCGCAGGGAGTCGCGCGCCGGATAGACCGCTCTCGTTTGCGCAAACAGCGCGGCGTGCTCGAATGAGCTCCAGGTTCGAAGTCGCGATTACTCGGGCTCCAATCCCGCAGCTTTTGCGGCCGCCGCCCATTTCTCGGCCTGATCGGTCACAAACGTCGCGAAGGGTTGAGCCGTATCTCCCATCGGTTCGAAGCCCAAGTCCAGGATTCTTGCTTGCACATCCGCCGATCGCACGATGCGCCCGATTTCGGTTGCCAGCTTGTCCACAATGACCTTCGGCGTTCCCGCCGGCGCAAAGACGCCGGCCCAGCCGGTCAGTCCGTAAAGCGGAAATCCAAGCTCCTGAAATGTAGGCACGTCGGGAAATTGCTTCAGCCGCCGCGGTCCGGTGATCGCGAGCAACTTGACGGTGCCGGATTGCTGTCCGAGGCTTCCGACGGAAGCGAATGCCGACGAGATATGGCCGCCAAGCAGATCGGTGATGGCGGGCGCTTCGCCCTTATAGGGCACGTGCACCATCTCGACCTTCGCCGCGGCGGCCAGGCCTTCGCCGACAATGTGGCCGGTCGATCCGCTGCCAAAGGAGCCAAAGCTGAGCGTCTTCGGCTTTGCTTTGGCAAGCGCAATGAAATCGGCGAGCGTGTTCGCCCCAAGGTCCCGTCGCACGGCAAACCCAGTGGGCAATTCAGCGAGTTGCGTAATCGGCTCAAGCTCCGAGAGCTTGAACGGGGGAGCCTTTTGCAAACTGATTGACTGGATGGTGCTCGCAATGGCGAACAGAAGCGTGTAGCCGTCCGGCTTGGCCTGGGCGACTGCGCTCGCACCAATTCCACCCGACGCTCCGGGCTTGTTTTCGACGATGACGGGTTGGCCCATCGATGCCGACAGCTTTTCACCGACAACACGCGACAATGCATCCATGGTGCCGCCCGCGGGAAGGGGCACGATGATCTTGATCAACCTGTCGGGGTAGCGAGCCTCGGCCTGGGACCATGCCTTGTCCAGGGCGGAGCTGGCCATGCAGGCGGCGAGGGTCAGAACGATGGCTAACCTGCGACGTGTGAACGGGTTGCCAAGGTCGGCCCCTCCTGGGATCGCATCCCGTTTCTGCGCGCGCGTCCGCCGGCGCGCCGCAATGACCTTTGCGTCGCATCGCATTCCTCCCGAATGTCCGTCGGTACGCCACCCCAAGATGAGAGCATCCGACCTAGATTGGTTGAACCATTCTACAGAAGCAGATGCGGACGTCAATTCGCTCATCATCCAGGGGCGGACCGGCAGCAGCAAACGAGATGGAGAGGCTCGGGGATTGGTGGGAATCGAGGGGGCTGCTATATGACAGCCACCAGCTCTCTTGGAGGAATTTATCAATGTCGGTCAGCGGGCTACCGCGATCCGAGACCCAGCCATCGGCGCCGGCGAAGTTCCAAAGGATACGTTCGTCGCGAGCGTTCGAGGAAATCGCCGGGCAAATCAGAAAGGAGCTGGCCGAGGGACGGCTGCGCGTGGGGCAGCGGCTGCCGTCCGAACGCGCCATGTCGGAGCAGTTCGGCGTCTCGCGCAACACATTGCGGGAGGCGTTGCGCTCGCTCGAGCACGCCGGCTTGATCGAGCTGCAGAAGGGCGCGCATGGCGGCGCCTTCATCACCGAGCGCAGCGGCGAGGCGATCACGGCCGGCCTGATGGACATGTACCATGTGGGCTCGGTGCAGCCGGAGCAGCTGACCGAAGCGCGCATCTGGCTCGAATCGATCATCGTCCGCCAGGCCTGCAAGCGCGCCACCAAGGCTGACATCGAGGCGCTCAACCGCAACATCGAGGAAACGCGGGCTGCTGCTGCGTCCGGCAATTTCGCGCTCCGGGCGGAGAAGAACGTCGAGTTTCACCGCATCCTCGCGACGATGACCAGAAACCCGATCATGGTGATCGTGATGAACGGCGTGCTCGACGTGTTGCGGTACTTCATCAGCAAGATCGGCGAGTACGACAATGCCTTCGTGCTGCCGTCGCGTGTCCGTTTCATGAAGCATCTGACCGCGGGGGACGCCGATGCGGCGGTCGCCGAAATGGAGCTTTGCCTGAAGCGGCTGCAGCGAAACTACCTGTCGCGGATCGAGCAGCAGCCGAAGGCAAAGAAGCGGACGACCCGCTAGCGCTGAGGACGTGCGGCCCTTCGGTGTCGCGCTCGCGCATAGACGTTCGAAGAACGGCGTCGTTTCGCTCGCTGCATCCGGGCTCTCATGACCTTTCTGACTTTTCTTTCTGATTTTCAGAAAAAATAGTTGGGATGTTCGCATTTTGTTCCTTGATCTTCGCGGATGGGACTAATATCATCGCCGCCGTCCCGCACCGATGAGGGGCGCGTCGCGACTGTCTTCGCAACGCGGAGCGGGATGCGGATGGCCGCTACGATGCCGGACCCTGAACGACGCTTTTGTGGATCGGAGATCCTTAAAGCGCGCGGACGGGGGACAGACATCGGCAACACGGGCGGACGGTCCAAGTGCATGTCCGGGCGACAGCTCGCACGAACGGGGGCGCGTCGGCGCAAGCGACAACCCCTGGGACATGGAGCAAGCCGCAAAGTCCATTCGCGTGCGGAACGCAGGCGTTGAGCTGCTTCCGAGGCTGTTTGTTTGCCGTGTGCTTCCAAGCACACGGTGCCATGTGCTCCGGCACATGGCGCCGCGGGCGCGGTGAAACGCCCTGTCGTTCCGCACGCCCCTTCGGGGCATCAAGGGACAAGAATGACCGGCGTGCCCTGGGGCCGGACGAGACACGGGGCGATGACGTGCGTCTAATCTGTAGCCCGGATGGAGCGAAAGCGTAATCCGGGAGTCTTGTCGCGGAAGTTAGCCTCGGATTTCGCTGCGCTCCATCCGGGCTACGGGCCGAATGCGTCGGGCTGTTTGACAATTGAAGAAACCATTGGCGCGGCCGGGACGGCCTGTCAGTTCATTTTCCTGGCAGACCGCCGCGGCGGCGCGCGATCGCGGTAGCGCAGGTGCAGGCTGTCGAGATGCTCGGCCATGGCCTCGGCTGCGCCCGCCGCATCGCGCTTTCGCAAATGATCGAGCAGGCGGCGGCGCGCCTTGATGGTCAGGTCATTGCGCTCGCCGCCGATCGCGTGGGCGAAATCGCGCATCACGTCCATCAGCGCGCCCATCAGCATGATGATGACCGGATTGCGCGTGGCCCGTGCCAGCAGGTTGTGAAATTCGATGTGGACGTCGATCTTGGCGTCGAAGGGTCCGGCCTTGAATAGCCGCTCGGCCTCGTCGACATTGGCTTCGAGCGCCGCGAGGTCCTCAGGCGTGGCGCGCTCGGCGACCATTCGCACCACCGTCAACTCCAGCCACTGCCGCGCTTCGGTGAGATCGTCGAGCGACACGCTGCCGAGCAGATAGAGATTGCGGACGCTGTCGCCGATCAGGCCGGGGTTGCCGTGGCCGATGAACGCTCCGCCGCGCGAGCCCGCCTGCAACGAGACAAGGCCTGTTCGTTCCAGCGTCCGCAACGCTTCGCGCACGGCGCCGCGGCTGACGCCAAATCGCTCGGCAAGCTCGCGCTCGGGCGGCAGCTTGTCGCCGCTGCGCAACTCGCCGGAGGCGATGCGCATCTGAATCTGTGCCGATACGTCATCCGACAGCCGTCGGCGCTTGATGGCCTCGAATGTCGCGCTCACGGCTATCCCTCTCCGGACGAGAGCTGCGCCAGCGTCCGCGCGCCGATGCGGTCGAGATAGGCGTCTTCGCCCTCGCTCGCGTGGCCGACGATCTTGGCATCGAATGAGGCCTGGTCGCGGCTCGCCGCGACATAGGCGGCAAGATACGCCTCGTCCTGTCCGTAGAGACCAGCGCTCGCCCCCGGATGAGCGCCGAACGGCGAAACGACGATGGCGTCGACAAACGCGGAGGGAATTTTGGTCAGCCGCGCGGATTGCCGCACGCTGCTCGACGGCACGATGCGATCGACCAGGCAGATCACGTGCTTCGCCGCCTGCGCCATCAGCAGATCAAAGTAGCTCGCGCCGAAATATTGCACATTGCCGTACTCGTCGGCCTGCTGGCCGTGCAGCAGCACGACGTCAGGCTTGATCGCCGGCACCTCCAGCAGCGGCCGGTCGCCGTCCTGCGCCCGCGCTCGCCGGTATCCTTCAGGATTGACGCGCGGCAGATCGGTGCCGAGGTCGGGGATCAGGCCATAGGGCAGGTCGCAGGCGCCAGCGCGCAGACCACCTGCGATGCCGGGGCCGTCCATTTCGAGCACTTTTATCGCGCCCGATTGCGCCGCGCGGCGAAAATTCGGCGCGAGGCCGAGATGTTCGAAGCTGATGAAGACGCAAGCCGTCGTCGCAACGCAGCCGGCGCCGATCAGCATGTCCGGCGCGATACTGCCGGGGGCAGGGACGAGCGTGAGGTTGCGCACGCCCTTGCGGATCAGGCCGCGCACCAGCGCCATGGGCTGGCCTTGGAAGATCCAGCCGCCGATTCCTAGGGTCATGCCGTCCTGAACCACCGACAGGGCAGCGTCGAGCGAGACGATCTTGCTGGATGAGGTCATGGTCATTGCCGCAGCATGTGGCGCGCGATCACCAGGCGCTGGATCTGGTTGGTGCCTTCAAAAATCTGATTGATCTTGGCGTCCCGCATGTAGCGTTCGACCGGGAAGTCGCGCATGTAGCCGGCGCCGCCAAAAATCTGCACCGCATCGGTCGTCACCTTCATCGCGATGTCGCTGGCGAAGCATTTGACCATCGACGCCTTGGCCGAAAATCCGTCCCACTCCTGGCGATCGGCCATGCGCGTGCAGTCGTAGAGCATGCAGCGCGCGGCCTCGGTCTGCATCTGCATGTCGGCGAGCATGAACTGGATGCCCTGGAACTCGGAGATCGCGCGGCCGAACTGCCTGCGCTCCCTGGCGTAGGCGGTGGCGTGATCGATCGCGCCCTGGGCGAGGCCGACCGCGCCGCGCCGACCGTCGGGCGGTTGAGATCGAGGATGCGCATGCAGGTCTTGAAGGCTTTGCCTTCCGGCCCGATCATGTTTTCCGCGGGCACGCGCACGTTGTCGAGGAAGATCGGCACGTTCGGCACGCCGCGGATGCCCATCTTGCGATCCTCCTTGCCGTGGGAGAATCCCTGCGTCTTGGTGTCGACCAGGAAGGCCGAGATGCCGTCGGCGCCCTTGCCCTCGCTGGTGCGCGCAAACACCAGGATGAAATGCGCGACCGAGCCGAAAGTGATGTAGATCTTGGCTCCGTTCATCACCCAGCTGTCGCCGTCCTGCACGGCGCGCGTCTTCATGGACGAGACGTCGGAGCCGGTGCCGGCCTCGGTGATGGCGACGGCGGTCAACGTGCGGCCCTTGGCGGCGAGGCCGAGATAGTGCCGCTTCTGCTCCTCGGTGCCGAAGTTGAGAATTGGCAGGATCAAGCCGAACGAATTGTTGGCGGCGAGGAGTGCGGCCGACTCGGAGGCCTTTGCGATCTCCTCCTTGACGAGGCAGACCGACGTCAGGTCGCCGCCGGGGCCGCCATACTCCTGCGGCACCCAGAGCTGCAGCAGCCCCATGTCGCCGAAGATCTCGACAAGCTCTTCCGGAAAGCGGCAGTTCTCGTCGATTTCGGAGGCGATCGGCGCGACGTGCTTGTCCACCATGCGCCGCACCTGATCGCGCAGCAGCAGATGGTGCTCTTCGAAATGATAGTTGTTCATCGGACGACCTTCGCGTCAGTGGAGCGTTTTGAGATTTCGGCCAGGGAAATTTGCGAGCGAGGACGCCGGTGGTGTCGACCAGGCGTCGCAGGAGGAACAATTCTTCCTCGGTCGGCGGCGCGGTGCGCTCCAGCGTGTCGGGCACGAGGAGGTCGAACCCGGTGTTGTCGCGGACCTCCTCGAGCGTGACACCGTCATGCAGCGATTTGACCCGCATCGCCTTGCTTGCGGGCTCGAAGTCGAACACGCCGAGCGGCGTCACCACGAGTTTTGGCCCGCCTTCGGGAAGGCCGCGGTCCTTGCGCGACGTGCCGCCGTCGAGAAAGCCTGCGCCGCAGACGAAATCGACTTCGGCACGAACGCGCCGCGGTCGTGCCGCGTCATCATGATGTAGAACCGCCGCGACAGGCCGCACAGCGCGCTGATGCCGACGGTGCCGGGACCGCGCAGCCTGGGCCGCGCATGGTCGCCGATGCAGACCGTGTTGATGTTGCCGAAGCGGTCGGTCTGCAGCGCGCCGAGGATCGCGAAGTCGAAGAAGTGCACCTGCCAGTCGATGAAGTCGATCATCTGTGGCAGGTCCATCACGGCTTCGGCGATTGCGATGTTCTCTGCGTCCGCCGCCGGGCGGATGATGCCGTCCGACGGGTTGGTCATGCCGCCGGGACCCGACACCCACCACAGATGCGGCGCCTGGCGCTGCCGCGCGAGATTGCAGGCGGCGACCTGGATGTCGGAATTGGTGCCGACGATCGCCTTTTCGCCGTCAGCCATGTCGCGCGCCAGCAGCACCGCCAGCATCTCGCCCATCGCGCACGCAGGGGCGGCAATCGGCATGTCGGGTTCCTCCCATCGCTATTGGCTCAAGTTTTTATTGGTAGGACCAATGAATGTCAACCGGACCCGCATTTGCGAGTTGGAGAAAAAGAGCCGCCGTAAAAGCGCTGCGGGTCGGATGCAGATGCTCCTGATGCGTCGCGAATGGGTATCAGAGTCTTGAGGACCACAGTGCAGGCCGCCAAGCGAGCTTTGCGTGAGGGGACGCCGCAGCGACGACCGGAAGTGCGGATCTTGAATATCCTGGTCACAACTTCGCGAAGATCCTTGCGCTTTGTTGTATGTCGATCATAATATTATATGCGAACGTGATCTTCTTCCATGATCGGAACCTCAACAGAAGGAAATCTCATGAGCGCAAGCGAAGTCGTCATTTGCAGTCCTGTCCGCACCGCGATTGGCGCGTTCAATGGATCGCTGAAGGCGATCCCCGCGACGGAGCTTGGCGCAACGGTCGTGCGTGAAACGCTGCGGCGGGCGAAGCTCGATCCGGCCGCGATCGGCAGCGTCGTGATGGGCAAGTAATCCAGGCCGGGAACAGGAGGAACCGGCGCGCCAGGCCGCGATCGGCGGCGGTGTGCCGGTGTCGGTTCCGGCCATGACGGTGAACCGCGTTTGCGGCTCGGGTGCCCAGGCGATCGTCACGGCCGCACAGCAAATTCTGACTGGCGAGATCGATGCGGCCGTAGCCGGCGGCATGGAGAACATGGACCGTGCCCCGTACTCATGGACGGCGGACGCTGGGGTTACCGGATGGGTCCTGCGGAGATTCACGACAGCATGCTGCGCGACGGTCTCGACGATGCCTTCTCCGGCAGGCATTCAGGCTGGCACACGGAAGATCTCGTCACACAGGCGCAGCTCAGCCGCGAGGCGCAGGACCGTTTTGCCGCTCGCTCGCAACAGCGCTTCAGCGCGGCGCAAAAGGCCGGCAAGTTCGCGGACGAAATTGTTGCCGTGGAGGTGCGAGGCAAACAGGGCGCCGGCACGTTTGCGGTGGACGAGGCCCCGAGAGGCGAGACGACAGTCGAAGGACTGGCGAAGCTTCGTCCGGCGTTTCGTGAAGAGCGGAACGATTACGGCCGGCAATGCGCCGGGCCTGAACAGCGGCGCGGCGGCAATGATCGTCGCTGACCGCGGCTTTGCTGAAGCAAGATCAATCGAGCCGGTTGCGCGCCTCGTCGCCTACGCAGTGGCCGCGGTCGAGCCCGGCATGTTCGGGCTCGGCCCCGTTCCGGCGATCCGCATGGTGCTGGAGCGGGCCAACTGGACGCTCCGCGACGTCCAGCGGATTGAAATCAACGAAGCATTTGCCGCAGTGCCGCTTGCGATCGCCCAGGAACTCGGGTTGCCCGAGGACATCATCAATGTCGAAGGCGGAGCGATCGCTCATGGCCATCCCATTGGCGCGACCGGTGCGGTGCTGACGACCCGCCTCATTCATTCCATGCGGCGCGACGTGCTCAAGCGGGGCATCGTCACGTTGTGCATCGGCGGTGGCCAAGGCATCGCGCTCGCCATCGAGACGATCTCCTGAAAAGGGGTTGCAGGAGGACAAGAAGGCGTCACTGTACGCGTCGGCCCATTCCGCGCTTGCGTCGCCGCTACTCGATCGTCAGGTTGAGGCTCTTGATCAGCGGCGCCCAGCGTTTTGTTTCGGACTGGATGAATGCGTCCAGTTCGGCCGGCGTCGAGGTGCCGAGCTCGATGGCGGTCAGCCGCTCGCCGAGATCCGGCGACTTCATGATGCGCGCCATCTCCGCGTTGAGCTTGTCGATGACCGGCTGCGGCGTGCCGGCGGGGGCGAGCAGGCCGTACCATTCGGTGGTGACCACATCGAAACCCTGCTCCTTGAAGGTCGGCACGTCCGGGATCGACGGGTAGCGTTTCTCCGACGACACCGCGAGCGCCTTCAGCACGCCGGCCTTGTACTGTGGCAGCGCCTGCGCAACGGTGCCGAAACTCATCGGCAGGTGGCCGGCGATCAGGTCGTTCATCGCCGGCGTGCCGCCACGGTAGATGATATGGGTCATCTCGATCTTGGCGTCGGCCTTGAGCAGTTCGGCAGTCAGATGCGTCATGGTGCCGACGCCGGCGGAGGCGAAGTTGAGCTTCGTCTCCTTCTTCGAGTGTTCCACCAGCTCCTTCAGGTTGTTCGGCGGAAAGTTCGGATTGGCGTAGAGCACCACCGGCGCCTTGGCGAGCAGGGTGATCGGCGCGAAATCCTTCTGCGTGTCGAAGGCCAGTTTCGAGCTGAGGCTCGGATTGGTCGTGTGGCTGGAGACCGCGATCAGCAGCGTGTAGCCGTCGGCCGGCGCCTTGGCGACCGCGGTGGTGCCGATGATGGTCGAGGCGCCGGCGCGGTTCTCGACCACGACGGGCTTGCCCCAGGCATCGTTCAGCTTCTGCGCGATGGTGCGCCCGAGCACGTCGACCGAGCCGCCCGGCGGGAACGGCACGATGATGGTGATCTGTCGTTCCGGGTAGTTCGTCTGTGCGCTGACCGTCGAATGCGACAGCACTGCTGCCGCCAAGGCAAAACCGATCGATGCGAGAATTCGCCGCCCGTTCATCGCTTTCCTCCCTCGAGCTCTGCTTCGTAGAGCTTGTTATCAAGCACGAGTAACCGACCCTCATGGTGAGGAGCCCTGCGTAGCTCGAAGAGCGAAGCAGGGCGTCTCGAACCATGTGGCCACTGACTCCCGGGCCGCATCCTTCGAGACGCGCTTCTTCGAAGCGCTCCTCAGGATGAGGGGAGATTCAGTGACAGCTAACCCCTTCGCACGCTCGCGCCGCCGTCCACCGGCAACGTCACGCCGGTAATGAAGCTCGCCTCGTCGGACGCGAGGAACAGGGCGGCGTTGGCGACGTCCCAGCCGGTGCCCATCTTCTTGCGCAGCGGCACTTTTGAATCGCGCTCGGCCTCGACCTCGGCGCGGCTCTTGCCGAACTCGCGGGCACGCGTGTCCACCGCCATCGGCGTGTTCATCAAACCGGGCAGGATCACGTTGGCGCGGATGCCGTACTGCGCGTTCTGGTAGGCGAGCTGCTCGGTGAACGAGACCATCGCCGCCTTGGTCGCCTTGTAGGCGACGTAGGGGTAGGTGGTGATCACCGCCATCGAGGAGATGTTGATGATCACGCCGCTCTGCTGCTTGCGCATGATCGGGATCACATGCTGGGCCGCGAGAATGCAGCTCTTCAGGTTGATGGCGACGCAGCGGTCGAACGCTTCCTCGGTGATCTTGTCGAGCTCGGCGTCGCCGCCGGACAGGCTGACCCCGACATTATTGTGCAGGATGTCGATGCGGCCCCAGCGGCCGTGCGCCTCGGCGATCATCGCCTTGATGTCGGCGTTTTTGGTGACGTCGGCCTTGAAGGCCAGCGCCGTGCCTTGCTTCTCGGCGATCATGTCGACGGTTTCCTGCGCCGACGCCAGGTTGTGATCGACGCACAGAACTTTTGCGCCCTCGCGCGCGAAGGTGAGGGCGGTGGCGCGGCCGTTGCCGATGCCTTCGCCGGGGCTTTGCCCGGCGCCGACGACGATGGCGATACGATCTTTCAGACGCATGTCACTTCACTCCGGGGATCGGGTACTGCTGCAGTACCTCTTTATAATAAGGCTCGTTGTCGATCTGCATGGTGGCGAGCACGCGCACGACGCCGCAGTAGAAGGCGATGGTGAGCACGAGATCCACCATGTGCTCGTCCGAGAGGCTGTTCTTGATCTCGGCGAAGGTCGCCTCCGACATGGCCAGATTGCGCACCATCTCGCGGGCGCCCTTCAAGACCGCTTTTGTCAGCGGATCGAGGTTCGACGGCTTGCCGGCGGTCTCGGCGATCATGCCCTCGATGTCGGCATCGGTGACGCCGAACTCCTTGCCGATCTTCACGTGATGAGTGAACTCGTACTCCGACCGCTCGATCCAGCCGACCTGCAGGATCGCGAGCTCGCGCAGCCGCGTGTCGAGGGTGCTGCGGTTGCGGATGTAGCCGCCGAGCCCCGAGAACGCGCGCGCCATTTCCGGCGAGTTGACCAGGAGCTTGTGCAGGTTGGTGTTGCGCTTGAGCATGTCGCGATATTGCTCGGCGACCTGATCAGGCTCGAGATAGGGCAGGCGGGCCATGGTCGGTTTCCTCTCGTTGATTATTGCCGTGCTCAATGATCCACGGAATCGCGTTCCGGGGCCTGCAGCGTGACGCCGCCGTCCACCACCAGCACCTGCCCGGTGATGTAGCGCGCATGGTTGGAAAGCAGGAAGCGAACGGCGTGGCCGATGTCCCAGCCGGTGCCTTCGGTCTTCAGCACGGACGCTTTTGCGCGTTGCGCCCGCGCGGCGTCGCTCATGCCGCGGGCATACACCATCGGCGTGTAGACCGGCCCGGGGCAGATGCAGTTGACGCGGATGTTGTCCCTGCCGTGGTCGACCGCCATCGCCTGCGTGAGGCCGATGACTGCGGCCTTCGACGTCGTGTAGGTGGTGAGCCCGCGCGGGCGGAGCGCGGAGATCGACGAGATATTGACGATCGCGCCGCCCTTCGCCGTCTTGATCATCGCCGGAATGACATGCTTCGACAAAAGGAACATCGTCTCGACGTTCACCTGCATCACGCGGCGAAAATCCTCCGGCTTCTCGGCGACGACGCTGCCGCGGCTGCCGATGCCGATATTGTTGTCGAGAAAGTCGAGCCGGCCCCAGCGATCGACCGTTGCGTCGACGAGGCGCTTGCAGTCCGCTTCGCTGGTCGCGTCGAAGGCTTCGGCCGCCGCCGTGCCGCCTTCTTCCTTGATCATCTCCACCGTCCGCTCGGCGAGCTTGATGTCGCGATCGGCCACCAGCACTTTCGTGCCGGCGCGGGCGAGGAGGATGGCCGCGGCGCGGCCGTTGCCGATGCCGTCGCCCGCCGCTCCGCCGCCGCTCAGGATGGCGACCTTGTCGGCAAGGCCAGCGTCGTCTTCTGGGCCCTTCATCATGTTCCTCCCGATGGTACGCGGCGTTGACGCGCGCCTCTTGTTCCGCAGGCCATTAGGCGCGATTTCGCGTGAGGGAGCAATATGGCTGCACTGCAGGCGGCAATGCTGAAACGTCACGCCCGCGCAACGACAGGATTAGTCGCAGGCTCGAGCGGGCCGGTCGAGCACGGCAAGCGGATTGAAAGCGCGCCGTTGCAGAACCGAGAAGATGCGGCCGCCGAGATATCCCATCCAGTAGTGCAGCCGGATGCTGGGCGGGGCAACGTCGGGCGCTATGGGCTCAAAGCCCCAGCGCCGATAGTGATCGGCGAAGCGCCGGCCGGTGATGATCAGGACGCGTCCGGGCGTGTCCGCAAGGCGTCTGTCGATGAGACGAGCAGCGATGCCCTGGCCGCGCGCCGTGGCCTCGACGACGAGGCTCCCCAACTCGCATGAGCCGTCCCAATGGCCGCGCAACTGGACGGCGCCGATGATCCGACCATCGCGCTCGGCAACAATGAAATTGGGCCAGTTGAGACCGAACGGTTTCAGCCGTTCTCCGCGCGCCAGAGCGAGAATTTGCTGCTGATCGCCTTCCGTTGCGGACCTGATCGTTACTGTCATGCTGGTCTCGTGATGCTCAGGACACCTCTTATGCCGACGATCCGGCGCGGAGGGTGTTTCGCAGGGAACAGATGCCACGGCACCTTGCAATATACTCGACCCGCCTGGTCTCGACCGATATGTAAGGAGAAGTGAAGTAGCCCCTGGGCCCTCGGCCAAGTGCTGGACCGGGCGACGATCCGATGAGAGCAAGCAATGGCCGGACCGAGAATTGCATTGATCCACGCGCTGAAGCACTCGCCGCCGCCGATCGAGGCGGCGTTTGCTACGTCGTGGCCGCAAGTGCAGCTCATGAACCTGCTCGACGATAGTCTGTCCGCTGACCTCGCGCGTGATGGCGCGCTCACGCCGGCGATGACGCAGCGCTTCGTGCAGCTCGGCCGCTATGCGGCGGCGACCGGCGCTGACGCCATCCTGTTCACGTGCTCGGCGTTCGGCCCCTGCATCGAGGCGGTGGCGCGCGACCAGAAAATTCCGGTGCTGAAACCGAATGAAGCGATGATCGAGGAGGCGGCCGCGAGCGGCGGGACGGTCGGGCTGATGGCGACCTTCGCGCCGACCCTGGCCTCGATGCCGCCCGAGTTCCCACCGAACGTCCGCGTCGAGACCTGCATGGTCGAGGGCGCGTTGGCGGCGCTCGATCGCGGCGACGTCGAAACGCATGACCGGCTGGTCGGCGATGCTGCTGGTGCCGTGAAGGATTGCGACGTCATCGCGCTCGCCCAGTTCAGCCTCGCCCGGAGCGCGCCGCTTGTTGCGAAGGCGACCGGAAAGCGCGTACTTACCACGCCCGACAGCGCTGTCCGCAAGCTTCGGAAGCTGCTGCAGCAGGCGTGATCGGATGGCTGACGCAAGCGCGCGCTTTATGGTCGACGACATGTGGGGCGCGGAGTGCTCGGGCTATCACCTGCAATTCCGCCCCGAAGCCGACGTGATCGAGCGGATCGTCAGCCTGCAGGATCATATCGAGAGCCATTTCGAGCATCTGCTACGTGTGCCGCCGGAGGCGCTGCACATGACGGTGCTGATCCTGTTGCCCGCAAACAGAGGAGAAAGCCGCTCTCGACCGCATCTGGACGCGCGTTGGCCCGCGCTGCATCGAGGCCGGTTCCAGATTGTGCGCATCGCTCGACGCCATTCCGGTCGAATGGTCGACGGTGCGGGCCTATGACAAGGCGATCGTGCTGGCGGGTGACGCGCACGCGCATCTGCAGAAACTCAGAGCCGACGTGGCGGATGCGGTATCCGAACCCGCGTGCCGGCCGTCACCGCCACGGCTCGCTCACGTGACGTTGTTTCGATACGCCGATCTCGATCCGCGGCTTGCAGGTTTTGAGACGCGATGTGAGCCGATCACGGCAGACCTGCGCGAGATAAGGCTGGTGAGGGAGGACCGGTATCCCTCGCTCGAGCTTGAGGTTCTGAGACGCTGGCAGCTGAGCGCGACCGCCTAGACGATCGCGAGCAGGTCCCGCTCCGACGAGAAGATACCAGGCCATGTCACCTGCGGAAATCGAGCCGTCCTCCCGGAAAGCGGCCGTCGATACGCTCGTTGCTGACGATCAGGCCGATCCAGGCGCGGGTGATCTGCGGATCGGTGACGCGCCGGACCCGGCCGATTTCCGAGGGAACACTCCGTTCGTCGTTGCTTGATCTTGCGCCCGATCTCCGCGGGCAGCAGGGGAGGGATCACGCATTTGCGATGACCCTGCGCGACGTTCCTGGGTTGACCATACCGGTTGGTTGGTTCACCATACCGACTAGTTGGTATGGAATCATGATCCCGGCACTCGTTCAGCACCAGTCCAAGCTCAAGCTTCTCGACGCGATGATCGGCGTGGTCCGCGCCAGGGGCTACAACGCCACGCGCGTGGAGGACGTCTGCGAAGCGGCCGGCCTGACCAAGGGAAGCTTCTTCCACCACTTCAAGAGCAAGGACGAGCTGGCGCTCGCCGCAATCGCGCACTGGAACCAGGCGGCGCGCGCCTTCGCCGCTGCGGCCTATCACGACCATGCCGATCCGCTCGACCGGTTGCTCGGCTACGTGGATTTTCGCAAGTCGATGCTGAAGGGGGCTTTGCGCGACTACACCTGCTTCGTCGGCACGATCATTTCCGAAACCTACGATACGCACCCCGAACTGCGCGCGGCATGCGAGCGCGACCTCACGGCGCACGCCGAAAAACTCGAGCCCGACATTCGTGAAGCGATGCAGCGCTATGGCGCCTCCGGCGACTGGACCGCCCAGAGTCTGGCGCTGCATATGCAAACCGTGGTGCAGGGCGCTTTCGTCCTTGCGAAGGCGAAGGGCAGCGCCGACGTCGCCGCGCAGAGTTTTGACCACCTGCGCCGCTATCTGGAAAGCCTGTTTCGTCCGCGGGCAGTTTCGCGCGCGCGAGGCCGCGCAGCGCCTTTCCGCGGCAAGCCCGTTCGCGCGCAAAAAAGATCGGTGGGCAGCCGGGTAAAGGGAATGCGGAAATGACGTTGCCATATCGTTGGGTGCTCGTCGCCATCGGTGCGCTGATGACCTGTGTCAGCATCGGCGCGATGTTCTCGCTGGCCGTGTTCCTCGAGCCGATTGCGACGGCGACCGGTTGGTCGCGCGCGGGCATTTCGAGCGCAATGACGGTCAATTTCGTCGCCATGGGCGTTGCCGGCTTTGCCTGGGGTGCCGCGAGCGATCGCTACGGAACGCGGATCGTCGTGCTGTGCGGAACGCTCATTCTGGGGCTCGGCCTCGTGCTGGCAAGCCGCGCGAGCAGCCTGATCGAGTTTCAACTCGTCTACGGCTTGCTGGTGGGCGTCGCGAGCGGCGCCTTCGTCACGCCGATGATCGCCGCCACCACCGGCTGGTTCAACGAAAACCGCAGCCTCGCGATCTCGCTCGTGTCCGCCGGCATCGGAGTTGCGCCGATGACAATCTCGCCGTTCGCGCGCTATCTGATCACTGCCTATGACTGGCGTCCGGCGATGCTGATCATCGGCCTTGGCGCATGGGCGCTGTTGCTGCCTGCAGGAATGTTCGTTCGTACGGCGCCGCAGACCGGCGCAGCCGCTGCCCCGACGTCGAATGAAGATCACTGGGCCGCGGCGAAGCAGGCGTTTCGCACGCCGCAGTTCCTGATTTTGGCCGGCACGTTCGCGGCCTGCTGTGCGGCGCATTCCGGACCGATATTCCACATGGTCAGCTACGCCACGTTGTGCGGCATCTCGGCGATGGCCGCGGTGAGCATCTACAGCGTGGAAGGCCTGGCGGGCCTGGGCGGCCGGTTGCTGCTCGGCGTGCTGGCGGACCGGATGGGCATCAAGCCGGTGCTGACCGCCGGGCTGCTCGTGCAGGCGTTTGCGATCGGCGCCTATCTCTACGTCAACAAGCTCGAGGAGTTCTACGTTCTCGCGATCGTCTTCGGCACCGCCTATGGCGGCGTGATGCCGCTCTATGCGGGTTTGGCCCGCGAGTATTTTGGGCAGAACATCATCGGCACCGTGCTCGGCGCCGCGACAATGATCTCGTGCGTCGGCATGGCCTTCGGCCCGCTGATCGGCGGCTGGCTGTTCGACACCTATCACGACTATCGCTGGCTCTTCATTGGCTCGATGGCCGTCGCGCTCGGCGCAGTCGCAATCTCGTTCGCGTTCCCGTCGCCGCAGCCCGAGAAGCAGTTGCAAGCCGTCGGCTCGGCGTAGGGGAGGCTGTTGGGCATCGACGGCACGATCGCTGACTGAATACCGTCGGGAGGATAAGTGCTCGCTTCGGGCGATGCCGCGCGAGATAGATGCGCGCCAGTAGTCCGCCCATCGAGTGGCCGACGAAGTGCAAATCCGCTCCGAGACCATTCGCGAAATTCAGAATGGTCGGATGGATGTCGGCGGCAAGCTGATCGAGCGGTTTCTTGCGGCTGGCATAGTCCAGATTGAGCGTACGAAAGCCGGATGCCTTAAGCGCCTTTTCCATTGCGTTCATCGACCGTGAGGTTCGGGCGATGCCGTGCAGAAGGATCACGCCGCTACGGGCGGGTGATGGGGCATTCAGCCCGGACGAGGGAGTCATCTAACGCCTGGCTCTCGATTCTCCGGCGACGGGAAATCGGGCCGATAGAAGCAGCCGTTGCTCTGCGCGACAAGGGCTGCTTCCGATCAAGGAGCAAATCGTGCTCCCGAACAATTGCGAGCGTTGGTCGCCATGGCCATCAGTTCATGCAGGCCGACAGTGCGACGACCGTGAACAGGTCGACGTCGAACTCCTTCTCGAGCTCGCGACCCTGCGAACGCAACCACTGATCCTGCGCCAGATAGGCGGGCTTTTCGCGCTCGCCGGCGCAGGCGAACTTCAAGCCTGCGAGATTCTGCAGGTGATGCACCATCTCGTGCACGAGCACCGACTGTTCGGCGATCGAGGTGCCTGTCCAGCTTTCGGGAAGATAGACGGTGCGGTTCGCGTCGTCGTAGACGGCGACGACCTCACGCTGAAACTGCGGCGGCGGGGTCGAATGTTCGCCGCCGATGGCCTGCGACTGCAACGGCAGGAATGCCTTGCTGCGCAGCTGATACAGACGCAGCTGCGAGACGCGTTCAAGCCGCGGCGGCTCGCTGCTATAGGGCAGTTCGAAGTTCGCCGACAGCCATTTTGCGATCTCGTCAAGCGATGCCGGCGTGGCGCGAACGTCGATGACCTTCGGTTTGTCCGGGAGCACCTGAAACACCGGCGCCTCGAGTTGCGGCGGCATGGTCGGTTGGTCGACCTCCGCGCGAACGCGGACGGGGCCGGTTGCGACGACGAGGACGAGCACTGCAAGCAGCGCGACGGGGTACAGCATGGCTTGTCTCCGCGATTGGATTTGGCATGCCGCGACACTCGCTCTTTCCGCGTTCGCGCAAATCATCCATCCGGAGGAAAAAAAAGGGCGCCGCCCGGTGCGGGGTCCGGACGGCGCAGGTGGGAGGAGCTGGGAGAATCTCTAGCAGGCGACGATTTTGGCGCCGTAGCAGGGCACATCGACGCGAACGATACCGACGTCGAAGACGGCAAATGGCGAGCGGTGGAGCAGTGCGAGAAGCTCCGGCATGGCGCGCTCGTAGTCGACGATGAGTTGCAAATAGTTCAGCGAGGCGGCGGTGAGAGACAGATCGAGCAATTCGGCAACCATGGATTGCCGATCGCATTCCTGCGCGCAGGCGATCGACAGGTCTGCGATCCCTCGGCTGGCCGTGGCGGTTACCATCGCGACCGCTTCCAGACGGTCGCCGCAAGATCGGGCGATGATGGTTGTGTCGCTCCAGTGGATCGCACGGCAATAGTCGAGGATCGACTGATCGGAGACGCCGCCACCGAAGTATTCGCGCCGCTGATTGAAATTGAAGGCGAGGAAGAACGCTTCCAGCCTTGACCGATCCCTGTAGCTGAGGATCTTGACGCTGTGCATCGGTGATCTCCGGCGCGGCGGCGCTGCAAATCCGCTGAGAAAATCTCGCATGGTCGTCTCCCGTGCGGCTGAGCGGGTACTTAGGGCAGCCATGGCCGGGCTGGCGTCATCCAAACGGATGGTGTTCTGTCGGCCACGCCCACTAAGCTCACCAAAACGGCTGGTCGCGCTGGGAAACCGGCGCTAATGTTGATCATGCAATTTTTAGGATTTTCATTGTGTATCAATGTGTAACGAACGGCGCTTTGCGCGCCGCGTAAAGTCAGATGACAGAGACGTCAGTTCCCCAAACGACGGGAGGCCACCGTGCTTTTCCAGCCGCTTCGCATCAAGAACGTCCACTTCGCCAATCGTGTTCTTCGCTCATCGATCGGCGGACGGATGGGTTACTACGACGGCACGATCTCGCCCGCTTACGTGCATTTCGAAAAGCGCTTCGCTGACAACGGCGTCGCCGGCATCATCTCGCCGACCATCAGCGTGAACGAAAAGCGGATGTCTCCCCAGGAGTATCCGTCGCTGCACGACGACCGATTTATCGAGCCGTTGCGGCAGGCTGTCAGCCAGATCAAGGCGGGTAACAATTGCCGCTACATCGTGCAGCTTGGCGATACCGGCGGGCATTCGCATACGAGCCTCCGGCCGCAGCCCGAGGATCGCCTCTCGGCCTCCGGCTTCTTCGATGTGCTGTACGGCTATGTGAATCGGTCGGTCGAAATGACCGAAAAGCAGATCGCATGCGTCATCAAGGATTTCGCCGACGCCGCGTTGCGGGTCAAGAAAGCCGGCTGCGACGGAGTCGAGATCACCGCTTCAAAGGGCTACCTCATTCACCAGTTTCTCAATCCAGCCACCAACCGGCGGAAAGACAAATACGGCGGCTCGCCGGAGAAGCGGTTTCAGCTGCTGGAGGAGGTCGTCAACGCCGTTCGCGACAACGTCGGCAGGGATTTTCTGTTTGGCATTCGCCTGTCCGCAAAGGACTTCAACAAGCTTCCTTTCAACATCAGACTTCCCTTGCCGCTTGAATGGCCGACGCGCGAATTCCGGCACGGCAACGATCTTCCGCAGACGACTGCTTACGCAAAGCGGCTCGAGGCACTGGGGGTCGATTACCTGCATATCGACGCGGGCTTCGGATTTCCCAACCCGAAAGGGAGTCCAGGGGACTTTCCGGAGGAGGGGCTGCACAATTTTGTCAACGCGACGCGCTATCTCGGCGGCAAGGCTGCTGTCCGCGCGTTCGTCTACAACGCCATCCCCCGGGGGATCAGGAAGGCCTGGTTCGGCAGGTCGTGGCAGTTTGTGCCGGCCGCCAATGCCGACTATGCCGCCGCCATGAAGCAGGTGGTCAAAATTCCGGTCATCTCCAACGGCGGCTTCCAGGACCGCAGCGTCATCGAGGGCGCGCTAAGCGGCGGAAAATGCGACATGGTCGCGATCGCCCGGCCGCTTCTCGCCAATCCGGACCTGCTCAAGCAGTTCAAGGCCGGCCGCGACCGGCCGGACAATCCATGCTCGTTCTGCAGCCTGTGCTGCTCGCAAACCGCCTTCTTCCCGCTTGGCTGCTGGGACAAGCGCCGCTTCAAATCGGAAAATCATATGATAAATCAAATTTATGCCTTGTGCTCGCCAAACGCGCCGTTCAACCTGATGGGGGATCCGCTGGACGATAAGCCTCCCGGAATATGCTCCCATGACCAGCCTGCCCTTCAGCTCCGCAACTGAGCTCGTCGCCCAGATCAAGAAAAAGAAGATCGGCTCGGAAGAGCTGCTCGATCTCTATCTGGCGCGGACCGAAAAATATCACCCCAAACTCAACGCCATCATTGCGATGGATATCACCGCGGCGCGGCGGCGGGCGAAGCTCGCCGATGCGGCGATCGCCAAGGGTGAGGATTGGGGGCCGCTGCACGGGCTGCCGGTCACGATCAAGGACAGCTTCGATCTTGCCGGGCTGCCGGCGACCTGGGGCGTGCCGGAGCTGAAGGATCACCGCCCGGCCAACAATGCGGTTACGGTTCAGCGCTATCTCGACGCCGGCGCCGTCGCCTTCGGCAAGACCAACGTCTCCGCGTATCTGATCGGCTGGCACACGACCAACGAGATCTACGGCACAACGAACAACCCCTGGGACCTCGAGCGATCGCCGGGCGGCTCATCGGGCGGTTCGGGCGCGGCACTTGCGGCAGGACTGACTGCGCTGGACGTCGGCGTGGACCACGCCGGCGGCATCCGCAACGTGGCGCACTACTGCGGGATCTATGCGCACAAATCGACATACGGCGTGACCAACTGGGAAGGGCATGTGCTGCCCGGCATCCCGTACAAGCCGGACCTTGCCGTCTGCGGTCCGCTAGCGCGCAGCGCCGCGGACCTGAAAGCGGGGCTGCTGGCGATCGCAGGTCCAGTCCCGCAGGATGCGGTCGCCTGGAAGCTGACCCTTCCGCCGCCACGAACGACCAGGATCAACGAACTGCGCGTCGCGCTGATGCTCGATGATCCGAACTTCCCGGTCGATCCGGAGGTGCAGGAGCGCGTGCAGGCTGCAGCCGACTTCCTCGGCAAGCATGGCGCGAAGATCAGCGATCGCGCACGCCCTGCGATCGACACCGCGGCGGCGTTCAAGATTTTCGGTGGCCTCCTGATGGCGGGCATTTCAGGGCGCAAGCACGACGAGGTTTTCTGGAAGGCGATCAGCCATTTGCGCGAACGGTTCGGCAATGAAGCGGAAGGCGAGGGCCAGCTGGTCGATCGCACTTTCACGCATGGCGAGTGGATTCAACTCGAACTCAGCCCGGCAGTTGTTGCGGCGGGCGTGGCGGGCCTTCTTCCAGGACTTTGACGTGCTGTTGTGCCCTCCGGCCCCGACCGTCGCCGTACCGCATGATCCCAAGCACGCCTGGCACGAGCGGAAGATCATGGTGAAGGGGAGGCCGACCTCACCGGTCAACCCGGTGTTCTGGAGCGCATTTAGCGGAGTGGCGTACCTGCCGGCGACGGTGGCGCCCGCCGGCTTTGCGAAATCGGGCCTTCCGGTCGGCGTCCAGATCGTTGGGCCCGAATATGGCGATCTGACCTGCATCGAGGTCGCCAGGTTGCTGGAGCAGGGCTTTCAACCATTTGTCCCACCGAAGGGTTTTCCTTGAAGGTTGGGCTTGATCCGGCGCAGGATACCGGTTCGAGGGCGACTTAGTCGCATTTTGAAACGAAAACCACCCATCCTCGAAGACCTGCAGGCGCTGGAAGATGCGGCCCGAAACTCTGTCAGAAATCGTCGGCTCGGTTTACGATTGCGTGCTGCAGCCACAGGACTGGTCGCGGACGCTGCCGCTGATCTCCACGTTCGGCGAAAGCGCCGCAAGCTCGATGGTCGTGCAGGATCGTTTGAGCGCCGCGGGCACCACCATCTTCGAGCATGGTGCGGATCAGTCGTTCCTGCGTCTCTATTTCGAAAAACTTGCCGCCTCGCGCATGACGCCGACACGGCAGATCGCATTCGACCAGATTGGTGAATTCGCGACCATGACCATGCTCGCGGGCGAGCGCGAGACGTCAAACAGCGATTTCTATCTGAAATGGGTCAAGCCGCTCGGCTTCCGCGACGTCCTCGGCGTGCTGGTGTTACGCTCCGGCAAGCGCGTCGCCTGGTTTTCCGTCGTGCGGTCCGGCGTGCAGGCGCGCTTCACCGATCGCGAGTTGCGGCAGATGGAGTTGCTGTCGCCGCACATCTGCCGCGCGCTGATGATCTCCGATGCGCTGGAGTTGCAGACCGTCGCAGCCGCCCGCCTCGAGCAGACCGTCGACAAGCTGTCGACCGGCATCGTGCTGACCGAGGATCAGGGCCGCATCTGCTACATGAACAGTGCGGCCGAACGCATGCTGAAAGACGGCAATGTCCTGAAATCGCTGAACGGCCGATTGACTTCGGCGAGGTCCGGCCCGCGCGAAAACCTTTCGCGGGCGCTGACCGAAAGCATGGCGGGGCACGCGCCGCCGCGCACCGGTCAATACGCGGTGCCGCTGCCGGACGAGGAGGGGGGCGGGCTGATTGCGAACGTCCTGCCGCTGCAATGGCGCGAAGGCCGCAATCCATTGTCCGGGATGCGGGGCGCTGCCGCAGTGATCGTGCAGGATCCGGTGCAGCGGCGCGCGCCGCCGCTGGAGGCGTTTTCGACGCTCTATGGCCTGACCTTTGCCGAGCAAAAAGTACTGGAGCACATTGCCGAAGGCGAGCCGCCGCAGGAGACGGCGGACGAACTCGGCATCAGCATCACCACGGTGAAGACGCATCTGCAGAAGATCTTTGGAAAGACCGGCACCGGCCGTCAGGCCGACCTGATGCAGCTTCTGGAACGGCACACATCGCCCCTGCGCACGAGGCAGGATCACGCCTAATAATCAAGGTCCGACAGGAAGGTCGTGTCGATGACCTCAAGCTCGGCTTCCATCCATTCCTCGACGAGCAGGGCGCGTAGCGCGCGATAGGCGGCGACGGGCAATGTCGAGCATTGGACCGGGAACGTGTCGATGGCGGAAATCTCGATCAGCGATGCAAAGCTCTCCGATCGGTCTTCACGTCCTTCGATGCCCGCGAAATAGACCGTGTTGTCGTACGTCCCGACGGCCCAGCAGAGCTGTCCGGACGTGATGTTCGCGCCGAAAGCGGATGGCACGGTGGCGATGAAGAGAAATGCGCAGAAAAGTGCACGGATGATGTGGATCATGGGTGTGTCGCAAGCGCCTTGCTGCTTCAGGTCGCCGCGACACTCGTTGAACGAGGCCCGCCTGTAATCCTCCGAATGGAGGATAGGAATGTTCCGTAGGACGGCATCGCTTCGCTCGCCTATTGTGCCGGGCATCCCCGTCTCGCAGTATCGCCGGAACGAAAAGACGTGGATGGCCGGGTCCCATAAGCGAGCGAAGCGACGCCGTTCTTCGAACGGCTATGCCCGGCCATGACGAAAGAGATTTCGGAGAAGCGCCATGAAGGTCATCGATGCCCAGGTCCACATCTGGTCGAAGACGGTGGTGCCGCCGTCCGGACTGCACCGGAAGGTTTCGCACTTCACTGCGGAGGAGTGCCTGAAGGAGATGGACGAGGCCGGCGTCGATGCCGCGTTGATCCATCCGCCGGCGGGCTGGGATCCGGACTCGAACGCGCTCGCGATCGAGGCCGCGAAGACATACCCGGACCGCTATGCGGTGATGGGGCAGTTTCCACTCACCGATCCTGAGAACCGCAAGCTGATCCATGGCTGGCGTAATCAGCCCGGCATGATGGGACTGCGCTGGGCGTTTCTGTCGGAAGAGCAGCAGAAGTGGCTCTATGACGGCTCCATCGAATGGCTGTGGCCGGCGGTGGAGCAGGAGGGCCTGCCGATCGCGATGATGGGCGGCCTGTTCCTGAAGAAATTTCGCGAGATCGCCGAGCGGCATCCCGACATGAAGATGATCGTCGACCATTGCGGACTGAACCGGCACGGCCAGGACGCGGAAGCCTTCATCCACCTCGATGAGCTGGTGGCGCTCGCAAAGCTTCCGAACGTCGCCTTGAAAGCCACCGGCGCGCCGCATTACTCGACGCAAGGCTATCCGTTCCGCAACATCCAGGACGGCTTGCACCGCATCTTCGATGCGTTCGGGCCGAAGCGCTTCTTCTGGGGCACCGACATCACCCGCATGCCGTGCTCATGGCGCCAGTGCATCACCTTCTTCACCGAGGAACTGCCGTGGCTGAAGGGCGCAGAGCTTGAGGACGTGATGGGCCGCGGCCTGTGCGAATGGATCGGCTGGGACTACGCCAGGCTGCGCGGCGGCTGAGGCTCGCCACTTCGCGCAGGTGCCGCGCTACCTGAGCGGAAAGATTTACTCAACTGATTTACAACCAAGAAATACGACGCCCGTCGTTCGATCGAAGGATGCAGCGGGACGTCTGTTCCGCAAAGGTTTGCGCATCATCCCAACCCATCCCCGATGGAGGAATGAAATGCGCAACGATCCATCAAGGTTCCCCGCCGGGAAGGACAGCAGTCGTGTCGGCCGCGGCGCGACGCTGGCCGGCTACGCAATCTTTGCAATGGCTCTGACGGTCGTCGTCGCGGTGTTGCTGGGCGATCGCCGCGGCATCGCAAACGCGACGAAGGGTGTGGCTTCCCAGCAGGCCGATTACTTCGGCATGGATCAATTGATCGGCGTCCTCATGGACGAACCTGCAATCCCGCCGCTCGACGCCACGACCTGGCCGAAACCGCGGACGGCGCCCGCGGCCGAGCGCGATGCGAATGATCGGCGATAGGGCCGGGGCGGGACGCGTGCGCCAGTCACGCGGTCCCGTCCACCCAGCCGATCTTCTCGCGCAGGAACCTCAAGCCGAGCGCCGCGAATGCGGCGCGCTCCTTGTTGTCCTTGCCGTAGCCGTGGCCGCCCGCCGCCGGCTCGTAGAAATAAGCTTCGTATCCCATCGCCTGCAGTTTGGCCGTCATCTTGCGTGCATGGCCCGGATGAACGCGATCGTCGCGCCGGGTCGTCGCGATCAGGATCGGCGGGTATGTCTGCCCGGGAATCGCGGCGTGATAGGCGGAGTAGGTCTTCAGCCAGTCCCATTCCTCCGGCTTGTCGGGATCGCCATATTCGGCGATCCAGCTTGCGCCCGCGAGCAGCTTTGAATAGCGGCGCATGTCGATCAGCGGGATGGTGCAGAACAGCGCGCCGAAGCGCTCCGGATAGCGCGTCAGCATGTTGGAGATCAGGATGCCGCCGTTCGATCCGCCTTCGGCGGCGATACGGCCGGCGCGCGTCACGCCGCGCCGCACGAGATCGGCGGCGACGGCGGCGAAGTCGTCATGCGCGAGACGCTTGTTGGCGAAGCGGCCGGCATCGTGCCAGCGCGTGCCGAACTCGCCGCCGCCGCGGATGTTGGCAAGAACGCTGGTGCCGCCGCGCTCCAGCCACAGCTTGCCGATGGTCGCATTGTAGTAGGGACGCGACGACACGCCGAACCCGCCATAGCCTGTGAGGTGAACCGGCGCGTCGCCGGTCTCGTCGGGCAGGGCCGGTCTGCACGTAGGGGATGCGCTCGCCGTCGATCGAGACCGCTTCGTGCTGGGTGACCACCAGGCCGTCGGCGGTAAACGTCCGCGGCGCTCGCTTCAGCAGCATCGGCGTCTGCATGTTCTCGATCAGCGTCAGCGACGAGGGATTGAGCGGGTCCTGCGCATTGACGAGCAGGTCACCGTTGCTCTCGGCCTCTTCGATGTCGAGGCGCCAGACATCGACGACGCCGATCTCCGGCAGGCCGGGCAAGCTGCTCCGTGACCAACCGCTGCGTTCGACGGCGTCACCACCTCGTACACGGGTCTCAGTTCGTCGAGGATCGAAAGCACCAGTTTGCCGGCGCTCCAGAAGAAGCCCTGCAGCGCGCGGCGGGGGCCGGGTTCGAAGACGACCGTGAAGTTGCGGTCGCCGGCAAGGAACGCCGACAGCGAAATGCCGAGCATCGTGTCCGCTGGATAGGCCGTGCCGCCGACGGTCCAGGCCGAGCGGCGCTTGACGACCAGCCAGTCCTGATGCGTTTCGATCCAGATGTCGCTCGGCAGGTCGAGCTTCGTCTTTGCGCCCGTCGCATCGCCGAGCCAGAGCGCCAGATCGAAGAAGCCCGTCTGTTCGATGAAGCCAATTCTCGGCGTCGGCGACGGTGCGGTCGATACTGACATAGGCAACCATGCTGGTCGCCGGCACCTCGAACAGCACAGGCGCCTGATCGATGCCGGTGCCGCGCCGCCACAGCCTGATCGTTCGGGCGTAGCCCGACGTGGTGACCATCGTTTCGCCGCCGTAGGCGCTCGACAACAACAGCGTGTCGGCGTCAAGCCATGTGGCGCCGCCCTTGGCCTCCGGCAAATGGAAGCCTCCTTCGACGAAGGCTTTCGTCTCGATATCGAATTCGCGCAGCACCGCCGCGTCGCTGCCGCCGCGCGACAGGCTGAGCATCGCGTGCCGGTGATTGCCGGGCAGCGTGCTGACCCAGGACAGGATCCAGTCTTCGCTCTCCGCTTTCGCCAATGCGTCGACGTCGAGAACGACGTCCCACGCGGGCTCGTCTTTTCGGAATTCCTCGATCGTCGTGCGTCGCCAGAGGCCACGCGGATTGTTCGCGTCCTTCCAGAGATTGTAGACGAAGTCGTCGCGGCGGCTGATATAGGGAATGTTGTCCGGCCGATCGTAGATTGAAGCCAGCGTGTCGCGATCGGCTGCGAAGGTCGCGTCCGCGAACTTGTCGAGCGTCAGCTTGTTTTGCTGCTCGACAAAGGCCAGCGCGCGCTCGCCCTCGATCTCTTCCAGCCAGAGATAGGGATCATCGTCCGGGGCTTCGAGCGTCGGTCGGGCATCGATCGGCATGTCGCCTCGCGCAAGTTGCAGCATTGAAGAGTGCCGCTGTCTAGCGCGAGACGATGTTTGACGGAAGGCCGCTCTCGAAGAGTTGCGCGCCGATCATTTGCGCCCGCCACTCGCCCCACTGAGGATCAGCGCGAGCGTTTCGACGCCCGTTCGACCTCGCGAGCGGCGCTTTCGTTGACGATGTCGTGAACACATGTATCGGATCGCGATCCGGATTGCCGGTTCATTGGACAAGGTCACAATCGCAGTGACTATCGCGCTCGCTCGCGACATGTCTTTGCAACCATTTGACGGTCTGGATTACGGCCGCCTTGCAGACGGCCGGCAAGGCGTTGTGGCGCGAATATTCGGTTGAGTCCGTTCGTCTGATCGATAAGCTGCGTCTTGCGCAGGACGCTTCGAGGCTTTCCGGCAATGACGACAGCGGCTGACGACGTCGCCCAGGCACACGATCACCCGATCATCGTCTTCGACGGCGAATGCGTGTTTTGTTCGGCCAATGCGCAGTTCGTGCTGCGGCACGACCGCCGCCATCACTTTCGCCTCGCCGCGATGCAGGGCGAGGTCGGAACGGCCCTCTACAGGCGCTTCGGCATCGATCCCGAGGATCCCGAGAGCATGATCGTTGTCACCGGCAACGAGGTCCGTCGCGACAGCGACGGCGTGCTGGCGATCTATTCGGGACTAGGCTGGCCGTGGCGGGCGATGGCGGTGTTCTATCTTGTGCCGAAATTCATCCGCGACCCGGTCTACCGCTTCATCGCGCGCAACCGCTACCGGCTGTTCGGCCGCCGCGAGGAGTGCTGGATGCCGAAACCTGAGCACACGAGGTATGTGCTCTGAGCCGCATTCTCGTTCTCGGGGCCTACGGCGGATTTGGCGCGCGATTGACGCGGCGGCTGCTCGCGCGCGGCCATTCCGTGCTCGTTGCAGGCCGCAGTCTCGAGAAAGCGCGCGCGTTTTGTGCCGATCTCGAAAGAGCCGAGCCGGTGGTCGCCGATCGCAACGGCGATCTGGCGCCGCTGTTGGCGAAAATCGCCCCGGACCTCGTCATTGATGCCGCGGGTCCGTTTCAGGGAAGCGACTATCGCGTCCCGCTTGGTTGCGTGCGTGCGAAAATTCCGTATCTCGATCTTGCCGACGCGCGCGGGTTCGTCACCGGCGTCAGCGTGCTGAATGCTGACGCGAGCGATGCGGGCGTTGCCGTGATCGCTGGCGCGTCGAGCGTTCCGGCGCTCTCAGGCGCCGTTGCACGCGAGCTTGCGACAGGCCTGGACAAGGTCTTCTGCGTCGAGATCGCGATCAGCACCCCGAAGCGTGCAACGGCAGGTGCCTCCGTGGTGGTGGCCATCCTGAGCTATCTCGGCAAGCCGATAAAGCTGTGGCGCGGCCGCCGCTGGGACCACGGTTTTGGCTGGCAGGAGCTTGCGCGCGAGACGTTTGCGCTGCGTGACGGCAGGCAACTTTCGGGCCGATGGCTCGCGCTCGCCGACGTGCCCGATCTCGATCTGTTGCCCGAAAGCCTGCCGGGCCGGCCCGCCGTCATCTTCCGCGCCGGCACCGAGTCGGCGCTGCAGACGGTTGGGTTGTGGCTGCTGAGCTGGCCGGCGCGATGGTTTGACCTGCAAGGCATGCGGCGTCTCACGCCGCTGTTGTTGTTCCTGCAGCGACTGACGCAACGTTTCAGCAGCGATCGCTCCGCCATGCGCGTGCGGCTGAAGGGCGAGGCGAGACGGCGAATTCGTCGAACGGCAATGGACGTTGATCGCGTCCGATGGCGATGGACCGGAAATTCCGACGCTGGCCGCGGTGATCCTCGCCGACGCCATCCTCGCCGGCAAAGTCACGCCCGGCGCGCAGCCGGCGCATGCGCTGCTGACGCTCGCTCAGTTCGAGCCGCTGTTCGCGACGCTGTCGCTGCGGCACGAGATCGTCGAACGCCGCCTGCCGCCGCCACTTTACGCGCGCGTGATGGGCGAGAGGTTTGCCATGTTGCCGGAGATGCTGCGCACCCTGCACCGGGTCTGCGGCGACAGCGGCGCATCGGGTGAGGCGGTCGTCACGGGCGGCGAGACCATCTTCGCGCGACTGATCGGCTGGATCATGCGCTTTCCGAAGGCAGGCTCCTATCCGCTGCACGTGTCGTTTGCCGAGCACGACGGCGTCGAACGCTGGACCCGCCGCTTCGGCGACCAGACCTTTACCAGCGAGCTGAGCGAGCGAAACGGCCGGCTGGTCGAGCGGTTCGGCGCGCTGCGCTTCAGTTTCGATCTGCCGTCCGACGCCCGCGGCCTCGAAATGCATCTGCGCGAATGGAGCTTGTTCGGCATGCCGATGCCGCTGGCGCTCGCGCCACGCGGCGTCGCGAGAGAATGGGAAGAGCAGGGGCGCTTCCGTTTCGACGTGCCGATCGCGCTGCCGCTGGTCGGCCGGATCGTGCACTACACGGGCTGGCTCGAGCTGGCGTGAGGCGATCGTCCGATCGAACGATTGTCGGCGGCGCCCCGAAACGCGGCCATCGCGGCAGCGCTTCGAGTTGTCTGTCTCCTACGCCTTGATGAATGCGAGCAGGTCTTCGTTGAGCTGGTCCTTGTGGGTGGTCGCCAGCCCGTGCGGAGCGCCGGGGTAGACCTTCAGCGTCGCGCCCTTGACGAGTTTTGACGACAGCATCGCCGATGCCTTGATCGGCACGATCTGGTCGTCGTCGCCATGGATGATCAGCGTCGGCACGTCGATCTTCTTCAGGTCTTCCGTCAGGTCGGTTTCGGAGAAGGCCTTGATGCAGAAGTAGGCGGCCGGGAATCCCGCCATCATGCCCTGCAGCCAGAACGAGTTGCGCACGCCTTCGGAGATCTTCGCGTTCGGCCGGTTGTAGCTGTAGAACGGCGTCGTCAGGTCCTTGAAGAATTGCGAGCGGTCGGCCAGCACCGCCGCCGGAGCTGGTCGAATGCCTCGATCGGCGTGCCGTCCGGATTGTTCGGACCCTTCAGCATCAGCGGCGGAACGGCGCCGACCAGCACCGCCTTCGCGACGCGCTTGGTGCCGTGCCGGCCGATGTAGCGGGTCACTTCGCCGCCGCCGGTCGAGTGGCCGACGTGGATGGCGTCCTTCAGGTCGAGGTGGGCTGCAAGCTCCGCCAGATCGTCGGCGTAGGTGTCCAGGTCGTTGCCCTGCCAGGGCTGGCTCGACCGGCCATGGCCACGGCGGTCATGGGCGATGGCGCGGTAGCCGCGCGAGGCGAGGAAGAACATCTGGTCTTCCCAGGCGTCCGCGCTGAGCGGCCAGCCATGGCTGAACACGACCGGCTGACCCTGTCCCCAATCGTTGTAATAGATTTCGGTGCCGTCCTTGGTCTTGAACGTGGCCATTGTCTTGAGCTCCGTTGCTGGGTGGATTTTTGCGTCGTCGGTGACGCCTTCTATTTGTCCTGTGCGACGAAGGGGCGAACGAGGGCGATCGTCGCAGTCGGATTCTCTTCCATGATCCAGTGGCCGGAATCCGGCACGACGCCTTCCTGGACGTTGCTGGCGGCAAAGCGCATCACCGCCGCCATCGTCAGCCCGAACGATTTTTCGCCGCCGAGCGCGAGCACCGGCATCTCGAGCTTTCCGGCTGCGAGGAACGCCTTGTTGTCGATTGCGTCCTGATCGAACGCGGCAAATTGCGCGAAGCCGGAGTGCATGGCGCCGGGCAGGGCGTAGAGCTTCGCGTAATGCTCGCGCGCCGCTTCACTGAAACGGGCGGGCGTTGCCGAGAACTCGTTCCAGAACCGGTCGAGATAGATGCGCTCGCGTCCGGCGACGAGACGCTCCATGTCCGGCCCACCGAACCGGAAGTGCCACAAGCAGCGGGTTCTTCAGGATTTCCTCCCACGGCCCGACACCAGGCAGCGGCGCATCGATGAGGACGAAGCGCGAGACGCGGTTGCGGTATTGCGCGGCGAAGGCGTAGCCGACCATGTTGCCGATGTCGTGGGTGACAAGTGCCGCGCGATCAATCTTGAGCGCATCGAGCACACCGGCGATGTCATGCGCTTGCGTCTTCTTGTCGTAGCCGCCTGGCGGATGGTCCGAGAGACCCATGCCGCGCAGGTCCGGAACGACGACGGTGTGATCGCGTGCCAAATCCTTGGCCAGCGGCACCCACATGTCGCCCGTCTCGCCATAACCGTGCAGCAGCACGACCGCCGGCCCCGCGCCGCCGATGCGCACATGCAGCGTGGCGCCGTTGGTTGCGATCTTCTGCTCGCGGAACGACGACGGGAATGTCAGGTCCTGGGCAGGAGCCGGCGCCGGCAGCAACGCGCCTGCGGCAAGGAGCGCAGCAAGGATAAGGTGACGCATGGTGGCCTCTTGTTGCTGGTGGATGCTTCTTTTGAGGTTCGTTGGTCAGGAGGCCTTGTCGAGCAACGTCGATCCGAACGCGTCGATCCAGCGGCGGCTGAGCGTCAGGTCGGCTTGCGAGAGCTGATGTCCGATCGGCAGTGAGTGAGTTTCGACCTCCGCCCCGCGCGTCGACAGAAGGCTTTGCAGCTGCGCTGTATTCTCCGGCGGGATGATCGGGTCATGCTCGCCAGAGACCATGAGGATGCGCTTGCCCGATAGATCGACCTTCGGCGGATGCGACAGCGGCACCATCGCGCGCAGCAGGATCGCGCCGGCCAAGGCGTCCGGCCGCAACAGCAGCACCGCGGCTGCGATGTTTGCACCGTTTGAGAACCCGACGGCCACCGGCCTGCCTATTCCGTAGGCGTTGCGTGCGGCTTCGACGAAGTCCGCGAGCTCGTTTGCCCGCAGCCGCACATCGTCCTCATCGAATACGCCCTCCGCATGACGGCGGAAGAAGCGCGGCATGCCGTTCTCCATCACTTTTCCGCGCGGCGACAGCAGCGCCGAGCCCGGCGAGATCAGTCGGCCGAGTTGCAACAGGTCGTTCTCGTCGCCGCCGGTGCCGTGCAACAGCAGCAGTGGAGGGGCTTCGAGCCGGGTGGCCGGCTCGAAGCGATGAATGAAGGAAAGGCGGTCGTTCATTACGCAGCCCTTTCCAGCGACGGAAGCACGCCCTCGATCTCCTTGCGGTGCGACTCGAGGAACGGCGGCAGCTTCAGCGTCGTGCCGAGCGAAGCGACGGGTTCATCGACGGCGAAGCCGGGGATGTCGGTTGCGATCTCGAACAGGATTCCGCCGGGCTCGCGGAAGTAGACCGAGCGGAAATAGTTGCGATCCTTCTGCTCCGTCGGACGCATGGCGTGCGTCTCCGTCAGCTTGCGCACCATCTCCGCCTGCTCGGCGTCGTCCGCCGCGCGGAAGGCGATGTGATGCACCGAGCCGCGGCCGAGCTGGCCAGGCAGAAAGCCCTTCGCCTCGTAGATGTCGACGACCGCGCCTTCACGCAGCGACGGCGCGCGGTAGCGCGTGATCGAGCCGTCCTGTCCGACGCGCTCGAAGCCGAACACGTCGGTCAGGATCGCGGCTGTTCTCGCGGCATCCTCGATCAGCAGCGTGACGCCCTGAAAACCGCGGATGGCGTGCTCTGCCGGCACGTCGCCATTGCTCCACGCCGTCTCCTGCTCCGCGCCGGCGATGCCGACGAGAGCCAGGCTCATGCCGTCGGGATCGGTGAACGACAGCACCCATTCGCCGAACCGCTTCTCCGGCGGCTGATGCGCGACGCCCTTTTCGATGAAGCGATGCGTCCAGTAGCCGAGCGAAGCGGCCGGCACGCGAAACGCTGTCTGCTGCGTCTGGCCGACGCCGCCGCGACCCTGCGCGGCATGCTCCCACGGAAAGAAGGTGAGGATCGTGCCCGGCTGGCCCGCCTCGTCGCCATAATAGAAGTGATAGGTGCCCGGATCGTCGAAGTTGACGGTCTTCTTCACGAAGCGAAGCCCGAGCGTGCGGGTGTAGAAATCGTAGTTGCGGATCGGCTGCCCCGCGATGGCAGTGACGTGATGAATGCCGGCCATGATGTGCTCCTTTGCTTGGCGGCGGCGCGCTGCGCGCCTGTGTTGGAGCGAATGTGGCCCTGTGCCATACGGGAGACAATTGGCGTAGATATGGCATCACTGTCTACATTTTGATGACAATCGGCCGGATCCGCGCTAAAAATCCGGCATGGACAAGCTCTCGAGCCTGCGGGCCTTCGTGAAGGTGGTCGAGACGTCGAGTTTCTCCGAGGCTGGGCGACGGCTGCGCCTGTCGCGGTCGGCGGTCAGCAAATATGTCGCCGAGCTCGAGGAAGATCTTGGCGTGCAGCTGCTCAGCCGCACCACGCGCCGCGTCACGCCGACCGAGAACGGCCAGGCCTATTTCGAGCGGGCGCTGGCCATCCTTGCCGATCTCGATGCGGCCGATCACTCGGTTTCGCAAGCGCAGGCGACGCCGCGCGGCCTGTTGCGCGTCAATGCGCCGATGTCGTTCGGCACGATGCAGCTCGGCCCGGCGCTAGCCGGCTTCATGAAGCAGTATCCCGAGTTGCAGATCCAGCTCGCGCTCAGCGACGAGCATGTCGATCCGGTGCAGGATGGCCTCGACGTGACGCTGCGCATCGCCGATCTTGAGTCATCGAGCCTGATCGCCCGCAGGATCATGCCGATCGAGCGTGTGGTCTGTGCGTCGCCGGCCTACCTGAAGCAGCATGGCACCCCGAAGCATCCGACCGAGCTTCGCAACCACGACTGTCTGACCTACGGCTATCTCTCGACCGGCAACCAATGGAAGCTGACGGGCAAGGATGGCGATCACTGGGTCAACCCGCGCTGGACGCTTTGCGCCAACAACGCCGAGGTGTTGCGCGATGCGGCGGCCGCCGGCCGCGGCATCGCGTTGCTGCCGGTATTCATTGCCGCCGCCGAGCTGAAAGCCGGCAAGCTTCAGACGCTTCTCACGGACTATCATGCGCCGCCGCTGTCGCTCTACGCCATCTATCCGCCGACCCGGCATCTTGCGGTCAAAGTCCGGCTGTTCATTGATTATCTGGTCGAGACGTTTGCGAAGCCGCCACGAGCGAAGGCAAGTTGAATGGTTGGAACGTTCCTTTACGATGGACCCGACGAGGCCAGAGCGACGATCCTCCTGGCGCACGGCGCCGGCGCGCCGATGGATTCGGCGTCGATGAACGCGATCGCGAAGGCCCTCGCCAAGGTTGACCTCCGCATCGCGCGCTTCGAGTTCGCCTACATGGCAAGCCGCAGGACCGAGGCGCGGCGCAAGCCGCCGCCGCGCGCGGAATTGGTGATGGGCGAGTATGTCGCCGCGGTCGATGCGCTGAAGGCCAAGGGACCGCTTGATCATCGGCGGCAAGTCGATGGGCGGCCGCGTCGCCAGCATGGTTTGCGACGACCTGCTCGCGAAGGGCCGCATCGCCGGGCTGTTGTGCCTCGGCTATCCGTTCCACCCGGTCGGCAGGCCGGAGCAGCTGCGCACCGCCCATCTTGCCGAATTGAAGACGCCGGCGCTGATCGTGCAAGGCACGCGCGATCCGTTCGGCACGCGCGAGGAGGTGAAGGCCTATCACCTGTCGAAGCAGATCGAGATGCTCTGGCTCGAGGACGGCGACCATGACCTCAAGCCGCGCAAGGCCGTCTCCGGCTTCTCCGTCGCCGATCACCTGGCGACGCTGTCGAAGGCGGTGACGGCGTGGGTGGGGAGGGTGGTGGGGTGATGAGCTCGCCACTCGTCATTGCGACACCACTGACCCTCATGGTGAGGAGCATCGCAGTGCAGACAAGTTTACGCAGTCTGCACAAGGCAGACTGCTATGGATGCGTCTCGAACCACGAGGCCCGGGCGCTTCGCCGGGGAAGCTCCGGGGCCTGCATCCGTCGAGACGCCCCGCTTCGCTCTTCGAGCTTCGCAGGGCTCCTCAGGATGAGGAGGAAGGTTGCGTGAAAATCGCGACCTTCAACATCAACAACGTCAACAAGCGGCTGCCGAACCTGCTCGCCTGGTTGAAGACTGCAAAGCCTGACGTCGTCTGCTTGCAGGAATTGAAGGCGAGCGAGAACCAGTTTCCCCGGCGTGCGCTCGAGGACGCCGGCTACGCCGCGGCCTGGGTCGGGGAGAAGACCTGGAACGGTGTCGCGATCCTGGCGCGGAAAGCCGAGCCCGTCGTGATCCGCCGCGCGCTTCCGGGCGACGCCAAAGATACGCAGGCACGCTACATCGAAGCCGCGGTGAAGGGCGTCGTGATTGCCTGTGTTTACGCGCCGAACGGCAACCCGCAGCCCGGACCAAAATTCGACTACAAGCTCGCCTGGCTCGGCGCGGCTGAAGCGGCATGCCGCGGCACTGCGCAAGACAGGTGCGCCGATCGTCATCGCCGGCGACTTCAATGTCGCGCCGACGCCACTCGACATCTATCCGACCAAATCCTGGGACAAGGACGCGCTGGTGCAGCCGAAAAGCCGCAGCGCCTATGCGAAGCTGCTCGGCGACGGGTGGACCGATGCGTTTCGAGCGCTTTATCCGGAGACGCGCGCCTACACGTTCTGGGACTACAAGCGCAACCGCTGGCCGCGCGATGCGGGGCTCCGGCTTGATCATATCCTGCTGAACGCCGAGCTGGAGCCGAAATTGAAGAAGGCCGGTATCGACAAGGCCGTGCGCGGCGAGGAGGGCGCCAGCGATCACGCGCCGATGTGGGCTGTCATTTAGCTCGCAGCTACATTTTCTGGACTGGACGCGGGGTGGCTCAGCGGGCTTCTGCTGGCGCGCAATCATCAGCGGCTGCGAGGTTTCATGCTGACCACGGACTATCTCATCATCGGCAGCGGCGCCGTCGGCATGGGCTTTGCCGACCAGATGCTCACCGAGACCGACGCCGAGATGATCATCGTCGATCGGCATCATCTGCCGGGCGGCCACTGGAACGACGCCTATTCCTTCGTCCGCCTGCACCAGCCTGCGGCGTACTATGGTGTCGGCTCGCGTCCGCTCGGGACCAACCGCATCGACGAGACCGGCTTCAACAAGGGCTACTACGAGCTGCCGTCCGGCGCCGACGTGTTGAGCTACTATGGGCGCCTGATGCAGGAGCGGTTCCTGCCGTCGGGTCGCATCAAATACTTTCCGATGTGCGAGTATCTCGGCGACGGCCGCATCCGCTCGCTGCTGTCGGGCGCGACCACGGAGGTGACGTTTCGCAAGAAGCTCGTCGAGACGTACTTCGACCCCGACGTGCCATCGACGCATACGCCGTCGTTCGAGATCGCTGACGGCGTGAAGGTCGTCACGCCGAATGTCCTGCCGACCGTCGCCGCCAAGTATCAGAATTTCGTCATTCTCGGCGGTGGCAAGACGGCAATGGATACGGGCGTCTGGTTGCTGCACATGGGCGCGCGGCCTGAGACGATCCGTTGGATCGTGCCGCGCGATTCCTGGCTGACGAACCGCGACACGACCCAGCCCGGCGAAGCCTTCTTCCTGCGCTCCGCCGGCGGACAGTTGAAGCGCTTCGAGGCGGCGGCGGAGGCGACATCGATCGACGATCTGTTCGTGCGCGTGGAGCGGGCAGGGCAGCTCTTGCGCGTCGATCGGTCCGTGCGGCCGACGAAATATTCCGGCGCGACGATCTCGATCAACGAGGTCGAGATGCTTGGCGCCATCAAGGATGTCGTGCGCATGGGTTATGTGCGGCGGATCGCGCGCGATGCGATCGTGCTCGATCAAGGCTCGGTCCCGGCCGTGGCAGGCGCGCTTTACGTCGATTGCACGGGACGCGCATTCACCTCGCGTCCGACGGTTCCGATTTTCGATGGCGACCGGATCACAATCCAGCTGGTGCGCGCCGGCCTGACCTGTCTCAGCGCGGCCTTCGTCGCGCATGTCGAGGCGGCCTATCAGGATGAGAAGGAGAAGAACGAACTTTGCGCGCCGCTCAAGCTGCCGAGCACGCACGTCGACTGGGTGCGATGGGTGCTTGGGGACCTGCGCAACGCCAGACGCTGGGGCGCCGACAAGGAGCTTCGTCGCTGGATGGAGGAACATCCGCTGACAGGCGCAGGTGTCGGTAGTCCCGATGACAGCGCGCGCGGCGCAGAGGCGGATCGCATCCGGGCTGGGTTGCGTGAGATGCGGCCGAAGGCCGAGGCCAATCTGGCGCGATTGTTGGAGGAGTTCTAAAGCGCGATGGGATTTGGTTAAATCGCTATCGCGTCTTTTTGTGTGAGCGCGATCTTTGCGAAAAACCGCAACAGGTGGCCGGCAAGACGGGCGGATCGAAGCGCCCGTCGTTGGCAACTGATTCAATTGTCAAACAGCCCCCTTGACAAGTCCTTCGTAGCCCGCATGAGCGTAGCGATATGCGGGAGCTGACTCGCAGCTCACATCCCGGATGTCGCTGCGCTCATCCGGGCTACGGGAGTCCGGACATGCGTCATCGCCCCGTGTTTGGTCCGGCCGCAGGGCTTGCCGGTCTATCCTGTTCCTTCCTCCCCCGTAGGGGCGTGCGGAACGACAGGGCGTTTCACCGCGCCCGCGGCGCCCGCATGGTTTGGATGCGGGCAGCCCGCACGCCGCTTTCGCGGCACACGAGCAGTGGTCCAGCCCAACGCCGAAGATCGTTGAGCTGAACCGGGCCTCGGAAGCAGATCTTCGCCTGCGTTCCGCACGCGGATGGATTTTGCGGCTTGCTGCATGTCCCAGGGGTTGTCACTGGCGCCGACGCGCCCCCGTTCGTGCGAGCTGTCGCCCGGACATGCACTTGGACCGTCCGCCCGTGTTGCCGGCGTCTGTCCCTGTCCGTTTTCTAGGGATCGGCGATCCTCACTGCGTCCAGGGTCCGGCATCGTAGCGGCCACCCGCATCCCGCTGCCACGTATCGAAGACGATCGCCACGCGCCCCTCACCGGAGCGGGATGGCGATCGACGATATAAGTCCTATCGCGGGCGATCAAGAACAAAGTAGCGAACAACGATCAACTATTTTTTCTGAGAATCAGAAAAGCATTGAGGCGCGGCAACCACGCCGGAAGGTTGCTCCGGCGTGGCTAAACCTGAACTCAATCACGCTTTAATCGGCTTCTCGTCCTCCTCGATGCCGGCGGCGGGGCCGAGCTATTCCGCGGGGCCGTACCGGGCTACAAGAGCAGCCGTTGGGCCATCGTTTGGAGTGTCACTTGTGAGTTCAGACGGACTGAACGGTGCAAATTGATCGCAGGCCATTATTCGACCAACTCGCTGTCTTTCCTCGCCTGGGTTTGGCCAATCTGCCGACCCCACTCGAGCCGATGAAGCGACTGACGGCTCATCTCGGCGGACCGCGGCTGTGGGTCAAGCGCGAAGACGCTACTGGGCTCGGTTTTGGCGGCAACAAGTTGCGCAAGCTCGACTACCTCCTGCATGAGGCACTTTCGAGTGGCGCCGACACGATCGTCTCAGGTGGCGTCGTGCAATCGAACAGCCAGCGGCAGGTTGCGGCGGTTGCGGCAAAGCTCGGCCTCGCGTGTCATCTTGCAGTCTACCACGGCCGACTTGAACCGCCGACGCCCGAATACAAGACCTCGGGCAACGCGTTTCTCAATCGGCTGTTCGGCGCGCACCTTCATGACGTGCCGTGGACCGGTGACCGCAATGCAGCCATTCGCACGCTCGTCGGCGATCTCGAAGCGAAGGGGCACAGGCCGTACTTTGTGCCATACGGCGTCTCGAATGCCCTGGGCGCAGTCGCTTATGCCACGACGATTTCCGAGATCGAACCGCAGGCAGCGCGATTGGGCTTCGCACCGACCGCTATCGTGCACTGCACCGGAAGCGGCGGCACGCAGGCTGGTCTCGTCGCCGGTGCTGCCGTGGCAATGCCAAACACGCGGATCGTTGGGATTGATATCGACGCCGAGCCCGCGCGGGTGCGAGCCGATGTCGTGGCATTTGCGCGAGAAGCGTCCAATCTGCTTGATGTTTCGTTCGACGAAGCAACGGTGGAAGTCGTCGCGGGGCATGCGGGACCTGCCTACGGGGTCCCGCACGAAGCCACAATCGAAGCGATCCGGCTTGCAGGCCAGCTCGAGGCTCTTCCACTTGATCCGGTCTATTCGGGCAAGGGGCTCGCGGGCCTGATCGCGCTGATCCGCCAAGGGCGTTGGCGCAAAGACGAGGATGTCGTCTTCTTGCACACAGGCGGCGCGCCGGCGCTTTTCGCCTACCAGAGCGCACTCGGCATCTGAACTGGGCGAAGCCACTTTTCGCCGACGACGTGCTACAAGAACGGGCATGGCTCATGCCTGAGAAGACTGCGATCGTCCTGTTGCCGGGTATGGACGGAACAGGAGAGTTGCTGAGGACTTTGGCCGAACAGTTATCGACGCATCGTCCAGTTCAGCTCATCGGTTACCCGGTCGATCGTTTTCTCAGCTATGATCAACTCGTCTCCTACGTCAGAGAGCGCCTGCCAAACGATCGCTTCGTTATTCTTGGCAAATCGTTCTCTGGACCGATCGCAATAGAGATTGCAGCAACAGACCAGCGAGTTGTCGGGCTTGTTCTTGCATCCAGCTTTGCGCGGCACCCGCTGCCAACTCAACTCGCAGCGTTCACCCGGCTGCTTGACCTCAGGTGGATACCCACAAGCATCATCGTCGCTGCGCTCATGGGATCGGCGGCGACACCAAAACTCAGCGCGCATCTTCGCCAAGTCTTGGCGACATTGCCCCGGGAGATTATTCGGGCGCGGGCTCAGGATGTGCTTCGCGTAGACAAGCGCGGCCGATTGCGTGAGATCAAATGTCCTATGCTCTGCTTACATGGGCGTTCGGATCGCCTGGTAAGTAAAAGGTACGTGGACGAAATCGTTGCGGCCCGGCCCGGCTGCCAGGTGCGTTGGTTTGAGTCTTCGCATATGCTTTTGGCGACGCACACCGAGGCGGCCGCTAGTGTCATTGAGGATTTTTGCGAGCGCCTAAATTGTCAGGGAGCCGTCGTTTGATTAGTCAGGGCCGGTCCATATCCGGACTCACGCAACAGATTTGGAAGTTTAATCGATAAAGTCGTTGACGAATGATGTCTGTCAATCTGTCTGTGAGATGGCTGCGACCGCCATTCCGTGCTAACATTTTTGCTCCAGCGCGCTCGGTCAACGCAGCCGCATCAGGAAGAACGATGCACCGGGAGGCACGGCATGACGACGGCAATTGAAGGCAGCGAGCTGACCCAAACCGGCCCAGGCTCCGTGATGGGTGCGTTGATGCGGCAGTACTGGATCCCCGCGGCGCTGTCGTCCGAGCTCGCAAGCGACGGCGCGCCGGTTCGTTTGATGCTGCTTGGCGAGAAGCTGATCGCCTTTCGCGACAGCTCAGGGAAAGTCGGCGTGATGGACCATCGCTGCCCGCACCGCGCGGCATCGCTGTTTCTCGGACGCAACGAGGAAGGCGGTATCCGCTGCATCTATCACGGCTGGAAATTCGACGTCGCCGGCAACTGCCTCGATATGCCCAACGTGACGCCGCAGCAGGATTTCAGACACAAGGTGAAAGCGAAGGCGTATCCTGCGGTCGAGCGTGCCGGGCTTGTCTGGGTCTACATGGGATCCCGGGCCGAGGCGCCGCCGTTGCCCGAGCTGGAAATCCTCGACGTGCCCGACGCCGAGATCAAGGTGCACTTGATCCAGCGCGACTGCAACTATCTGCAGGCGCTCGAGGGTGACATCGACACCTCGCATTTCGGCTTCCTGCACGCCGGTTCCGTCGACCCGCGCGACCTGATGGATGAAGAACCGTTTCGCCACACCGTCACGTTTCGCGCGCCGGAGTACGAGATCGCCGACACCGCCTGGGGCACGCAATATGCCGGCTTCCGTTCCGCGGGCCCCGGCGAGACCTACTGGCGCTGCGCCAACTTCCTGTTTCCGTTCTGGATCCAGGCCCCGAACGGTGAGTTCGACAGCCACGTGCACGCGCGCGCCTGGGTGCCGCTCGACGACGGCCACACCATGTTCTTTTTCCTGTGGTGGGCGCGCGGCCAGTCGGCGATGACGCAACCGCAACCATCATTCAAGGATGGAACGCCGATCCCCGGCACCAGTCGCGGCAACCAGTTCCTGCCCAACACGACCGACTGGCTCGGCCGCTGGCGGCTGGCCGCCAATCCGGGCAACGACTGGGGAATGGATCGCGATGCCCAGCGCAACAACGAGATTTACAGCGGGATCAGCGGCATTCACCTGCAGGATCAGGCGATCACGGAAAGCATGGGACCGATCGTCGATCACACGTTCGAGCATCTCGCACCGTCCGATCAGATGATCACGCGCACACGCCGCCGCCTGTTGATGGCCGCCCGGGCGCTGCGCGACAAGGGAACACTGCCGCCGGGCGTCGAGGATGCCAACGTTTTCCGCGGAGCGCGCGCCGGCTATTTCGTCAGCGACGAAGGGCCCTGGCAGGAGGTTTATGCCAAGCGACTGGCGGCAGCGGCGCGTCCCTCGCCGACACCCTTGCGCGCGGCCGAGTAGGCGACGAAAGCACAGCCGCAATGACAGAGACGATCGGCTTCATTGGACTCGGCGCCATGGGCGCCGGCATGGCGCGCAACCTTCTGAAGGCCGGCTATGCGCTCGTCGTCAATGACATCGACAGCACCAAGGTGGCAGCGCTGGTCGCGGCCGGCGCCAGGGACGCGCCCACTGCGGCCGACGTCGCGCGCCAATCGGTCCGCACCGTCACAATGGTCGAGACGACGGCCCAGACCGAGGACGTGATCCTGGGCACGAACGGCATCATCGCGGGCGCTGCGAACGGCCACATCGTTGCAATGATGAGCACGATCGATCCCCATGCCGCCAGGCGGATTTGCGAGCGCTTGCAGGACGCCGGCATCGCAATGCTCGACGCGCCTGTGAGCGGAGGCAGCGCGCGGGCCGAAACGGGCGAGCTCTCCGTGATCGCGGGCGGCGATGCGCAAACGTTCGCGACTTGCGTCCCCATGTTCAAGGCGATGTCGGCCAACCAGTTCCACGTGGGCCGCATCGGCCAAGGCCTCGCCCTGAAGCTCGTGAACAACATGCTGATCCAGGTCAACACGGTGGCGATCGCCGAGGCCTTCGTGATGGGTGCCAAGGCCGGACTGGATCCCAAAGTCATGTATGACGTCATCAAGGTCTCGACGGGAGCCAGCTTCGCCCTCGATCACCGCGTACCACGCATGATCGCCGGCGATTTCAAGCCGGGTGGCACCGTCGACATTTCCTACAAGGACCAGGAGCTGGAGACGGCATTCGCCAAGTCGCTCGGCGTCCCGCTTCTTCTCGCCAATGTCAGCCAGCAGGTCTACCAGATGGCGCGGGCGCTGGGCTTCGCCAAGGAGGACGGCGCATCGATCGTCAAGGTCTACGAGCAGATGGCCGGCGTGAAGCTCGGGCCCCGATGATGACGGCCGAAAGCCCGACACAAGCTGAGAGCAGGGCGACACCCAACCGATTGTCACCAACGCCTTAAGGCGTTCAAGTCGCTGCCTTGCGCGCTGCGGGCGCCTCGGACGCGAGCGGCTCGGGCGTGATCGTCACGGCCGGGCGCGCGAGGCCGAAGTGGGAGCGCAGCGTCGCGCCCTCATAGGCAGTGCGGAACAAGCCGCGCTTCTGCAGGAGCGGCACCACCTCGGCAATGAATACGTCGAGCATCTCCGGCAGCACCGGCGGCATCAGGTTGAACCCGTCCGCAACGCCATCGTCGACCCAATCCTGCATCAGATCGGCAACCTGCTCGGGCGTACCCTCGAACGTGAAATGGCCACGGGCGCCGGCAAGCTTCGCGAGCAACTGCCGCAGTGTCGGACGCTGCTCCCTGACAAATCCCACGATCACCTCGGTCCGGCTGCGGGACGCCTCGTTGGTGCTTGGGTCGGGGAAGTCCTCGACCGACAGGGTCTTGTCCAGCGGCAGATGCGAGAAGTCGTGTCCGCCGAACCGCAGCGACAGCCGGTTGCGCCCGGTCTCCGGATCGGACAGCTCGTTGAGCTCGTCCGCGAAGCGGCGCGCTTCGGCCTCCGTGGATCCGATAATCGGGCTGAACCCGGGCAGGATCAGCACCTGATCGGCATTCCGCCCCACCGCCGCGACCAATGTCTTCAAGTCGGCATAGAAGGCGCGCGCCGTCGACTTCTCCAGATGCGCGGTGAACACCGCCTCGGCATGGCGCGCCGCGAACTGGCGGCCGGTATCCGACGAGCCCGCCTGCACGAACACCGGACGCCCCTGCGGCGCGCGCGGCAGGTTCAACGGACCCTTCACCTGATAGTGCGGCCCTGCGTGATCGATGGACCGCACCTGCCGCCGATCCGCATAGCGTCCGCCGGCGCGGTCGTCGAGAACCGCATCGTCGGCCCAGCTGTCCCAGAGACCTTTCACCACGGTCATGTATTCTTCGGCGCGTTCGTAGCGGTCCGCGTGGCTCACCTGGCCGATACCGCCGAAATTGCCACCCGCCTGCGGCGACCATGTGGTGACGATGTTCCAGCCGATGCGGCCGCGGCTGATGTGATCCAGCGAACAGAATTGCCGCGCGAGATTGTAGGGCTCGGTGTATGTGGTCGAGGCGGTTGCGATCAGTCCGATGCGGCTCGTCTCCATGGCGAGCGCGGCGAGCGTCGTGATCGGCTCGAGCCAGTTGAACGGCGTTTGCTCAACGTCGTTCCACAATCCCAGAACGTCCGCGAGGAAGATCGAGTCGAACAGGCCGGCCTCGGCCTTCTGCGCCATCTCCACCGTGTAGCGGATATCGGTGAGCGGCAGCGTCGACGACTTCGGGTGCCGCCATGAAGCCTCGTGATGCCCACGGCTCTGGATAAACAGGTTGAGGTGCATCTGGCGTCTCACGATCGGATGCTAGACCGGCAGGCTTGCCATCGCCAGAAATTTTTCGGGGCAGAGCTCCATGAACGACAAGATCAAGCCGGCAATCTGATGGTGCTTGCAAAGTGGCTTGCGTTGACATCACTGGGTCTCGAATGGATTCGGTCAAAACACCTTGGGTCGCGCAGGGCCTGACACCGCAAATTTTCGCGGGTGATTGGTACGTCGATGTGTCGCTGCAATGACGGGGCGTCTCGCTCGGTTCTGGGGCCCTCGTTGCCACTTGGGGCTGATTTGAACCAATAGCGCGGATTTGAAGACGAAATCCGAACGGCCCTGCATGTCGCAGGATCTGACAGCGCCTGCGCGACGGCGAGGCAGAGGAAACCTCGAGCATGGTCCAGGCTATCCGCAGTATGCGAATGCGATACCTTTCGGCCCTTGCGGTGGTGGTCATGCTTGCCGGTAACCCGGCCGCCGCCAACGCCCAGAGCGGCTTTGATGTCACGAGCGTGCCGCGCCCGGACGGTGCCGAGGTCGTCGCTGAACGCTCGCCTTCACAGGGTTCGATCACTTACGCCTATCCGGCCTCGGTGCCGAACACGGTGTCCGCGACCGACAAATCTCTGCGTGCGCAGGGCTGGATGCCCTATCGCACGCCGGAGCAGGAGCCGAGCAGCACCCGCGGCCGCTACAAGAACGGCCGGCTTGGGATCTACGTGTCCTACACCATGCTCGACGGCAAGGCGGACCGTTCGAAGATCTACTACAGCCACAACAACTCGATCCCCGCGAACGTGCCGTTCCCCGAGGACGCAATCGAAATCATCTATGACGAGAACCGGCCTTACCTGCGTTGCGTCACCGGCTTGAGCGTGGAGGCGGCGCTGGAGTTCTTCAACAAGGGGCTCGCGGCCGAAGGCTGGGCGCCGCTCGCAGCTTCCGCCATCGAAGCCCGCTGGCCGAACGCGAAACTGAACGACGCGGTCGAGAACGGACGCCGCGTGTATTTCAGTCGTGAAGGCCGCGAGCATCGGCAGCAATCGCCGGTGATGCTGACGCTGCAGCGGGGAGGCGACAACAAGACCGTCGTCGATCTGCGCATCGCGCCGTTCGCCCTGCCGCAGGATTTGACGAATGCAAGGGATTCCGCGGGTCTTCCGTCGCCCGACAAGATCAAGCAGGCCGGCAGCACGGGCAGCGCAGATTCGGTCCGTCGTGAAGCGACCGCGCTGGTGATCGCCGACATGCCCGTCGTGCTCGCCTTCTATCGCCGCGAGATGACGCTGCGCGGCTGGACCGAGCAGGCCGGCACCACGATCAACGACACCGGTGTGAAGGCGACCTTCACCCAGCCGGATGGCACGGCCGTGCTGGAGATGCGCCCGCGCTACGACCTCGTTTCGGTGCGCATCGTCGCGCAGCTTTCGGAAGCCGCCGTCGCCGCGCGCGCGAAAGCGAAGAAGGACGCTGATGCGAGGTGGATGAGCGATGCCGTCAAGCAGGCGCAGGAGCTGACCGCCGCGTCTGAAGCGAAGCGACGTGCGCAGGTTGCGGAAGCCGCTGCCGCGCCGGTGGAAAGCCTGCGCGCGATGGCCAATCCGTCGACGCCGATCCCGCTGCCGGAGAATGCGGACGACGTGAAGTTCGACGGCAACGAGGGAAAGCTCGATTTCGTCTCGCCGTCCACGCCGAAGTCGGTCGCCACCTTCTATCGCGAAACGTTGAAGCCGCTCGGCTGGAAGGAAGATCGCGGCGTGATCAACGGGCCGACGATGTATTCGATGGATTTCGCCAAGGGCCGGCAGGAGCTCGACATCACGGTCATGCTGTTCGGCGGCAAGGCGAAGGTGTCCGTCAGCGGCACGGGCCTGCAGCTGCCGGCTGATCCGACAAAGGAAACGGTGAAGCTTGAGGCCGAGGAGTCCCAGGGCTTTCCGGTGCCGAAGAATTACACCATGAGCTCGCCGGGGACGGTGACCATGACCGGCAGCAAGACCGCGTTCCGCCGCGAGTTCAACGGCAAGGTGCCGGCCGACATCGGCTCGGTGCTGGCCTTCTATCGCCGCGAGCTCGGCAAGCGCACGTGGAAGGAGCAGGCCGACGGCGCCGTGGTGAAGCCGGACAATGTTGTGCTCGCGTTTGCCGCGCCCGAAGGACCGGCCGTGCTCAAGCTCGGCCGCGACGATCGCGAGACGACGATCAGCATTGTCGTCAAGAATCCGGCCGAGGCCGCGAAGGCGGAGGCACTACCGCCGGCCGGCATGGGCAAAATCGTTCTTGGCAACCTCAGCGAAGCGAACGCTTCGGTGACGATCAACCAGAAGACCATCAAGGTGCCGCCGGGTGTGGGCAAGGATCGTCCGCCGAAGGAGCTGATGCTGGATCTGAAGCCCGGCAAATACCGCTATGTGCTGAAGATACCCGGCAAGCGCGACCAGTCCGAAGAGATCACGCTTGCAGCGGATGATACCTGGGCCTTGCTGATCGGCCCGGGCGGCATCCTGCCGTTGCAGATGTATTGAGCGTCAGTTTATTCTGCTCGTTCGTCAGCGCCAGCTACGGGGCCTGTTGTGCGATTGTGATCGGACTCACCGCACTCAGGAGATTGTCCCATCATCGTGCGAACTTTCGGAGCGTGATATTGACGGGCAGCGGCAGTGAATTTGCGACAGTGCAGGCGCAGTCGGTCACGATGTCGGAATCTGGAATCCGGCAGAAGCGAGCGCATAATCAGTTTGTCGCTGACCGGCTTGACGGGTGCCGATGTACCGTTGCGGTATTCAAGGTCGCCGCAATCACGCAGTCGTTAACGGCGCTCACGCGAATCCGCGTACACTCGCAGTGCCGTCGGAGCGTCGGGTAAGACCGGCTGCGTTTGTCTTGTGACGCGGTACTTCCAGCATCTCAATTTGCTTTGATCGTGAGAACGATCGTCCTGAATGCGCATCGAGGGCCTCACACAATCATCCGCCTGCGACTACGTCTCGTTTGCGGATGCAGACAGCTTCCGTCACTCCGAGCGGATGGGCGCGGCCCGTAGCATCCCGCTGGGGCGGCCGCCTTTCGATGCGTGGCGCGCTCTGTTCCGGCTGCCATCCTGTGATCTCGTCGTGTTGGAAGCCTTTCCGAGAATTCTGGACGCTGAGTATCGTGCCGACGGAGGTGCTCTTTACTACACGCTGGAGGGCAACACCGACATGACCATGAACGGCGTCGCCATGGACGAGCAGCGGATTGCGCTGGTCCAGGGGGAGATGTTGCTTGCGGCCGTCCAGAGATCGCGGAGCGTGATCGCGGGGGTCGTTCTGCGAGATGCGGCCGAACTGCGTGGCTGGCCGCAGATCCAGGGCGGCCTGTGCCTGTCCACCGTCCCGGCCGCGCGCCTGGCCGAGCTTCGCGTCGCAACGCTCGCGCTGCTCGAGGCCGCAGTGCGCGATGATGCGTCGTTCACAGCGATTTCAGAAAGCGCCCAAGAGACGCTCCTCGCAATCGCGGATCACCTGCTACTTGGTGACGAGCTCGATGTCGTCGTTCCGCCGAGGTCGTTCGCCTATCACCGGCTGCTTGTACGTCAGATCGACGATCTGATTGACGCAGATCCGCGTGCAGTCGTTTACACAAACCATCTTTCAGCACGCCTCGGAGTCACGGGCCGTACGCTGCACAATGCGCTCGTTGCGGTGCGAGGCATCAGTCTCCACCGCTATCTCAAGCTCAGGCGTCTTTGGGCTGTGCGCACGAAGATCATCGAAAGCGAACCGGGCACCTCGATCAAGGCGATCGCCCTGTCGCATGGCTTTTGGCACCTCGGCGATTTTTCGGCGACCTACCGCTCCGTCTTTGGGGAGCGACCATCCGACACGGCCGCGCGCGTGAAGAGCCCACTTGTCGGCTATCGCGCTCCACTCGTCTCCACTCCGGGCTCGTAGCTGAATCTCGTCGGCAGCCGACGAGCATTCACTCGTGGTAACGATGCACCGCTCGCCACAGCAACCGTCAGGAATTCCACGTGCCGGTGCCACCTTGCCCTCGCGATAGTTGTCTCGTCCGTCGATTGTCGCCATGGCGTGGACCAAGCGGAGGGTGGCATTCGATGTCCACAACCAGAACAGGAGATCGTATCGAAATCCGGAAGTTTCAAGCGTTGTGATGCTTCAGCGCCATCGTCGTTAAGATTTGGTTGTTCGCTTGGCCGTAGAGCTGGAGTGCTCGCAACCTCTCATCCTGAACGGATCAACGCGCTGACGAACGGAGTGTTCGTGCGGCCGTCCGCCGGCACGCGTGTATGGGGTTGATCCGATCGAGACGGACTCTTGTTGCAAGGTTGGGGAAACAAGAAATGAAGAAACTACTGTTCAACACGCGCATCAGCGCCAAGGTTGGTGTGTTCTCGGGACTTGCAGTCCTGTTGGTCATCGGCATGATCGCCCTTCAAATTCGCGGTGACGCGATCATTCAGAATGCGAATGAACGCGCCTCGGCGCAGCATACTATCGTGAAAGACGCGATCCAGACGGAGGTGAACGTTCGCGGCATGCAGCTCAGCGTGCGCGATCTTCGCCTGGCCCATTCGGTTGCGGAACTCGAAAGGGCTCGCGACCAGATCGGCGCGCGTCAGAGGGCCGCAAACGCGTTCGCTCAGGAGATGCTCAAGCTCTCAACATCACCGGAGAATTGCGAGAGAATTCAAAAAGTGAAGGCGCTTGTCGACAAATACGCGACAGCGACAAACGAAATTCTTGCAGTACGTCGATCTGCGGTCGAGATCGAAACAAGGAAACCTGCAGGCGGCGACCTTTCGCACGATGCGAGGACCAAGTTGGACGCGCTCGACGCCGAGGGTGGGCGTATCGCACGTGAGGTGACGCTTCCGATAGCTGCGGAGATGGACAACCTCATCGATCAGATCGTTGAATACGCAAAACACCGTGTCGAGGATGCTCAGGCAGCGGGACTGCAGGAGATGCAGTGGGTCGAACGTGCCAATGTCGCGACCGGCATTGTTGTGACCCTCGTCCTCGTCATTTCCTTGCTGTTGTCCATCGTCACGATCGCCCGACCCATGCGGGCCCTCAGCGTTGCGATGAATGACCTTGCATCCGGGAATTTCGAGACAGTCCTGCCAGGGTTGGGTCGCAAGGACGAAATCGGCGAAGTTGCCGATGCGGTCGAAAAGTTCAAGATCCTTGCGCAGGAAAAGGCTCGCAAGGAAGCCGAGGCCAAAGCGCTGCAGGAGCAGGAAGAGGCAGTGCGCCGCCGGGCCCAAATGCGCAAGCTGGCGGATGAGTTCGAGGCGGCGGTGGGGGAGATCGTCAAGACCGTCTCATCGGCGTCAACCGAACTCGAAGCCGCGGCTGGGTCACTGACGCAGACCGCCGAATTCGACCCAACGGCTTTCCGTCAACGTCGCGTCCGCATCGGAGGAAGCGTCGGCGAACGTCCAGTCCGTAGCCTCGGCGACCGAGGAGATGGCGTCCTCGATTCAGGAAATCGGCCGTCAGATCGAGACCTCGACCTCGATTGCTCGGGCGGCGGTGGAACAGGCCACGGAAACCGACGCTCGCATCAACAAGCTCAATCTGGCGGCCTCGCGGATCGGAGACGTCATCAAGCTCATCACGACGATTGCCGAGCAGACGAACCTGCTCGCCCTGAATGCCACCATCGAGGCGGCGCGCGCGGGCGAGGCTGGCCGCGGCTTTGCGGTGGTCGCGTCCGAGGTCAAGGCACTCGCAGCGCAGACGGCGAAAGCCACCGGCGAAATCAGCGATCAGATCATGGAGATCCAGAGCGCGACGGGCGAGTCGGTGGCGGCGATCAAGGAGATCGGTTCGACCATCGGCAGCATCTCGCAGGTTACCGCGACGATCGCGGCGGCGGTCGAAGAGCAGGGTGCCGCGACGCAAGAGATCTCCCGAAACGTCCAGCAGGCAGCGGAGGGCACCACTCAGGTGGCGGCCAGCATCACGGAAGTGAATCGCGGTGCTGCCGAGACGGGATCCGCCTCCGCGCAGGTGCTGTCATCGGCGCAGGAGTTGTCGACGGAGAGCAGCCGCCTGCGTATGGAGGTCGATAAGTTCCTCCAAACGGTGCGTGCGGCATAATGGTTCACGCGGCGCCACGACGCCTGTCGTGGCGCCGCTTGAGCTACTGCTCCCTTGGATCGAGCGCGTCGCGCAGGCCGTCGCCGAGCAGGTTGAACGACATCACGATCAGGAAGATCGACAGCCCCGGCCAGAACGCCATCCAGGGTGCGCTGACGAGGAAGCGTTGCGCGGAGTTCAGCATGCTGCCCCAGGACGGCGACGGCGGCTGCTGGCCGAGGCCGAGGAACGAGAGCGCGGCTTCGGCGATGATGGCTCCCGCGATCGACAGCGTGATCTGCACCAGGAGGGCGGGAATGATGTTCGGCAGCACGTGGCGCATCGCGATGCGCAGCGACGAGTTGCCGATCGCCTCCGCCGCCTCGATGTAATTCTCGACCTTGACGTTGATCGCCTGTCCGCGGGTCAGGCGAATGAAGATCGGCGTCGCGGTGATGCCGATCGCGATCATCGCGTTGGTGAGGCTTGGACCGAGGAACGCCGCGAGCGCAATCGCCAGGATCAGCGCCGGGCAGGCGAGCATCGCGTCCGTGATGCGGCTGATCAGCGCGTCGATGAAGCCGCCGCGATAGCCGGCGAGCAGGCCGAGCGGCACGCCGATCGCAATCGCGATCGAGACGGAGATGACGCCGGCGAGCAGCGAGGCGCGCGTGCCGAAGATGATGCGGCTGAGAATGTCGCGGCCAAGCTCGTCGGTGCCGAACCAGTGCGCGGCGGAGGGCGCTTTGCGCACCGCCGACCAGCTGGTGGCGATCGGATCGTAGGGCGCGACAAACGGTGCGAAGATCGCCAGCAGCGACGAACAGGGCGATGATCGCAAGCCCGATCACTGCGCTTGGCCGCGCGAGCAGGTTTTGCAGCGCCCGCCCGGCCGGGCTCTCCAGCCGCCCGGCGGGCTTTGCGGCAATGATGTTGGCCGGTAGCGTCGCGTCGCTCATGACGGTCAACTCCTCAGCCGCGGGTTGACCATCACATAGAGAATGTCGGCGATCAGGTTCAGTGTGACGTAGGTCGTGGCCGTCACCAGCACGACGCCCTGGACCACCGCATAGTCGCGGTTGAACACCGCATCGACGATCAGCTTGCCGAAGCCGGGGATCGAGAAGATCTGCTCGGTCAGCACCGCGCCCGACAGAAGCGTGCCGAGCTCCAGCGCGCCGAGCGTGATGACCGGCGTCAATGCGTTGCGCAGGGCATGCGCGAGGATGACCTTTCGCTCGCTGGCGCCTTTCGCGCGCGCGGTGCGGATGTAGTCGCTCTCCATCACTTCGAGCATCGCGCTGCGCGTATGCCGCATGAAGACCGCGGCGATGGCGTTGCCGAGGACGAAGGCCGGCAGGATCGTCGAGGCGAGGCTCGCCTGCCAGTTCTCGCGCAGGCTCACATAGCCCGATGCCGGCAGCCAGCCGAGCTGGATCGAGAACACGAAGATCAGCATGATGCCGAGCCAGAAGTTCGGCGTCGAGATGCCCCACAGCGCGAACGCATTGGCGCCGTAGTCCCAGGCCGTTCCCTTCTTCACGGCCGAGATGATGCCGGCGGGAATGCCGATCAACAGCGAGATGATGATCGCCATGCTCGCAAGCTGCAGCGTTACCGGCAGCTTCTGCCGGATCAGCTCCAGCACCGGCACCTTGATGCGCAGCGACTCACCGAGATCGCCGCTCAGCACGCCCTTCATCCAGTAGATGTATTGCACCGGCAGCGGCTGATCGAAGCGATACTCCGCGCGGATGCGCGCGATGATCTCGGGATCGCGCTCCTCGCCGGCCATCACCAGCGCCGGATCGCCCGGCAGCAGTTGCTGCAGCGAGAAGATCAGCACCGACACGAAGAACAGGGTCGGGATGAGTTGCAGCAGCCGCCTGCCGAGAAAGTTCAGCACTGCAGCGCTACTTCAGCTTCAGGCCCATCACGCGGATGAGGCCGTCCGGCATCTGCTTGTAGCCTTCGAGCTTTGCCGTATGCGCGATCAGCACGCGGCGATGATAGATATAGACGATCGGCTTCTCCTCCAGGATGATCCCGGCCAGCTTCTCGTAGATCGCGTTGCGCTTGGCCGTATCGCTGATCAGGCGGGCCTCGTCGAGCAGCTTGTCGGCTTCCGGATTCGAGAAGGTGGCGTTGTTCTGCGGCGCGTTTGTCTTGAAGAAGATGTAGGCGTTGCCGTCCGGATCGGTGCGCCCGCTCCAGCCGATCAGGAACGCCTGGAACTCACCGGCCTCGGCCTGCTTGAGCGACGTCGCGAACTCGGTCAGGCGGATCTTCATGTCGAAGCCGGTCTCGGCGGCCATCGACTGGACCACCTGCGCGACCGCCTCGGTCTCGGCGCCCTTCGGAACCATGAAGTCGACCGTGATCGGCGTGGTCACGCCGGCTTCCTTCAACAGCGCCTTGGCTTTCGCCACGTCGCGGCCCTGCACCGGATATTTCTTCTGGTAGTAGGGATGCTCCGGGTTGACCCACTGATTGCCCGGGACGAACTCGCCGTTGAACACGACCTGATTGAGCGCCGCACGGTCGATCGAAAGATCGAAGGCCTGCCGCACCTTCGCCGATTGGCTCAACGGACCTTTCGCCTTGTCCTTGCCGATGTTGAGCGTGATCCCCTGATAGCCAAGCTCGAGCGCGGGCGAGAGTTTCAGCCGGCTGTCGGCGCGCACGTCCTTGAGGTCGGTCGCGAGCAGCCGCTCGATCAGGTCGAGCCCGCCGGACTTCAGGTTGGCAAGCCGCACGGTCGCATCGACGATCGGCAGGTAGATGATCTTGTCGATCGAGACGTTGGCCTTGTTCCAGTAGACGTCCGATTTCTCGAACACGATGCGATCCTGCGGCACGCGCTCGACGAATTTATACGGGCCGACGCAGACCGGCTTCAGGCCGAACTTGTCGCCGGCTTCCTTCGCCGCCTTCGGCGACACCATCATGCCGGCGCGGTCGGTGAGCTGCGAGATCAGCGGCGAGAACGGCGCCTTCAGCACGAGCTTGATGGTCAGCGGATCGACCACCTCGACGCGGTCGAGCGCGGCAAGCTCGGGCTTGCGGAACGAGGTCGGCAGCGTGACGTGCCGGTCGAGCGAGAATTTCGCGGCCTCCGCATCGAACGGCTCGCCGTCATTGAACTTGACGTTCGGCCGCAGCTTGATCACCACCTCCTTGCCGTCGTCACCCATGGTGTAGGAGAGCGCCAGCTGCGGCACGAAATTCAGCTTCTCGTCGATGTCGAACAGCTTGTCGCAGAACGAGGCGAAGACGATGCGCCCGACATAGGTGCGGCCGAGGGTCGGATCGAGAATGTCCGGATCCTCCGCGAGGCCGATCTTCAGGGTGGTTTGCGCCATGGCGCTGACGCCGGACAGCAGAACCAGCGCGGTGGCGATACCAGTCAGGGTGCGGATCTTCATCGATCGGTTCCTTCGAGGTTCAGGCGGGCCATTCTCTTCCCTGTAACACCGCGCGGCAACTGATCTTCCGTCGCATTCGGCGGTGCACGCAGCAAGTGAGGCCGCCCGGCGCTTCGCTGCATTGTTCGGCAAGCGCAAGCTATCGATTGGGCATCGCGCCGCGATAGCGGGCAAGTTCAACTTTCCTCCGCAAGCGCCTTCGCGATTCCGGCATCGATCGTCGCGCGGTCGGTGGTGCCGGCGGGGTCCAGGTGGTTGGGCAGGAATTTGCGGAAAGGCACCCAGCGCTCGCGGCTGACTTGCTCCAGGCGTTCGAGCTCGGCCAACGGATCGGTGTGGTCGTCCACGCGCAGGTCGAGGTCGGACCACTGCTCCTTGCCGTGGATCACCAGCGCCGCGGACTGCTTGCCGCGCTTGTCGCCGCCGGCCGCTTCGCCCGCGCGCATCGCGGCAATCAGCCGGCGAGGGAAGGGTTTTTCCGCACCCTTTATATACGCGTCCGCTGTCGCCTCGATGACCTGCGGCCCGGCCAGCATGTTGCCGGCGATCGAGAAGCTGTCGCCCTGCAAATGGCCGCACCAGTCGACGCAGGCACTGCCAGTGTACGCAGCGATCCGTCCCGCGGCATCCATGATGTGAAGCTGGCGATGGTCACACCCCGTATCATCGGCGGTCAGCCGCGCCACCGTTTCTTCTGGCGTTCGTCCCTCGCGCAAATATGCGAGGCCGTTCACGCCATAGAACGGATTGGTCAGCGCCTGCGTCGCGATCGCGCCGACACCGGCCGCTATGAACGGCACGCGTGATCCGACCGCGAAGAATTTCGTTGCGACCGCGATCGCCAGGTCGCCGGTCGCAGGATCGCGCGCGATGATCGACCAGGTCATCTCATCTCCCGGCTGCGTAGCCTTGCATGCCGCGCGGATTGGCCGCCGCGCGTCGCCGTTGGCCGACGCGCGAAGCGGCCGTCAGGCGGCCTTCCGACCAGTCGGGCCCGACCTCGACGATGTGTCCGCGACGCGTCAGCTCGTCCACCGTCGCCTTCGGCACGCGACCCTCGACCACCAGCACGCCCGGGCGCGCGGTGCGCGGCCAGAACGAGATCGGGAAGTGCTCGGAGTGCCAGGCCGGCGCATCGATGCACTCCTGCAGGTTCATGCCGGCATGCACGTGCCGCAGGAAGAACTGCGTGATCCATTGATCCTGCTGGTCGCCGCCGGGCGAACCCCAGGCGAGGTACGGCTCGCCGTCGCGCAGCGCCATGGTCGGGCTCAGCGTCGTGCGCGGCCTGCGGCCGGGGCCAAGTGCGGCGGGGTGATTTTCCTCGAGGAAGAACATCTGCGCGCGGCTGCCGAGGCAGAAGCCGATCTCGGGGATCACCGGCGAGGACTGCAGCCAGCCGCCGGACGGCGTCGCCGAGATCATGTTGCCGGCGGAATCGATGATGTCGAAGTGCACGGTGTCGCCGCGCACATTGCCGAGGCGGCCGACGGTCGGCTCGCCGGCGCCCATCGCGCCCACAGCGGCACGGGCGCCATCATGGCGCTTGAAGTCGACGACTGCGCCGAACCCCTCGACGGACCCCGGCCGATAGTCGAGCGAAGCCTTCTGCGTCACGAGCTTCCGCCGCGCCGCATTGTAGCTGTCGGACAGAAGCACATCGATCGGCACGGCTGACGAAATCGGGATCGCCATAGAACGTATCGCGGTCGGCGAAGGCGAGTTTCGCGCATTCGATCTGCAGGTGGATGAAGTCGGGGCCCGCCGGATCGAGGCCGTCAAGCTCAAATCCTTTCAGCAGCGCCAGCTGCTGCAGCATCACCGGCCCCTGGCTCCAGACGCCGGCTTTCTGGATTTCGTAGTTCCGATACGGATAGGTGAGCGGCGCCTCGACGCGCGGCTGCCATTTCGCCATGTCGTCGCCGGTCAGCACGCCGCGATGCGGCTTGCCGGAGACGTCCATCACCGCCTGGGTGCGGCAGAAGCGATCGATCGCGTCAGCGACGAACCCCTGGCTCCAGGCTTTGCGCGCCCGCTCGATTTGTGCGACGCGGTCGCCGCCGGCGCTCTCGGCCTCGTTGAGGATGCGGCTGTAGGTCTCAGCGAGCGTCGGATTGGCGAACATCGTGCCGGGTTGCGGCACATTGCCGTTCGGCAGATAGAGCGCCGCCGATGTCGGCCAGTGCTCGCGGAACAGCTGCTCGACCGTGGAAATCGTCGCCGTGATCCGCTCGACCAGCGGATAGCCGTCCTTTGCATAGGAAATCGCCGGCTCCAGCACATCCCTTAAGCGCAGTGTGCCGTAATCGCGCAGCAGCAGCATCCACGTCTCGAACGTGCCGGGCACGCAGGCGGCGAGCAGCCCGGTGCCCGGAACCATGTCGAGGCCTTCGCTGCGATAGTGGGCGATGGTCGCACCCGCGGGCGCCGGGCCCTGGCCGCAAATGACATCCGTGGTCCGGCGTTTGACGTCGTGCACGATCACCGGGACGTCGCCGCCGGGGCCGTTCAGATGCGGCTCCACCACCTGCAGCGTGAAGGCGGTCGCAACGCCGGCATCGAAGGCGTTGCCGCCTTTTTCCAGCGTCGCCATGCCGACGGCGGTGGCGATCCAGTGGGTGGAGGTGACGACGCCGAAGGTGCCGTCAATCTCCGGACGGGTGGTGAAGCGGGACGATTTTGCCATGCGGTACGCAAGTTGGAGCGGGATTTGCTTGTGAAGTTCAGCACACCTTGATCGGAGCGCCAAGGCGGGATTTGCGCTCCGTGAAGAGGTGTGTCGCCGAAGCCTCTTGCGCAGGTCACGCTTCGAATGGTCAACTCATGGTCTGGAATACTCCTGTGCAATCGGAGAGGTACTCATGTTCAGCAAGATCTTGGTCGCGGCCGGCTTGGGAGTGGCGCTGACCGCCACGGCCATGGCGCAGACGCCGCGCACGGGCGGCACCATCCGCTTCACCGCGCCCTATGGGGCGAGCTTCTCGTCGATGGACATCCACACGACGCAGCGCGCGCAGGACGAGATTTTCGGCAAGGGTCTGCACCGCTCGCTCTACATCTGGGACTCGGCGAAGGGCGAGCCGGTGCTGGAACTCGCCAAGGACGTCACCGTCTCGGACGACGGACTGGTGCACACCTTCAAGCTGCGCGACGACGCCTACTTCCACCACGGCCGCAAGATGACGGCCGACGACCTGATCTGGACCTATAACCGCATCATGGACGGCACGAAGGCCTATCCGGGCGCGCGCTTCGTCCGCCTGATCAAGGGCGCATCCGAGGTCGAGAAGAACCAGGCGAAGGAGATCTCGGGGCTGAAGAAGATCGACGACTTCACGCTGCAAATGACGCTGACCGAGCGGGTCAATCCGGGCTTCTACTTCTTCACCGCGACGACCTCGATCTATCCGGCCGATGAAGGCGGCAAGGACAGTTTCGTTCAGAAACCGATCGGTCTCGGGCCGTTCAAGTTCGGCAGAGCACGTGCCCGGTTCGCGCATCGTGCTCGACAAGTGGGAGAAGTTCTACAAGCCCGGCAAGCCCTATGCCGACAAGTTCGTGGTCTCGATCATGAGCGAGGCGGCGGCGCGCGACGTCGCCTTCCGCAACAAGGAGATCGACACCTCGGTGCTGGGGCCCGCGCAATACGTCGCCTATCTGGCGGATCCGAACCTGAAGGGGACCGTCGTCGAGGTGCCGGAAGTGTTCACCCGCCACATGGGCCTGAACCCGTCCTTCAAGCCGTTCGCCGACAAGCGGGTGCGCCAGGCGATCAACTACGCCATCGACGCCCAGCTGATCATCGACAAGCTGGTCAAGGGCAAGGCCTACCGCGCCACCAGCTGGCTGCCGATCACCTCGCCCGTCTACGACAAGGCGCTGAAGCCGTATCCGTTCGATCCGGCGAAGGCCAAGCAGCTGCTCGCCGAGGCCGGCTATCCGAACGGCTTTGAGTTCGAATGGACCGCCAGCAACAACGAGAGCTGGGGCCTGCCGATCGTCGAGGCGGCGATCCCGATGCTCGACCGCGTCGGCATCAAGGTGAAGGTCAAGCAGATCGAGACGGCCGTGCTGGCGGAGACCGCGCGCAAGGGCGACTTCCAGGCCTACATGTATTCCATGGCGACGGGACCTGATCCGGCATCCGCGCTGAAATGCTTCCATTCGGCGACGCCGCAGTCGGCCTGCAACTACAACAGCTTCAAGAACGCCGAATTCGACAAGCTGCTGGACGAGGCCGGCCAGACCGGCGACAGCGCCAAGCGCGATGAGCTGCTCAAGAAGGCCAACGCTTTGCTGTTCGAGGAAGCCCCGGTCTGGTTCTTCAACTACAACAAGGCGGTGATGGCCGTGCAGCCCTGGCTCAAGGGCATTCAGCTGAACGCGACCGAGCTCACTCACCAGAATGTCGAGGACATCTGGGTCGAGGCGAGCTCGCCCGCGAAATAAATACTGCTCTTGCCCTCCCTTCGTCGCGCCAGTCGATGAGGGGAGGGAGGACCCTGTCGCATGCTCGCCTTCGCCAGCCGCCGTATCCTGCAGACCGTTCCGACCGTGCTCGCGGTCGTGCTGCTGATCTTCGTACTGTTCAGCGTCATCCCCGGTAGCATCATCTCTTCCCTCAGCGACGACGGCCGCGGTCCGATGGACGTGCAGGTGGTCGAGCGCATGAAGAAGGAGCTCGGCCTCGACGATCCCGTCCACGTCCGCTTCACGTCCTACATCTCGCGCCTCGCCATCGGCGATCTCGGTACATCGTTCCGCACCCGCGAGCCGGTCGGCTCGATGATCGCCAAGCGCATGTGGCCGACGCTGCAGCTGATCTTTACCTCCATGCTGCTGGCGATCGTGCTCGGCATCCCGCTCGGCTTTGTCGCTGCGCTGAGACCGGGGGGCATCATCGACATGGCGTCGATGATCGGCGCCGTCTCCGGCCTGTCCATGCCGAAATTCTGGCTCGGCCTGCTGCTGATGTATCTGTTTGCGCTGACGCTCGGCTGGCTGCCGAGTTTCGGTTACGGCGACGGCTCCCTCAAATACCTGATCCTGCCGGCGGTGACGCTCGGCGTCTCGCCGATGGCGCTGCTCGCGCGCACCACCCGCGCCGCCGTGCTCGAGATCATGACCGCGGATTTCGTCCGCACCGCGCGCTCGAAGGGCATGAGCGAATTTCGTGTCGTGAAGTGGCACGTCATGCGCAACGCGCTGGTGCTGATCCTCACCACCATCGGCCTGCAGTTCGGCGCGCTGATGGGGCAGGCGGTGGTCGTCGAGAAGCTGTTCTCGTGGCCCGGCGTCGGCTCGCTGCTGGTCGACAGCGTCCTGCAGCGCGATATTCCGGCCGTGCAGGGCTCGATCCTTGTCGCGGTTTTCTTCTTCCTGATCATCAACACGCTGGTCGATCTGCTCTACGTCGTGATCGATCCCCGGATCAAATACGCATGAGTGCCGTTGGCGCCGGGAGTTCTTGGTGAAGTTCCGCTTCAATCTCGTCGTTGGCGGCGCGCTGTTTGCGCTGGCGGTGCTGGTCGGCCTGTTCGCAGGCTGGCTCGCCCACACCGATCCGGTGATGGACGCCAATCTGTTGAACGCCGAGGAGCCGCCGAGCTGGAAATGGTGGTTCGGCACCGACGCGCAGGGCCGCGACATCTATTCGCGCGTCGTGCACGGCGCGCGAATCTCGCTCACGGTCGGCATCGTCTCGCAGTTCATCAACAGCATCATCGGCATCACGCTGGGCCTCACGGCCGGTTACTTCGGCGGCTGGTGGGACGATTTCGTCAACGGTGTCACCAACCTCATGCTGGCGATCCCGTCGCTGATCTTTGCGCTGGCGATCATGGCGGTGCTCGGCCCCGGCCTGACCAGCCTGCTGATCGCGCTCGGCCTCACCAACTGGTCGTTCACCTGCCGCATCGCGCGGGCGTCGGCGCTGTCGCTGAAGACGCAAGGCTATGTGCAGGCCGCGAAGGTCCTGGGTTATGGCGACCTCCGCATCATGGCGACGCAACTGCTGCCGAACATGCTCGGGCCGATCATCGTCATCGGCACGCTCGGCATGGGCGGCGCGGTGCTGGCGGAAGCCGCGCTGTCGTTCCTCGGCCTCGGCATCCGTCCGCCATATCCGAGCTGGGGCAGCATGCTGTCGGAGGCGCGCGACCAGATCACCACCGCGCCCTGGCTGTCGGTGTTTCCGGGGCTGGCGATCTTCCTCACCGTGCTGGGCCTGAACCTGCTCGGCGACGGCTTGCGCGACATCCTCGATCCGCAATCGCGGAGCACGCGCGTATGAGTGCTGCTCCGCTCATCGAGGTCGAGAACTTGCGCATCGATCTCGCCGCGCAGGATAAGCGCGTTCCGGCGGTGGAGGGCGTCTCGTTCCGCATCGACCGTGGCGAGACGTTTGGCCTCGTCGGCAAATCCGGTTGCGGCAAGTCCATCACGGCGCTGTCGCTGATCGGCCTGTTGCGGCATCCGCTTGTCGATCGGCGGCGGCATCATCCGCTTCGAAGGGCAGGATATCCGCAAGCTCTCGACGTCGGGCCGGCGGGCGCTGCGCGGCAACCGCATCGCCATGATTTTTCAGGAGCCGATGACCGCGCTCAACCCGGTCTCGCCGGTCGGACGGCAGATCGCCGAAATGTTCGTGCTGCACAAGGGCAAGAGCTGGCGCGAGGCCAGGCAACTCGCCGTCGAGGCGCTGGCGCAGGTGCGTGTCCCGGCTCCAGAGCGGCGGGTGAAGGACTTTCCGCATCAGATTGTCCGGCGGCATGCGCCAGCGGGTGATGATCGCGATTGCGCTCGCGTGCGGCCCGGACCTGCTCATCGCCGACGAGCCGACCACTGCGCTCGACGTCACCGTGCAGGCGGAGATCATCGAACTGATGCGCGAGCTCTGCGCCGAGAAGGGCACGGCCGTGCTGATGATCAGCCACGATCTCGGCCTCGTCGCCAACGTCTGCCGCCGCGTCGCCGTCATGTATGCCGGCCGCATCGTCGAGGAGCGCAATTCCGACGACATCTTCCGCACGCCCTCGCATCCCTACACGCGCGGGCTCGTTCGCTCGCTGCCGCGGCTCGGCAGCCGCGCCGCCCACGGCCAGACCCGGCTGCAGGAAATCAAGGGCGTGGTGCCGGCGATCGCGCATTTTCCGACCGGCTGCCGCTTCAATCCGCGCTGCCCGGATGCGACCGACATCTGCCGTCAGGTGGAGCCGGCGGAGGAATTGCTCGAGGCCGGCGGCCTGGTCAGGTGTCATCATCATGGCTGACACGCTCATGGCTGATGCTGCGGTGGCCGCGGAGGATGACACCATCCTGCGCATTCGCGATCTCGCCGTGCATTTCCGCGTCGGCGGCGGCCTGTTCGGCGGCGCGCGCTGGCTGCGTGCGGTCGACGGCGTCGACCTCGATCTGAAGCGCGGCGAGTGCCTCAGCGTCGTCGGCAAATCCGGCTGCGGCAAGTCGACGGTGGCGCTCTCGATCGTCGGCCTGCAGGCGCCGACCCGCGGCAGCATCACCCTCGACGGGCAGGTGGTGACGAGCCACGGCGCGCCCGACCGCAAGGCGTTCGCGCGCCTTGCGCAGATCGTGTTCCAGGACCCGTACGCCTCGCTCAATCCGCGTCAGACCGTGCGCCGTACGCTCGAGGATCCGCTGCGACTGCACGGCATCACGGCGCGAAGCGAGATCGAGGGCCGCGTCGCCGAGATCCTTGCGCATGTCGGGCTTCGCCCCGAACATGCCGACCGCTATCCGCACGAATTCTCCGGCGGCCAGCGGCAGCGCATCGGCATTGCGCGCGCGCTGATCCTCAAGCCGAAGGTCGTCATCTGCGACGAGCCGGTCTCCGCGCTCGACGTGTCGATCCGCGCGCAGATCATCAACCTGCTGCTCGAGTTGAAGGAGACGCTCGGTCTCTCCTACATCATGATCAGCCACGACCTCGGCGTGGTCGAGCACATGAGCGACCGCGTCGCCGTCATGTATCTCGGCCGCATCGTCGAGACCGGCGGCTGGCGCGAGATCTTCGAAGTCTCCGGCGCATCCCTATACGCGCGCGCTGATCGCAGCCATTCCCGATCCGTTGCACCGCGTCCCGTTCGTGACCGCGAAGGGCGAGTTGCCCAATCCGCTCGATCCGCCGACAGGCTGCGCCTTCAGCCCGCGCTGCCGCTATGTGCAGGACGTTTGCCGCAGGGAGCCGGGGCCTGCGCTCGAAGTGCACGGCGACGGCCACGAGGTGCGCTGCTGGCGGGCAAGTGAGATTTGAGGTCATTGCGTCATTGCGAGCGCAGCGAAGCAATCCAGCGCGCGCCGGCAGGCGCGCTAAAATAATCGCTGAATCCGCGACCAATGCCGCGCTTTTCGTTTGGCGCGCTTCGCGCGCGCTGGATTGCTTCGTCGCCATAGGCGAGCGAAGCGACGCCGTTCTTTCGAACGGCTATGCCTCGCAATGACGGCTGCGCCCTCACTTCGGCTTCGGCCAGTTCGTGATCGGGCCACGCCAGGTCTCGTATAATTTCGCGACGCGCAGCACGGTCAGATCAGCGAACCGCGGGCCGACGATCTGCAGGCCGATCGCGTGGCCGTCCTTGTTGAAGCCGCAGTTGATCGAGGCGGCGGGGTTCTCGGCCATGTTCCACGGCACGGTGAAGCAGATGTGCTCGAACGGGCGCTGCGGGTCGTTGATCGGCGAGGCCCATTCGGCCGGGAACGTCACGACCGGCGATGTCGGCGACAGCACGAGGTCGACGCTCGCAAACAGCCGCGCCGCGGCTTTGCGCATTTCGTTGGTCTGGTTGTAGCCCCGGATCGCCTCTGCGCCCGAAAGCTTTGCGCCTTTCTCCGCCCATGTGAGGATGTACGGCAGGATTTTTGCGCGCGCTTCCGGGTCGTAGGTTTCGATATCCGCCCAGGATCGTGCGCGGAAGAAAGTGTCGACGCCGTCGAGCATCGCCTGCGTCATCACCGGCTCGACCTCGACGACGGTTGCGCCGGCGCGCTCGAACTGCTTCGCAGCCGCGAGCACGGCGTCGTGCACCTCGTCCTGCACGGGCAGGCCACAGCCCGCATCCAGCATCAAGCCGATGCGCAGGCCTTTCACGTCGATCGCAAGATCGGACCACGCGATGTGCCTCGGGCGGCAGGCTCATGCCGTCGCGCCAGTCGGGGCGCGTGATGCTTTCCATCATCAGCACCGCATCGTCCACCGTGCGCGTCATGGGGCCTGCGACGCGGCCGAGGTAGAACGGCTCGACCGGCACCCGTCCATGCGACGGTTTCAGCCCGAACAGCGCGCACCATCCCGCGGGCAGGCGGATCGAGCCGCCGATGTCGGTGCCGAGGTGCAGCGGGCCGTAGCCGGCCGCTCCCGCGGCGCCCGCGCCGGAGCTCGAGCCGCCCGGGTTCTTCGTCAGATCCCACGGATTGCGCGTGGTCGGGTGGAAGCTCGAGATGCCCGACGACAGCATGCCGTAGTCGGGGCAGGTGGTCTTGGCGAAGATGATCGCGCCGTCCTCGCGCAGCCGCGCCGCGGTTGGTGCGTCTTCGGTCGCCGGCACGAGTTTCGTCGCAGCAGACCCGAGCGGGATCGGATCGCCCTTGGTGGCGATGATCTCCTTCACCGTCACCGGCACGCCGTCGAGCGGGCCGCTCGGGGCGCCCTTGGCGTAGCGCGCTTCCGATGCCTTCGCCTCGGCGCGGCCGGCGTCGGGACGGTAGAGATAGAGCGCCTTGAGCTCTGTCTCCCAGGCGTCGATGTGCCGTTCGAGCCAGTCGAAATATTCGACCGGCGACAGCGCCTTCTTCCTGTACAGCGCGAGCAGTTCGACCGCGGAGAGATTTGCGAGTTCAGTCATTATTTATGTGTCCGCCTTTCAGGCCGTTGCCCGCCGTCGCCGGCGGCCGATCATGTCGAGCGTCGGCTCGGCATCGAGCAGGCGCTGTGTGTAGGCATGCTGCGGGCGATGCAGCACGTCGCTGGTCACGCCGATCTCGACGAGCTTTCCGGCGTACATCACTCCCACGCGATCGGCGATCTCCTCGATCACGCCGAGATTGTGGCTGATGAACAGCATCGTCAAGCCGTTGCGCTCCCTTAGCTCCATCAACAGACGCAAGATTTGTGCCTGCACCGACAGATCGAGTGCGGAGACGGCCTCGTCGGCGACAAGCAGCTTCGGTCCCGTCATCAGCGCGCGCGCAATGGCGATGCGCTGGCGCTGGCCGCCGGAGAATTCGTGCGGGTAGCGTTTTGCATCATCCGCCTTCAGCCCGACGCTTTCGAGCGTGGCCGCGACGCGTTCACGCACCGAAGGCGCGCGGCCTTCCAGATGCAGCGGCTCGGCAATGATGCGGCCGACCGAGTGGCGCGGATCGAGCGAACCATAGGGGTCCTGGAACACCATCTGAAAGTCGCGCCGCCTGCGCCGCAGCTCCGACGGTGACAGCTGAAACAGCGATGTGCCTTCGAGCAGCACTTCGCCGCGCGGTCGGCCGGTCGAGCGCCATGACGATGCGCGCGAGCGTCGATTTTCCGCAGCCGCTTTCGCCGACGATGCCGAGGACCTCGCCGCGCGCAACCGAGAACGACACGTCGTCCACCGCGCGCAGGGTCTGCCGCGCGAATCCTTCGCGGCTGCGCAGAAGATAGTCGCGCGTCAGGTGTTTGACCTCCAGCAGCGGCGCGCTCACGGCTGCTTCTCCATCGAACCGGCGACGAGGTGGCCGCGGGTGCGGCGCGGCATCGCTGCGAGCAGCGTGCGTGTATAGTCCGCCTGCGGCGCCGCAGCACGCGGGCGGTCGGACCTTGTTCCATTTCCTGACCCGCCAGCATCACCAGCGTGCGGTCGGCGATCCGGCCGATCACGCCGATGTCGTGGCTGATGAAGATCAACGCCATGCCGAGGTCCGCCACCAGCTCATCGAAAATGTCGAGGATCTCCTTCTGCACGGTGACGTCGAGCGCGGTGGTCGGCTCGTCGGCGATCAGGAGTTCGGGGCGAAGCGCCAGCGCAATGGCAATGCCGACGCGCTGGCGCTGGCCGCCGGACAGCTCGTGCGGAAACGCATCGACGCGCTGCTTGGCCTGCGGCACATGCACGCGCTCCAGAAGCTCGATCGCCTTTGCGCGCGCATCGCTGCGCGACAACCCGCCATGCAGGATCAGGCCCTCGGCGATCTGCGTGCCGACGCGCTGCGCGGGATTCAGCGCCGTCATCGGCTCCTGAAAGATCATGCCGATGCGCTTGCCGCGGATGGCGCACATCGCCTGCTCGCCAAGCGCGAGCAGGTTCTCGCCGCTCAAGAAGTATCTCGCCCGATGCGCGCGCCACCGCCGGCAGGAGGCCTATGATAGAGAGTGCCAGCATGCTCTTGCCGGAGCCGGATTCGCCGACCACGCCGAGCGTCTCGCCCTGACCGAGCGTGAACGAGATGCCGTCGACCACGCGCGCGTGCCGGCCGTCGGAGCCCGTGATGTCCACGCAGAGGTTCTTGACCGTCAGCATCAGACGCTCATCCTCCGCCGCGGATCGAGCAGGTCGCGCAGGCCGTCGCCCAGAAGGTTGAGGCCGAGCACCGCGAAGGCGATCGCAAGCCCCGGCGCCAGCGCCAGCCATGGCGCAAGCTGCAGGTAGGTCTGCGAATCCGCCAGCATCCGTCCCCAGCTCGCGGTCGGTGGCGGCACGCCGAGGCCGAGGAAGCTCAAGCCCGCCTCGGTGAGGATGGCGAGCGCCAGCTGGATCGCCGCCTGGATGATGATGTGGCTCGCAATGTTCGGGATCACATGCACCGCGGTGATGGAGACCTGCGAACGTCCGGCCATGCGCGCCGCCAGCACATAGTCCCGCGCCCAGATCTGCAACGCGGCGCCGCGCGTCACGCGCGCGAACACCGGCACCATGAACGTGCCGATCGCGAGGATCGCCGTCAGTGCGCCGGGGCCGAGCAGGGCGCCGACCATGATCGCCGACAGGATCGGCGGAAACGCGAACATCGCGTCGCACACGCGCATGACGATCGCTTCGAACAGCCCGCGCCGTGCTGCCGCGGCAACGCCGAGCGCGGTGCCGATCGTCATGCCGACGATGCACCGACAAGGCCGAGATCGACAGCGAGTTGAAGGCGCCGGCCATCAGCATCGACAGCACGTCGCGGCCGAGATGGTCCGTGCCCAAGAGGCCGCTCGTCAGCGGCTCCTTCAGCTTCTGCAGGATGCGCAGCCGCGTCGGGTTCTCCGGCGTCCACACCAGTGCGAGCAGGGCGACGGCGACGAAGACGAAGGTGATGGCAGCGCCCGTCACCAGCCGCAGGTGGCCGGAGAGCCGCGTGCGCGGCGCAACCTCGATCGCTGGTGCCGTGGCCTGCGTCATGCGTTGGCTCGCAGGCGCGGGTCGAGCACAAGGTAGACCGCATCGACGATCAGGTTGACGACGATGACGATGGTGGCGAAGAACAGCACCACGTTCTTGATCACGATCAGGTCGCGCTGCGCCAGCGCCTGGAAGGCGAGGCGGCCCATCCCGGGCAGGCTGAACACGTTCTCCACGATCACCGCGCCCGCGAGCAGCACGGAGATTTGCAAGCCGAGGATCGTCACCACCGGCACCAGCGCGTTCGGCACCACGTGCCGCCACAGCGCGCGGTTTCGCGTCACGCCCTTGGCGCGGGCGGTGCGCACGAACTCCTCGTTCATCACGTCGAGCACGGCGGAACGGGTGACGCGCGTCAGAATGGCCGATTGCGGGATGGCGAGCGCGATCGCCGGCAGCACCAGCGCCTGCAGCGCCGGCCAGAAACCGGCCGACCAGCCGCGAAAGCCGCCGGCCGGAAACCAGCCGAGCGTCAGCGCGAAGAACAGGATCAGCAGCAGGCCGAGCCAGAAGTTCGGCACCGCGATGCCGATCTGCGAATAGAAGGTGGCGAACGCGTCGGTCAGCGCCGCGCTGGCGGGCGGCCGCGAACACGCCGAGAGGGATCGCGACCGACAGCGACAGCGTGATCGCCATCAAGGTGAGCGGCACCGTCACCGTCAGCCGGTCGCGGATCAGTTCGGCGACCGGCACGCCGTAGGAATAGGAGGTGCCGAAGTTGCCGACGAAGATGCCGCCGATCCAGCTGAAGTAGCGCAGCGCCGCCGGCTGATCGAGCCCCATGCGGCTGCGCAGCGCGGCGAGCACATCCGGCTGCGACGAGGTGCCGAGCATGATCGCCGCAGGATCGCCCGGCAGCACCTCGAGCACGACGAAGATCGCCACCGAGATGACGGCGAGCGTGAGCAGCAGGCTGGCGAAGCGGAAGGCGAGGGCGGTCAGCATGGGTCTAGTTCGTCATGGCCGGGCTTGTCCCGGCCATCCACGTCTTCTCTTGCGCGTAGCGCCGTAAAGACGTGGATGCCCGCGACAAGCGCGGGCATGACGGTCTTGGAAATTCACTCCGTCCACCTCACTTCGGTGAGGTCGTTGGAGGGGATCGGCTCGTTCTTCCACAGTCCCTCGAGCTTGGCGTTCCACACGCCGAGTTTCGGCAGCACGAACAGATAGAGCGCGGGCACGTCGTCGGCGAGGATCTTCTGGGCTTCGCCGTAAAGTTTTGCGCGCGTGGCGTCGTCGGTGGTGCGCTCGGCGTCGGCGTTCACCTTGGTGAAGGCCGGGTTCTTGTAGTTGAAGTAGTATTTTTCGCGCGCGTAGATGTCGATGTCCATGGGCTCCGCGTGCGCGATGATCGTCATCTCGAAATCGCCGCCGGTGAACACCTCGCTCACCCATTTGGCTGGAAACTCGGTCGGCACGATGTTCATCTTCACGCCGACTTCCGCGAACATCGCCTGCAGCACTTCGGCCGAGCGCGTCGCGTAGGCCATCTGCGGCGTCTTGAAGGTGAAGCTGAAGCCGTTCGGGAAGCCGGCTTCCGCGAGCAGCGCCTTCGCCTTCTTCGGGTCGTACGGATAGACGCCGGTGAGGTCGATGTAGCCCGGATCGTTCGGCGTGTAGTGGCTGCCGATCACCTGGCCGAGACCTGAATAGACGGCATTGACCAGCAGGTTGCGGTCGACCGCCATCATCAGCGCCTTTCGCACCCGCGGGTCGTCGAACGGCTTGCGCGTGTTGTTCATGCCGGCGACGACTTTCAGCTCGGTGTTGCCGATCACGGCCGCAAAGCGCTTGTCGTTCTGGAACTTGCTGTAGAGCTCTGCCGCGCCGATGCCGGCCATGGCGTCGACGTCGCCGCTCTGCAGCGCCGCCACCTGCGCCTGCGGATCGCCGATGAAGCGGAAGGTGATGCTGTCGAGCGCGATCTTCTTCGACGCATCCCAGAAGGTCGCGTCGCGCTCGAGCTCGACGCGATCGCCCTTGACCCAGTTCTTCAGCTTGAACGGACCGGTGCCGACCGGCGCGGTCTTGTTGTCGGCAGCCGATTTCGGCTCGACCATCACGGCGGCCGGCCAGGCCAGGCGATAGAGCAGGTTGCCGGACGGCTCGGTGAGTTTGAGCACCAGCGTATCGGGGGCGGGCGTCTCGATCGTGGTGATGACCGTGTAGAAACGCTTCTGCGGGTTGATGGAGTCGGCCGCCTTCGCGCGCTCCAGCGCGAATTTGGCGACGCCTGAATTGAACGGCACGCCGTTCTGGAATTTCGCGCCTGTGCGCAGCTTGAAGGTGTAGGTGAGGCCGTCCGGAGAAACCGTCCAGCTTTCAGCGAGTTGCGGCTGCACCTTGCCATCGCGGTCGAGCCGGACGAGACCCTGGTAGATGTTCTGCCAGGTCACCTGGCCGATGGCGACGGGTGCGGCGATGGTCGGATCAAGCCCGGTCGGCTCCACCGCCATGCCCATGACGATGCTCGTTTTCGCCGCAAGCGCGGGCGATGCGGGAAGGGCGAGCAGTGCGACTGCCGCAGCGGCGATGGCGATGCGCCTGAGGTGAGCGAAGATCATGGTCGTCCTTCCAAAATCGCGGTGCGAAGGGCGATGATTGTCGCTGTCCGGGAGGTCCGTTTCAAGCGCCAAAGCCGGCGGCCTTGGCACTGACATCGCAGCAGTTCGCAACGCGCTGCGGCGAGCCGGTCATCGGGTGGAGCGCCGCTAGCCCGGCGTAGGAGAGAATGGGGGAGACGCTAAGTTCTCGACGACATTGCGGCACTGCGATCCTCTCCCATGCCGATGCGCTGGCGTTCGCTGAGCGGGGAGTATCCTGGACAGCTGCCGTAGGCCCGCGCCCCCGGGATGACGGATCGCGCAACACAGAGCGATCAAAGCGTGCGTGGCAATCGTCCGCAAAACCTGATTTGCTCGGACCATGGAACGCAATCGAGTTCCTCACCAGACAACTTCAAAAAATCAGCCGGAGAAGCTCATGGCACAAACGGAAACGTCCAAATTCCCGACCTTCGAGACGGTGCTCTATGACGAGCCGCGGCCGGCCATCGCGCGGGTGACGCTGAACCGCCCGGAGAAGCGCAACGCGCAGAACATGCAGATGACCTACGACATCAACGCCGCGTTCGATCACGCGGTGCGCCAGCCGCACATCAAGGTGATCGTGCTGGCTGCGACCGGCGAGCACTTCTCGGCCGGCCATGATCTGTCCGGCGACGGCGGCAAGACCTGGCGCGATTATCCGATCGTCGGCACCTGGACCAATTTCGACGTCGCCCGGCGCGGAAGGCCGCTACGCCCGCGAGATGGAGATCTATCTCGAGATCACCGAGCGCTGGCGCAACCTGTCGAAGCCGATCATCGCGCAGATCCAGGGCAAGTGCGTGACCGGCGGGCTGATGCTCGCCTGGTGCTCCGACATCATCGTCGCGAGCGACGATGCAAAATTCATCTGCACCTCGACCAAGATGGGCGGCACCGGCGTCGAGTTCTGGGCCTATCCATGGGAGATCAACCCGCGCCGCGCCAAGCAGTGGATGCTGACGGGCGAGATGTCGGCGCAGCGTGCCGAGCAGTGGGGCATGGTGAACGAGGTGGTGCCGCGCGCCGAGCTGGAAAAGTTCACGCTCGAGCTTGCCGAAAAGCTCTGCCAGCACACGACCTGGACGCTGAACATGACGAAAGCGACGGTCAACAACGCGCAGGACACCATGGGCCGCCGCATCTCGATGCAGCATGCGTTCGCGGTGCATCAGCTCGGCCACGCCCATCGCGTGCTCGTGCACGGCGCTGCGATCGATCCGAACACGCTGCCGGACAACATCCGCAGGGGCTTTGACAAGCGCGAGCAGCGTGCCGGCGATCCGCCGAAGGTGTCGGCGGCGGAGTAGCTATCGGACGTCATGCCGGCGGCCGATAGCTGTTCGCAAGAACGGCTATGGCCCGGCCATGACAAATTGATATGTCGACCCGGCCGGAACGGACACTCCAGGAGACCTACCCAATGATCCAGTGCAGACGTCTCGGTTATGCCGTGCTCGCCACGCCGAACCTCGATCGGCAGATCCGCTACTACACCGATGTGCTCGGTCTGTTCCTCGCTCATCGCGATGACAGGCGCGCGGTGCTCTCCACGCGTCAGGGACTTGAATGCGTCGTGCTCGAGCAACAGGACGGCACCAAGCCCGGTCTCACCGGCCTGTCGTTCCAGATCGATCCGAAGACCTCGCTCGAGGACGCACTGCAGGCGTTGGGAAAGGCCGGCGTGAGAGGCGAGATCAGGCAGGGCAGGACGGCCAACGTCGGTCGCGTCGTGGCGTTCAGGGATCCGAAGGGCACCGAGATCGAGCTGTTCAACGGCATCTCGTTTGCCGATGCGGACCAGGAGGAGCGCGGCGTCGGCATTCTCAAGCTCGGTCACGTGGCGTATCAGGCGCCCAACGTCATGGAGCTCACGGCATTCTGGTGCGACGTGCTGGGTTTTCGCAAGTCCGACTGGCGCGGCGAGAGCGCCATGTTCCTGCGCTGCAGTGTCGATCACCACACCGTCAACTTCTTCAAGGGCGAGGCCACGGTGCTGCATCACATCGCTTTCGAGGTGAAGGATTTCCCGGAGCTGGTGCGCGCGTCCGACTTGCTCGCGCGCAAGGACTTTCCGCTCGACTGGGGTCCGGCGCGCCATACCATCGGCCACAACTGCGCTTCCTATCACGCGAACCCGGACGGCCTTCGCATCGAGCTCTACGCCGAGATGGACCAGATGAAGGACGAGGCGCTCGGCTATTTCGAGCCGCGGCCCTGGCATGAGGACCGCCCGCAATATCCGAAGGACTGGCTCGGCCATAGCTCGCCGCGCAACAAGTGGATCCCGAGCGCACCATAGCGAGGCGCCTATAACTATGCCGCTCCCCTGCGGCGATGCATGCGCGACGTGCGATGGCTCGCGCTGTCTGCCGTCCTCCATCTCATGCAGGGACGAAAGCCGTCACCGGGTTGGGACTTCAGAACGGTGACGGCTTCGCTCTCACGCAACACCAGTGTCCAGAAAGGACGGGGCGACGGTGCGCGCACACGGTTGATGGAGCGTTAACGGGACGCGGCTCCAGATCGGCAAAGTTTGCCGACAACGACGGACAGTCGAGGCGATGCGATGGCTGCGCTCGATGACGCGACAGCGACCTCGCAGGATCACGGGTCCTTCCGGCCAATTACTGGCCAGCGCGCCGCAGCAGCCGATGCTCACGCTTTGTTCAGCGCTGCCCCCTGCATCGTGGTGCTAAATTCGCGTCGGACCACGTTCCCAAGGGAGGCGAACATGAGGATCGGAATTCTTTCGCTCACGGTCCTTGCGGCTGTCGCATTCGCCGTTGCAACCTCGCCATCCGCCTCCGCGCAGACCGCGACGGTCTATCCCTGGTGCGTGCTGCAGAGCGGCCCGTGCAGCAGCGATTGTTCTTACGCAACCATCGAGCAGTGCCGCGCGACTGCCTCAGGCGGCGTCGGCTCCTGCTATCAGAACCCGGCTTTCACGGTGGCATCACAGGGCAGGCCGGTCCGGATGCGACGCTGAACCCCAGCTGCCACGACGATCAGACTGTCGTGCAGCTCTTTCCCCAGCAAGTTCTGGTTCCACTCTTGAGCGTAAGAGCCAAAAATCTATAGTTTCTGTGGGGGCGACCGGGGAGGCGTGCATGCGCGACCCGAACACCGTCGCTGCGATTGTCAACACCCTGAGGCAGGTTCATGGGGACGACCTCGCGCGGGTCATGTTGAACGACGGCATATCGCTGGCCGCTCTGCTCGATGCCCTGTCGCGTTCGGCGCTGAGAAACCGCGACGCGGTCAAACTGATCACGCGAGCACTTAGCTCCGGCGATTTCATCGTCACACCGAACTTTGGCTCTCCCTCGCACCTCAAATACTCTTATGATCGTTCCAATTCGCTGCACGTCGTTGACATAGGCGTCATGACGCTGGATCGCGGCACCATTGCCAGCCCGGACATCCGCTTGCGACTGATGCCAAGCGACAATTGATCGAGGCCAGGACCGCGGCGCCCGGGGCGTTGCTTTCGCGACACAAGCACCGGCATGTGACTGTCACAACTTCTGTGTACGCTAGTAACGCGGTGCTGTTCAGTTTAGGGGAAACCCTAATAGTCAACTCCTGCTCAATTGCGCAATTTTCCCGAACTAAGTAGGGCGCGTAGGGGAATGCCCGCCATGTCGGTCTGGGAACTGGTCAAGCTGATAGCGGTATCACTGTTCATCTCTCTCGCCATCACAACACCCCTCGCGGCGGTGTTTTGGTTCTTTTGAGAGACGGAGACCGCCAGGTAGCGGCGACCTCGCCGCTGGTGGGATACTCGAAGGCGACGCCTTCCGGGTCATATTCAGCGGGCCACGCCCGCGCGGCATCGTCGCTCGCGAGTGCCTCGCATGGTCAGCGTCGCTGACCTGTTTGCTTCCTCCGATTCGCTCGCTGCATCCAACACATGGCCTTGCCGACCGTGATCTAGATCATTGGGCGCTGTCCACGTCCGACGTCCAATCCCATCATGCGGCAACACATCGGTACCATCGACTACATCCAAATCATCGGGATCGCGACGATCATCGTCTCGCTATCGATAGTCGCCTGCTTGCTGGTGTCGACGTAAATCCAGGCCGTCATGGCTTCTTCCGCCCTGCAGCGGCAACTAGAGCGCCTGCCGCACGCCCAGCCCGATCATGAAGCGCTCCCTGATCTGGACCGGATCGCGATGAGTGGTCGCTTCCGCAGCCTTGCCGTCGATGCGCACGCCGATCAGGTTCGGCGTGGCTGAGGCGAGCGCCTGGTCGAGCAGATGCTCGAAGTCCTGCTCGTCGGCGGCCCACGCGCTCGCGGCGAGACCCGCGCCACGGGCGATCGCAACGATGTCCGCAGCCGTGCTTGCCGGCGTCGGCTGGCCGCCGGTGATTTGATAGATGCCGTTGTCGAACACCACCAGGGTGAGATTTTTCGGCTTCAGCATGGCGATCGTGGTGAGGCAGCCGAGCTGCATCAACAGCGAGCCGTCGCCCTCCAGCGCGATCACGCGCCGCGACGGCTGCGCCAGCGCCACGCCAAGCGCGATCGGCAGCGCAAGGCCCATGCTGCCGAGCATGTAGAAATTCTGCGGCCGCCGGCCGGCCGCCCACAGATCGAAATTGGTGTTGCCGATGCCGGCCACCACGGCCTCGTTGTCCTTGAGGCGGGACGTCAGGCGCGACGTCAACTCAAAGCGGTTCATGACCTTGGTGTTTGCGGACGTGGGCGATGCGGTTGGCATGATGTCCCCCTCAGGCTGCGAACGTCTTGCCGCCGGTCAAGAGCGGCGAGAGGATGAACGTCACCGCGGCCTGGGTGGCCACGGCCTGCTTGATCGACCGGTCGACGACGAACTCGAGCGCGTCGAGCTGCGTGATGGTGTGGTGCTCCATGGCGAGCGAATCCAGCACCGGCCGCATGGTCCGGCACACCAGCGCCTGGCCCCAGTTGAACTCGCCGAGCGTGCCGCGCTCGGAGACGAAGCTGATCAGCGGAATCTGATAGGGCACGACCAGCGAGGCCAGCGCGTTCGCGAGCGTCGCGAAGCCGCTGGTCTGCATCAAGAGCGCGCCGCGCAGGCCGGCCATCCATGCGCCGCTCAGAATGCCGACCGCTTCCTCCTCGCGTGCGCACGGGAACGTGGTGAAGGCAGGATCGGCGTGAAGTTTCTTGATCAGGCTGCCCAGGACTTTGTCCGGCACATAAGGAACGAGCCGCACCTCGTTCTTCTTCAGGGTCTCCAGGACGATCTGGTCCCAGCTTCGTTGCTCTGTCGATGTCATGGCCGCTCCTTCTCGAAAGCGATATTGCGAACAGGCCGCGATTGTACCGATCCTGTCCTGCTGCCGGCGATTGTCAACACTGCGTCGCGCGCATCCAGCAATGCCGTCGGCAACTTGCCCTTGACCGCAAAAACTCCGCGCTGACACAATCAACCCCAGCGGCCCGACAGAGGCCGTGGCAAAATTGGGGGAGGCGGTTATGTGGCGTCCGTTGTGCGCAATCCTGGCTTCATCGGTGCTGCTTGCGCCGGGCAGCCTCAGCGAGAGTTTCGCGCAGACCTATCCGGACAAACCGATCCGCCTGATCGTGCCGTTCGCGCCGGGCGGCTCGACCGATCTCACCGGCCGTATCGTCGGCGAAGCGCTGTCGAACATCCTCAAGCAGCCGGTGGTGGTCGAGAATCGTCCGGGCGCAGCCGCCACGATCGGCATCGACCTGGTCGCCAAATCGAAGCCCGACGGCTACACGCTCGGCGTCAGCGGCGTCGGGGCCACTGCGATCGTGCCGCTGATCGATCCGAAATTGCCGTATCAGCCGTTGCGTGACCTCGACATCATCGCCGGCCTGTCGGCCGTCGACTCGGTGGTCGTCGCGCGGCCTGAGCTGAAACAGAACACCATGCAGGAAGTGCTCGAGTTCGCGCGCGCGAACCCTGAGAAGATCAGTTACGCCACCGCCGGCGTCACCGGCCCTTCGCATCTCAGCATGGAGAACCTGTCGCAGCTTGCGAAGGTGAAGATGATCCATGTGCCGTTTGCCGGCGACGTGCCGGCAATTACGGCGGTGCTGAGCGGCGACGTCAGCATCGCGCTGGTCGCGGTCGCATCCGCCACGCCGTTCCTCACCGACGGCAAGCTGAAGGGCATCGCTGCCGGCGGACCGAAGCGGCTGAAGATTCTGCCGAACCTTGCGACCGTCGCCGAGCAGACCGAGTTCAAGGACTATACGACCTATGCCTGGAACGTGCTGGTCGCGGCGAAGGGCACGCCGCCGGACATCATCGAAAAGCTCAACAAGGCGATCAACGAGGCCGAGGCGCGGCCGGACGTGACCGAGAAACTGGAAAATCTCGGGCTGAAGACCATGTCGGGCGACATGAAGTGGGCGCAGGATTTCGTGGCGCAAGAGATCGCCAAGAACAAGCGCATCATCGAGAGCACAGGCATCAAGCGGGAGTAGGGGGCTGCCTCGCGGCACACTCACTTCACCCTGCCCTCAAGGGGAGGGTGGGCCTCCGTGTCGTGTTTAGCGGCCGGGGCCGCCACCTCCTGGACCGCCACCGCCGCCCGGGCCGCCACCTCCGCCACCTGGGCCACCCGGTCCGCTTGGGCCACCGGGTCCACCCGGTCCGCCGGGGCCACCAGGCCCTCCCGGACCACCGGGGCCGCCCGGTCCTCCAGGACCACCGGGGCCTCCAGGACCACCCGGACCGCCCGGACCTCCGCCGCCTCCTCCACTGAGCTCGAGCGTGATCGCGCTCTCGATTGCAAGCACGCCGTCCCGCTTGAGCTGTCCGTTCAGGATGACGCGAGAGGGATCGGCACCGATGCGCGAGGCGATCAGTTCCGGCAGGGCGGCCAGGCGCAGGTCGAGGCCGAGAAGAACACGCCCGTCGACGGTCTGAGCGATCGTTTCGATCGAGACCTTGCGGCCGGCGGCGATCGAGATCGTTTGCGCGCGCTCGACGAGCAAGCCGTCAGGTGTCATCCGTCCGGAGACCGATACGCGGCCCTTCAGCGACTTCGCTTTCGGCCCGACAAGCCGCAACGTTTCGATGGAAGCTGTGCCGTCGCCGCCGCGTACAACTGTACCGGTCACCTGCGTTGCACCGTCCGCGCCCAGCGCCTCGACGAGGTTTGCGACGATAACGCCGTCGGGACGCCGCAGGCCGCTCACGGCGACGCGCTGTCCGTATCCCGGCTTCGAGCTTGACGGATCGACATAGACGGTCTGGCCCGCAACGGTGAATGTGCGGCCAAAGATGTCGACCTGTTCCACGATGCCGATCACTTCGTGAACCACCTCGACGCGAATGGCGCGCGACCTCGCGTTCGCAACGACGTTGACCACGCCGCCGACCTTCAGAGCGTCGGTGCTCGCCCGCACGCCGTCGACGAACACCGGCGTTTGGGCGTCGTAGGCGATATGCGTGGCGTTGACGATAATGCTGCCGAAGCCGGTGATCGTGCCGTAGATGCCGGTGCCGCCGATACCCTGATCGTTACCGACCGCGACCCGTGCGCCGGTGCCGCCAATGCCCTGATCCTTCGAACTTGCCGGCGTGAAGAGGAGCATTCCAGCGAGCGCCGCCGTCAGCAGCGCCCTGACGGCTGCGCGTACCGGCCAAAGTCGCGTCATGGCTCGTTGCCCTCGTCAACCGCCTTCTCGCGAAAGACGTACACGCCGAAGATCCAGCGCCACTTGCCGCCGCTGCTGTCACCCACCGTCCGCGAGGCTTCACGATTGGTCTTTGTCAGCGCTTCTGTCGCGAGCTTTCTGGAGAATGCCTCGAGCCCGGCCGACTGCTCTTCCGTTAGACCATCATAGTGCACGGCGCGTTCCATGAACCGCGGACCGTCGCCTTCCACATTGGCGACCGCCGCGGCAACATGATCATGAATATTGCGGCCGAAATAGTAGGCGAGGGCTTCGCCTCCGGCGCGAGGCACGAAAGCGCTGTCCGACAGGTGAATGTCGCCCGCCTCGTCGATCGTCACCAGCCCTTGCGCGAGCCAGTCGTCGAGCACGGCGCGCGGGCGCATATCGCGTGTCACGGACGCAACCAGCGATTCGAAGCTCGGCGTATCCGGATCCTTCGATATGCGCGGCAACGGCAGCGGCCGGCCCTCGGCATCCGTCATCTGTGACGACGAAAGCCACCTGGAGATGATCGTGCTGCTCCTCGAAACTGCGGTCGGCACGTCGCTGACCGGAGTACCGACGCCACGCAGTTTGCTCACCTCCTTGCGGTGGATGCCGGTGAGCAGGCTGACCCGGCTGTCGGTCTGTGACTTTCCGGGCAGCGCGAAATCGCGCTCGGCGATCTGCACATACAGCTGGCGCAACAGGTCGGCCAGCGCGGGGTAGGTCACGCCCGAACGGATCAGCAAACGGACCAACGGCCGAAGAATCCGCTGCAGCGGCGCGTGCAACTCGTTCGGTGTCAGCAGTGGAGCGGCCGGTTTGGCGGGCTTGTCCATGGAATCAACTTTAGATCACAAAATCGTGGGAAACAATCCCACGTACGGATTGACATGGACGCTGGTCAATGTATTGTGTGGGCAATATTCCCACGGACAGTCCCGTGTGAATAGCCGGGGAGACGGGCATGTCGGAAGAAGGCCGTTGGGATTTGACGCAGCAGGTGCGCGGTATCGCGTTCGATGCGCCCTCACGCGTGCATCATCTCGCCAACGAAATCGCACTCACGATCCTGAATGCGATGGCGGAGGGTCGTGACCGGCAGGCGATCGAAGGTCAGTTGCTGCAAAATTTCAATGTCAGCGCCGAGGTGCTCAGGGGCTGCATCACAGCGTTCGAAAACCGGCTGCGGAGACACGATGAGCGTCGCCGTCATGCCACTGAGTTGGCCACGGCGTGATGCGGCGCTGACAAGGTTATCGTTCTGTGCGCTCCAATTTCGCCTGAATGCCCCTTTTAGGCGAAGAGGAAGCGGCGAGGGTCGTGATGGACCGGAGCCGCAGCTCACAGAACGAAGGCGGACGGGGTGGGGTGAGTGGCGTATCCTTGTTTCACCTCACCCCGTTTCGCATCGTGCTCGGCTATTCCGTTCGCGCCTCGTCGCGAGCTGCACCGCGCGCAACACACGCATGCGCTTGCCATCACATGCCCGCGCTGGTTTCCTCTCTCGAAACGAACATGAGGAGGAAACCCCGCCATGCCGAGCAGCACCGCCAGCTATGACTACATCGTCGTCGGTGCGGGATCGGCGGGTGCGGTGCTGGCGAACCGGCTGACCGCGAGCGGCATATATAATGTGCTGTTGCTCGAAGCCGGCACCGAAGGCTCAAACTTCTTCTGGTCGCGCCTGCCGGTCGGCGTCGCAAAGATGATCGACAATCCGGCGGTCAACTGGTGCTACTCGTCCGAGCCCGACGAAGGCTCCGGCGGCCGCCGCATCGACGTGCCGCGCGGAAAGATGCTCGGCGGCTCGTCGTCGATCAACGGCATGGTGTTCGTGCGCGGGCAGGCGCAGGACTACGACCATTGGGCGCAACTCGGCAACCGCGGCTGGAGCTACCAGGACGTGCTGCCGATCTTCAAGCGGATGGAGAGTTTCGACGGGGGCTCCGACAAGTATCGCGGCCGCGATGGGCTGCTGCGTGTCACCCATACGCCGCGCCACACGATGCCGCTTCTGGAAAAGATCATCGCGGCCGCGGGCAAGATCGGCCTGCCGTACAACGAGGACCAGAACGGCGAGACCCAGGAAGGCATCTCGATGTCGCAGGTGACGATCGCCAAGGGGCGGCGTCAGAGCACGGCGTTCTGTTATCTCGATCCGGTGCGCTCGCGGAAGAATCTCACGATCGCGAAAGGGGCGATGGCCGAAAGCCTGATGCTCGAAGGCAAACGTTGCGTCGGCGTGCGCTACGCGGTGAACGGCGTGCCGCATGAGGCGCGGGCCGCGCGCGAGGTGATCGTCTGCGGCGGCTCGATCAATTCGCCGAAATTGCTGGAGCTGTCCGGCATCGGCCAGGCCGATCACCTGCGCGCGGTCGGCATCACGCCGGTGCATGAGCTGCGCGGGGTCGGGGAGAACCTGCGCGATCACTATTCGCCGCGGATGAAGTTCGCGATCAAGGAGAAGAACCTCACCTTCAACGACAACGCGAATGGCTGGCGGCTCGCGCGCGAGGCGCTGAAATACGCGATGTTCCGCGAAGGCTTCCTTGCCTCCACCTCGGTGCCGATCCGCTTGTATTTCCGCACCCGGCCGGGGCTGGAGACACCGGATGCGACCGTGTCGATCCTTCCCTTCATCTATGAGATGATCAACCGCCAGCGGCTGGTGTCGAAGCGGTTCAAGGGCATCACCATGAACGTCAACGTGCTGCGCTCGGAGAGCACCGGCTCCGTGCACGTGACGTCGAAGGACGCGGCCGAACCCCCGGCGATCCGCTTCAATTTCCTCTCAACCGAGCACGACCGCGCCGGGCTGCTTGCGGCGATCCGCAAGGGGCGCGAATTGATGGCGACCTCGCCGCTGAAGGAGGTCACCGGCGATGAGATCGCACCCGGCGCGCGACTGCAGACGGACGACGAGATCCTTGATTGGGTGAAGAAGACCGCGGAGACCACCTATCACCCGGTCGGCACCTGCAAGATGGGCAACGATGCGATGGCCGTGGTGAACAGCGAGCTGAAGGTGCACGGCATCGACGGGCTTCGCGTCGCCGACGCCTCCATCATGCCGACGCTGACCTCAGGCAACACCAACGCGCCCTGCATCATGATCGGCGAAAAGTGCTCCGACATGGTGCTGGCGGCCGCGGAGACGAGGAGGGTCGCGGCGTAAACCCCGGCGTCATTTTTCCGCGACCCCGCGCCGAAGCGGAGTGTCTCGAAGAATGTGGCCGCCGACCTGATCCGGGGGACGTGGCCGTGCATCACTCTTCGAGACGCCGGCCTTCCGCCGGCTTCTCAGGGTGAGGGTCATGAGTGCGCTTGCTACGGCCTTTCCTATCGAAAGGCGTTGCCGTCGCCTCACTTCGTCGCCACCGAAGCTCCGACCGTCGGTTCAGCCTTCGCTTGCTGCATCCGGCATTGTCCGGTGCGGAGCACCGGCAAGCTGCCGCTCGCGGTCAAGGTCGAGCTGAAGGCGCCGGAGACGCGGTCGATCATCACGGTTGCGACGTAGACGCTGACGAACCCGAGGTCCAGGTCGGCGCTGTAGTCGGCGGCGATCAGGCCGTACGGCGTGCTGTCGAGCACGCGATAGCGCGGTGCGCCGAGCGGTTGCGCCGTGAGGTAGCCATTCTGCAGCAGGAACTCGTGCGGAGGACGGTCTTGATCGGACGCCGTCTTGTCGGTGCAAAGCCAGGTCTCGTTCGTCATGGGACCACCCGCCTGCGCATTCGCGCCGGCAAAGGAAAGCAGTGCTCCGATCATCGTACCGGCAATCAGCAAGGGGTATTTGCGCATGTTCGCCACCTGCGGTTTGGTTGGCCTGCTGCGGCTGAGCCACAGCACCGGCGGACCTCCCGTCGGTGACTGACGGTTAAGGGAGTTGGAGCCAGGGGGCTTCCCTCAAACGGATGAAGCGCGAGTGTTTTTGGGTGCGTCACTCCACCTTGCCGATCTTCTTCACGGCGGCGATCAGGCGGGCGCTGTCGGTCTCGACGAATTTCGCAAACTCCGGCGCGTCGAGGTAGGCGACCGGACTGCCGGCGTTCTCGTAGGTCTTGATCACTTCGGGCGTCTTCACGGCCTCGCGCATCGCGCCGCGCAGTTTCGTCATGACCTGTTCGGGCAGGGCGCGCTGCGCGAACAGGCCGGCCCAGATGTAGAACTCGACGTCCTTGTAGCCGAGTTCCTTGAACGTCGGCAGGTTCGGGAAACTCTGGATGCGTTCGGCGCCCCAGTTGGCGAGCACGCGGAGCTTTCCCTCGTCCACCTGCTGCTTGAGCACGCCGGGCGCCGAGGCCAGCGCCTGCACGGTGCCGGAGAGCAGTCCCGTGAGCGCGGGCGCGGCGCCGCGATACGGCACATGCTGCAGCTTGATGCCGGCGCTGGCCGCGAACATCTCCATCGCCAGATGCAGCGTGCCGTAGGGACCCGACGAGCCGTAAGGAATTTGCCCGGGCCGCTTCTTCGCGTCATCGACAAGCTCTGCAACCGTCTTCCACGGCGCCGACGCCGGCACCGCGAGCAGGGTGGGGTCGGCGAGCACACGCGCAACGGGTGCGAAGTCCGAGACCTCATAGGCGACGGGCCTGGCGAACAGCCGGTCGGCCTCCGGCAGCACGGCGAGCGACGACAGCGTCATCAACAGGGTGTAGCCGTCAGCCTCCGCGCGCGCGGCCTGCGCGTTGCCGATCGAGCCGCCGGCACCGCCTGCGCGATTGTCGACGACCACCGGCTTGCCGAGCAGCCGCTCCAGCGCGATGCCGATCGGGCGTGCCGCGAGGTCGGCCTGACCGCCGGCCGGAAACGGCACGATGATGGTGATGTTGCGCTGAGGCCAATCGGCCTGGGCGAGCGCGGGGCGGCCGGCGAATGTGCACCAGCGGCGCGGCTGCGATCGATTTCAGGATGGTGCGACGGTCCATGGGCAAGCTCCCGGCTGCACTTGGCTCGTTGGGTGGCCAGGTGAGTGTGCGACGTCCCGGCGGCGTGGGCAATCGTCGCACCGCAATGACGGCAAAAGCTGATATGGAAGGCAGCGCTCGTCTTATTCGTCTAGCGCCCTATGGACCTTGCTGTTTCCACCTCCGCCACACCGCTCGTCTCCATTGCGGGCAATCCATGTCCCGACGGTGCCATCACTGGCACGGTCACAACGCCGGACGGCGTCACGTTGCGCTTTGCGCGGTGGCCCTCCGTGTCCGATGCCAAGGGCACAGTTTGCGTGTTCACCGGGCGCAGCGAGGCCATCGAGAAATACTTTGAGACCGTGCGCGATCTGCGCCAGCGCGGTTTTGCCGTCACGGTCATGGACTGGCGCGGGCAGGGGCACTCGTCGCGGCTGCTCGCCAATCGGCGCAAGGGCCACGTGACGAGCTTTGCGGATTTCGAGATCGACGCGGAGACACTCATGCAGCAGGTGGTGCTGCAGAATTGTCCGGCGCCCTACACCGCATTGGCGCACTCCATGGGCGGCGCGACCATGCTGCGGCTGGCTCATGCCGGACGGCCATGGTTCGATCGCCTCGTTCTCACGGCGCCGATGATCGATTTTCCCCATCCGCGCTCCTCATGGGTCCTGCGTGCCTTGATGCGCACACTGCGCGGTGCAGGTCTCGGCGAGCGCTATGTTCCGGGCAGCAACGTCGACCGGACGCGGGCGAGAGGTTTTGAGGGAAATCCGCTGACCTCCGATCCCGTCCGCCATGCGCGCAACGTCGCGCTGCTCGAACAGGATCCGACGCTCGGCATCGGCTCGCCGACGGTGGCGTGGCTGGACGCGGCGTTTGCGACGATCATGGAATTCCGGAAGGCCGGCTACGCGGAGAAGATCGCGCAGCCGGTGCTGATGCTGGCCGCGGGCGACGACACGGTCGTGTCGTCTGCAGCGATCGAGAAATTTGCCGCGCGCCTGCCAGAAGGCTCGTGCCGTGTGATCAAGGGCGCCAGGCACGAGATCCTGCAGGAAACCGACCGGCATCGGGCGGAGCTCTGGGCGGCGTTTGATGCGTTCATGTCGAGAGGTTAGCGGAAGCGCACGGGCCACATGGTTCGAGACGCCCACTTCCGCCCTGCGGGCTACGGCGGGCTCCTCACCATGAGGGTTTAAATCCTCATCCTGAGGAGCCCTGCTGTAGCCCGAAGAGCGAAGCGGGCGTCTCGAAGGATGTGGCCGAGGCCCGTCACCAAGCCCGCTTCTCTTTCTGTGCCGCCCGCACGAAGCCGCTTGCAGCCCGGCGACATTCCGGTGCTATCCTGATCGAAGGCAATGCAGGGGCGGGGGCGCAGATGGGGTCGCAGGTGACTTTGCCGCTGTGGGTGGTCGTCCTCGTTGTTATCCTGGCGGCGCTGGCGGTGATCGATCGCATTCTCGTGCCGAGCGTACGCTGGGCGTTGCGGCGCCGCGCCAACCGGGCGATCGACGAGCTCAACACACGCCTGAAGCTGCGCATCCAGCCGTTCAAGCTCACCAAGCGCCAGGTGCTGATCGACGCGCTCGCCTTCGATCCGGAAGTGCTGAACGCGGTCGATGAGCACGCCAAGGAGACTGGCGTGCCGCGCGAAGTCGCGATGGAGAAGGTGAAGCGTTACGCGGGCGAGATCGTGCCGTCGTTCAGCGCCTATGCCTACTTCCGCATCGGCACGCGCATGGCGCGGGGCGTGTCCAGAATGCTCTATCGCGTCAGGATCGGCCTTCGCAACGACGAGGCGCTGGCAGCCGTCGATCCGGCGTCGTCGGTCATCTTCGTCATCAATCACAGATCCAACATGGACTACGTGCTGGTGACGTATGTCGCCGCCACGTCGTCGGCGCTGAGCTATGCCGTCGGTGAGTGGGCGCAGGTGTGGGGTCTGCGCGGCCTGATCCGCTCGATGGGCGCCTATTTCATCAACCGCGACTCGCGCGAAGCGCTCTATCGCAAGGTGCTCGCACGCTATGTGCATATGGCGACGGCGGCGGGCGTCACCCAGGCGATCTTTCCGGAAGGAGGGCTCAGCCGCGACGGCAAGCTGCGCCCGCCGAAATTCGGGCTCTTGAGCTACATGGTGTCGAGCTTCGATCCGCTCGGTCCGCGCGACGTGGTCTTCATCCCGGTCGCGGTCAACTACGATCGCGTGCTGGAGGATCGCATGCTGACGTCGGCTGCCAGCACCGAGCCTGGCAAGAAGCCGGACTACGGATTCAATGTTTTCGTTTTCTCAAGTCACGTCTTCAACCATCTCTGGATGGCGATCCGTGGCGAGTGGCATCGGTTCGGCTACACCTGCGTCAATTTCGGCGAGCCAGTGTCGCTGCGAAAATATGTCGCCGAGCGGAGGATCGATTTCCGCACGCTCGCCTCCGAGCCGCGCCACGCCGAGATCGAACAACTCGGGCACAGGCTGATGGACGCCGTCGGCCGCGTCGTTCCGGTGCTGCCGGTCTCGCTGGTCGCCACCGCCATGCTGGAGGCGAACGAGAATTCGCTCTCGCTGCTCGAGATCAAGCAGCGGGTGTCGGGCCTGATCGGCAAACTGGAGGGGCAGGGCACCTACGTCCACATCCCGCGCGCCGATCGCGACTACGCCATCACCGTCGGGCTTCGCATGCTGACGCTGCGCCATCTCGTCGAGGAGGTGGATGGCAACTACCGGGCCAATCCGAAAGAGCTGGTGTTGCTGAAGTACTACGCCAATGCGATCGCGCATTTGTTCTAGCCGGCAGCATAAAATCCAGTCGTCATGGCCGGCCATAGCCGAGCGAAGGACGGCGTCGCTTCGCTCGCCTATGGGCGGGCCAGCCACGTCTTCAAGTCTTCGGAGCGGCGAAGTCGTGGATGGCCGGAACTAGTCCGGCCATGACGAGAGAGTTGTCTTGCTTGGCGGCATGACGGCCATGCGCTTGCATTGCCGGAATCCTCCCCTCAAGATGCTGCCTAACAAACATAAAGGAGAGGCCGCGCCATGCCGATGCCTGACAACGTCGACGCCACCACGCCGAAATTCCTGCGCGACAAATATGCGATCGTTGGCGTCGGCGAGACCGAGTACAAGCGCGGCTCGACGCAGACCACCAGGGCGATGGCGACGTTTGCGGTGAAGGCGGCGATGGAAGATGCCGGGCTGAAGGCGTCCGATATCGACGGCATGCTGTCGTATCAATCGAACAACTCGGTGTTCTCGCCGTTCGTTGCCGGCGACCTCGGCATCCGCCTCAACTTCTACATGGATGTGTTCGGCGGCGGATCGTCCACCGAGGCGCTGATCGGTATCGCCATCGGCGTGATCGAGGCCGGCATGTGCAAGACCGTGGTGATCTTCCGCTCGATGAACGGTTTCACCTCGGTGCGCATCGGCGGTACCGGCGCACGCGCGGCGGCGCCGGTTGCGGGCGACGCGCTGCATGCGCGCGCCTATGGCTGGCAGAGCGCGGGGCAGATGTTCGCGCCGTCATTCATGCGCCACATGTACGACTACGGCACCACGGCCGAGCAGGTCGCCGCCGTCCGTGTCACGCACAGCCATCATGCCTCGAACAACCCGAAGGCGTTCTACAAGAAGCGCCTGACGGTGGAGGACGTCGTCAATAGCCGCATGATCTGCAAGCCGCTGCACCTGCTCGACTGCTGCGTGGAGACCGACAACGCCAACGCGATCATCGTCACCTCCGCCGAGCGCGCGAAGAACTGCCGCCATCACCCGGTGCTGATCCGCGGCGTGGTCGGCCGCTGCTGCAAGCCGCGCGTGGACATGCACTACCAGACGGGCCCGATCTCCACCGTCGCCGGCCACTACGGCAAGGAGATCCTCTGGCCGAACGCAGGCCTCGGACCGGAGGACGTGGACCTCACCGGCTCGTACGACGCCTTCACCTTCACCACCATGCTGCAGCTGGAGGACTACGGTTTCTGCAAGAAGGGCGAGGGCGGGAGCTACGTCAGCGACGGCACGATCAAGCTCGGCGGCAGGCGGCCGAACAACACCTCGCGGCGGCCACCTGTGCGAGGCCTACACCCACGGCATCGCCATGGTGATCGAGAACGTGCGCCAGCTGCGCCACGACGTGGACAACTCCTGCCCGATCGGCCCCGACGGCAAGCGCCAGCACACCCACGACTACCGCGAGGGGGGCTGCCGCCAGGTGAAGAACGCCGAGGTGAGCGCGAACCTCGGCTGGGCCATGCCCGGCACCGGCAGCGCCATGGTCATGCGGCGCGGCTGAGGGAGACGAACATGATCACCGCAAACTACCTCGACATGCCGCTCGAGCTCGACGACACGCTCGACAACGAAAACCGCGAATATTTTGCCTATTGCGCGAAGCACGAATTCCGCCTGCAGCGCTGCTGCAACTGCCAGCTGTTCCGCTACCCGCCGCAGACCGCGTGCCCCTGGTGCACGGAACTGAAGGCCGACTGGGTGCCGGTCGAAGGCAAGGGCACGGTGCACTCCTACACGGAAGTGCATCACGCCATCCAGCCGGCGTTCAAGAAGCACGTGCCTTATCTCATCCTGCTGGTCGAGCTCGACACGCAAAGCGGCAAGCCGACGCCGCATGAAGGCTTGCGGGTGATCGGCAACCTGACGACGGCGGACGGCGTGCTCGCCGCGAAGGACGACGTCGCCCGCGTCGGCATCGGCACGCGGATGCGGATGGTGTTTACCGACGTGGCGACGGGGCTGTCACTGCCGCAGTGGACGATCGATGAGGCCGCCGACAGCAAAGCCGGCGTCTGGCGGTATAAGCCGGAGTAGGAGAGGTCCGGCATGCCCATCACCGTCGAGGGACTCGACCACCTGGTGGTCAACGTGACCGATGTCGAAGCATCGGCCGCCTGGTATCAGCGCGTGCTTGGCATGACACGGCAGGATACGCCCGGCACGCCGGTGCGAACGTCGGTTCATTTCGGCCGGCAGAAGATCAACCTGCGGCCGGTGTCGGCCAGCAAGGACGACTGGTTCACGGCGGATCATGAGGCGGCGGGCAGCGACGACCTGTGCTTCGTCACGCAGTCGGCGCCGGAAGATGTCGTTGCGCATCTCAAGGCGTGTGGCGTGGAGATCGAGGAGGGGCCGGTCAAACGGCTCGGTGCCCGCGGCAATATGATGTCGGTTTATTGCCGCGATCCCGATGGGAGCCTCATCGAGATTGCGACCTACGGCACGCGTCGCGTGTAGTCTCTCGCGATGCCCGCCGATGCGGCATCGTTCCGTCTGTCGCAACGCCGAGTTGAGCCGCGTTTGTCCTCCGAAAGCACGACCCTTCCGACGCAAGCGGAATTTAACCAGCCTGAAACGTCGGCGAAGTTAAAATCCACGATGTTTCTGTGTGCATTTGTTCAGCAATGCATACAAACGCGCTTGTATATCGGGGCAAGGGGACGGCAGCGTGTCTTCGTCAGTATCGGAATACTGTTGTGAATCCTGAGGCGGTCAAGGATCTGCAGGACGCCATCAGCAAGGGATCGTCCGGTCGCCGCGCCAATGCGCTGCAGGGTGTGGCGCAATTGCTGCTCGCCCAGGGCGATCGCCTGACTGACCAGCAGATCGAGGTGTTCGACACCATTCTCCTCAGTTTTATCAGTGCCTGCGAGACGGAGGCGCTGACCGAGTTGTCGCAGAAGCTGGCGCCGGTCGCGTATGCGCCGCATTCGACCTTGAAGCACCTGGCGGTCCATCCGGATATCAAGGTGGCGGGCCCGGTGCTGACCGCATCGCCAAAACTCTCCAGCGACGATCTGATCGAGGCGGCCGCTGCACACGGCCAGGATCACCTGATGGCGATCTCCAAGCGCGAGGCGATCGACGAGGCGCTCAGCGACGTCCTGATCGAGCTCGGCGATCGTGATGTGCGCTACAGCCTCGCCGCCAACGAGGGGGCGAAGGTTTCTCCTGCAGGCTTCAAGCAACTGGTGGCGACGGCCGACGGAGACTCGCGGATGACGGAGAAGACGGCGCTGCGTGCCGACTTGCCGGCGCACCTGTTCACTAAATTGCTCAAGCATACAAACCACGCTGTCCGCGCGCGGCTGCTGGCGAAAACGCCGGCGCACCGGCGCGCCGAAGTCCAGCGCTCCGTCGCGTCGATCGAGAAGCATGTCGAGCAGGAAGCCGTGCGGCCGCGCGATTTCCGATCGGCGACGGAGCTCGTTCAGGGCCTGAAAGGCGCAAACCGGCTGACCGAGGACAAGCTCCTCGAGTTCGCAAGGCAGCGGCAGTACGAGACGATCATCGTGGCGCTGGCTGCGCTCGCCTCAGCACCGGTCGAACTGATCCGGCCACTGATGCGTTCGCACCGCGGTGAAGGATTGATCGTTGCATGCCGTGCGGCCGAGGTCGGATGGGAGACAACCCAGGCGGTGATCCTCAGCCGTCTGTCGGCATCGTCGGACGACTGCGCGAAGCTTCGCAAGCGTTACGACGAACTGCCCGTCGCCATCGCCAAGCGCACGCTGAATATCTGGAAAGAGCAGGCGCTGCGGCCGCGACGGTTCGCATCGTAGTGCATGATCCCGAAAAGCTTGCCCCGGACTTGATCCGGGGGTGGGACCCGGTTTTCGGATGAGATCATACGCCAACAGACAGATGAGCGACGAGTCTCATCCAGCGAAGCTGGATCGGACTCTGGCCTTCACCCGAGAGCACGGGAGACCGCGCAGGTCATGCCGTTGGGGCAGCTGACCGGCGGCCCAAAACTCACGCCGCGTGAGTTCGTTCCACGATTTGACGAATTTCAAATCCCTTCGGCAGCCGACCCGCGTCGATCAGCGAACTCTTGCGCGCGAGATGCCATGCTTCCTTCTCGGTCAGAAATGCACGGCTGACCTGCTTCCCGTCCGCGAACAATGCCCACATCATCCAATCCTCCAGCACCGAGAGAACGCCCGCCCAGGCTCCCTCGTTTCCCCCTCTCAAGGAGACGTGAGATTTCGCGATTCGAACAGGCGCCAACATTACCGTCGCAGCGAATTCCGCCTGTCGTTGCGCGTGCGCAACGGCCCTCAGCTGCCGTTTCAGCCCCGGCGCCGGGCGACCATGATCTGTAGGATTGTTCGGCACATGGGGAATGGAGCTTCACTCAGCACTTCAAGTGCGCGGCGCTCTCTTGTCTGTTGATTTTGGGCCACGTGCGCGCTGATTTTGGCGCGCCGATGCACGCGCGTTTGCGGCAGGCATCGCCATAAAGCCGCGATACTTTCGCCGGTATGAGGGTGCTCAATTCGAATCACAATGACGTGCTGAACTTGGGGGTTCAGAAATGAGCGCTTCTAACCTGCCGCTTGGCGTGTGCCAGCGGATCGAACAACGATGGACTGCACAGATCAAACGGCTTCAAGAGGAACGTGATCTGAAGGCCAAGGTCGCTTCACCGGAACTTGTCGACGAGCGGGAGGGCGGCGCCCTTGTCGGCGTCGTCGAGTGGGGCAAACAGCGCGATCGCTGAGATAAGAGACCTGCGCTCTTAATTTTGTGTGAACGCGGTTCGGCGCGCGACGCCGGCGGGCAGAGGGACTGCCTCGCTTACGCCGGCCAGCACTGACCTCCGCCATCGACGCGCAGCACCTGGCCCGAGACGAACGCGCCGAGGGGACCTGCGAACACCTCGACCACGCGCGACACCTCATCGACAGTGGCGATGCGGTCGAGCGTGCCGGTTTCGACCAGCCGGTCTTGATCGACCGCGCGTGTCCCTAAGAAGCGGCCGGTTCGGGTGTCGCCCGGCGCGATGCAGTTGACCGTGATGTCGAAGGGCCGGAGCTGATCGGCGAGGCAGCGCGTGAAGTGCGTGACGCCGGCTTTTGCCACCGCGTAGATCGAGCCGTTGGTCCGGCCCTTGAAGGCAGCCACCGAGCCGATGCTGACGATGCGGCCGCGCCGTCGCTGCATCATGCCGCGCGCCACCGCCTGGCAGGTCAGGATGGTGCTGAGCAGATTGCGGTCCAGCACCGCGCGCACGTCTTCCTCGCTGATGTTGACGGCATCGTTCGGGTCGGGCTTGCCGCCGGCGGCCGCGATGTCGCCGCCGGCATTGTGGACGAGGATATCGATCGGCCCGAGCGTGCGGGAGGTCTCCTCGACGACACGGTCGATGTCCCCGCCCTTGGTCAGGTCGCCAAGCACACGCATGGTGCGCACGCCGTGCGCTGACTGCACCGCTTCGGCGACGGCGGTCAGCGTGGTGCCTTCGCCGTATTCCGCAGGACCATGCTCGCGCATGCCGTGCAGCGCGACGTCGGCGCCAAGGCTTGCGAGCCGCTCGGCAAACGCCCGGCCGAGGCCGCGTCCGGCGCCCGTCACCAGCGCCACCTTGCCCGTCAACATGCGCGCGGCGTCGTTTGCAGCCATGGTCGTTCTCCTTTCTAACCTCTCCCCGCAAGCGGGGAGAGGTCGCTCGGCGAAGCCGGGCGGGTGAGGGGGTACAGGCCTATCCTCGCGCACTCCGGGATACGAGGAGATTCATCAGCCCCCTCACCCCAACCCTCTCCCCGCAAGCGGGGAGAGGGAGCGCGCCGAGTTTGGCGCTGATGCACCGTCCAGTCGACCGACGCCTAGTCTGCCGCGAGATCGAGGCTGATGGCCAGCGCCTGCACGAGGCACATCGGCGCGACGAGCGTGCGCAGCGCGGGCTCCGGCATGTCCTGGATCTCGAACACGACCGAGGCGCCTTCGACGATCGGGCTCAACAGGCTATCGGTGATGGAGATCGCAGGCACGCGCCGCGCGACCAGCTCCGGAAACACCCGCGCCGTGTCCGGGTAATAGTTGCGGAAGCTGATGGCGACCAGTGCGTCTTCGGAGTTCGCCGGATGCGATTGCTCGTGGATGCTGCCGCCAAGTCCGTCGAGCAGCACGACGCGGCGGCCGAGCTTGCGCAGCACGTAGGCGAGGTGCGTCGCCACCGGAAATGAGCCGCCGAGGCCCAGCAGATAGATGTCGCGCGCCTTGCGGAGGATGGTCGTGGCCTTTTCGAGATCGCGCGTGCCGACCGACTGGCTGAGCGTCGTCAGCGAGGTTCTTGCTTCGCCGACGAAGCGCTCGAGCACGGCTGCGGGCTTGCGCCCGAGCGTGGACTTCTCATCGTCCTTCATCCGCGCGAGGCGGGCCTTGTAGCTTGGAGCTACGCCCGCGACGAGGCGCGAGCGAAACACCTGCTGCATCTCGGTGAAGCCGCCAAAGCCCAGCGCGTTGGCGAAGCGGACGATCGCCGAGGGCGGAACGCCCGCGCGCTGCGCGATCTCGGCGACCGTGCCCAGCGCAACGTCGGTCGGGTGATCGAGCACGAATTCGGCGATCTGCTGCAGGCGGCCGGACAATGCGCGATGCCGGGCGGCGATCGCGCCGCGCAGCTCGTCGTAGCCCATCGCCGGATTGGCAGGTTTGTTCATGGCTTCAGCCACCTGTCGCGGCGTTTTGGCCGCCTTGGATCAAACATTCCACTTTACAGCTGTATATAGAACGTTCATTCTAAAGACCGCAACAAGAAACAAACAGCTCGGGAGGGAAGCGATGACCAAGCGACAGATCTCGCGACGTAGCGTGCTGCAAGGCACCCTGATGGCGACCGCGCTGAGCGGCTCGGCAAGTTTCTTCGGCCCCTGGAAGGAAAACCGGGTGTGGGCGCAGGGCGCCGCTAAACCGATCAAGATCGGGCTCACCTGCGATGCCAGCGGCCAGTACGGCAACAGCGGTCAGGACGACCTGCGCGGCATCAAGATGGCGATCGACGAGGTCAACGCCAAAGGCGGCGTGCTCGGGCGCAAGGTCACCTGGATCACGGCGGACACCGAGACGACGCCGGCGACCGGCAGCCGCGTCGCCGAGCGCTTCATCACCCGCGAGGACTGCACGATCCTGATCGGCGCCGTCCACTCAGGCGTCGCCAACGCCATCACCCAGATCGCAGCCAAGAACGGCGTGATCTACCTCAACACCAATTCCTCGGCGCCGAGCGAGGCGGGCGAAAACTGCTCGCGCATCAAGTTCGTGTGGGACGGTAACGGCACCAACTTCGCAAAAGCGTCGGTGAAGAACGCGGTCAATTCGATCGGCAAGAGCTGGATGCTGCTCACCAACGATTATGTGTGGGGCCACACCACGTCGGCCTCGACCAAGGCGCAGGTCGAGGGGGCAGGCGGCAAGATCGTCGACAACCTGCTGGTGCCGCAGAACACCCGCGACTTCACGGCTTACCTCTTGAAGATCCAGCAGGCCAAGCCGGACGTGGTGGCGACCGCAATCGGCGGCGACGACATCAAGGCGCTGCGCGAGCAGGTCGCCCAGCTGAAACTCGACGGCAAGCCGGCCTGGATCAACAACCAGCAGGACTGGCCGGACGTGTGGGGCTCGCCGGAAAGCCTGTTCGGCGTGTTCGGCACCACCTGGTATCACAAGCTGCAGCTGCCGGGCGTCGCCGATTTCGTGAAGAAATGGCAGGCCGCCAACAAGGAAGCCGGCGCGATCCCGGTGCCCGGCAACGTCTCCTACAACGGCTACATGGCGACGCGCGAGCTGTTGCGCGCGATCGAGCGCGCCGGCTCGACCAACAACGTCAAGATCATCAAGGAGCTGGAGAACCTGAAAATCCCGGCCGCCGAGCGCATGCAGCATTACGACGCCTACATGGACCCGGTGACGCACCAGATGCAGCAGACGATCTACCTGGCGCGCCGCAATGCCAAGCCGGTCGACAACACCGACCTGTTCGAGATCATCAGCTGGACCGAGCCGAAGACCGTGGCGGACACGGATGCTGCGGCGAAGTGCAAGCTCGTGCCGTACGAGCAGGTGCCGTCGGTGGATTCCTGAGCGTCAATTGCGCAGTCATTGCGCGGAGCGAAGCGACGCAGCAATCCAGGCTGAGCCTGCGGCAGACGCCGCGCTGGATTGCTTCGCGCTACGGCTCGCAATGACGGCTAACTGCGAGACCCAGCCCTTGCTCGATCTCCTCCCACACCTTCTCAACGGCCTGACGCTCGGGCTGCTGTTCGCGCTGATCGCGCTCGGCTTCATGCTGATCGTAGGTCTGATGGAGCAGATCAACCTGGCGCACGGCTCGCTGTTCGCGCTCGGCGCCTACCTCGCCATGCAGTTCACCGGCTCGCGGCCGCCGCTGCCGGCTGAGCTTGGCGAAGGCATGGCTCGCGCTTCCGCTCGGCTGGCGCTACGCCGCGACGCTGATCATCGCGCCGGTCATGGTCGGCATCGTCGGCATCGCCATCGAATTCTGCATGCGCCGCACCTACGGCAAGGATCCGCTCTACGGGCTGCTTCTCACCTTCGGCGCCGCGATGGTGATCGAGGAGGCGATCCGCCTGATCTGGGGCACGCGCGACTATGTCCTGCAGGTGCCGCAAGCCGTCAGCGGCGGCTTCCTGTTTCAGGACCTCGTCTGGTCGACCTACCGCTTCTACGCAGCCGGCATCGCGGCCGCCATCATCGCTCTCGTCTGGCTGGTGATCGAGAAGACGCCGTTCGGCGCCACCGTCAAGGCCGGCGCCCATGACAGCGAGATCGTGCGCGCGCTCGGCATCAATCTCACGCGGCTGCGGCTCTTGGTGTTCGTGCTCGGCACCATGCTGGCGGCCGTTGCCGGCATCATCGTTGCGCCGATCTGGGGCATTCGCCCGCACATGGGCGTGGACGCGGTGATCCCGGCATTCCTCGTCATCGTGCTCGGCGGTGTCGGCAGTTTCTGGGGCGCCGTCGTTGCCGGCCTTCTGGTCGGTCTCTGCGTCGGCCTTTCCGGCGCCTATGCGTCGGAATGGTCGCTGCTGTCGATGTACATCCTGCTGGTCGCCGTCGTCAGCGTCCGCGCCCGCGGCCTGTGGGGCAAGAAGAGCGTGCTCGAGGCATGATGAAAAGTCCTTCAACGTCGCCCGACACTGCGCGGCTGGTGACGCCGGCGATGATCGCGCTCTGGCTCGTGCTCGCGACCGTGCCGCTGTGGATCACCCGCGTCGGCCTCTATCCGTATCTCGGCATCGAGATCCTGATCTGGTCGCTTTATGCGCTCGCGTTCAACCTCGTGCTCGGAACGGCCGGACTGCCGTCGTTCGGTCACGGCGCCTATTTCGGCATCGGCGCCTACGCCTTCGGCCTCTGCCAGTTCAATGTGGTCGCCAACCTCTGGGTTTGCCTCGCCGCGGCGATGTTTGTCGCAGGGCTTGCCGGCGCGCTGGTGGCGTTGTTCATCTCGCATCGCCGCGGCATCTACTACGCCTTCATGACCATCGCCTTCGGACAGATTTTCTGGACGATCGCGATCAAGTCGCACAGCCTGACCGGCGGCGAGGACGGCCTGTTGAAGATCGCGCGGCTGCCGGCGGATTTCGGCGTCGCCTCGTTCAATCTCACCGACAACGTCGCGTTCTACTACTTCGTGCTGATCGTGTTCGCGCTGGCCGTGATCGGCCTGTGGCGGCTGGTCAACTCGCCGTACGGCCGCGTCATCGCCGCGATCAAGCAAAGCGAAACCCGCGCGGCCCATCTCGGCTATCACGTCTGGCTCTACAAGGCGTCGATCTTCACGCTGTCGGCTGCGGTGTCGGGACTTGCGGGCGGGCTGTTCGCGATGGCGCAGCTTGCGGCGTTCCCCGATGTGATGAGCCTGCATCAGTCCGGCTACGTGGTGATGATGACGCTGGTCGGCGGCGGCCTCGTCAGCTTCTGGGGACCGGTCGTCGGCGTGTTCATCTTCCTGATCGCGCGCGACGTGATCGGCGCGCTGACCAACGCCTGGATGCTCTATTTCGGTCTCCTGTTCATGGCCATCGTCCTGTTCCGGCCCGAGGGCATTGCCGGCGCGTTCACGGCCGCGTTTCAGAAGCATGCGCTCGGCAGCATCCGCCGGCAGGGACATTCGGCGCTGCGGCTGTTGTTCGGAGGTGAACGATGGCGCTGATCGAAGCAAGTGGCGTGCACGTCCGGTTCGGAGACCGCGTGGTGCTGGAAAGCATCGACCTTGCGGTGGGCGAGGGCGAATTGCACGGCCTGATGGGGCCGAACGGCGCCGGCAAGACCACGTTCTTCAACGTGCTGACCGGACGGGTGAAGCCGAACCGCGGCAGGATCCGGCTCGCCGATGAAGACGTGACCGGCCTCAGCCCGCACAGGATCGCCGCCAAGGGCGTCGCGCGCTCGTTCCAGATCATGACGCTGTTCGACGAATTCACCGCGCGCGAGAACGTGATGGTGGGGCTTCCGGCGTTTCGCGCGCGGGGTTTTGACATGCGCCGCGCGGCTGCCGGCGACAGCGGATTTGAAGAGAGCGCGTCGGACGTGCTCGCGACCGTCGGCCTTGCCGACAAGGGCGACGTTCGCGCGAAGGACCTCGCCTATGGCGATCGCCGGGCGCTCGAAATAGCGGTGGCGCTGGCGCAGAGCCCGCGCGTGCTGTGTCTGGACGAGCCGACCTCCGGTCTCGGCTCCGACGGCGTGCAGCGGCTGGCGGCGCTGGTCGGCCGGCTGAAGGGCAAGCTCACCATCGTTGCGATCGAGCACGACATGGAGTTCCTGTTCTCGCTGGCCGACCGCATTTCGGTGATCCACTGGGGCCAGGTGGTCGCGCGCGGCACGCCGCACGAGCTGCAGCAGAACGAGTGGGTGAAGCGCTCCAACCTCGGACGGTTCGCATGATCCTGGACGTGCAGGCGGTCGATACGTTTTACGGCGAGACGCAGGCGCTGTTCGGCGCGTCGCTGGCGGTCGAGCGGGCAAAGGTGTTTGCGCTATTGGGTCCGAACGGCGCCGGCAAGACGACGATGCTGCGCTCGATCCTGGGTCTCACGCGGCCGCGCCGCGGCGCCGTCCGCTTCGACGGTCGCGACGTCACCCACAAGGCCACGCACGAGATCGCCCGCGCCGGCATCGGCTGGGTGCCCGACGACCGGCGGCTGTGTCCGACGCTGACGGTCCGGCGCAATCTGTCCATTGCGCAAAAGCGCACGCGCTTCCGCAGCTGGACCATCAAGGAGACGTGCGACGTATTCTCGCCGCTCGAATACCTGATGGAGCGCGAGTGCGAGAATCTGTCCGGCGGCGAGATGCAGATGGTGGCGATCGCCCGCGCGCTGGTCGGGGCGCCCGGGCTCATCCTGTTCGACGAGCCGAGCCAGGGACTGGCGCCGAAGATCGTCGGCGACGTGCTGGCGACGATCCGCAAGCTGCGGGAGGAGGGGGTGGCGTCGCTGATCGTCGAGCAGAATGCGGAGATCGCGCTGTCGGTCGCCGACCACGCGGCGATCATCGACCGCGGCCGGATCGTCTGGACCGGCGACGCGGCAACGCTGAAGGACGACACCGCGCTGCGCCAGCGCCTGCTGGGAGTTCACTGATGGCCTCAGCCGCTGCTCGTCCTCGATCACGTCCGCAAGGTTTACACGCGAGGCCGCATCGTCCGCCGCCCGACATTTTCGCTTGAAGCCGATCTCATCGTCGAAAAGCCCTCGATCATCGGCGTCGTCGGGCCGAACGGCGCAGGCAAGACCACGCTGTTCGAGATGATGACCGGCTCCAACGTGCCGTCCGCGGGGCATGTCTACGTCGCCGGCGCCGATATCCATCGCGTCAAATACCGCGAGCGCGATCGCCTCGCGATCCACTACCATCAGTCCTACCAGGTGCGCCGGTTCCGGAAAGTGATCCCGTCCGCGCTGCTGGCGCGATCGCCGACGTCGACGCCGATGGTGCACCTGTTCGACGAGCCGCAGTTCAACCTCCAGGACGGCTACATCGGCTTCATGCTCGATTTCTTCCGAAAACTGCGCGGCGAGGGCCGGCTCGTGGTGTTGTGCCTGCACCCGACCGCGAGCTGGCACCTGGAAATCCTGAGCGAGATCGCCGAGCAGTTCCTGCTGGTCACCGGCGGCGGCGTGACGCGCTATCCCGATTTTCGCGCGCTCGTGAACGAGCCAAGGTTTCGCAGCTATCTCGGGCCCGAGATGACGCAAGCGGCTGAGGCCGTTTGTTCGACGAAGCGCCTGTAACTGCGCCCTCTCCCCTTGCGGGGCGCGCAAGGGGAGAGGGCGCAAATACTCTCACGCAATCGCGCTGAGATACCTCGCCACCGACGCGCGCGAGGCGGGTTTTGCGCCGTCGGCGATGACGCGATGCCAGAATGCGCCGTAGATGCGGTCGAACGCGAGCGGCTCGATGATCTCGCCGATCCTGCGCACGGTCGCAGCGTTCAGGGGGATGTAGTTGGGGTAGCTGTACATGAAGCTGACGAACTTGCGGTCCTGCGTCACCTGCAGCACGTCGCCGGTGAACAGCGCGCCGGCGCCGTTCGCACCGTCCACCCAATGCAGGAGCGTTCCTCCGGAAAAGTGACCGGGGACACGATAGAGCATAGCCGACGGCGAGATCCTGAACTCTTCGCCCGACCAGTAGACGATGGCCTTGCTCTCGCGCTGAACCCACTTCCTGTTGTTCGCGTGCAGGTAGATCGGGACGCCGCCAAAGGCGTCGGACCATTCCACCATCGTCGTGTAGTAATGGCAGTGCGAAATCGCGATGGCGCTGAGGCCGCCCATCTCGTTGATACCGTCGATGATCGCCTGGTCGATCAGTGCGCTGCAATCCCAAAGGATGTTGCCTTCCGCGGCCGGCACCAGCAGGGCGCGCTGCTGAATAGCAAAACCGGGCTTTGAGCCGATCCCGAGCAGGCCGTGATCGGTCTCAAGTCGCGCTGCGTAAGTTTTGCGCATCTCGTCGAGCGTGGTCCAGGCCTGCCCCTCCCAACGGACAAACTGGCGAACGTCCTCGCAAATCGGGCAGCGCAAAGGTGGTTCCAGCTTGTCCGGATACTGCATGCCGCACTGGACACAGATGAAGCAGGACATGACGGGGCTCGATCAGGCGATCAGCGGAAAGGCGGTCAGCCGATCGTAAGGTTCACTCTGTCATTTCGATGTCGCGCCGCCTTTCCTCCTTTCGCCCCCCGAAATGTCGCGCCTTGCCAGCTTGACATCCCCACCGTCTCCCCCTGTGATAAGCCCAACAAAAAGACCAAGAAACGCAATGCACAATAATAAGGGAGGTTTCCATGCTGAAGCGCGCCCGACTGCTTGGTGCGTGTGTGGCCGCGGTGGCGGCCTTGGGGGTGGCGGGTGCCGCTGATGCCCAGGAGAAAAAGATCAAGATCGGCGTGATCTACGATCTGACCGGCCCGTTCGCCGGCGGCGGTTCGGAGCTGCAGTACACCGGCGCCAAGATCATGCTCGACCATTTCTCCAAGACAGGGGTCGAGGGCTACAAGATCGAGGCGGTCTACGCCGACGCGCAGAGCAAGCCGGACGTGGCGATCAACGAGGCGGTGCGGCTGATCGAGCAGGAAAAGGTCGACATGCTGCTCGGCTTCTATTCGTCGGCGCAGTGCGTGCCGGTGGCCGGCCGCATCGAGCAACTGAAGAAGTTCATGTGGATCACCACCTGCATTTCCTCGGCCGTGCTGGACGGCAAGAACTACAAATACGTGTTCCGCCCGCAGGCGAGCGGCGACCAGTTCGGGATGATGACGATGGACTTCATCGCCCAGAACTCGAAGGCAAAGCTCGGCAAGGAGCCGAAGGACCTGCGCGTCGCCATCATCCATGAGGATGGCGCCTACGGCGTCGACGTCGCCAAGGGCAACGAGGCGGGCGCCAAGAAAGCCGGCTTGAACGTGGTGATGAAGGAAGGCTATGCGGCCACCGCGCCCGACCTCTCCTCGCTGGTGACGAAGTTGAAGCGCGCGCGGCCGGACGTGGTCTTCCACACCGGCTACAATCCCGACATCACGCTGCTGTTGCGCCAGGCGCGCGAGCAGGGGCTGAAGTTCGCGGCCCTGGTGGGCCACGGCGCGGGCTACGGCGTGTACGAGAAACTGAAGGAAGGCCTCGGCACCGACGTCAACTATGTGTTCAATACCGACCCGATCTCGATCTGGCTCGCCAACGAAAAGGGTCTCGATCCGAAACTGCCGCCGGTCATCAAAATGGTCGGCGAGGAGTTCGACAAGGTGAAGCCGGGCGTGACGATCCGCTCCGCCCATGTCGGCATGGCCGCGTCGAACACCTACCTGTTCATGACCGAGGTGCTGCCGCGCGCGATCAAAAAATACGGCGGCGTCGATTCCGATGCGTTGAGGAAGGCGGCGCTGGAGCTCGACATCCCCGAAGGCGGGACCATGCTCGGCTTCGGCGTCAAATTCTTCGGCGAGGGCCAGCCGATGGCCGGGCAGAACGAGCGCTCGTTCCCGGTGGTCATCCAGTACGTCGACGACAAGTCGTACGTGGTGTGGCCGAAGAGCCAGGCGCAACGCGAGGCCGTGCTGCCGCTGCCCGCGGGGACGACGTACAGCAATAAGTGACGCCCCTTGGCGTCATTGCGAGCGAAGCGAAGCAATCCAGGGCCGCATACTCAGCGCTGGATTGCTTCGTCGCCATAGGCGAGCGAAGCGACGCCGTTCTGCGAACGGCTATGCCCCGCAATGACGATGAAGGCGCGATTACCCCCGCGGGCAATCGAACAAGGAATATCGCGTGCTCGTCGTTGAAAGCCTCGTCAAACGGTTCGGCGGCTTCACCGCCGTCAACAACGTGTCGTTCAAGGTGGAGCAGGGCGAAATCCTCGGCCTGATCGGGCCGAACGGCTCGGGCAAGAGCACGATCTTCAACATGCTCTCCGGCACGTTCGCGCCGACCTCCGGCTCGATGAAGTTCCTAGGCGAAGAGCTCGCAGGCCTTGCGCCGCACGCGATCATCAATGGCGGCATCGGCCGCACGTTTCAGATCCCGCGGCCGTTTCACCGCCTGACCATCTTCGAGAACGTGGCGCTGGCGGGCTACTTCGGCCAGGGCCGGCAGAGCCGCGCGAAGGCTGAAGAGGCGGCGGAGCGCGCGCTCGCCATGGTCGGCCTGCCGACGGATCGCCATGCGAGCGTCGAGGGGCTCGGCGCCGCAGGCTTGAAGAAGCTCGAACTGGCAAAGGCCCTCGCCACGGCGCCCAAACTGTTGCTGGCCGACGAAAGCCTCGGCGGGCTGGATGATCACGAGATGGACCAGGCCGCCGATATGCTGCGAAAAATTCGCGACGAGCTCGGCATCACCATCATCTGGGTCGAGCACATCATGGGCGTGCTGATGCGCGTGGTCGACCGCGTGATGGTGCTCGATCACGGCGAGAAGATTTCCGAAGGACTGCCGTCGGAGGTCGCGGGCGATCCAAGGGTGATCGAGGTCTATCTCGGCACGGACGCGAATGCGGTGCAGGCCGCGGCCGCGATGGCCCGCGTGTGAGGGACGCATGCTTGAACTGAAATCGGTGGATGCGGGCTACGGCAGCTTTCAGGCGCTGTTCGGCGTCAGCCTGGAGGTGAACGCGGGCGAGGCGGTCGGCGTGATCGGGCCGAACGGCGCGGGCAAGACCACATTGATGCGGGTGATCTCCGGGCTGATCCGGCCGAGCGCCGGCGCGATCGGCTTCGAAGGCGCCGACGTCCTCAAGACGCCGGAGCATCGCATCGTCAGCCTCGGCATCGCGCACGTGCCGGAGAACCGGCGGCTGTTTCCACGCCTGACCGTGGAAGACAATTTGAAGATGGGGGCGTTCATGCCGGAGGCGCGCAAGCGCTACGCCGAACGGCTCGAGGTCGTGTTCGACCTGTTTCCGCGCATGAAGGAGCGCCGCAAACAGTTTGCCGGTACCATGTCCGGCGGCGAGCAGCAGATGTGCGCGATCGGCCGCGCGATGATGTCCGATCCGAAGTTGCTGCTGCTCGACGAGCCGTCCGCCGGCCTTGCGCCGGTGGTGGTGCAGCAGGTGTTCGAACTGGTGAAAAAGATCCGCACGAGCGGGCTCACGGTGCTGATCGTCGAGCAGAACGTGCAGCAGGTGCTGCACGTGGTCGACCGCGCGTATCTGCTCGAGGCCGGCAGCATCCGTGCCTCGGGCACCGCGAGCGCGATGCTGCAGAGTGACACGATCAAGCAGGCGTATCTGGGGGTGTGACCATGCCGTCATTGCGAGGAGCGAAGCGACGAAGCAATCCAGCGCGGCGGTTGCGGCAGACTCAGACTGGATTGCTTCGCCATAGGCGAGCGAAGCGACGCCGTTCTTTCGAACGGCTATGGCTCGCAATGACGCTGAGGGCGCGGCGGCCGTTGCGGCAGACAGGCGAGGGTGAACACGTGCTCGAATTCTTCGACATCTTCCTGCTCGAGGCCGTGATCAACGGCATCCTGCTCGGCGGTCTGCTCGCGCTCCTGGCACTTGGGTTGAACCTGATCTTCGGCGTCATCGACGTGACGTGGATCTGCTACGCCGAGCTGGTGATGATCGGCATGTACGGTATGTACTTCCTGGTCCAGTATTACGGCCTGTCGTACTTTGTCGCAGCGCCGCTTGCGATCCTGCTGGTCGCAATCCTCGGCGCGCTGTTGCATTACCTTGTCATCCAGCCACTTTTGAACGCGGCACCCATCAACCAATTGCTCGCCACCGGCGGCGTGCTGTTCGTGCTGCAGAGCTTTGCCACCGTCGCCTTCGGTGTCGATTTCCGCAACCTCGGCATCCGCCTGCCGGTGCTGCGGCTCGGCGAGATGCACTTCTCTTATTCGCGCCTGCTTGCCTTCGTCGTGGCGCTGATCGGCATGCTGCTGGTGTACCTGTTCATGACGCGCACGTTCATCGGCACGGCGATCCGCGCGATCGCCCAGGATCGCCAGATCATGCCGCTGATGGGTGTCGATGCACGCAGGATCTATCTGATCACCTCGGCGATCGGCGGCGCGCTGGCCGGTCTCGCCGCGTGCCTCCTGGTGCTGCAGTACGACGTGCATCCGTTCGTCGGCCTGTCGTTCGGGCCGATCACCTTCCTGATCTGCGTGCTGGGCGGCCTCGGCAACTTCGTCGGCGGCTTCATCGCCGCGTTCCTGTTTGCGGAAATCATCTCGCTGGGCGGTCTCTTCTCCGACCTCGAATGGGGTTACGTGCTGGCGTTCGCCTTCTTCATCGTGATGATGTTCATCCGCCCGACCGGCCTGCTCACGAGGCGTTCATGAGCATCCGCAACGTCGTCCTCGGGCTGGTCGGCGCGGCGCTGGTCGCGCTGCCGTTCGTCTATCGCGACCCTTATCACCTGCACATCCTGATCCTGATCCTGATCTGGGCGTTCGCCTATACGTCCTGGTCGATGATGGGGCGCTTCGGCCTGGTGTCGCTCGGCCACGGCGGCTTCATGGGCGTCGGCGCCTATGTCACCGCGCTGTTGTGGAACCACCTCGGCGTCTCGCCATGGCTCGGCATTCCGCTGGCGATGGCGACGGCCGCGGTGCTGGCGGTGATCGTCGGCTATCCGTGCTTTCGCTTCCGCATCACCGGCCACTATTTCGTGCTGGTGACGCTGGCGCTGTCCGGCATCGTGCTGCAGGTGATCACGGCGACGCGCGACTACACCGGCGGCTCGCTCGGCTACACGCCGAACCGGACGAAGGGCAGCCAGCTGCTGGCGCTGCAGTTCGACGACAAGATTACCTGGTACCTGATCGCGCTCGGCGTGTGGGTGGTCGGCCTGCTGATCTGGCGCTGGGTCGACCGCAGCATGGACCGGTATGCGCTTGAAGCGATCTCCGAGGACGAGGATGCCGCTGCTGCCGCCGGCGTCAACGTCACCGCGGAAAAACTGAAGATCACCGTGATCAGCGCGTTGATGACCGCGCTCGCCGGTGCACTTTACTGCCAGTATCAGATGTTCATCTCGCCCGACACGGTGAGCGGCATCGCGGTATCGCTGCAGATGGTGTTTGCCGTCATTGTCGGCGGGCTTTACGTGTCGCTTGGTCCGACGGTCGGCGCCATCATCACCATCATGCTTGCGGAAGGCCTGCGCATCGGTTTCGGCACCAAGGCAGTGGGCTGGGACAACCTCGTCTATGGCGTGCTGCTCGTGCTGTTCATCATCTTCCTGCCGAAAGGCATACTCGGCAGCGTGCTGGAACGGGTGAGGGCGGTGCGGAAGGGCGGCTTGAGGCCCCGCTCGCGCGTCGCCGCGCTCACAACTGCGCCCAAATGGTTAACGCAAGGACGAGTCGTTGCGACGTCAGCACGACGGCGCAATGACAGTTCTGTTGCGTTATGCGGCAGTCATCAACGTCATACAGTTGAAGCACGATTGTCGGAATCTCCAGAGAGGGAATCAACCCTTCTGGAGATGGACCGAACGTCATGCGAATTATGATAGCGACCGATGCATGGCGGCCGCAGGTTAACGGTGTCGTAAGGACCCTGACCTCGCTCGCGGCGAGCGCCGCGACGCTCGGCGCCGACATTCAATTCCTCACGCCGGACGGCTTTCCTTCGGTCGAGGTGCCGACCTATCCAGGCCTGCGCGTCGCGCTGCCGAACCGGCGCGAGATCGCCCGCAGGATCGAAGCGGTTTCGCCGGACGCCATCCACATCGCCACCGAAGGCCCGATCGGCTGGGCGGTGCGTGCCTGGTGCCGGCGGCGCTCCCTTGCTTTCACCACGTCCTACACGACGCGCTTTCCCGGAATACGTCTCCGTTCGCACCGGCATTCCCGCATCCTGGGGCTATGCGGTGCTGCGCCGGTTTCATGCGGCGGGCGCGGGGACCATGGTGGCGACGCCCTCGCTGAAGCGGGAGCTCTCCGAACGCGGTTTCACCAACCTGCGCAGCTGGACCCGCGGCGTCGACACGGATCTGTTCACGCCGGACAATCCCGTTCAGCTCGGTTTGCCAAAACCCGTCTTCATGACGGTCGGTCGGGTGGCCGTGGAGAAGAACCTCGAAGCGTTCCTGTCGCTGGACCTGCCGGGCTCGAAGGTCGTGATCGGCGACGGTCCGCTGAAGACGAAACTGGAGCGCAAGTTTCCGAACGCCGTGTTCCTCGGCGAAAAGACCGGCAAGGATCTGGCAGCCCATGTGGCGGCCGCGGATGTTTTCGTATTCCCCAGCCTGACCGACACCTTCGGCGTCGTGCAACTCGAAGCGCTCGCGTGCGGCACGCCGGTTGCGGCTTTCCCGGTCACGGGGCCGCTCGACGTCATTGCCGATCATCCGATCGGTGCCCTGGACCACGATCTGCGCGCGGCGGCTCTGCGCGCGCTGACCATGTCACGCGCCGCCTGCCGGGATTTTGCGCTCGCTCATTCATGGGAGAGCTGCGCGCGGCAGTTTCTCGGCCACCTCGCAGCGCTGCGCCCGGGCCTGACGCTTGGGTCTGCGCAACGGCTGGTGGGCCAGACGGCGGCGCAAGGTTGAACGGAGACAAGAGATGGAGGGTAGCATCAAGATGAATCTGAACGGCGCAGCACAACTGGACCTCAACCGCGAGGGTGTCGAGCGTGCCTACGACCGCTGGGCGCCGGTCTACGACCTCGTCTTCGGGCCGGTGTTCGGCAAGGGACGGCGCGCAGCCATCCTCGCGACCAACCGGATCGGCGGGCGCGTGCTCGAGGTCGGCGTCGGCACCGGCATTTCGCTGCCGCTCTATTCCGCCAACGTCGAGGTCTTCGGCGTCGATATTTCGGAAGCAATGCTGCGCAAGGCGCAGGAGCGGGTGGAACGGCTGCACCTGACGAACGTCGAGGGCCTGGCTGTGATGGATGCCGAGCATCTCGATTTCGAAGACGGCTCGTTCGACGTGGTCATGGCGCAATATGTCGTCACGGCGGTTCCGAACCCGGAAGCCTGCCTCGACGAGTTCGCGCGGGTTCTGAAGCCTGGCGGCGAACTGATCCTGCTGAGCCGGGTCAGCGCCGACGCCGGACTTCGCCACGTGATCGAAAAAGGACTGATGCCGGTGGTCCGTCCGCTTGGTTTTCGCACCGACTTCGCGTGGTCCCGCTACGACGCATGGGTCACCGCGAACGACACGCATGGCATGGAGTTCGTGGAGCGCCAGGCCATTCCGCCGCTCGGCCACTTCTCCCTGATCCGTTTTCGCAAGAGCGCTGAACGCGCGAGTGGCGGACGAGCAACAGTCGGTTCATGTTGTGCCAATTCGGCATGTCAACACGAAGTTGTCATCGGCTGGAAACTGAACGGTTCTATCGAAGCGCACTTACCCAGAGGAGAAAAATGAGCAGCTTTCTTGAGGCCTTGCGGACCCAGCGATGGGACGACCACCGCTACTATCATCACAGCCGTATCAATCAGAGCCTGCACTTCGTCAGTGCCACGAGCTTCCTGATCGCCTACGGCCTCATCTTCTTCGACCCGTTGCTTGCCACGCTGATCGGCTGGCTGGTCTCGATGACGACGCGGCAGGCCGGCCATTTCTTCTTTGAGCCGAAACACTACGATCACGTCAACCAGGCGACCCACGAGCACAAGGAAGAGATCAAGGTCGGCTACAATCTGCAGCGCAAGGTCGTGCTGATGGTGATCTGGGCCCTGTCGCCGCTGGTGCTGTTCGCCGATCCAAGCCTGTTCGGCCTGGTGGAGCCCTGGGTCACGACGAACGATTTCATCCGCCACGTTGCCAAGATCTGGCTCGCGGTGGGGATCGGCGGCCTGCTGTTCCGCACGGTGCACCTGTTCTTCATCCGCGACGTGCAGACCGGTCTGGTCTGGATGACCAAGATCCTGACCGATCCGTTCCACGACCTGAAGCTTTACTGGAAGGCGCCGCTATTTCTGATGCGCGGCCAGCTGATCGACCCGGGTCTCGACATCCTCGAGCACACCCCGTTCGAGAGACACGCGTGAGGTCTGCGGCTGCAGGGAAGGGGTGGTCGCGGGTCGCCGCGACCACCTTCGCGCAATCATCTCCTTCAGGATCTGCCGGCGGATGCCCTTGTTGGTGAGAGCTGCATCGCGCCACCACCAGCCGTCCTGTTGCATCCTTTCGGCAGCAGTGACGAAATGATCGGCCACCACTTTGAAATCCGCATCGGTATAGTTCAGGCTGAAGATCAGCCGGCCGGTTCCGATCCAGCTCAGCGCAAGGTTCTCCAGCCGCAGGTAGTACTGGAACATCCAGTTGTAGCGCGAGGGCTCGGTGTAGTTGATGGTCCAGACCGACGACATGTTGGCGACGCGCACGGGCAGGCCTTTCGCGGCCAGCTGCTCGTTCAAAGCGCGCGCCCGCGCATCCCAGATCTCGTCGAGGCCGTCATAGAGGTTCGCGATCGCCGGCTGCTCGAGCCGGGTCAGGAACTCGTCCATCGCCGTCATCACGTAGGGGTGCGAGTTGAAGGTCCCGCGCGCGAAGCAGACGTCGACCGGATGATCGTCGCGGAAGCGGCGCATCAGGTCCTTCCGTCCGCAGACCGCACCGATCGGCAGTCCGCCCGCGAGACTTTTGCCGTAGGTGACGAGATCGGCGCGCACGCCGAAATATTCCTGGGCGCCGCCGCGGGCGAGGCGGAAGCCGACCAGGACTTCGTCGAAGATCAGCACGATGCCGCGCTCGGTGCAGACCTCGCGAAGCTGCTTCAGCCAGGCGGTATACGCGGCGCGATCGAACGAACCCGCGCGCGACGAGTCCACCAGCGCGTTATCCGACGGCGGGTTGGCGTTCGGATGCAGGGCCTGCACTGGATTGATCAGAACGCAGGCGATATCGGATCGCGTCTTCAGGACATGCAGCGTCCGCTCCGACATGTCCGCGAGCGTGTAGGTCTCGTGCGGGGAGACCGGGTTGCCGACGCCGGGCTGAACGTCGCCCCACCAGCCGTGGTAGGCGCCGACGAAGCGGACGAGGTGGGTGCGGCCGGTATGATAGCGCGCAAGCCGCACCGCCTGCATCACAGCCTCCGTTCCCGACATGTGGAAGGAGACTTCGTCGAGCTGCGAGATGGCCTTCAGCCGCCTGACGTTGTCGGCGATCACCGGATGGTAGGGCCCGAGCACCGGTCCGAGCGCCCGGGCGCGGACTTCGGCTCCGGCAATGCACTCTTTATAGAAGTCGTTGCCAAAGACATTGACGCCGTAGGAGCCGGTCAGGTCGTAGAAGACGTTGCCGTCGAGGTCGGTCACCGTCACGCCGGCCGACGACTCGACGAAGGCGCCGGCGCCGAGGTGCTCGCGGACCAGGCGGCTGTACTGGAACGGCACGCGGTAGGTTTCGACGAACTGCAGGTCGGAGATGCCGTTTGCGACCTCTGCGGTCATCTGCCGGCTTCTGGCGAAGCGCTTCTTGCAGTCCTGCGCGAGACGGAAGAAAGCTTCCATGCGCGCCGTTCGATCTCCGGCGGCGCGCCGTCGGAATCGAAGAAGCGTTCGATGCCGAAATCATAGAACGGGATCAGCCGCGCCGCGCGGCGCGACATCTTCGAATGCCCGGCCAGCGAGCGATGCTTGGCCCGCGACAGCTGCACGCGCGCGTAGAGCTTGGGCAGGGCGAAGGTTGCGGTGGCGGCGGTGGCCGCGGCGGAGAGAATCAGAAAGGTGTTATTCATGCCAACGAGCGCTAGCGAGCGGCGCTGACAGAATTCATGACAGTCCGCAACCTGATCGCTGCGATTTCGCAGCAAGAAGACCTGAATTTCCTGCTGACCAACCGCATTCCCCGCGCGGCGCTGACGCGCTTCATGGGCTGGTTCAGCAAGATCGAGCAGCCGTTGATCCGCGACCTTTCGATCGGAGCCTTGAGCCTGTTCGCCGACCTCGATCTGCGCCGACGCGAGGAAATCGAGCTTCCGCAGCCTGCACGATTGTTTTACGCGCGAGCTCCGGCCCGGCGCGCGGCCGGTCGATGCCGATCCCTCGATTGTGGTCAGCCCGTCCGACGGCATCATCGGCGCGCATGGCCCGATCGCGGATACCGAGCTGTTTCAGATCAAGGGCGCGCCTTATGCGCTGTCGGATCTGCTCGGCGATCCTGCGCTGGTGGCGACGCACCGGAACGGGAGCTTCGTCACCCTCCGCCTGACGGCCGGCATGTATCATCGCTTTCACGCGCCGCATGATTGCCGCATCGAGCAGGTCATATCGATCTTCGGCGATTGCTGGAACGTCAATCCGATCGCGCTGAAGCGGGTCGAGGGGCTGTTCTGCAAGAACGAACGCGCCGTGCTTCGAACCCGGCTGGAGAGCGGTGAGACGCTCACCCTGGTCGCGGTCGCGGCCGTCCTGGTTGCGAGCGTGCGCCTGCATTGCCTCGACATGGTCGTGAAGGCGCGGCAGCCGGGACCAACGGTGTTTTCATGCGATGCAAAGGTTCGCAAGGGCGACGAACTTGGCTGGTTCGAACACGGCTCGACGATCATCGTGCTCGCTCCGGAAGGTTTTGGGTTCTGCGGCAACGTGCAGGAAGGGACACGCATTCGCGCGGGTGAGCCGCTTATGCGGCGCGTCGGCGAAGGCCGGTAGGGGCCGCGCTGCCGACGCGGCGTGGCCAGCAAGATTTTCGCTCCGCGGAATTTCCGTTTGTCGTTGCGCGTTTTTTCATTTGCGAGCATGCTCCGGCCCGCCTGCGGCGTCCCGGTCACGCCGCGGCATGACTGATGAGTTCTGAGACAAGAACCGAGCCGCGAAGAAACGCCTAAACCCCCAAAGAAGAAACGCCAAAAGAAAGAAGAAACGCCACAAGAAATTCGGCTCCTCCGACCGGACAGGGACGAGACCATGCCCAATCTTGTGATCAATGGACGGACGATGTCCGTCGATGCGGCGAACGACACGCCGCTGCTCTGGGTCAGCGGATGGGCGTGGTGGCATCCGAGCTTTCGGCAACGCCATCGCAACGCGATCGGTCGCACGGGTGCGGCGCATCGCCAAGCAGGCGCCCGGTACGCGGTCGCCGGCGCTCGCAACGTCTTGCTCGGCGCGCGGGTACGCTCGCTGCCGATCACGGCGAAGCGGTGAAAGCCGCGATGAAGGCTTAAGCGACGACAGAGCGCCGGGAGGCAAGAATTCTCCCGGCGCTTAGAACTACCGCCCACTCCCGGAGTGGGTGATGCACGTCGGTTCAAGGTCCATCAGAGACCACATGGGGAGGTTGCGATGAAACGTCTCGCCGCTCGGCTCAATTCCGTTCGCCGGTTCTGTCTCGCGTTGCTGGCTGCCGTCCTGGCGACCGTGCTGGCCACGTCGGCTGCATCCGCCCAGGATGCGAAAGGCTCGCCGGCGCACATCAAGGCTGTGACGACGGCGGTCGACGACGCCGCGATCAGGAACAATGCGGCGACGACCAAGGACTGGCTCAACTACGGCCTCGACTACGCCGAGACCCGCTTCAGCAAGCTGAACCAGATCACCACCGAGAACGTGAAGAACCTCGGGCTGATGTGGACCTACAACCTTGAATCGATCCGCGGCGTCGAGGCGACGCCGATCGTCGTCGACGGCATCATGTATGTGTCGGCGTCGTGGAGCGTCGTGCACGCGGTCGATGCGCGCACGGGCAAGAAGATCTGGACCTACGATCCGGGCGTCGACCGCGAGGCCGGCTACAAGGGCTGCTGCGACGTCGTCAATCGCGGCGTCGCGCTCTACAAGGGCAAGGTCTATGTCGGCGCCTATGACGGGAAGCTGCATGCGATCGACGCCGTGACCGGACAGAAGGTCTGGGAGAAGGACACCGTCATTGACCGTGCAAAAGCCCTACACCATCACCGGCGCGCCGCGCATTGCCAACGGCAAGGTGTTGATCGGCAACGGCGGCGCCGAATACGGCGTGCGCGGCTATGTGACGGCGTACAATGCCGAGACCGGCGAACAGGCCTGGCGCTGGTTCGCGTGCCAGGCGATCCGTCAAAGCCGTTCGAAGATGAATCGATGGAGGCTGCGGCCAAAACCTGGGATCCGGCCGGCAAGTGGTGGATCAATGGCGGCGGCGGCACTGCGTGGGACAGCATCGTCTTCGATCCCGAGCTCAACCTCGTCTACATCGGCACCGGCAACGGCTCGCCCTGGAGCCACCGCAAGCGCAGCCCCGCCGGCGGCGACAATCTCTATCTCTCCTCGATCGTCGCGCTGAACGCCGACACGGGCAAATATGTCTGGCACTATCAGGAAACGCCGGCTGACAACTGGGACTATACGGCGACACAGCCGCTGATCCTTGCGGATCTCACGATCGACGGGAGCCCCCGCAAGGTGATCATGCACGCGCCGAAGAACGGCTTCTTCTTCGTGGTCGACCGCACCAACGGCAAGTTCATCTCGGCGAAGAACTTCGTCAACGTGAACTGGGCGACGGGCTACGACGCCAATGGCCGGCCGATCGAGGTTGCCGATGCGCGCGTCCGCGACAAGGCGTTCGACAGCGTGCCGGGGCCGTACGGGGCGCACAACTGGCACCCGATGTCGTTCAGTCCCGAGACCGGGCTCGTCTACATTCCCGCACAGAACGTGCCGCTCACGTTGATGGAAGACCTGGCCTGGAAGCACGACGAGAACAAGCCCGGCCAGTTCCAAGGCGGCACCGGCTGGAATACGGCGTTCGCGCTCAACGCGGTGCCGCCGACCAGCAAGCCGTTCGGCAAGCTGGTCGCCTGGGATCCGGTGAAGCAGGCAGAGGCCTGGAATGTCGAGCACGTCTCGCCATGGAACGGCGGCACCTTGGCGACGGCCGGCAACCTCGTGTTCCAGGGATTGGCCGACGGGCGCTTCGCGGCGTTCAACGCCAAAACCGGCGAGAAGCTGTGGGAGTCTGCCGACCGGCACCGGCATCGTTGCGGGGCCCGCGACCTATCTCGTCGACGGCGTGCAGTATGTGTCGATCGCAGTGGGCTGGGGCGGAGTGTTCGGTCTCTCCGAGCGCATCAATGACAAGGAGGGACCGGGCACGGTGTTCACCTTCGCCGTCGGCGGCAAGGCGCCGCTGCCGGAATTCTGCCAAGGTGCAACTCGCCAGCCTGATTTCCGGCATCACGTACAACAAGGACGACGTCGGGCCCGGTCTGTTGCTCTACGTCAGCAACTGCGTCGGCTGCCATGGCATCCCCGGCGGCAAGGGCGGCAACATCTCCAATCTCGGCTACGTCGCCCCGGAGTCGATCGCCAATCTGGACAAGATGGTCTTCAAGGGACCGCACACCAACAAAGGCATGCCCGACTTCACCGGCAAGCTGACGATGGACGAGGTGACCAAGATCAAGGCGTTCGTCGCCGGGACGGCCGACGCGATCCGTCCGAAGCAGTGATGGTATAATGGCCGCCAGGCGGCGCAGACCGCCGGTGGCCCGGAGGGAGGCGTGCGGAATGCCCGCGCGCCGGTTGTTGTGAGTTGATTGTGTTGCGTTCGGGGACATCGAAGCGATTGAGTGTGTGCGCAATCGCTTGATGCGCATCGCGCGCGGTGTTGCAACCGTACCTGTCGCGGCGAGCGCGATTTCAGAGATGTCGTTGATCTCGGCGTCGAACATGAAGAACCTGCAATCTTACGTGCAATTCTTCGTGAGCCCGAACGCCGCGTTCGGCGTGAGCTGGAATTTCGTGCGCAAGGTGACGACGGCGGACTCGGTCTATGGACCGGTCGGCACCATCATCACCGCGCCGAATTCGACGGCCCCGGCGTCGCGCAGATCGGTCAAATTGATTTGACGTGCGACATGACGCGCTTCGTGCAACTGCACGCGCTGTACTCGCGTACATTTGCAGGCCAGTACATCAAGGACGCTGGCGGTCGCAGCTTCGACTATTAGCGGCTGCAGATCATGGCGCGATGGTGAGCTTGGTCACGCTTGCGCCGGCGCAAGTGCGCTATACATCTAGAAGGTAAAGAAACGCCTGCTTTCAGCGCAACGCAGCGCAAATAAAACGCGCGACGGAGTGCAAATATATATGGCGTGGCATCGCTGCCACATCTTGTAGCATTCGACGCAAATTGCGCCGATTTAGTTCCTTTCGCCAATAGTTTAGGCAAATGCCTGCCTTTGAATCAGTCGTTGCCTCTATTGTGCGTTGCGATAAGGAACCTGAAGGCGTGTGCTACGGTTCAAGTGCCGATGCTGATTCGAATTTGGAAGCTCGGGGAAAGCTTTCGAAACGAGAGCGTGACAGCTCCGCGGACGGCAGGACGGCCGACGAGACGGAGAATGGCATGTACAACGACGCTCTGTTCAATGCGTTTGCGCGAACCTACGAGGCGCGCAGCGAAGTCGATATGTCGATGGCGGATTATCTGGAGTCGTGCAGAGGCGACCCAATGCGATACGCCAACGCTGCGGAGCGACTGCTCGCCGCCATCGGAGAGCCCGAACTGATCGACACGGCCAAGGACACGCGCCTTGGCCGTATCTTCTTGAACCGTACGATCCGCAGGTATCCAGCGTTCGCAAACTTCTACGGCATGGAAGAGACGATCGAACGCATCGTCGCTTTCTTCCGCCACGCGGCGCAGGGGCTCGAGGAGCGCAAGCAGATCCTCTATCTGCTCGGGCCGGTCGGCGGCGGCAAGTCGTCACTGGCCGAGCGGCTGAAGTCGCTGATGGAGGTGCACCCGATCTACGTGCTGAAGGCCGGCGACGAATTGAGCCCGGTGTTCGAAAGCCCGCTCAACCTGTTCGATCCCGAGACGCTCGGACCGATGATCGAGGAGAAGTACGGCATTCCGCGCCGGCGTCTGACGGGATTGATGAGCCCGTGGTGCTACAAGCGGCTCGAGGCGTTCGGCGGCGACATCTCGCGCTTCCGCGTCGCGCGCATCCAGCCGTCGCGGCTGCGGCAGATCGGGGTCGCCAAGACCGAGCCCGGCGACGAGAACAACCAGGACATCTCCTCGCTGGTCGGCAAGGTCGATATCCGCAAGCTCGAGACCTACGCGCAGAACGATCCGGACGCCTACAGCTACTCCGGCGGCTTGAACCGCGCCAACCAGGGCATCCTGGAATTCGTCGAGATGTTCAAGGCGCCGATCAAGATGCTGCATCCGCTTCTGACCGCGACGCAGGAGGGCAACTATATCGGCACCGAGAATATCGGCGCGATCCCGTTCAACGGCGTCATCCTCGCCCACTCGAACGAAGCCGAGTGGACGAGCTTCAAGGCCAACAAGAACAACGAGGCCTTCATCGACCGCATCTGCGTGATCAAGGTGCCTTACTGCCTGCGCGTCACCGAAGAGCAGAAGATCTACGAGAAGCTGATCCAGGGCTCGGAGCTGTCGCGCGCGCCGTGTGCGCCCGCCACGCTGCAGACGCTGGCGCGCTTCTCGGTGATGGCGCGCCTGCGCAAGCACGAGAACTCCACGATCTACGCCAAGATGCGCGTCTATGACGGCGAGAGCCTGAAGGAAAGCGATCCGAAGGCGCGCAGCGTGCAGGAGTACAAGGACTCCGCCGGCGTCGACGAGGGGATGGACGGCGCCCTCGACGCGGTTTGCCTTCAAGGTACTGGCCGCGACCTTCAACCATGACACCGCCGAGATCGGCGCCGATCCCGTGCACCTGATGTACACGCTGGAGCAGTCGATCCGCCGCGAGCAACTGCCGGAGGAAACCGAGAAGCGCTACCTCGAGTTCATCAAGGCCGAGCTTGCGCCGCGCTACGCCGAATTCATCGGCCATGAGATCCAGAAGGCGTATCTGGAGTCCTATTCCGACTACGGGCAAAACCTGTTCGATCGCTACGTCGACTATGCCGACGCCTGGATCGAGGATCAGGACTTCAAGGACCCGGATACCGGCCAGTTGATGGATCGTGAACTGCTCAACCAGGAGCTGACCAAGATCGAAAAGCCGGCCGGCATCGCCAATCCGAAGGATTTCCGCAACGAGGTGGTGAAGTTCTCGCTCCGCTCGCGTGCGCACAACAGCGGCAAGAATCCGGTGTGGACCGGCTATGAGAAAATTCGCGAGGTGATCGAAAAGCGTATATTCTCGCAGGTGGAAGATCTGCTTCCCGTGATCTCGTTCGGTTCGAAGAAGGATGGCGAGACCGAGAAGAAGCACGGCGAGTTCGTCGTGCGCATGGTCGAGCGCGGCTACACCGAGCGGCAGGTCCGCCGTCTGGTCGAGTGGTACATGCGCGTGAAGCAGGCGAGCTAAGGATGCAGAGAGAGGTCCCGTCATTGCGACGAAGCGACGAGAGCAGCACGAAGAAATCCAGGCGGCAGGTGCTCGCAATGACGGTGGGACTAAGGCCTAGAGCATGTATATCGTCGACCGGCGCCTGAATCCCTCCGGCAAGAGCCTCGAGAACCGACAGCGGTTCCTGCGCCGCGCCAAGGCGCTGGTGCAGGGCGCAGTGAAGAAGTCGTCGCAGACCCGCGACATCAAGGACGTGCTGGAGGGCGGCGAGGTCGAAATCCCGCTCGACGGCATGAGCGAGCCGCGGCTTCGGCGCGAGGGCGGCACGCGCGACATGGTGCTTCCCGGCAACAAGAAGTTCACGGAAGGCGACATGCTGCCGCGCTCCGGCGAGGGCGGCGGCGGTAAGCCGAGAGGGGCGGGCAGCGGCGACAGCGAAGATGCATTCCGCTTCGTCCTGACCCGCGAGGAGTTCATCGACCTGTTTCTCGACGACCTGGAACTGCCGGATCTCGCAAAACGCAGGCTGACGTCCACGGAGGGCGAAGGCATTCAGCGCGCGGGCTACACGACCTCCGGCTCTCCGGCCAACATCTCCATCAGCCGGACCATGCGGCTTGCGCTGGCGCGTCGCGTGGCGCTTCGGCGGCCACGGACGGCGACCGTCGAGCAGCTCGAGGCGGAGGCCGCCGAGGCCAAGGGCGAGCGGCTTGCCGAACTGATGGAGGAGATCGAGGCGCTGAAGTCCAAGATGAAGCGGATCCCCTTCATCGATCCGATCGACATTCGCTTCCGGCGCTTCGAGATGGTGCCGAAGCCGGTGGCGCAGGCGGTGATGTTCTGTCTGATGGACGTCTCCGGCTCGATGTCGGAGCACATGAAGGATCTCGCCAAGCGCTTCTACATGCTGCTGTACGTCTTCCTCACGCGGCGCTACCGCCATGTCGACATCGTGTTCATCCGCCACACCGACAGGGCGGAAGAGGTCGACGAGGACACGTTCTTCCACGGACCTGCGTCCGGCGGCACGCTGGTGTCCAGCGCGCTTGCGGCCATGCACGAGATCGTCCGGGAGCGCTATTCGCCGAGCGACTGGAATATCTACGCCGCGCAGGCCTCCGACGGCGACAATGCGCATTCGGACTCGGAGGTCACCGGCCAGCTGTTGACCGATCTGATCCTGCCGGCGACGCAGTTCTTCGCCTACCTCGAGGTCAGCGAAGCCGCCGTCAGCATGTTCGAGGCGATGCCGGACTCATCGCTCTGGATGCTTTATGAGCGGCTTCGGACGAATGGCGCTCCGCTGTCGATGCGAAAGGTCTCCGAGCGCAGCCAGATCTTTCCTGTGTTTCACGATCTCTTCCATCGCCGCCAGGGTCAGGAGAAGACCGCGCCATGACCCTGCTGTACAAGGGTGCCGACTGGGATTTTGCAACGATCCAGCGCATCAACGATGCCTGCGACGAGGTCGCGCGCGGCGAACTCGGGCTCGATATCTATCCGAACCAGATCGAGGTGATCACGTCGGAGCAGATGCTGGATGCCTATTCGTCGGTCGGCATGCCGCTGTATTACAAGCACTGGTCGTTCGGCAAGCACTTCGCGCATCAGGAGGCGTTCTACCGCAAGGGCCTGATGGGGCTCGCCTATGAGATCGTGATCAATTCCTCGCCGTGCATTTCCTACCTGATGGAGGAGAACACCGCGACGATGCAGACGCTGGTGATCGCGCACGCAGCCTTCGGCCACAACCACTTCTTCAAGAACAACTACCTGTTCAAGCAGTGGACCGACGCCGACGGCATCCTCGACTATCTCGAATTCGCAAAGAATTATGTCGCGCAATGCGAGGAGCGGCACGGCCACACGGCGGTGGAGCGGACGCTGGATGCGGCGCATTCGCTGATGTCGCACGGCGTCTACCGCTACCCCGGCAAGTGGAAGACGGACCTCCGCGCCGACGAGAAACGGGAGCAGGAGCGGCGCGCACACGCGGAGCAGGTGTTCAACGACCTGTGGCGCACGGTGCCGACCGGGCCGTCGAAGACCGCATCCGAGCTCAGCGTCGAACGGCGGCGCGCGCTGCTCGGCCTGCCGCAGGAAAACCTGCTGTACTTCCTGGAGAAGACCGCGCCGCGGCTGCAGCCCTGGCAACGGGAGCTGCTGCGCATCGTCCGCCACATCGCCCAGTACTTCTATCCGCAGGGACAGACCAAGGTGATGAACGAGGGCACAGCGACCTATGTTCATTACCGCATCATGACGCGGCTGCACGAGCAGGGTCGGATCTCGGACGGCAACTTCCTCGAGTTTCTGCAGTCGCACACCAACGTGGTGTTCCAGCCGGATTTCGACAACCAGCATTTCTCGGGTTTCAACCCTTATGCGCTCGGCTTTGCGATGATGCAGGACATCGAGCGGATCGTCACGGAGCCTTCGGAGGAGGACCGCGAATGGTTTCCGGACATTGCCGGCAAGGGCGATGAGATGGCGGTGCTGCGCGACGTCTGGGCGAACTATCGCGACGAGAGCTTCATCAGCCAGTTCCTGTCGCCGCGGCTGATCCGCAAGATGCGCCTGTTCCACCTGCATGACGATCCGGCGGTAACCGAGGGCATCAGGGTCGACGCGATCCATGACGAACGCGGCTACCGGCGGGTCCGCCGCATGCTGTCGCGGCAGTATGACATCGGCTGCACCGATCCCAATATCGAGGTGGTCGATGTCGATCTCGCCGGCGACCGGCGCCTGATCATCCACCACACCGCGGTCAACGGCGCGCTGCTGCAGGAGGCGGATCTGAAGCTCGTGCTGCAGAACGTCGCGGATCTCTGGACCTATGACGTCATGCTGAAGGAAGTCGACACCAACGGCACAGTGCTGAAGGAGCACGCCGCACAGCCGCGCCCGATCGTCGCCGCCGCCGCCGCGGCATGACGGCATCGCTACGCGCTTACCGCTTCATCTCGTAGTAGCGCAGCATGTCCTTGGCGCCGAGTGCGTGCTCGGACCTGCGACCGAAGAAATAGACGCCGCTTGCCGCGTCGGTCTTCGGTCCCGGCCTGGCGAAGCGGTCGACGAACCGCACCCAGAAGAAGGGTAACGCAACCAGCGTCGCCATGCGTGTGCTCAAGCCCAGCGAGAGCGCGACGTGACGGATCGACCAGACCAGCGCCTTGCCCGCGCCGCCCACCGCGCCGGCGTCGATTTCCTCGAAATGACGGAAAAGCCAACGATGGCCGCTCAGCGTAAACCGCGTGAAGTCGTAGGCCTGCTCGTGGACCTGCTGCATGAACGGGGTGTCGGCATAGACCAGGCCGCTCGGCTTGAGCACCCGGTGAATCTCGGCGACCAGCGCCGGCGGGTCCAGCACATGCTCCAGCACCGCCTGGATCCAGACGCCGTCGAACACGCCGTCGCGAAACGGGAGGAAATGCCCGTCCGCCACCACCTGGGTGTTGGACGAAGCGTACACGTCCGTGCCGACGACGCGGACGTTCGGCGCCGCATACAATTCTTCCGCGCCTGCGCCGATCGCACCGCCGCCGATCACCAGCAAGGTCGGCGCCGGGTGCTGTGCTTTGAGCCGCGCGATCATCTCGCGTGATTTTTCGGGCGTCACCGGGTTCGTGCCGGTCAGCAGCCGGCGAAGGCGGAGCGCTGCTCCCTTGCCGGTGTCGTCGCGCCGCATGACCGAGCCGCGCCCGTCGCTGTAACTGCCGCGATCAAAGATACTGCGTTCGAAGTCGACCAGCACCGGCTGGCCCGCCGCGTACGGAAAGCCCTCGCGCGCATAAGGGCATCTTGTGTTCGTGCAGACGATCGGATCGCGATCCAGATCGAGCGGCGAACGGCAACGCGGGCAGCAAAGCAATTCTTTCAGGTCCGACGGACAATCGCTCGCCTGCTGCTCGCTGGGCGCGCGAGCGGACCCCGCGGACCCTCCGCCGCGGCGAGCGCCGGCGACGCAATCGCGCGCCACCGGGCTTCGCCGGTATCTGAGTCCGGTATTCCGTCGTGTCATGCGGGGTCCTGAAGTGGAGTGTCTTCAAGCAGCGGCTTGGTCAGATACCCGCGGGAGGGCTCCAGCACGCGACAGCGTCAGAGATCGAATTGATGATTTGAGGCGCTCAGTCCGGCATGTCTCGCGCAGGGTGCTGAGAATGGCCGGACAAACAGCATGCATGAGCTCCAGGCGTCGTTCCAAACGGGGATATCGCCTTGCGCAACTCGCGAGGCGTGGATGCGTTCCGTGACTTGTGGCCGGATGTCGCGCGCTCGGCTCATGTCCTCGCGCAGTCTCTCCGCGCCGTCACATCTTCAACGCGCCTTCGACATATTGATGGCCAGGCGGCGGCACGCGTGTGCATCAGTTGCGCCGCGCCAGCGTCGTGCTGTTCACCGGCGCGGCACGCTCCTCGAATTTCCTGCAGCGGCCGCTGCGGTGTTCGGAGACCTTGTCGCCGACCGTCGTCGCGATGGCGAAGCGGCCGGTGGTCTTGTCGATCGTCACGGTGGAGACGAAGATGTTCACCATGCCCAGCACCGGTTCGAAATCTGCGTAGTGGTCGAGGCCGATCATGGCGTAGTCGTTGTCCGCGAGCAGCTGGTAGCGGGGAGAGCCGAGCGGCTGCTCGATCAACAGGCCATCCTTCAACGCCAGCTCCAGCGGCGGGCGGCCATCGTGCGGCGAACCCTTGTGGTCGACACAGACCCACACCTCGAGCGACGGCGCAGGGCGCGGGACGGCGGTTCGCATCGCCTCCTGGCCGCGTGCGCCCTGCGCTGTCAGGAGGAGCGCGGCGACTGCGCTGCCAAGAAGCCGCGCCGATGCAAAGCGCGTTCGACGTGCGAGACGGTTACGAAACGCGTGGATGCTACGCATTGGCGTCGTCCGAAGGCGGAATGCCAAGCCTTGTCTAGGCGGGGCGGCAATCTCCAGCGTCCTCTGTTCAGATGAGATCGGCCGCGTTGAGCCTGGTCAGGTGATCGAGGATCTGCAGCGCGCCCAATGATGCATCGAGCGCCCAAAAGGCGCGCGGCGGCTTCACGACATCTCACAAAGCGGACACGCACGCGGCAAGTCCTTCGAATGGAGGACGCACCACGGCAGGGCAAGGCAGATGTTGCCCGCGCCGGTGCCTTCACGCCGGTTGTCTTGAGAGTTGTCGAGCCCATGCCAACCGAACTCAGCAAGCGTCAGCCGTCCGAATGGCGGGTTGCGCTCGTCGTATTGACGGTCGCGATCATCGTCACCCTGTTCGCATGGAGCCTGATCGGCCAGGACGGCCTCCTGACTGCCGCCGAACCGGTCCACGCGCAGCACCCGCCACACGAGATCTCGTCGCGGCCTGGCGCGGACTAGCAACATCCTCGAATGCTGTGATCAACCGCAAGATGGGAAGGATCTGGACATGCCCAATGACTTCTATGCCGAACTTCTTGTGAATGAGTTTTTCAAGGTCAAGGACGTCGTCACCACTACCCAATACATCTTCAACCTCAAGATCGTTCCCGGCGTCAATTCCGTCAAAGTCTCGTTCGAGACGCTGCAGCCCACGATCCCCGTGATCACCTGCACGGCCAGCGACGGTTCGGTAGCCTTTGCGTTCCCGCTGTTCGGCGGCATGCGCACGAAGCACGAGGGCATCCTCGGCGAACACAAGCCGCTGCAGCAGGACACGCCGCATACGCTCAAGATCGTCGCGGCCGGCACCAACAGGCACGGCCAGCGCATCGAAAAGCAGGTGACGACCAATTTCCGCACCGGCTCGCGCGAAGCCACCGTCATGTTCGACACCATCAAGGTTCGCAACGACAGTGACACGAGCAGCAACGGCGAGTTGAGGCTGTTCTTCAGCGTCGGCGATCTCGAGAGCGGCGCGATCATCGGTCAACCGTTGGTGTGGCCCTATCTGGACATCAGCGACAGGGATCAACCCTTTGATATGAATTTGAGCACGGTCATCCCGCGTGCGCCGCGCCGGCTCTGGGTCAGCGTCAACGCCTTTGACGACGACAACAACCCGCTGTTTCCTTCCTTCGACCAGTTTACCGAGGAATACTTGCAGGCGTTCACGTCGTTCAAGGGCGAAGGGAGCACCGGCGGTTCGAACAGTTCGTACGACTGGGCGAACATCACGCGCGTCTTCGACATCGACAGCATCGGTGCTTTCGCGAGCTCAGACCAGACCTTCCGGATCGACCTGCCGACCGGAAACTTCGCGCTGGCCTACACGATCACCGGCCGCATCCGGGTGACGACGGTCGTGCCTCCGGAGCACGAATTGCGTCTGGCGCCTTACGGCGAATTCACCGGGCCGCTGGATCTCGGCCTCGTCGGCAAGCCGAAGATGACGATGCAACGTTCCGGCGGCGACCAACGGCGGTATGGGTACTACGTGGGACTGGGCGCTGAAGGCTCGATCTACTACAAGCCGGTCACGTTTGCGCCGACCGTAAGTGAGGGCGAATGGACGCGGGTGCCCGGCGAACCGCACACACCGGTGAAGGCTTTCACCGGACGCGACGGCCGGCTCAACCTGTTCGCCTACGATGGCGACGGCGGAGTGCTTTACAATAAGCCTAGGCGCAACCGGTGAGGAGACGCCGTGGACAACTCTGGGCGGCCGCGTGTCAGGCGTGTTGGCCGTCACGGAGGGGCCGGCCGGGGAGGCCGATGTCTTTGGCCTCGGCGAGGGCGGCGTCGTCTATCACACGCGGATCGGTGCCAACGGCGAGCACGCTCAGGATTGGCAACGCATCGGCGAGGGGGTTTCCGGTTCGCTCTCGGCCTTCTCTTTCGCTGACGGGACGGTGGCGTTGTTTGCGCTTGGCCGTGACGGCGAGATCCTGCACAAGCAACGCCGTCGCGACCAATGGAACCCGGGCCGGCTCGAGTGGCACTCACTCGGCAGGAAGGGCGGCGAGCGTCTGTTCGTGGTGCAGCCCGCCAAGGAGAACGTCGTGGTCATCGGCGCGCTGGCCGAGGATGAGTCCCTCCGCTATCTCGAATGGCCGGAATATCCGGAAGGCGATCCCGCCCGCCGCTGGCAAGAGGTCGGTACCATCGATCAGTGGCTGGACGCCCGGCCGCCACGCATTCGCGGTCGTGACCGCAGGGCCGCCGGCGATGCGCGCAAGGCAGTAGCGGTGTCGTCGGAGCCGGACAAGCGCGAGATGGAGGTCGCGGGCTGATCATCCGCGCGAGCGAGCCAAACGAAGCAATCCAGTCTGCACGCGCGGCTGGATTGCTTCGTCGCAAGCGCTCCCCGCAATGACGAGGCAAGGCCTCGAAAGACCCTTCCATCTCCGCCTCGCATGCCTTAAACGCGCCGCAACATTCCTCAGATGCGCGTGAAATGATCCGTCTCGACAACGTCTCCAAACAGCTCGGCCATCAAATTCTGTTCATCGAAGCCTCCGCAGCGCTGCTGCGGGGCGAGAAGGCCGGCCTGGTCGGACCGAACGGCGCCGGCAAGACCACGCTGTTCCGGATGATTACCGGTCAGGACCTGCCCGATGAGGGCCAGGTCGCGGTCGATCGCGGCGTCAGCGTCGGCTATTTCAGCCAGGACGTCGGTGAGATGCGGGACAAGAGCGCCGTCGCCGAGGTGATGGACGGGGCAGGGCCCGTCAGCAGCGTCGCAACCGAATTGAAGGCGCTCGAGGCGGCGATGACCGATCCCGATCGCGCCGACGAGATGGACGAGATTCTCGAGCGCTATGGCGAGGTGCAGGCGCGCTTCGAGGAATTGGACGGCTATGCGCTCGAAGCGCGGGCGCGCGAGGTTTTGAGCGGGCTCGGCTTCAGCCAGGAGATGATGGAGGGCGATGTCGGCGCGCTGTCCGGCGGCTGGAAGATGCGCGTGGCGTTGGCGCGCATCCTGCTCATGCGTCCCGACGTGATGCTGCTGGACGAGCCGAGCAACCACCTCGACCTTGAAAGCCTGATCTGGCTGGAGCAGTTCCTGAAAGGTTTCGAGGGCGCGCTGATGATGACCTCGCACGACCGCGAGTTCATGAACCGCATCGTCACCAAGATCGTCGAGATCGACGGCGGATCGCTGACGACTTATTCGGGCGACTACGCGTTCTATGAAGGCCAGCGCGCGCTGAACGAGAAGCAGCAGCAGGCGCAGTTCGAGCGCCAGCAGGCGATGCTCGCCAAGGAGATCAAATTCATCGAGCGCTTCAAGGCGCGCGCCTCGCACGCGGCGCAGGTGCAGAGCCGGGTGAAGAAACTGGAGAAGATCGAGCGCGTCGAGCCGCCGCGGCGTCGCCAGACGGTGATGTTCGAATTTCAGCCGGCGCCGCGCTCCGGCGAGGACGTGGTGAGCCTGAAGAACGTCCACAAGGGATTTGGCAGCCGGCGCATCTATGAAGGGTTCGATTTCCAGGTGCGTCGCAGGGAGCGCTGGTGCGTGATGGGCGTCAACGGCGCGGGGAAATCGACGCTGCTGAAGCTCGTGGCGGGTGCGGCTGAGCCCGACGACGGTACGGTGGCGGTCGGCGGCAGCGTCAAGATGGGCTACTTCGCCCAGCACGCGATGGAGCTGCTCGAGGGCGAGCGCACGGTGTTCGAGGAACTGGACCACGCGTTTCCGCAAGCGGGCCAGGGTTCGCTGCGTGCGCTCGCCGGCTGCTTCGGCTTCTCCGGCGACGATGTGGAGAAGCGCTGCCGCGTTTTGTCAGGCGGCGAGAAGGCGCGGCTGGTGATGGCAAAGATGCTGTACGACCCGCCGAATTTTCTGGTGCTGGACGAGCCGACCAACCACCTCGACATGGCGACGAAGGAGATGCTCATCGCGGCCCTGTCGGAGTTCGAAGGCACCATGCTGTTCGTCTCGCACGACCGGCATTTTCTTGCGGCTCTCTCCAACCGCGTGCTGGAGCTGACGCCGGACGGTGTCCACACCTACGGCGGCGGCTACACCGAATATGTCGCGCGTACGGGGCAGGAGGCGCCGGGCTTAAGGAGTTAGGAGTGCACGCTACCCTGGTTGAGCGCGGCGAGATCCCAGGCTAGCTATGTGTCGTTAGCTGAGGTGGCTCCGCATGAAGGCCAAGATCGTCTCGGGCTCCGGTCCGCGGCCAAATCCATGTCGGTTGTTCTCGAGCGGCGCAGAGGATTGCGCGGAACTGACGCTTGCACGGGCGCGGATCGGCGGCGCCTCGCTGACCGCGATCGGTGCGTTCGAGAACTCGGTATCGCCCTGATCGATCTTATGCGTGAGGCGCGGTGACTTTTCTGCGCCGAGTTTGTGATGGGATGGTTAACGAAAATGGGAATTACGAGGCCTTTTGGGCCACCGGTTGTGCTTGCAGCGCAGACCAGAGATGCATTTTCGAGTTTCTGCAATCTATTCGCGAATTAAAGTAAATTTATGATTTTATTCAATATTGTTGGCCTGGCCGACGATCGTCGGGGGTAGGTCGGTATCTCGATAAAGCATAAATTCACCATTCCTTAGCCCTCTTGTCGACAAGAAAGCTACGAAAGTAGTAATCAAAATTTATTGCATCGCACTTGCGGGTTGTGGCCGGGGGACACCTAGCGGCGGCCGCGAGTGCCAATTGTCGCGGGCGAAGCATCACCTCGTTTGCCTGCGACAGAGGGGTCGGATGATGAGCGGCTTGCTGCAAGCTTCACGCTTGGGCGCGTCTGTTGCGGTGTTTCTGGCGAGTTTGCTGGCTGCAGGGCCTGCCATTTCGCAGAACCGCACCGGTGCGCCGGTGCCCAACAAGCCTGAGCTGGGCATGCTCGGTGAGCGCATCAATGCCAATACGATCGCGGTCGTCTCGGGAAACGTGAATGGCACGTATCTCTCGATCGCCTACGACCTGTCCGCCGTGCTCGATAACGGCGATGAGTTCCGCATTCTTCCGGTGATCGGGAAGGGCGGCGGACAGAACGTCAAGGACGTGCGGTTCCTCAAGGGTATCGACCTCGGCATCACGCAGTCGGCGGTTCTGAACGCCTACCGCAGGACGAACGAGATCGGCGCATTCGACGACAAGATCGTCTACCTCGCGAAGCTGTTCAACGAGGAGATGCATGTGATCGTTCGCGCCGACAGCGGCATCAGCATGATCGACCAGCTGGCGGGGCGGAAGGTCAACTTCAACGACGTCGGCAGCGGTACGCAGCTGTCGGCCCGCGAGATCTTCGCAAAGCTGGAAATTCAGGTTCAGGAAGTAAACTACGGCCAGGCGGATGCGCTCGAAAAGGTCAAGAGCGGCGAGATCGCGGCGGCAATTCAGATTGCCGGTAAACCGACCGCGGGAGTGACGGAGCGCGTGCCGCGGACGGTTTCCGCATTCTGCCGGTTCCGTATCGAAAGGTGTTGCAGGCCGACTATCTGCCGGCAACCTTGACATCAACCGACTATCCGGGGCTGATCGAGCCGGGTCAGACGGTGGATACCATCGCCGTCGACGCGGTGCTGGTCGCCTTCAACTGGCCCAAGGGCACCGACCGCTATCGCCGCATCCAGACCTTCGTCGATCAATTCTTCCCGAAGCTCGCAGAATTCCAGAAGTCGCCGCGCCATCCGAAGTGGCGGGAGACGAACCTGGCCGCGACGGTGCCGGGCTGGAAGCGGTTCGAGGGCGCCGACGAATGGTTGCGCAAGCAACTGCAGCCGGCGCAACTGCAAGTGCAGCAGCGCGAGCAGTTCGATCGCTTTCTTGCCGCAAGATCGTCGATAAAGCCGGTCGCAACACCGGCTGATCGCGATCAACTCTTCAAAGAATTCATTCAGTGGAGCAGCAGCCGCGAACGCCGCTGAGTGTCAGGGGAGCGTCAAGTCCGTCGCACCAGCGCCGGACATCCGGATCGACAGGGGGTTTGTAATGAGTTCTCCAATCCATGACGATCGCGACAAGCGCGCCATGTACGTCCCGCCGTGGGCGCGGGATGAACTGCGCGATGAAGAAACGCGCCGTATCCACGCAGAGATCGTCGCGGCGGCCGAACGGCTGAAGCCGCCGGCGCAGCCACCAGCCGCCGCCGCCGAAGCCGCAACGGGTCGCCCCGCCGCCGGTGACGGATTTCCCGATACGCGGCGATCGGTCGATGAGCATGTCGACGTCCGCTCCTGCCGATGGACCTTTCGACGTCGAGAGCGCGATGCGGGACGTCTGGGAGCCGCCGGGCCTCGATCCGGCAGCCGTGCAGCCGCCGCCCCAGCCGAAGATGGGCGGCCTCAACTGGGGCGTGGTCTCGCGGCTGGCGGGCGCGGGCGGATTTGCGGCAATCGTCGCGCTGTTCGTGATCGGTGCGATCCCGCTGCCGTCGATCGATATCTCCGTGTCTCGCGATCGCAAGGATGCAAATGCGGCCGCGCCTTCGGTTGCCGCGGTGCCCAGCAATGCAAGGCAGCAGGCCGCCGCGCCGCCGGTGGCTCAGCCGCCGGCCGCGCCGCCCGTCGCGCCACAGGCCGCCGTCTCGCAGCAGGGGCGCCTCACGCCGCGCCGACGGCGGGGAGCGGACCGAGCTCGCGCCTGCGCCCGCGCCGGTGAAGCCAAGCGTCGTCGAACCGACATTGCCGCCGGCGCCCAAGCCTGCGGCCGGCTTGCCGGAGGCGCGCGTGCTCGACTACATGTCCCGCGAGGAGATCGACGGGTTGGTGAAGCGCGGTCAGGATCTGCTCGCCATCGGCGATATCTCGGGCGGCCGATTGCTGCTGACGCGCGCCGCGGAAGCGGGCGATGCTCGCGCATCGTTCGCATTGGCCGGCACGTACAACTCCGCAGTCGTCGCGACGCTCGGCGTGGTTGGGGCGTTCCCCGATGCGGTCAAGGCGCGTTCCTGGTACATGAAGGCCGCGGAGCAGGGATCGACCGAAGCTGCGCGCCGGCTCGAACAGCCGCACCTGCGTCCAAAGTGAGGGTCGATCCGTCGACCTGTTGGGATTGAAGAAGGGCTTTCATTGCACGAGGCGAGAATGTCACTGGACTTGACGCGCAGGAAGTTCATCGCAACCGGATCGGCAGCTGCAGCGCTGCCGTTCCTCGGCACCGACGCCTCGGCCCAGGCCTGGCCCGCCAGACCGATCAAGATCGTTGCCGGATACCCGGCCGGCGGGCAGACCGATCTGTTCGCGCGCACCTATGGCGACTTTATCGCCAAGCAGCTCGGCCAGCCGGTGCTGGTCGAGAACAAGGCAGGCGCCGGTGGCACCGTCGCCGCCGTCGACGTCAAGCGAGCGCCGCCTGACGGCTATACGCTGATGTTCACGATCTCGACGACGATGATCATGAACCGCGCGTTGATGAAAAACCTCGCCTACGACGCCGATAAGGATTTCCAGCTGATCTCGATCATGCCGGCGGGCAGCCTGCCGCTGGTCGTGAGCCCGAAGACCGGCGCCAAGAACCTCGCCGAGTTCGTCGACTACGCGCGGAAGAATCCCAAGGTCAGTTTCGGCACTTACGCTGCGGGATCCTTCGCCCACATGGCGGTTGCCGAGCTCAACAGGCAGTACGGGCTGCGGATGGAGCCGGTGCATTACCGCGGCGAGGCGCCGATGTGGACCGACCTCGCCAACCAGACGCTCGACGGCGCGGTGGGCAGCTACGGTGCGTCGCTCGCGATCATTCAGAGCGGCCGCGGCATTCCGGTTGCGGTCTCGCGCAGGCGCATGCCCACGCTTCCGAACGTGCCGACCTTCCAGGAGCAGGGCGCGAACTCGCCGGCCTTCCGCCTGACCGGCTTCCAGTGCTGCGTCGCTCCCAAAGCCACGCCGATGGAGATCATCAGGCGGCTCAGCCAGAATTCTGGTCGAGGCCGGCAAAGGCCAGAAGGTGCAGGACATGATGCGCCTCTATGGCATCGACGAACTCGGCCATGACGCTGGAAGAGACGCAAAAGCTCTATGACGAGGAGACGCCGATCTGGCTCGACCTCGTCAAGAACCTGAACCTCGAGCCGGTCTGACCGTCCTCGATTCTCATCAAACTGTTGAGCTGTGTTGGAATGACCGTATCGCGTATTCGGCGGAAACCTTCAGGTCCGTCATCGTTGACTCGCGTTCGTAGCAGGGCGGACTGTGTAGCGGCGGTCACGTCGACGATGAGGCGCAGGAGGTTCATCGCAGCCGGATCGGCGGCGGTAACGCTGCCGTTCCTCGGCGTCGGCGCGTCGGCTCAGGCGTGGCCCACGAGGCCGATCAAGATCGTTGCCGGCTTTCCGGCTGGCGGGCAAACCGATCTGTTCGCGCGCACTTACGGCGACTACATCGCCAAGCACCTCGGCCAGCCGGTACTCGTCGAGAACAAGGCTGGCGCCGGCGGAACGATCGCCGCCATCGACGTCAAGCGAGCGGCGCCTGACGGCTATACGCTGATGTTCACGATCTCGACGACGATGATCACGAACCGCGCGCTGGTGAAGAACCTTGCCTACGACGCCGATAAGGACTTCAGGCTGATCTCGATCATGCCGTCGGGAAGCCTGCCGCTGGTCGTGAGCACGAAAACCGGCGCGAAGAACCTGGCACAGTTCATCGAGTACGCACGGAGGAATCCGAAGGTGAGCGTCGGCACCTACGCCGCGGGATCCTACGCCCACATGGCGGTCGCCGAGCTCAACAAGCAGTACGGGTTGCGCATCGAGCCGGTGCATTATCGCGGTGAGTTGCCGATGTGGACCGACCTCACCAACCAGACGATCGACGGAGCGGTCGGCAGCTACGGCGCCGCGCTTGCGGTGCTTCAGGGCGGTCGCGGTGTCCCGATCGCGGTGACACGCAAGCGCATGAGCCCGCTTCCCGATGTGCCGACCTTCACGGAGCAGGGGGCGACCTCGCCGGCCTTCCGCCTGACGGGCTTTCAGTGCTGTGTCGCGCCCAAAGCCACGCCGCCGGAGATCGTCAGGCGACTTTCCCAGCTTCTGGTCGAGGCCGGCAAAGGCCAGAAGGTACAGGACATGATGCGGCTCTACGGTGTCGACGACGCGGCCATGACGCTCGAGGAGTCGCAAAAGCTCTATGACGAGGAGGCGCCGATCGGGCTTGATCTCGTCAGGAGCCTGAACCTCGAGCCGGTCTGACCGTCCTCGATTCTCATCAAACTGTTGAGCGGTGTGGGGGGCGGAATGACCGGATCGCTTGTTCGGCGAAGAGCTTCAGGCCCTTCATCGTTGACGCGCGTTCGTAGCAGGGCGGACTGTGTAGCGGCAGTCACCTCGACGATGAGGCGCAGGAGGTTCATCGCAACCGGATCGGCGGCGGCAACGCTGCCGTTCCTCGGCGTCGGCGCGTCGGCTCAGGCGTGGCCCACAAGGCCGATCAAGATCGTTGCAGGCTTTCCGGCCGGCGGGCAAACCGATCTGTTCGCGCGCACTTACGGCGACTACATCGCCAAGCAGCTCGGCCAGCCGGTGCTGATCGAGAACAAGACTGGCGCCGGCGGAACGATCGCCGCCGTCGACGTCAAGCGGGCGCCGCCCGACGGCTATACGTTGATGTTCACGAACGCGACGGCGATGATCACGAACCGCGCGCTGATGAAGAATCTTGCCTACAACTCGGAGAAGGATTTTGCGCTGATCTCGATCATGCCCGCGGGGAGCCTGCCGATGGTCGTAAGTGCGAAAACCGGCGTGAAGAACTCTGGCCGAGTTTGTCGAGTACGCGCGCAGGACTCCGAAGGTGAGTTTCGGCACCTATGCTGCGGGATCCTACGCCCACATGGCGGTCGCCGAGCTCAACAAGCAGTACGGGTTGCGCATCGAGCCGGTGCACTATCGCGGTGAGGCGCCGATGTGGGCCGACGTTGCAAACCAGACGATCGATGGGGGGACCGGTACTTATGGCGCAGCGCTTGCGGTCCTGCAGAGCGGCCGCGGTGTTCCGATTGCGGTGTCACGCAAGCGCATGAGCGTGCTTCCCGATGTGCCGACCCTTATGGAGCAGGGGGCGACGTCACCCGCCTTCAGGCTGACGGCCTTCCAGTGCTGTGTCGCTCCGAAGAACACGCCGCCGGAGATCGTCAGGCGGCTTTCCCAGGTTCTGGTCGAGGCCGGTAAAGGCCAGAGGGTGCAGGACATGATGCGGCTCTACGGTGTCGACGACGCGGCCATGACGCTCGAGGAGTCGCAAAAGCTCTATGACGAGGAGGCGCCGATCGGGCTCGAGCTCGTCAGAAGCCTTGGCCTTGATCCGGTCTGAAGCCTCAGCTTTTCTTGATCGAGCATGATCTTTTCGGAAAACCGGTATCCACCCCCGGATCGAAGTCCGGGGGCAAGCTTTTGCCGGATCATGCTCTAGCCCGCCGCAGCCGTTGCCCCGCGCGGGGCGCGAAGCGGCGGGATCACGCGCTCGGCGAACAGTTTCAAGCTCTTCATCGTCTTCGCGCGCCCGTAGTAGGGCGGATAGTGCAGTAGCAGCGAGGTCATGCCGGTGCGCGCCCTGAGCTCGCGCAACTTCGCGATCACGGTTTCGGCCGAGCCGTGCAGCAGCGTGGTCGCGAGCAGGTCGTCATAGCTGAGCTGGCCGCCTTTCTCCGACACCGAGCCGAGATAGCCCGCGGTGCCTGTGCCGCCGAAATGCGCAATGTGGCGCACGATCGCTTCTTCCGTGTCGGCGCGCGCTTCGGCGTCGCTGTCGGCCACGTAGACCCAGCGGGCGATGTCGATGTTGCCGGCGGCAGGGTTCTTGCGGCGTTCGGCCGAGGCGGTTGCGAGCTCGCGCTTGTAGAGCGCAATCTGCGCTGCCAGCGTGTCGACGCCCGGCAAGGTCGACAGCATCAATCCAAAGCCGTTGCGGCCGCAGTAGCCGATCGAGCGCTCCGTGCCGCCGGCCATGTAGAGCGGCGGATGCGGCATCTGGATGGGGTGCGGCAGCATCTCGTAGGGGTCTGCGACGCGGCCCTCGAAATATCGGCCCTTGTGATCGAAGCGCCGGCGGTGGAATGCGTCGAACATCAGGGCGACGGCTTCCTCGACCATGTCGCGCCGGCTCTCGAAATCCTTGCCCAGCCCTTCGAACTCGTAGGGCCGATAGCCTGAACCCAGCCCGAGCTGAACCCGTCCGCCGGAGAGAATGTCGACGAACGAAGTGTTCTCGACCACGCGGATCGGGTCGTGCAGCGGCAGCGTGATCACGGCGGCGCCGAGGCGGATGCGGCTGGTCCTGGCCGCAAGATAAGCCATGTAGGTAAAGCAGTCCGGCATGATGCCGTAGCTGGTCGCGAAGTGATGCTCGGCGATCCAGGCGGTGTCGTAGCCGAGCCGCTCCGCCTCGACGATCTCGTCCGTCACGCGCGCGTGCACGTCGCGGTGCGGGTAGGGCTCTTCGATGGCGTTCGGATGCGATGTGAAAAGGATGCCGAATTCCATGGGTTGTGTTGTCCTTATCGTCGCGGGCGAGGCAATCTGTAGCCCGGATGAAAGGCGGGCTTTATAATAGAGCCAGCAAGGAGAGCAACGACGAGAGAAAGAAGATGGACAAACGGCTAGCGGCGCTGGACAGCGACAATGAGAAGAACGAAGCGAGATAGACGAGAACGATGCGACAGAGGAGACGAGAGGGAGAAAGAGAGGCGATGGAGGCGATGGAGATGGCGACGACAAGGCGAAAAAGAAAGCGGAACGAAGGAAAGAGAGAGAAGGCGCAAGCCGATCTCGAGCGGCGGAAGCGGCGGCGAGACGAAAAGAAGAGAACGGATGCCGACGCGCGGCTGTAGACGAAGAAAGACCAAACCAACGCGGGCTACAACGTGCAGTCGCGGTCGACATGCGCGCAGCTGAACAAGACAGCGAGGTGGACAACGACGGCAACGATACGGGGCAGCTACGCGCCAAGGCCAAGGCGGCGAAGCAGGCTCTCGGCGCAGAGACGCTACAGGCGACCGCCGAGACGGCTACTACAACGGAACTGAGCTGAAAGCCAGCGAGGACGACGACATCAGCGCTTCCGGGGCGCTCGCCAAGCGAAGCGAACGGCTCGCAGCGCGGTGCGCTTCAGCGACGAAGACTTCGCCTACGACGCTACGCTGCACGCTTACCGCTTCCGGCAGCAGCGCTGCTGCAGCCGACGAGGACGCAAGAGCGGCCCGGAGGACGATAGAGATCCGTTCTGTGAGCGCAGGCACTGTGACGCAGCCGGCGCGAGCGCGGCCGGACAAGCCCGACGCGGACCCCAGCGCGGGAGCCGAGGAGGCGCGAGCGACGCGCCCGGAAGGACGCCGACGCGCGAGCGCGCCGCCGCCCCGCCCCCGGCCGCCACGCCGCGCCGGCACGCCCCCGGCGCGCGGCCACACCGCGCGCGGCGACCGCACCCGACCGCCGTCTGCTGCAACGGCAAACGCCTGCTTAGCATAGTCGAAGCGCAATCCGGGGCTGACTTGGTGGCGGGAATTCCCGGATTGCGGCCATAGCCGATGCGAAGCATCGGCGTTCTTAAGAACGGTGGCCTAAGACCACCTACGCCATCCGGGCTACGAGTTACTTCCCTTGTTCGGCGCGAATCTCTGCGAACACGCGCTTGGCCACCAGCATCGCGCCGCGCACCAGCGGCAGCCCGATGTAGCCCGTCAGGTGCAGCATCGCTTCGGTGAGCTCGTCCTCGGTCCAGCCCTGCCGCAGCGCGAAGCGGAGATGGATGGCGAGCTCCGGCTCGCGCCCGGTCGCGACGTCCGACGCGACGCAGATCATCGTGCGCGTTTTCAGATCGAGACCCGGCCGCGTCCAGAGCGCGCCGAACACGTTCTCGGTCGCCACGTCCAGGAACTTCTTCATCATCGGGTCGGTGTAGACGTCGCGCGCCGAGCGGTCCGCCGCCACCTCGCCGTAGAGCTCGCGCCGCATCGCCGCGCCCCTGGCGTAGAGTTCGCTCTGGGTCATCGCCTGATCCTCCCGTTTTCGTTGTTATGATCGCATCATGCCGCGGTAGCTGCGTTTGTCCATCGCAGATAACCAGGAAAGGACGATCCTGAAGCCGGATTGTCCGGCCGTCCCGGCTTGGCCGTCGGTGCGCTGCCGCCGCGCCTCTACGCGATCTGGACGATCAGCCGGACGTTCGGGAAATTTGCGTTCGAGCTGAGACGGCGCCGATATTCATGACGCTGTCACTTGCCGTGGCGAAAATGATCGGCGACGTGACGACGGAACGCCGTTCGATGCGTCGCGCGTGGTTCGCGGTCGTTGCTGGTGATGCCGCTCGTGTGCAGCATGTGGCGGCACGGCTTGAGACCGTGTGGCAATCCGTCGTTACGCAAAATCGTCGCATCCAGGTGTTCGCGGATGCACGCCCCCCCGTTGATCCCCGGCCAAGGCAGACAGATGAACTTGCAGTTCCTGACCGACGTGATGATGCAGAGTTTTGAAACCGCCAACGCAATGGCGCGGCTCGCGAGCGACCACGCCCGACGCATTGCCGACGAACAGCGGCTGCTGTTCGAACAGCAGTCATCCCGGATGAGCGGCTTGTTGAAGGATTTTCCGGGCGCCGTTTCGTTCGAGGCGTGGCAGAATTACACCGTGGACGCTGCGCAGCGTACGGCGCTTTTCTTCGACGTGCTGCGCCAGCGCGGCAATGCGTTCAACGCGCAGGCCGACAGCGATCTGCCGCCCGTGCTCGACTTCGACTACGACGTGATACTCGACGGCCGCACGTTGCGGCGGCCGGTCAACTATTCGCTCACCGTGATCAAGCCGCCTGCCGGCGTGACCATCGATCCGGCCCGCCGACCGTTCATGATCGTCGATCCGCGCGCAGGCCATGGTGCGGGCATCGGCGGTTTCAAGCCGGAGAGTCAGGTCGGCGAAGCCTTCGAGGAGGGCCATGCCGTCTACTTCGTGATCTTCCGTCAATGGCCGGAGCCCGGCCAGACGCTGGCCGACGTGCGCGATGCGGAGAAAGCTTTCCTCGATGAGATTCACCGCCGTCATCCGCAATCGGAGAAGCCTGTCCTGATCGGCAATTGCCAGGGTGGCTGGGGATGCATGTTGCTTGCCGCCTCGGCCCCGGACCAGGTCGGGCCGCTGGCGATCAACGGCGCGCCGATGGCCTATTGGGCCGGCACTGCGGGGCGCAATCCGATGCGTTACACCGGCGGTTTGCTCGGTGGCGTAACACCGGCAATGTTGGCGGCCGACCTCGGAAACGGGGTGTTCGACGGTTCGCTGCTGGTGCAGAACTTCGAGAACCTCAATCCTGCCAACACGTTCTGGAAGAAGCCCTACAACCTCTACGCCAATGTCGACACCGAGGCCGAGCGCTTTCTCGAGTTCGAGCGCTGGTGGAGCGGCTTCTTCATGATGAACGAGGAAGAGATCCGCTGGATCGTCGAGAACCTCTTCGTCGGCAACCGCCTGGCGCACGGCCACGCGATGCTCGGCAACGAGCGGGTCGACCTCAAGAGCATTCGTTCGCCGATCATCGTGTTCGCCTCGCACGGCGACAACATCACCCCGCCACAACAGGCGCTGAACTGGATCGCCGACACCTATCGTGATGTCAACGAGATCAAGGTGCATGGCCAACGCATCGTCTATCTGCTGCATGACAGCATCGGTCATCTCGGCATCTTCGTCTCCGCCAAGATCGCCGGCCGCGAGCATGACGCGATCACCGACACGATGCGGGCGATCGAGGCGCTCCCGCCCGGACTCTACGAGATGGTGCTCGAACAGGGAGGCGACCGCCTTCACATCAAGTTCGCGCCGCGCACCGTCGACGACATCCTGCGACTCGACGATGGGCGCAAGGACGAAGAGATGTTCGCCGCGGTCGCCAAGATCTCCGAGGCCGGCGCGGCCTTCTACGAGAACCTGGTCAGGCCATTCCTGCGCACGGCGGTGAATGCGCAGACTGCCAAGCTGTTCTTCGCCAGCAGGCCGCTCCGGTTCGAGCGGGCGCTGCTGTCGGACAGCAACCCGATGATGCTGCCGATCAAGGCCATGGCATCGGCGGCGCGTGAACGCCGCCAGCCGGTGCGGCCCGACAACCCGTTCCTGGCCATTGAGCAGATTGCGGCCGAGCGGATCGAACAGAACCTGAATCTGTTCCGCGACGTGCGTGACGCCATGCTGGAGCTGGCGTTCCACGCCACGTACGGCTCACCGCTCATGCGGATGATCGGTGCCGATGGCCTGGCGGCGCGGGAGGAGGCATCGGACGAGAATCTGCTGATGCTGCCGGATGTGCGGGACGCGCTCGACCGGATCGAGCAGGGCGGCGAGGCCGAGGGCACGGTGCGGATGCTGGAGCTGCTTTCGGAAGCGCGCGGCTATGTTCGTCGCTCGCGGCTCGAACGGCAGCTGCAGGTGTTTGCGATCGAGGAGCCGTTCCGCTCGATGGACGATGAGGCCCTTGCGCGCCTGATCCACGAGCAGTCGCTGGTTGTGCGGTTTGCCCCGACGAAGGCGAAGAGCAGCCTGCCGCGACTGCTCGACACGGAAGAAGAGCGCAACCGCGCGCTCGACCTGGTCATGCGGCTTGCAGGACCTGAGGAGACCATGAATCCGCGCGCGTTGGCGCTCTATCGCGAGTTCGAGGTGATGCTGGGTCGCCGGGCTGTCGCAACCGATCGGACCGACGAACGGATTTCGGCCTAGGGCATGATCCGGAGAAAAGATCGTGCCCGATCAAAAGAGCCAGGGCTCCTCAAAACGGGACGTTGCCAATGACCGGCCTGTCGCAGCAAAACACGACGTTTGATCAACTTGCCGTCGGCCAGACCGCAAGCATCGAGCGGTCGGTCACCGCCAACGACCTCTACCTGTTTGCGCACGCGTCGGGCAACACCAACCCGATGCACATGCCCGGCACGGACGTCGACAACGACGGCTCCGTCGATACCGTGGCGCCGTCGCTTTGGCTCGGCTCGCTGATTTCGTCGGTGCTCGGCACGATCCTGCCGGGCGCGGGGACGCTCTATCACGGACAAACGTTCCGTTTCGTCGGGCGTGCAAGACTGGGCGACAGGCTCATCGTCTCCGTCCGCTGCCTCGAGAAGCGGGAGAAGCCGCGGGCGCTGTTCGAGACAAGGGTGGAGCGCGCCGACGGCATGGTTCTGCTCGAAGGCGTCGCCGAGGTTGAGGCGCCGACCGCCTCGATCGTGCTGAAAGACCAGCAGTTGCCGCTCCTGCTGCTCGACCAGCACGATCATTTTGCAGCCCTTCTCGGGCGCTGCCGCAATCTGCCGGCGATGCCGACGGCGGTCGTCTGCCCGGACGACGCCAACTCGCTCGGCGGCGTGCTGCTGTCGATGCGGGAGGGGCTGATCTCGCCCGTCCTGATCGGTTCGCGCAGCCGGATCATGCAGGCGGCGGATGCCGCCGGGGCGAATATTTCCGACCTGCCGTTGATCGACATCGAGGATCACTCCGAGGCCGCGAGCCGTGCCGTCGCCATGGTCCATGCGCGCGAGGTGCGAGCCGTGATGAAGGGCAACGTGCACTCGGACGAGCTGCTGGCGCAGGTTGTGAAGAAGGACGGCGGCCTGCGGACCTCGCGGCGCATCAGCCACGTGTTCGTGATGGATGCGCCAACCCGCAGCAGCCTGATGTTTATCTCCGATGCCGCGATCAATATCTCGCCGGACCTGACGACCAAGGTCGACATCGTGCAGAACGCGATCGACCTTGCGATCGCCTGCGGCGTTGCCCAGCCGAAGGTCGGCATCCTCGCCGCCGTCGAAACCGTCAATGTCAACATGCCGTCCACGCTCGAAGCTGCGGCGCTCGCCAAGATGGCCGACCGCGGACAGATCAAGGGCGGCATCGTCGACGGCCCGCTGGCGATGGACAACGCCGTGGACTTCGAGGCGGCGCGTTCCAAGGGGATCACGTCGTCGGTGGCCGGTCAGGCCGACGTCCTGATCGTTCCGAACATCGAAGCCGGCAACATGCTCGCCAAGCAGCTCACCTTCGTCGCGCGTGCCGAGGCCGCGGGTCTCGTGGTCGGCGCACGGGCGCCGGTGATCCTGACGTCGCGTGCCGACAATGACCGCGCGCGGCTCGCCTCCTGTGCGGTGGCGCAGCTCTACGACTACTGGCGGCAGCACGGCCATCCGGCTGAAGAAGCGAGCCTGCCACGGGCGGCCGAGTGAGATGGACGTGTCCGACCATATTCTGACCATCAACGCCGGTTCGTCGTCGCTGAAGTTCGCGCTGTTTGCGGTCGATGAGCTGTCGTGCATCGCGATCGGCCAGATTGAAGGGCTCGGCGGCGACCCCAACCTCACCCTGAAGGACGGGAGCGGCAAGAAGATCCTGAGCGATGCGCTGGAAGGGGAGCGGCTCGTCAGCGATCATGCCGGCGGCCTCCGCATCATCCTTGCTGTGATCGCCGAGCGCTTTCCGCGTGCAAACATCGCAGCCGTCGGTCATCGCGTCGTCCATGGCGGCCTCGAGTTTGCGGCGCCGGTGCGCATCGACGAAGGCGTGCTGCAGCGGTTGAAGGGCCTCGTTCCGCTCGCACCGCTGCACCAGCCGCACAACGTGTCCGGCATCGAAGCTGCAGGAGCCGCATTTCCCGGCGTGCCGCAGATCGCGTGTTTCGACACGGCGTTTCACCGTGCCCATCCCTTCGTCAACGATGCGTTCGCGTTGCCGCGAAGCTTTTACGATGAGGGCGTGCGCCGCTACGGGTTCCACGGCCTTTCGTACGAATACGTGACCGGCAGACTTCTCGAGGTCGCGCCGTTCCACGCCAAGGGACGGGTGATCGTCTGTCACCTGGGCTCGGGGGCCTCCATGTGCGCCATTCGCAACGGCCACTCGGAGGCATCCACGATGGGGTTTTCCGCGCTCGACGGCTTGCCGATGGGGACGCGACCCGGGCAGCTCGATCCCGGCGTGCTGCTCTACCTGATGGACCAGAAGGGGATGGCGCCCAAGGCGATCTCGGACCTGCTCTACAAGGAATCCGGGCTCAAGGGTCTCTCCGGACTCTCGAACGACATGCGTGAGCTGGAGGCTTCGAACGACCCGCGCGCCAAGCAGGCAATCGACTATTTCGTGTTTCGCGTGCGCCGCGAGATCGGCGCGATGGCGGCGGTCCTGGAAGGGCTGGACGCCGTGGTGTTCTGTGGCGGCATCGGCGAGAACTCGAGGGCTGTGCGCGAATCCGTGCTCGAATCGATGGAATGGATCGGTATCGAACTCGACCCGAAACGCAACCGCGAGAATGCCGAAATGATTTCCTCGGATCGCTCGCGCGTCCGGGTGTTGGTCATTCCGACCAACGAGGAGCTGATGATCGCCCGTCACGCAAAACAGGTGCTGGCGCAGGTGGAGCGCTCGCTCGGCCCGGCCGCGCTGCCCGCGGCGATCTGACGTTCATCCGACCGGATCTGCAACCGCGGGCGGTCCAGCGACCGTCACGCCCGCTTGCCTGCCCAGTTCCCTTATGCTTTCATTTCGTGAGAGCAAAAGCTCACAACAAAATAGAACGTTCTCCTGGGAGGAACGCATGCGTCTGGTCCGCTCTCTCCTCGTTGTTGCCGCAAGCGTCGCGGCGCTCTCCACCGCCAACGCCCAGGACGTCATCAAGATCGGCGCCGATTTGCCGATGAGCGGACCGAATTCCGAGTATGGCGAGCTGTTCGGTGCTGCCGCCAATCTCGCGGTCGAACATGCCAATGCCGACAAAATGCTGTCGAAAAAACTGGCGATCCAGTTCGAGGACAGCCAGGCCACGCCGCAGCAGGGCGTGGTGGCGATGAACAAGCTGGTCAGCGTCGAGAAGGTGCCGTTCGTGCTGTCCGCTTTCACCGGCGTGTCGAAGGCGATCGCGCCGATCGGCGACAAGGCAAAGGTGGTCAGCGTCAATGGCGGCGGCATCGGGCCTGATCTGGCCGAGCTCGGCGACTATTTCTGGAATGTCATCCCGCTGGTCAATCTCGAGATCCGGGTGATGGCGCCCTACATGGTGCAGGAGCGCGGCTTCAAGAAGATCGCGCTGATCTACGTGGACGATCCGGCAGGCGAAGCGGTCAACAAGGAGCTCGCCGAGAACGTGCCGAAGGCCGGCGGGCAGATGGTCGCGCAGTTGCAGATCCCGCGCAATGCGCAGCAGTTCACCTCGATCGCCGCGAAAGTGCGCGAGACCAGTCCCGATCTCGTCTTCATCGCCTCGTTCGGCGCGCAGCAGGCGCAGATCATCAAGCAGCTGCGCGACAACGGCGTGCCGCAGCAATTGGCCAGCTATTCGGCGTTTTCCTCGCCCACGGTCTCGGAACTGCCCGAGGCCAAGGGCGCGCTGTTTCCGTCCCAATCGGTGGACTGGAAGGCAGCGGGCATGAGTGAGCGCGTCGCCAAGGACTGGAAGGCAAAGACCGGCAAGGAGCCGAGCGCCTATGTCGCGAACTACTACAACGCGGTGATGGTGTTCGTGAAACTCGCCCAGGCGCTGGAAAAGGGCGGCCAGCCGATCAACGGCGAGAACCTCTTGAAGCAGCGAAAAGCGAACGGCACGTTCGATCTCGTCGGCGGCAAGATGGAGTTTCTGCCGAACGGCTCGGTGTCGATGCCGATCCAGATCAATGAGGTCGACGGCAGCGGAGCCGGCAAGATGGTGAAAGCCGGGACGATGGCGAAATAATGTAAAGCCAAGGCCCGGTCAAACCGTGCTGCTCCTTCAACTCGTCATCAATGGCCTTCAGCTCGGCGCGATCTACGCGCTGACCGCGGTCGGCTTCTCGCTGATCTTCGGCGCGACCAAAGTGTTCCACGTCGCGCATGGCGCGACCTTCACCATCGCGGGCTACCTGTTCTGGTGGATCTATGCGGTGCTGCACGTCGCCTGGCCGCTTGCGGCGCTGGCGGCGGTGATCGCGTCAGTGGTCTTCGGCCTCGCCATGGAGCGGTTCATCTATCGCCCGATCCAGCGGCATGAGGGGGCGTTCTTCACGGTCTTCATCGCTGCCTTCGGGATGCAGATCATCGTGCAGAACCTGACCGGCACGATCTTCGGGCGCGGCTTCGCCTCCGTGACGACCAGCCTCAGCCGCAGCGTCGAAGTGCTGCCCGGCTTGTTCGTGGCGCCGGTTGCGTGGATCTCGATCCTCGTTGCGCTCGTGTTCTTCGTCGCGCTCACGCTCTACCTCTCGCGCACGCACATCGGCATGGCGATGCGCGCGCTGTCGGAAAATCCCGACCTGATCCGGGTGTTCGGGCTGGATCCCGGACGCGTCGCGCAATATGCGTTCGGCATCGGCTCCGCCATCGTCGTCCCAAGCGCGATCCTGACGTCGATGACCGCAGGGCTGAACCCGGCGATCGGCGCTCACGTCATGCTGATCAGCCTCGCCGCCACCATCGTCGGCGGCATCGGTTCGCTGCGCGGGGCTGCCTGCGGCGGCTTCCTCTTGGGGCTGGCGGAGAACGTGGCGCTGTGGCGGTTCGACCCGCAATGGAGCGAGGCCGTCACCTTCGTGGTGCTATTCCTCTTCATCGTGTTTCGGCCTGCCGGCTTCTTCGGCCGGCCGCACGCCGCGAAGTAGGGGGCGGCAGCGATGTGGACCTATGTCGTCAACCTCCTGGTGCTGATCTCGATCAACGCGATCCTTGCCGTCACGCTCAATTTTATCCTGGGCTATGCCGGCATCTTCTCGATCGCGCACGCGCTGTTCTTCGGCATCGGTGCCTATGCCGCGACCTTTGCAGCGATGAAGCTCGGCGCCGATTTCGTGAGTGCTACGGCCTTCGGCATGCTGCTGGCGGCGCTGATCTCGCTGGCGCTGGCGCTGCCGGCGCTGCGGGTGCGCGGCGAATATTTCGTCGCGGCTTCGCTCGGCCTGCAGATGTTCGCGATCACCGTGTTTACGGAATGGAAGTCGGTCACCGGCGGCATCGGCGGCCTGACCAATATCCCGCCGGCGCGCATTCTCGGTTTTGAGCTGACAGAGCCCGCGCACTTCCTCGTGCTGTCGCTGGTCTGCCTGGCCTCGATCATCGTCATCATCCGCGCGCTGGTGCGATCGAGTTTTGGCCGCAGCCTGAAAGCGCTCCGTGATGACGAGATCGCGGCGTCCGCCTACGGCAAGAACGTGGCGGTGATCAAGACCACGGCGGTGGTGGTGTCCTCGGCGCTGGCCGCGATCGCGGGATCGCTCTACGCCTTCTATCTCAGCTTCATCAATGTCGAGAGCTTTGTGCTCGAGACCTCGATCCAGCTGATGGCGATGGTCATCATCGGCGGCACGGCGACGTTGTTCGGCCCGGTCATCGGCGCGATCCTGATCCTGCTGCTGCCTGCGGGCTTGAGCTACATCCCGCATCTGCCCGCAACCGAGATCGGCTCGATCCAGCAGATCCTCTACGGTCTCGCCATGGTGCTGTTGATGATCTACCGCCCCGGCGGCCTGTGGGGCTTTCAGGAAAAGCCGAAGGCGGACGCATGAGCGGCGAACAGGACATCCTCTTGCAGGTGACCGGCGCCGCCAAAACGTTCGGCGGCCTGAAGGCAGTCGACGACGTGACGCTGGCGCTGCGTGCCGGCATCGTCACCACGCTGGTGGGGCCGAACGGCGCCGGCAAGACCACGCTGTTCAACCTGATCACCGGCAATCTCGCGCCGGATCGCGGCGAGGTGATCTGGCTCGGCCAATCCATTGTCGGGTTGCCGCACTGGAAGATCGCGCGGCTCGGCATTGGCCGCACGTTCCAGGATCTCAAGCTGTTCACGCACATGACGGTCGAGGAAAACATCGCCACCGTCACCGAGCCCGGCTCGTGGCTGTGGCAGCCGGGTGGGGCGGCCGCAAAGCAGGCGCGGCGCGAGGGTATCGAAGCCGTGCTGGAAGCGACCGGGCTGAAGGACAAGCGGCACGCGCGCGCCATCGACCTTGCGTTTGCCGAGCGCAAGTTCCTGAGCCTTGCGCGGGTGATGGCCTCGGGCGCGCGGCTGTGGCTGCTCGACGAGCCGGCGTCCGGCCTCGATCGGGGCTCCTACGAACGCTTTCTGTCGCTGCTGCGCAAGGCGGTCGCCGACGGCGTGACCATCTGCATCATCGAGCACAATCTCGACATCGTGCAGGGCATCTCCGACCGCATCGCCTTCCTCGATCAGGGCAAGCTGCTGGCGGAAGGCGATCCGAAAACCATCCTGTCCGATCCGGCGCTGGCGGCAATCTACTTCGGCGAGCGCGCGGCATGAGCGCGGCGCCGGTATTGAAGGCGGAGAGTTTGCGCGTCGGCTATGGCGGCAAGCCGGTGCTGCTCGACGTCGGGATCGAGCTGAGGCCCGCCGAAGTGCTCTGCGTGATCGGCCACAACGGCGCCGGCAAGAGCACCCTCATGCGCGCGCTGTTCGGCCTCGTTGCGCCTGAGGCGGGGCGCGTGCTGGTGGATGGGGCGCGGCTCGGCGCCCATGTGCCGCGCGTGCTTGCGGCGCACGGCATCGCCATGGTGCCGGAGGGGCGCGGCATCTTCCCGGGGCTGACGGTGAAAGAGAACTTTGCGCTCGGCATGTGGTCGGCCGGCGTGCCGGCAAGCGAGCGCGACGCGCGCGTCGAGTGGGTGCTGTCGGTGCTGCCGCCGGTGCGTCATTTCTACACCAAGCGCGCGGGCCTTCTCTCCGGTGGCCAGCAGCAGATGGTCTCGATCGGCCGCGCCATCCTCGCACAACCGCGCTGCCTGCTGATGGACGAACCTTCGATTGGACTTGCCCCAAAACTGTTTCAGGACCTGATGCAGCCGATCCGCGCGCTGCAGCAGAGCCGCGGCATGAGCATCCTTCTGATCGAGCAGAACGTGCGCGAGGCGCTGAAAGTCTCCGATCGCGTCGTCGTCATGAAGGCCGGCGCCATCATCCTGGAGGCGCTCCCGGGCGAGTTGAAAGACAACGCCCGGCTGATGGAGCTCTACTGACAGCGCCGCCGGCCGGACCGCGACCTCAGACGACGAAATCGAAGCGGCCGAATTTTCCGTCGGCGGCCTCGCTGATACGCATCAGCAGACGCTGGTCGAACAGGCCGTCGCGCCGGTTGAGCGGCTCGCCGGGAAAGTAGAGTTGCGTCGTCAGCACGCGACCGCCCGGTCGTTGAACTTTCACATGGATGTGGCGGGTTCGGCCGGGATAGGCGGCCGGCACGATCGTCGTGAACCACCAACGCCCGCGCTCGTCGGAAAATTGATGCCCCCGCAAGGTGAAGCCCGCATTGTCGTAGGCGCCGGTCTCGTCCGCCTGCCAGATCTGCACAAGCGCCTTCGCAACCGGCCGGCAATTCGTATCGAGCACCAGTCCTGCGACGGTCATTTTCTCGGCCTTCGGCCGATCGGTAGCGAGATCGCGCCTCAGCGGTGCGTCCGGCTTGAAGTACGGCCCTTCGGTCTGCGTGACTGTTCGCTGCGGATGACCGTCGCACGCTGGCGTGAGCTCCAATCGAGGCCCTTCCTGCGCGGTCGCGGCACGCGCGCCGATCACCGGCAGGGTCGAGGCGCTCAGGAACGTGGCAAGAACCGTTCGACGGTCGAACATGCTCGATACTCTCTCTGCGGAGCCGCCCCAAAATCTCGGTATTCCAGCCGTCAGGCGTCCGCAAATGAACTCATTGCGAGGGCGTCAGGATTGAAGCCGCCGGCTGCGGTGTCGGCGGGTGCGACGTCCCGGCCGCGATGCGGTCCCTGGCCATCCGTTCGGCAACAACGGCTGTGGTCTCGCCGGTCTCGGCCGATCGGGCAAGCACGTCGCGCAACGTCTGACCGAGCGCCGTGATCTTGCCCTTGACCCAGGCCGGATCGCTGATGTTGAGAATCTCGGACGCGACCGAGCAAATTCCCGCGGCGTTGGCGATGAAGTCCGGCGCATAGGTGATGCCGCGCTGCTGCAGCCGCATCGCATCGTCGATCGTGGCGAGCTGATTGTTTGCCGCCCCGCAAACGAGCCGCGCTTGAATGTGAGGGATCGTGCTCGCGCTCAGAACGCCGCCGAGGGCACACGGCGCCAGGACGTCGCACTTTGCGGCATGGACCTCGTGGATGCCGACGGCACTTGCACCAAAGGCTTCGGCTGCGGCCTTCGTCTTTCGCGCATCGATATCTGCGACGATGAGTTTGGCGCCGGATTCGTGCAGGATGCGACAAAGCTCCATGCCCACATGTCCGAGGCCTTGGACTGCAATCTGCAGCCCGGACAGCGATTGGGCGGCCCAAAGATGCTCGACGGCGGCGCGGATGCAGACCGCGATGCCGAATGCCGTCAAGGGTGAGGGATCTCCACTGGGGTGCGAGCCGCCGACGCGGCCAGCCACAAAGCGCGTGCGCGAGGCGATGATTTCCATGTCGTCGACGCTCGTGCCGACATCCTCTGCCGTCCAATACTTGCCGCCGAACGCATCCACAGCCTCGCCGAAGGCTTCCATCAATCGGTGCCGGTCGTAGCCGCCTTTCGGCCGCATGATGACGGCCTTGCCGCCGCCCAGCGGAAGATCGGCGGCTGCGGTCTTCAGCGACATTCCGCGGGACAGGCGCAACACGTCCGCGAGTGCATCCGCGCTGGAGGAATAGTCCCACATGCGGCATCCGCCGGCGGCCGGTCCCCGCACGCTGCTGTGGACCGCAATGATCGCGTGCAGGCCGGCGCGTTCGTCCACCACAAAGCATACGCGCTCATGATGATCGAACTCGCGATGCTCGAAGATCACCGCTTAGCTCCCTTGGCCCGGTCCGTGTTCCTCTCACTGATACGTAGGAAGCCTTCGGATCGTATTCCAGCAGCCGCTGCGGTGCGATTTTCTCGCCGCATCGCAGCGCCGCACGCCTCTCGCAGGCGCAAATCGATCCTCTTTTTACGCCTCCTGCTTCAGTGATCCGCCGGCAAGCCGTCGGATCAGCACATAAAACACCGGCGTGAAGATCAATCCGAACAGCGTGACGCCGATCATGCCGAAAAACACGGCGACGCCGACGGCCTGGCGCATCTCGGAGCCTGCGCCCGACGAGATCACGAGCGGCAGGACGCCGAGAATGAACGCGAACGACGTCATCAGGATCGGCCGCAGCCGCAAGTGACAGGCTTCGATCACCGCATCGATCGCGCTCTTGCCCGTCGCTTCGATGTCGCGGGCGAATTCGACGATCAGGATCGCGTTCTTCGCCGCAAGTCCCACCAGCACGACGAAGCCGATCTGCGTCAGCACGTTCACGTCCTGCGACATCAGCCGGACGCCGATCAATCCGGCAAGGACGCACATCGGCACGATCAGGATGACCGCAAGCGGCAGGCTCCAGCTGCCGTACTGTGCCGCCAGCACGAGGTAGACGAACAGCACGCAGATCGGGAAGATCAGAAGGCCGGTGTTGCCGGTCGTCGATTCCTGCAGCGACAGGTCGGTCCATTCGAACGAGAAGCCGCTCGGCAGCGCCTGATCCGCGAGGGTCTTCATGATGCCCAGCGCGGTCGCTGAGCTCGTTCCCGGAGCGGTTTCGCCCTGGAGCTCGGAAGCAGGATAGAGGTTGTAGCGCGGCACCCGGTCGGGGCCGGCCGTGTCCTTGAAATCCATCACGCTGCCGAGCAACACCATCTCGCCGGTCTCGTTCCGGGTTCGAAGCCGGGCGAGATCGGTGGTGTCGCGGCGGAACGGCAGGTCCGCCTGCGCGGTCACGCGATAGGTGCGGCCAAGGATGTTGAAGTCGTTGACGTAGGCCGATCCGAAATAGGTTTCGACCGCCGCATTGACGTTCTCGATCGGCACGCCGAGCTTCTTGGCCCGGATGCGGTCGATTTCGACATGGACCTGCGGCGTGCTGGCGTTGAAGGTCGAAAACACCGAAACCAGCCGCGGGTCGCGCTGGGCCGCGGTCGCGAGTTCGTTGGTGGCCGCGGCCAGCATCGTCGGTCCGCGTCCCTGGCGATCCTGCACGCGCATCGCAAAGCCGCCGCCGGTGCCGATGCCAGGAACGGCCGGTGGTGGAATGACGATGGTGAAGGCGCCCTGGATCGCTGAGAGGCGTTTGCGCAGATCGGCTGCAATGACAGTCGAGGTCAGGCCTTTCTTCGCCCTGACCTCGGGCTCCTCGAAGACCGGGAACAGCGCCGCGGCGTTGCTCGCAAGCGTGCGCGTTGCGCCGGAGAAGCCCGCGAAGGCCGGGGCTGCGACGACGCCGGGCGTCGCGAGCGCGATCTTTTCGATCTGCTGGACGATTTCCGTGGTCCGATGCAACGAGGCCGCGCCCGGAAGCTGGACGGCAACGATGACATAGCCGCGATCCTGCGCCGGGATGAAGCCCTTCGGCGTCACGACCAGCAGATAGGCGGTGCCGCCGATCAGGATGAGATACGCAAGCAGCATGAGCGGCGAGTGGTGGACGACGTAGCCGGCCGTGCGGCCATAGGCGCGCGACAACCAGTCGAAGCCGCGGTTGAAGGCGTCGGAGGCGCGGTTGACGGCGCGGGCCAGCGCGCTCCTGGCTTCGTGATGTTCGTGCGGCCGCAGCAGCAGCGATGCCAGGGCCGGCGACAGCGTCAGCGAACAGAAGCATGATATCGCGGTGGCAACCGCGATGGTGATCGCGAACTGGCGGAAGAATTCGCCGGTGATGCCTTCGAGGAAGGCGGTGGGCACGAACACCGCGGCCAGCACCAGGGCGATCGACACCAGCGCGCTGCCGACCTCGCTCATGGTCAAAAGCGCCGCCTCGCGCGCCGTCTTGCCGGCGGCAAGATGCCGCTCGACATTCTCTACGACGACGATGGCGTCGTCGACGACGATGCCGACCGCCAGCACGAGGCCGAACAGCGTCAGATTGTTGATCGAGTAGCCGAGCGCCGCCATCACCGCGAACGTGCCGACCAGCGACACCGGGATCGCCAGGATCGGAATGAGCGCCGCCCGCCAGCCCTGCAGGAAGATCAGCACGACGATGACGACCAGGAGCATGGCTTCATAGATCGTCTTGATCAATTCGCTCACCGAGCGGGCGATAAAGTCGGTCGGGTTGTAGGCGATGTTGTATTCGAGACCTTTCGGGAAGCTCGCAGATATCTGCTTCATGGAATTGGCGACACGTTCGGCGGTGCCGAGCGCGTTGGAGCCGGGCCGCTGCGAGATGGCGAGCGCCACCGCCGGCTTTCCGAGCAGGTAGGAGTTGGTCGTATAGGACAGGGCGCCGAGCTCGACCCGCGCCACGTCGCGCAGCCGCACGGTGCGTCCGTCTTCGCTCGCCTTGACGATGATGTCCTCGAACTGCGCCTGCGAGGCGAGACGTCCGGTGAAAGTCAGGTTCAGCTGATTTGCACGATCGGTGATCGGCGGCGCGCCGGTCTGGCCACCGGCTACCTGCTGGTTCTGCGAGCGGACCGCGGCAAGCACGTCGGCGGCCGACATGCCGAGGGTGGCGATCTTGTCCGGATCGAGCCAGAGCCGCATCGAGTAGTCGCGGGCGCCAAAAATCTGGATGTCGCCGACGCCATCGAGACGCAGCAGCTGATCGCGCACCTCGCGCAACGCATAGTTGGAGATGTAGAGCTGATCGTAGGTGTTGTCGGGGGACAGCATGAAGATCACCTCGAGCAGGTCGGGGCTGTTCTTCTTGGTGACGACGCCGCTGCGCCGGACTTCCTCGGGCAGGCGGGGTAGCGCTGTCGAGACGCGGTTCTGTACCAGCACCTGCGCCTTGTCGAGGTCGGTGCCGAGCTTGAAGGTGACGGTGATCGTCAATGCGCCGTCCGACGTCGACTGGCTGTAGACATAGAGCATGTCCTCGACGCCGTTGATCTCCTGCTCGATCGGCGTCGCGACGGTGTCGGACACGGTCTGCGCGCTCGCGCCCGGATATTGCGTCGAGACCACGATGGTCGGCAGGGCGACCTGCGGATATTCGGCGACCGGAAGGGTCGTGTAGGAAATGCCGCCGACGATCAGCAGCACGATCGACAGCACCATCGCGAGCACGGGCTGACGGATGGAAAGATGACCGAGGTTCATGATGCGTCGCTCTCGATTAGCTGCCTTTGGCCGGCTGCGGCGTCACTTTTGCGCCGACGCGCGCGCGTTGCAGCCCGTCGACGACCACGCGATCGTCCTTGGTGAGCCCCTCGCGGACGACTCGCAGTCCCTGGTCCAGCGGCCCGAGCGTCACTGGCCGCATTTCGACCGTGTCGTCCTTGTTCACCACGAACACGATCTTGCGCGACTGGTCGTTGGTGATGGCGGTGTCGGGCAGCAGCAGCGCCTCGTAGGGCGCGCTGCCGATCACGCGGATGCGCGCGAACTGACCGGGCAGGATCGAGAGGTCGGTGTTTGGAACGACCGCTCTTCCACGCAGCGTGCCGGTTGCGACATCGAGCCGGTTGTCGACGAAGTCCATGTTGCCTTCGTGCGACGGCTTGGTCTCGCCGGACAGCATGATCTGCACCGCGTTCGGCGTGTCGCGCGAGCTCGGCCGACGGCCTTCGTGCCACAGGCGGTTGTTCTTCAGGTAGGTCGCTTCATCCATGTCGAAGTAGATATGGATCGGATCCATCGACACGATCGAGGTGAGAACGGTGGCTCCTGCTTCGCCGCCCTGCACGAGATTGCCGACGGAGACGAGATGCCGGCTGATGCGGCCGGCGATCGGCGCGGTCACGTTGGTGAAGCTCACGTCGAGCTCGGCGCGTTTCAGGGCGCCTTCGGCCTGCAGCACGGCGGCCTGGGCCGCCTGCGACTGCTGGCGACGCTGGTCAACGGCGGCCTCCGACACGGCGTTGGTCCGGACGAGCTCCATGGCGCGTGAAAGCTCGCGCTCGGCGAGATCGACCTTGGCCTTTGCATCAGCGAGTTGGCCCTGCGCCTGCAGCGAGGTGGCGGTGTAGGGGCGGGGATCGATCACGTACAGCAGGTCGCCCGCCTTGACGATCGTGCCGTCCTTGAAGTCGATGCTGTCGACGAAGCCGCCGACCCGGGCCCTTATCTGCACCTGCTGGATCGCTTCGAACCGGCCGACGAATTCATCCCAGTCGGTGACAGTGCGAACCGTGGGCGTTGCCACCGTTACTGCCGGCGGAGGCGGCGCGGCAGCCTGCTCCTGAGCCTTGCTGCAGGCTGCCACGGCGAGGGCGATCAACGACAAGGCCGCGAATGTCGATGTCGATCTGAGGGTCTTCATGTGCATTCTCTTGTCCCTGGCACGCAAGATCGAACGAGGCCTAATCCTAATGTTGTCGCTGACCGGTATCTGCGCCGAAGCGGTCGATGGTGAACAGCTCCTGCGGCCGCTCGACGCCGCGCAGCGCATACCTGCCGACGGAGACGAGCTGCGAGCGCTCGCGAGCCGTCAAGGCGCCGCTGAAATCCGTCGACGTCAGCGTCAGTTGTCCCGCTGAGCGGCACATCGTGGCGATGCGGCAAACTTCGTTCACCGCAGGCCCGATGACCGTGAAGTCGAGCCGGTCGTCGCTGCCGACATTACCATAGAAGACGTCGCCCACATGCAACCCGAGATAGACCGACGTGGTCGGCTTCCCTTCCGTGCTGCGCGCGAGCGACAGCTCCTGGGCGCGCTTTCGCACGCTCGTTTCCGCCTTCAGCGCGCTGTTGCAGGCGTCGCGGATGGATTTGCCGGTGAAGATCGCCAGCACGCCGTCGCCGATCAGCTTGAGCACCTCGCCGCCCTCGGCCTGGATCGATGAAATGACCGCTTCGGCATAGTCGTTGAGCAGGGGAATGATCTCTTCCGGCGGGATCTGCTCGGAGATCGAGGTGAAATCGCGCAGGTCCGAATACCAGAGCGCGGCATGGATACGCTCGGCGACGCCGCGCGACATCTGCCCCTGCAGCACCCGCTGCCCGGTTTGATGGCCGAGGTAGACGTCAACCAGCGTGGCCGCCACGCGGCCGAGCGACATGCACTTGATCGCGAGCGCGACCGAAGGCACAAGCTCGCGCAGGGCCTGCAGGCTTTCCTCGCTGAAGCCCGTTGCCTGGTCGGTGGCCCAGTGGGAGTAGACCGCGTCCATCTCGCCGATCGTCCCGTCCTGGTCGAAGCGATTGACGTAGGCGACGACATCGGTGTGTCCGCTCTCGCGCAAGGTCGCGAACATTTCAAAATCGTGTAACTCGCCGGAATCGAGGCGCGATCTGAACTCGTCGGCACCGGTTTGCAGCAGGTGAAAAAAGACCGACCGCCGCCATCGCTCGTTGGCTTCGCCTTCCTTGGTTGGGCCATACTCGATCAGCCGGCTCTCGTTGGTCGGGGTGGCCTGCCAGCGGAACGCACGGCCCTCGTAGGTGGGGTGGAGCGTATCGATGATCACGATCGCTTGCGACAGCGACAGTCCGGCCTGCCGGCATTTTGTGCAGAAATCGTGCAGGAAATCAGCCTCCGAGCCGCCGGCGAGGCCGCTCGCAATGATCCAGCGCTGGATTTCACCGATAGCGAGAGGTTGGACGATCACGGGGATGCTCCCGGCCGTTTGATCACACGATTTTGCATCAGATTCCATCAGAAGATTGGAAGATGGCGCCAAATGGATGAGCGCTTGCTTCCCAATCGAGAGGCACATGGTGACGGTTTTATTCCCGGCACCAACAGCACTTGTTGTGGTGTCGTTTGGAAGGCGGTTAGAAGTTCAGGAATGACGAGGCCGATTGCCCGGCGGTCGCCCGGGGGGTCCTTGAGATGGGTGCGCGTGACGAGCCTGACAAGGCCTGACCGATCGGCGGTTCCCTTCGACTTTCTTCCTGCTTGAACTGCCGCGTCGTCCGCCGCGAAACGAACGGTGCGCGCATGTTCGCGCTCGGGGTCAACGCCGCAGCTTGTCCAGCGTGATCGGCAGATCGCGCACGCGCTTGCCGGTCGCGTGATAGACCGCATTGGCGACGGCGGCCGCGACCCCGACGATCCCGATCTCGCCGACACCCTTGACGCCGAGCGGATTGATGGTGTCGTCCCGCTCGTCGACGAAGATGACCTTGATGTCGTGGATGTCGGCGTTCACCGGCATGTGGTACTCGGCCACGTTGGCATTCATGATCCGGCCGAAGCGGTGATCGAACACGGTCTCCTCGTGCAGGGCCATGCCGATGCCGCCGACGACGCTGCCCATGATCTGGCTGGCCGCGGTCTTGGTGTTCAGGATGCGCCCGGCGGCCACGGCACTGACGACCCGCGTCACGCGGATGACGCCCAGCTGCTCATCCACCTTGACCTCGGCGAACGCAGCCGAGTGCGTGTTGTGTGCATGCGAGTGGCGCTCTTCGAACGTGTTGAGCTTCTCCTTCACGAGCCGATCGAGGCCGCCCAGCCGCATCAGCTCTGCAATGGAAACGGCGCGGGCCTTGTCCTTCTTGCTGACGATCTGGCCGCCGGCCAGCTCGACGTCTTCGGGCTCAGCGCTCGCGAACGGTGAATCCTTGGCGCGCTTGGCCAGGACAAGAAGTTCGGCGCGGATTTCATCCGCTGTGGCTGCAACCGCATGTGTGGCAGATGCCGCCATCCACGAGCCGCCTTCCACGGGCGCCTGCGGCAGGCTGGAGTCGCCGAGCTTGACGCTGACGTTCTCGATCGGCAGGCCGAGCCTGTCGGCCGCCATCTGCGCGACGATCGTGTACGTGCCGGTGCCGATGTCGGACGCCGCGCATGAGACCTCCGCGTATCCGTTGGCGGTCAGCGCAATGCGTGCCGCCACCGGCACCTGCAGCGCCTCCCAAACACCCGACGCCATACCCCAGCCGACCAGTTCGGTTCCGTCGCGCATCGAGCGCGGTTCTGGATCGCGCTTGGCCCAGCCGAACGCCTCCGCGCCCTGGCGGTAGCACTCACGCAGCTCCTTGCTGGAATAGGGCAGGTCCTCGTTCTGGTCGCGATCGGAGTAGCAGCGAAGCCGCAGTTCCACCGGATCGAGCTTCAGCGCGACGGCAAGCTCGTCCATCGCGCTTTCGAGCGCGTAGACGCCGGTCGCAGCCCCCGGCGCGCGCATGTCGGAGGAGGTCGGCACGTCGAGGCGGACAAGCTTGTGCGTGAATCGTGCGGTGTCGCTTTTGTAGAGCAGAGCCGCCCAGGCGGTGTCGTTGCGGTAGAACTCCTCGAACCGCGACGTGACGGCAATCGCCTCATGGGTGATGGCGTCGAGCGTGCCGTCCGCGCTTCGCGCCGAGCGCAAGGCGCTCGATCGTCGCCGGCCTGTAGCCGAGCCCGTACATCTGCTGGCGCGTCAGCACCAGCCGCACCGAGCGCTCCAGCGCCAGCGCACCCAGCACGGCAAGGACCACTTGATACTGCGGACGCAGGCCCGCGCCGAACCCGCCTCCCATGTACGGCGAGAGGACGCGGACGTCCTCGGCCTTCTTGTCGAAGACCTTGCACAGATAGCCTTGAACGTTCTGCACGCCCTGGGTCTTGTCGCAGACGGTCAGCTTGCCGCCGCCTTCCCATTGCACGGTCGAGGCGAACAGCTCCATCGGATTGTGATGCTCGGTCGGGATGAAATACTCGGCCTCGTGGTGCACCGCCGCCTGTGTATAAGCCTTGGTGGCGTCGCCGCGTGGTTTCACGGGCGTTTTGGCGGCGTAGGCGCGACCGAGCTCCGCGCGCATATCTGTCACATGAGCGTCCTTCTCGTACTCGACGCGCACGAGCGCAGCGGCGAGACGGGCAATTTCCCAATCTTCCGCGAGAACAAGAGCGATCGGTTGATCGTCGAACAGGATCCTGTCGTCGTAGAGGGGGCGGAACGGCGAGCCACCCTCCGGCGCCACGTCGTCGCGCCAGGCTTCGTCCGTTGCCGCCATGCGCGGCCGGTCTTCATGGGTGAGCACCTTGATCACGCCGGCGACAGCGAGGGCATCGCTCGCATCGATACGCTTGATGCGCCCCTTGGCGATGGTCGATGTCACGACTGCGCCATAGGCGAGGTTGTCCTGGTTGTAGTCAGCCGCGTACTTTGCCGCGCCGGTCACTTTCGCTCGACCGTCGATGCGGGACGTGGCGCTGCCAATGTAGGAGGTCATGGTCGTGTCCAGTTTGCTTACTGAATTTTCTTGTTCGACTGGGTTTGCGGCGTGCCACGCGCCGCCTGCGTGAGCGTGCGCACGACAGCCAGCCGCGCCAGCTCGATCTTGAAGGTGTTGTGGCCGTGTCCCTTGGCGTCCTGCAGCAACAGGTCGGCGGCACGGCGGAACGCTGCCTCGCTCGGGGCCTGACCACGCAACGATGCTTCCGCCGCCCGGTCGCGCCATGGTTTGTGCGCGACGCTGCCCAGCGCCAGCCGCGCCTCCTTGATGACGTTGCCGTCCAGTTCGAGCGCGGCTGCGACCGACACCAGCGCGAACGCATAGGACAGACGATCGCGGATCTTCAGGTACGAGTAGTTGCTGGCAAAACCGCGTGCGGGAAGCTCGATCGCCGTGATCATCTCGTGCGGGTGCAGGTTGGTGTCGAGGTGCGGCGTATCGGCGGGCAGGCGGTGAAAATCCTCGATCGCAATCGTGCGGCTCGCCAGCAGGGACCTGCGACATGCACCTTGGCCTCGAGCGACGGCGAGCGCCACGCACATGTCCGACGGATGCGCGGCGATGCAGGCATCGCTTGCGCCGAGGATCGCATGCATCCGGTTGAGGCCGTCGATCGCCGAGCAGCCGCTGCCCGGCTCGCGTTTGTTGCAGGGCGTGGCGACGTCGTAGAAATAGGCGCAGCGCGTCCGCTGCATCAGGTTGCCGCCGGTCGATGCCATGTTGCGAAGCTGTTGCGAGGCGCCGGCAAGGATAGCGCTGCCGAGCAGCGGATAGCGCTGTTCGATCAACGGGTGGTACGCGAGGTCGGAATTGGGGACGAGTGCGCCGATGCGCACGCCGCCGTCCGGCGTCGGTTCGACCGTCTTCAGCGGCAGGTGCGTGATGTCGATCAACCGCGAGGGACGCTCGACATGGTCCTTCATCAGGTCGAGCAGGTTGGTGCCGCCTGCGATGAACTTCGCGTCCGGCGCCGCGGCAATCTGCCGGACGGCATCGGCGACGTCGTTTGCCCGCGAATACTGAAAGTTGATCATGACCGCACCATCGCCTGCTGGATCGCCGCCACGATGTTCGGATAGGCGCCGCAACGGCAAATGTTGCCGCTCATGAGTTCGCGGATCTCATCGGCAGTGCGTGCCTTGCCCTCGTTGATCAGGCCGACCGCCGAACAGATTTGCCCGGGCGTGCAATAGCCGCACTGGAAGGCGTCGTGATCGATGAAAGCCTGCTGCACCGGGTGCAGGCTGCCGTTCGCCGCCAGCCCCTCGACGGTGGTGACGCTGGCGCCATCCTTCATCACCGCGAGCGTCAGGCAAGAGTTGATGCGACGGCCCTCGACCAGCACCGTGCACGCGCCGCACTGGCCGTGGTCACAACCTTTCTTGGTTCCGGTCAGATCGAGATGGTCGCGCAGCGCATCGAGCAGCGTCGTCCATGGCGCGACCTTCAGTTGCCTTTCCGTGCCGTTGACCGTGATGGCGATTGCCATCTTTTCAGGCACCGGGATGCGCCCCTGACCATCACGCACGGCGACCGACTGTGCCATTGGCATCTCCATTTGCGGAGGACGAGGCCCAAAAGTGTCGCCAGCGACCAAAGCCTGCAGCCGTGCGATGCCAGGACCTCGTTGACCTGAACCTGTCGTTCGTACCGGACCGGTTTGTCAGGGCGATAGCCGTTTTGCGAAGGATTGTCCGATTTGCGCTAAAATCGAGCAATCGCTCGGCCTTTTTTTGCTCGCCGAAATGCGGTTAGCTGCGCCGGTTCCATTGAGTTCGAAGAAGGCAAGGCAACGCCGTGCGCACTCAGGATCTCGACGAAGCGATCGATGCGGTGACGAAGGTCTACTGCCCGCATACGATCCGGGTCACCGGCCAAGCCTGCAAGCTTGATGTCGTCCTGGAAGTCACGCGACCGACGTCGCAGCCGCTGGTCGAACTATCCTACGGCGTACCGGTCGCGATCGACGCCGGAAATTTTCCGCGACTGTTCCTGATGATGCATTGCGCACAGGGCAGCGCGTCCACCAGCCAGGAAAATCAGAGCACGGCGTGGCATCGCGGCCAAACCGTTCCGTTCTCGGCGGGACTGGACACGCAGCTTCGGTTCGATCGGTCGTTCGTGCAGAAGGCGATCCGGCTCGATGTGGACAAGCTCGAGACCCTCTGTGCGCGCTGGCTCGGGCATCCGCTCGATGCTCCGCTGCGGTTCGAACTGCGTCCGTTCGCGGAGGGCTTCGAACAAATCTGGAATCGCACGTTGTCCTACCTGTGGTTCATGGACGAATGCGGGGCCAACCTGTCAGGTCCGGCAAAGGCGAGCCTTGATGAGTTTTTGTTGACGCTGCTGCTCCACCACCATCGGCACAACTATAGCGACGAGATGGCTGAGACGGAGGCCGTTCCCGTTCCCGGCCTGATCCGAAGAGCGGAGCGCTACATGGCCGACAACGTGGGGACGGGGATTACCGTCTCGGATGTCGCCGCGCATCTGGGTGTGAGCGTGAGATCGCTGCAAAGCGGCTTCCGCCAGTGGCGGGACGTCACGCCGAATTCTCACCTCAGGAAGGTTCGATTGCAGGTGGCGCGTGACGAGCTTCTCCGCGTCGACGGCGAAGTGAATGTCACGGCCGTTGCGTTGCGCCACGGCTTTGCCCACCTGGGACGGTTCAGCGCGCAATACCAGGCGGCGTTCGGAGAGCCTCCGAGCGCAACCTTGCGCCGCAGCCGCGCGCAATTGCATTCCGCGAAACGAAAAGGGCCGACTCATCAAAAAGTCTTGCCATGACCGATGCAGCCGCAAGAGACGTGAGCCAGGACACTGACATCCTCGTCGTCGGCGCCGGTCCGACGGGGCTGATGCTGGCAAACCAGCTCGCGCGGCGGGGGCTGAAGCCGCTCATCATCGACCGGCATGCGGGTCCGGCCGAACAGACGCGGGCGATGGCCGTTCAGGCGCGCACGATGGAAATCTACGCGAACATGGGCGTCATCGACGAGGCGCTCGCGCGGGGCGCGGTCGCCGGCGCTGCAAACATGTGGGCGAACGGCCGGTGGACGGCGCGCGTCCCGATCGGCGACATCGGCCGCAGCTTCAGCCCGTACCCGTTCGTCCTGATGCTCGGACAGGACGAGAACGAGCGGATACTCGGCGACGAATTGGCCAACCATGGCGTCGCGATCCACTGGAACACGGAACTGATCGCGCTCGATCAGTCGCCCGATCATGTCGAGGTCACGCTCAAGCAGCCGGACGGAGGCTCACGCAAGATCAGCGCACGGTGGGTCGCCGGTTGCGACGGCTCGCGCAGTCCGGTCCGTGAACTGAGCGGCATTGGCTTTCCAGGCGCTCCCTATGCACAGACGTTCTTCGTCGCCGACACCGAGGCAACCGGATCAATGAAGGCCGGCGAACTCAATGTCTATCTGTGGCGGGACGGCTTTCACCTGTTCTTTCCGATCAAGGGCAAGGATCGCTGGCGCGTCATCGGCATTCTTCCCCGGCATCTGCGCGAGCGAGAGGATCTCGAATTCGACGAAGTCATTCCGTCAATTCAAGGCGAAGCGGGAAGCGACCTGACGTTCAGGCAATGCAGCTGGTTCTCGACTTATCGCATTCATCACCGGGCCGCTGAACGCTTCCGTGACAGGCGCTGCTTCCTGCTCGGCGACGCCGCCCACATCCACAGCCCTGCGGGCGGGCAAGGGATGAACACCGGCCTGCAGGATGCCTACAATCTCGCCTGGAAGCTTGCCCTCGTCGTGCAGGGTCGCGCTGCGCCCGCGCTGCTCGAAACCTACGAGCAGGAGCGCATACCGGTTGCAAAGCGTCTGCTCGAGACGACCGACCGGGCGTTCCAGCTGATCGTTTCTGAAGGACCGTTCGCCGCGCTGCTGCGGACGAAGATCATCGCAAGAGTTGCGGCGGCCGCAATGCGTTTCGAGACGGTGCGGCGCTTCGCGTTCCGCACGATATCGCAGATCGGCATAAGCTATCCGCAAAGCGCGCTATCGCACGCGCTACCCGGCTTCACGCCGCAGGGACCGAAGGCCGGCGATCGCTTTCCCTGGCTGCGGATCAGGATCGGTGATGATAGCGTCGTCAAGGATCTCTATCGCGAGATGGACGACACGTGCTTCAATCTCCTGCTGTTCGGGCAGCCGGCGACGTCACTGCGGTTGCCTGCCGGGGGCCTGGTGCAGGCTCTTGTCGTTCCGCTCGAGGCGGACAACAAGGCGGAGCTTGCGCGCGTGAACATCAGCGGACCGTCGTTCTACCTGTTGCGTCCTGATGGGTACGTCGGTCTTTGCGGGGGTCCCTTCGATGCAGCCGCGGTTGCAAAATATCTCGCGGAGCATGTGCATCTCAAAGCGGGCCTCGTGCGCGATCAAGCTGCCTGAGCAAGACATGGTGAGGTTGAAACCAATCGGCCGGCCGGTTTCGCCGGCGGCAAGCGCGTTCGGACACACGCTCGCCTGCGTCAGCCAACAGGCAACGTGCAGCGCACGACGGTGCCTGCCGAGTTCGACGCAACCAGGAAGGTTCCGCCGAGCGCGTCGATGCGCTCCTTCATTCCCTGCAATCCGCGTCCGAGCAGGGTTCCGTCCGGCATGCCGACGCCGTTGTCCGAAACCTCCGCCGTCAGCAGCGAGCCCTGGATGGTTGCGAGGACTCCGGCCTTCGACGCCTTGGCGTGGCGCAGAATGTTGGTGATCGCCTCCTGCACGAACCGGTAAACCGTGCGTGCCGACAGCTCGTCCAGCCGGTCGAGCGCGGGATCGAGCCTGATGTCGGCTGCGAGATTGCCTGCCTTCGCGGCCGGACTGTCGATCAGCGCAGCGATGTTGCGCGTCAGCCCGAGGTTCTGCAGGTCGAGGGGACGCAGGCGCGCCAGCAATCTGCTGTTGGTCCTCTGGATCGCTTCGACGATGCGCGAGATCTCGCCGGCCAGGGCTGTCCGTTCGGGATTGTCGCCTTGCATCCGTAGCGCGTGGGCGTTCGCGCGCGCGGCAAACAGCAGCGGCGAGAATTCATCGTGCAAATCGCGGCCGATCTCGGCGCGCTCGTCGTCCTGGGCGCTGACGATGCGCTTCATGAATGCATGATTGCTCACCCGCAGCTCGGTCAGAACGCCGGCCAGAGCGTTGATTTGCTCGCAAGCGCGCCGGATTTCCGGCGGACCGTGACAGGCGACGGGCCGGTTGTAGTCGCCGCCCTTCAACCTTGAAATCGCGGCGCCCAGATCAAGCAGGGGGCGCAGGGTCGCCTCCACGGTGAGTTGCGCGATGACGAAGGCGAGAAGCCCCAGCACGAACGGCGCGATGACAAGGAAGACAAAGGCGATCCATTTCTCGTAAACGTCGGCTGAATCGTTCGGATAGAGCATGAGCTGCGCCGACAGGGAATCGATCGGCAGCGCGCGTGGCTGCGTTTCCGCACCGATGAGCCGGCCAAACCATGCGGGGACCTGAAACGGAGACTGAGGCACCGCGATTTCCGCGGTGGTGGCGTCGCGATAACGAAGACTGCCTGTGGTCTGTTCGTTCAGCCGCCTCAGCACTCTTGCGACCACGTCGCGCGCCTGTGGATCGGCGCGCAACTCGGTATTGATTGCGTCGCCGATCTGCGCCGCAAGCAACTCTGCGGGTTCGCGCTCGTGTTGAAGGTGATTCACCGAAAATGCGAGCAGGGCCGCCACGACAATGGCGAAGGCCGCGCCCAGCATCGTGCAAAAGAGCACACTCAGCCGCGTCTGGAGCGAAAGTGATTTCCACATGGCAACACCGGATCGATTGCGAGCATTGGCTATTGTACCCTAAACGATGTAAGGGAGCGATCCGACAACGGAAAAACCGGCAATGCAGGCAAATCGCAAAACCAAGCTGCTGATTGTCGACGACCATCCGGTGGTGGTGTCGGGCTGTCGCGCGGTGTTCGCTGGCGATCGCTCTGTGCAGATCATTTCGGCTGCGAATGAACGCGAAGGGCTGCAGGCGTACCGTCAGTCGAAGCCGCACGTTTCGATCATCGACATCAATCTTCCGGGCCTCTCCGGCTACGAGCTTTTGCGGAAGATCAGGAAGGAAGATCCGAACGCCAAGGTCATCATGTTCAGCGTCAACGATGATCCGGCCTTCGTCGTCCGCGCGGTCGAGCTCGGTGCGAAGGGGTTCGTGTGCAAGGGCGACGATCCGAAGAGCCTGGTGGAAGCCGTGCATGAAGTCGCCAAGGGCACGACCTTCGTGTCTCCGCAACTTGCGAAGTCGGTGACGTTCGCCTCGGCCGGGGTGCGCGCGCATCCGGCCGGCCAGCTCAACAACCGTGAACTCGAGATCCTGCGCATGCTGGCCAAAGGCAAGAAGATCGCGCAGATCGCCGAGGCGCTGGAGCTCTCCTACAAGACGATCGCGAACACGACGACACTGCTCAAACAGAAACTCGGCGCGCAGACGCACGCCGACCTCGTTCGCATCGCTGTCGAGTTCGATATCTGACGCGGGCTGAGGGAGCGGCCGTCACGACCGCTCCTGCGCAGCGCCGCTGGTTCGATGTTCCGGCAAGGCTACCGATTTTTCCCTGGACAGCTAGTCGTCGTCAAACCTGATCAACGGCGATTGTCCGATCCTTGGTGACTCGATCCTCGGTGACTCGGCGGCAAATGAACGAAACACCGGTTCGCGTTCACGTCCGCGGTCGGCTTCCTTCACCTTTTCGCTGATCGCGGTCAGTTCGTCGATCCTCTGCATATCGCGTTTGCGCCGCTCGGCCCATTTGCGGCGCTCCTGCTTGCGGCGCTCGGCGACTGCCTTCTTCGCCTCGGCATCGCGGTTTGTGAGATCGGCATCCTGCGCGCGTCCCATGCTCTGTTCGAAGCGGGCTCGCTCGTCGGTCGCCGGGGTGGAACTCGCTTGAGCCGGCGGCGGGGCCTGCTGCTGAACCGCCGCGGAGGCGGGTTGCGGCGTGGCCGTCTGCGTTGAGGGCTGCGCAGGCGCAGCGGCTTGAACAGCAACCGGCGGCCGCTGTTCGACCGTCTGCGGCGGGGCTTGAGGCTGCGGGGAAGGGGCAACAGGCGCAGCTGTAGCGGCGGTCTGTTGTTCAGACGCCTGCGGGGCCGGTGCGGCAGCAACCGGCGGGGCCGTTGACTCCGACAGCGGCGCCGCGCGTCGCTCCATCAGCGTCGGCGTTCTCTCGCTCTTGCCCGTAAATGCGTCGGTCAGCAGCACACCGCCGCCGAAGCCAAGGGCTATCGTGGCGACCACCGTTCCAACGCCTGCGAAGTAGGAAGCTGCATGCAGCGACATAGCCGAACTCCATCCTTCGTGCGCCAACGTTCATGCGGACTCGCCGTTCCGTATCGGTCGCTGCATCATCGGCTCGTGATGGGCGGGAACAGTGAAAGGTGAACACACCGCACGCAAAGAGTGAAAGAGGGAGCGATGTTCGCAGCCAGGTGGGCCGCCGCGGACCCCCGGCAATCTGGGAAAAAATTCCGAAGACGGATCAGCCTCAGAGGGAACGCCGACAAGCTTGACGATTGCGGCCACAATTAACGGTTAACTTAAAACAGGTTCCATCTCTGGGAACCCGATTTTGTATGCTTGGAGGCGTTTTCCGGGGCGCGTCTATCGGTTAAAAATATCGCGGCGCATCTGACTCGTGGGGGGAAGTCATGATCGGACGAGTGCTGGGGGCTATCGCGTTCGCGATTTGCGCTTGTTCAACGACCCACGCGCACCATGCGGCCAAAGCCGTTGCGCCCGACGCGCCGAGCTACCGCATCGGCCAACGCGACATACGGGCCCAATCGCACGGCTATTGCCTGACGCTTGCGATCTACTTCGAGGGCGGCTCGACCTCCGAACCGGAGATCGGCCAGCGACACATCGCACGTGTCATTCACGAGCGCGCACGCGCGAACTTGCGCAAATGGGGCGGCTCGGACATCTGCGATGTTGTGTTCTACATGAGGAAAGGCGTGTGCCAGTTCTCCTTCACATGCCTGCCGCTGGCGCGGCGCACGCCGCGGTTCGGACCGGTATGGCACCAGGCACGCGAGATTGCCGACGAGGAGTTGCGGGGCACGAACGAGCTGTCCGAGCGGTCGATCCGCTACTACATGAACACTGCGCTGACGCCGCTGCGCAACGCCTGCCGTTTCCGCAAGGAGTTCGTGAAGGTCGTCGATGCGGGGCGGCATGAGTTCTTCCGCGAGCCGACGCCTGAAGAGCGCGCCGAGCTTGCTAGCGGCCGCTTCGAGGAATGCGAGAAGTACACCCAGCAGCTCAAGGCGCAGGAGGCGAAGCGAAAGCGGCTTGCAGCGCTGAAGAAGAAGAAGCACAAGCTCAAGGGCACCCGGCTCGCTGCGCGGTAACAGCTACCAGCTGAACGGCCGCACGAAGGCCATGCCCGTGTGCGTATAGCGGTGGCGCCATTCGTCGGGAATTTGCGCGAAGCTGTTCTCCGGGTTGACCTTGCGGCGCGCCACCTTCTTGCGCACCGGCTTCGCCTCACGCTGCGCCTGGGCGCCATTTGCGCGAGGGCTTGCGAGGCCCGACCCTGCGCTTCCGCCTTTGGCGCGTTGGCAGCTAGATCGACAACAGTCATCGGCGGCGGTGCGCCGAAATCGCGCGTCTGACCGCTGAACGTGATCGGCTGACCGGGGGTATGCGCTGCAGTGATCGGGATGTGATAGGTATGCGGCACCTCTTCGCGCACCGCCTGCTTGGGAATGTAAAGGTCGGCCACGAACAGCAGCGCCAGCAGCGTGCCGCCGATATACAGGCAGTATCCCAGGATTGGCATTGCAAGCCTGCCCTCAGTGCGGACGATCCCGCGACGCACCAACGGGTTCGACGCCGGTAATGTTCCACGAGGTACGTAGGTGGCTTACCCGGGGTTAGCAACCTACCTTGCGATCAAGGCAATATTGTCGCGAATGCCCGCGAGCTCCGGCGGCGCGGGGTGCGTGAAGTAGAAGCTTGCCAACGCGACGAGCGCGAATAAGGCAAAGCCCAGAAGAATGGCGACGCCGATCCGCCGCTCGCGATCCTCGTCCTGTTCATTGTTCCATATTGGGACCTCCCGTTGCCAATCAACGCTCGGCGCCTCGACCCGTTCCGCGACTGCGCCGGCTGGAACAAATGCCCAGGGCTTGCGGTTTGCGCCGCTGAGGTGCGGAACATGTCGATCGCAGAGCAGGATATCGCCGGTTCGAAAGTCGCGTCGGTAACGTCAGCGCGGCTGGCCAAGCTGACCAGACGGTTTGGGCTCAGGGTCGGGCGGCAGCAGGACTTGACCATCCGCCGCTTGAAGCGCGGGAATGGCTACAGCTTCGTGGATCACGGTGGGCGTCCGATCAGGGACGCAGCGACGCTGGCGCGGCTGAAATCGCTCGCGGTGCCGCCCGCCTACAGCGACGTGCGTTATGCGCAGAAACCCAATGCCCATCTGCAGGCCGTCGGCCGGGATGCGGCCGGCCGGCTTCAGTATCGCTATCATCCCGATTGGGAAAAGGTGCGCGAACTCCGCAAGGCGCGTCGGCTGATGCGATTGGTGGAGGCGTTGCCGAAGATACGGCGCAGTGTGGGCAAGCGGCTTTCCGCGAGCGAGCCAACGCGCGAGTTCGCGCTGTCGGCGGTGATCGAGTTGGTCGCGCGGACGGCGATCCGTCCTGGCAACGAATCGTATGCCAGGATGCACGGTTCGCGGGGCGCGACGACACTGTTGAAATCCAACGCCACGATCGAAGGTGACTGCATCATCCTGTCGTTTCGTGCGAAAGGCGGCAAGTCCGTGCAGAAGGAATGCGACGCGCAAAATCTCGTCCGCGCGTTCGAACTGCTGCGCACGCTGCCCGGCCGCCGGCTGTTTCAATACAGAGACGAGGCAGGCGAGGTGCGTCAGATAACGACCGCGCAGGTCAATGCATTGCTGCAGCAGATCGCCGGCGTCCGGATCTCGCTCAAGGACTTTCGCACGCTGATGGCTTCCGCCGCGGTGATGGAATCGCTCGCGCGCGTCGCGCCGGCGACAAGCGCGCGTGCGCGCAACAGGCAGATCATGGACGCGGTGAAGGCATCGGCGGAGGAGCTCGCCAACACGCCGACGATCTGCCGCAAGAGCTACGTGCATGAGACGGTCGTCACCGCCTTCGAGGACGGTCTGCTCGAGCGTTTCTCGTCGCGATTGAGGCGTTCGCGCTCGCAAGCGGGTCGCGAGCAGGTGCTGCTCCAGGTGATGACGCTCGCCGCAGGCGGGACATAGGCCTGCTGCAGCTTGAACAGATGCGCCTCAGGCGACGTTGATGTCGCGAATCTTGCAGCTGAGAACAGCGCCGACGAGCGCGGCGCCGACTGCGTTCGCAGCGATGACGATCGACATCGCCAATCACCGCCCCATAGGCGATCCACAGCAAAAGGCCAGCAAGCAGCGCCAGCAGCATCTTCAGCGAGAGGTCGCCGGTCGAATGCGCGCGGCAGCGCCTTTCGAACCTGCGGGATGTAGGAGAGCGACGTAGAGCGCGGCCGCGACGAGGCCGAGCAGGGTGGTGATATCGGGCATCGAGAGCTTCCATAGGCGCGTCTTTTGGCGCATCGGGCGTCAAGTACGTCGAGCTGCGTGTCAGGTTCCCGGAACACGAGTTCGCTCTGGCGCGTTCCGCTCTCATGAGTCGCTCGGATCCCCAAGCCTTCGAGCGTCTGAGGGTGATGACCTACAACGTCCATGCCTGCAAAGGACGCGACCGGATCATATCGCCGCGACGCATTGCCGAGGTGATCGCGTCCGCATCGCCGGACATTGTCGCGCTTCAGGAACTCGATGTCGGCCGTCTGCGCAGCGACCGGTTCGATCAGGCCGAATTGATCGCGCGGCGAACTCGGGATGAATTTTCACTTCGCACCGGCGATGCGGGTGATGGAGGAAGAGTTCGGTGATGCCATTCTGACGGCTCTGCCGATGCGCTTGATCAAGGCGGGCGCGCTTCCCGCCATGCGATTTCCGGTGAGGCTCGAGCCGCGCGGCGCGCTCTGGGCCGAGATCAGCCTCGGCGAGACGAAAGTGCAGATGCTGACGACCCATCTGGGACTGGTCCGGCGCGAGCGAGGCATGCAGGCCAAAACGCTGAGCGGCGCTGACTGGTTGAGCCATCCGACACTGCAGCGACCCCGCCATCCTTGCAGGCGACTTCAATTTCCTGTCGCGATCGCGCGCCTATGCGCATATCGCATCTCGCCTGCACGATGCCCAGCGCCTCGCATCGGGACCGCGCCAGCCGACGTTTCCGGCGCGCTATCCGCGCTTTCGCATCGACTACGTTTTCGTCTCGAAATCGAATTCAGGTGGAGCGGGTCGAAGCGCTGCGAAATGACGCGACGCGGATCGCATCGGATCATCTGCCATTGATTGCGGATCTGCGCATACCAGTGCGCGCGCGCTCGCTCGCGGAAGGGGCCGAGCCGCAGGCATTCGACCATGTCTGACAAAGCCTGGTCAAAAACCACGGCGCGGCTCCGCCAATTGGCCGGGCCCGTGATGGCGGCTGTGGTGATCGGTCTTGTTGTGATCCTCTTCTATCGAATTCTGAACGAGTACAGCTGGAGCGACATCTCGCAAGCCATCGCTGACGTGCCTTCGGAACGGATCGCCCGCGCCGGGGTATTTGCGGCGGCAAGCTATTTTTGCCTCACCTGGTTCGACTGGCTCGCCTTGCGCTGTGTCAACCGTCCGCTTGCCTATCGCCAGGCAGCACTGGCGTCGTTTTGTAGCCTGTCGATCGGTCACAACGTCGGATTTGCGGGATTGAGCAGCGGCGCGGTCCGCTACCGCTTCTATGCACGCTGGGGCCTTGCACTCGAGGACGTCGCCAAGCTCGTGATTTATTGCGGCATCACGGTTGGGATGGGACTTGCCACAGTTGCCGGATGCTCGCTTGTTGTTCGACCCCGCGCTGGTCGCGTCGTTCGCGGCGATCGATGAGGGCATCGCGCGGATCGCGGGGTTGATGCTTCTCATGCCGCCGGCGGCCTATGTCGGCCTTGACGCGATTTCGCAAGAACGATCTCGCTGTTCCGTCGGACCGTCCGGTTGCCCTCGACCCAGCTTGCGGCCGCACAGGTCGGCGTCGGCTGTTTGAATTATCTGTGCGTTGCCGCGTGCCTGCATCAATTGCTCGGCAGCGCGGCGTCGATTGCCTACTTCGACGTCGCCGCGGCCTATGTGCTCGCCAATACCGGTGTGATCGCAAGCCACGTGCCCGGCGGCGTGGGCGTGCTGGAAGGCATCGTTCTGTCGCTGCTACCGGGCGCGTCGGTGCTGGCAGCGCTCCTGCTGTTTCGTGTCGTCTATTACCTCGCGCCGCTGGCGCTCGGCCTAACTCTTCTCGGCCTGTCGGAAATATTGCTGAAGCCGCGGCAGGATTGGCCAGCGGGCGGCGCGGCGAATGCCTCGCTGCAGAAGCATTAGCGGTTCGATCGGACGTCGCGGATCGAGCAGGAAGGTGCCCCAGACAGGGCGCGTCGGACCAAAGCGGCGTACGGCGATGGGCTTCAGTTGCCGCGCCTGGCTGTTGAGACGATCGATGCCGACGAGCAGCGAATGCGCGCGCCTGGGCAGCTTCCCGAACCTTCGCGTCGGTCGTGCCGAGATGTTCGGCCATCAGCCTTTCGCGCACTTTGCAGATGGCGGCGCGCGCGGCCTCGTCTTCGGCTTCGAGGACCACATCGCATTCGGTGTCCAGTCCCATCGAGCGATTGTTCAGATTCGCCGAACCGATCCGCAGCAGCCGGTCGTCGATAATCATCAGCTTCGCGTGCACGTGGATCGGCGTTTCATTGTCGCCCTCGGCAATGGCCGGATAATAGATGCGCAAGCGCTTATGCCGATCGGCGCGGGTCAGGCGTCGCAGCAGCCGCACGCGGTTGCGGCCCATGACGAACTGCTCGGCACGACCGCGTGAACTCCTGGTGACGACGATGACGACATCCGGGCCCGCAGCTTCGCCGAGCTTCTTCGCCAGGGCCTTCGCAACCTCCGGTGCCGTGAGGTATTGAGCTTCGATGTAGATGTAGGTGCGCGCGGCCAGAATTATATCCTGCGTCAGCGCCGCGATTTCTTCGATCGGTGCATTCTGTTCCGATCGCGGAAACGTTCGCGCGAGACCCATGCGCGTGCCGGTGAAATCGGCCACAAGCCGGGGGGGCCAAATTGCGTTGCCGTGTTCGGCTCGCCGCGGCAGTGGAAGCTGCGCTCGCCCCCACCGCTCGCAGACGATGTCGACAAGCGCGCCCGCAGCCTCGCCCTGAACCGCCATCTGAATGTCGTGCACCGCACCGTAGGGGGCTCCGTCCGGGTTGCGGCGGAGCGGATCGTTGACACGGTGCGCAGGCAAATCCCATCGCATCACGGTGAGGTCGATGCCCCCGCAGAACGCCAGCGCCCCGTCGATGCAGACGATCTTCTGGTGGTGCGCCGCATAGAGCGGGTGATGAGTGTCAAGGCGAAGACGGATGCGAGGGTGGTCCTGCCAGCTGCCGCCGAGCAAGAGACCGGCGGGTGAGCTTGGCGCATGCCAGACCGCAACGCTCCACACCAGGATGTCGATGTGCAGATCCGCGTTCTTCTCGACCAGGGCGCGCAGCACGTCGCCAAGTGAAGGACAGTCATCGTCCTGCGGCTTGAGCTTGATGCGGCTGTCGAAGTCCCAACCGAGGATCAGGATCGATTGCTTTGCCAGCACAAGCGCATCGTAGAGGTGCGCGAAGTACGGCTCCGCGTCCACCAGCACCGCCGCGCGGTCAGACTTGACGATCCTCCAGCAATTCCTGCCTTTGCGTAAAACTGCAGCCTCGGAGTTCGTCATCGGGCGGAAATGCTTGCGTTTTCAAACCATGTGTCGATGCAAAACGCCAAACTCACATGCAGGTTCCGCACGGGAACCCGATCCGAGCCGACGGGCAGGGTGCCCTACAGGTACGCGAGCAGTGAACGCAGAAGGGCGGTACCGACCGCAGCGAGGGCAATGGCAATTCCGGCATCAAGCATCACGTCGCCGATCCGGTCATCCATTCTGACGATCCACTCCCAAATCGAGCGCTGCATGGAGGCACCTCTCGAACCTGGAAAGATACGGCCGGCCCTTGCCGCGAGAGACTCCAGCAACGCATTCGACCTGCCGGTGTTCCTGGCGGAAACAGGGGGCGACCGGCGCAACGTCATGCGGCAGGTCAGGCGGCTTTTGCCTTGAGAAGTGCCTCGGTTTCCTCGATCAGGCGGCGATATTCCGCAGCTCGCTTGCGGCTCTCCTCGCGCACCTCCGGTTCGGTGGCGAGGCTGCCAAGCAGTTCGCAATCCGCCGCCTTGGTGCGCAGCTCTTCAATTCTCGCTCGAAGGTCTGACATCGCACAGTCCGCTTTCCATCAGGCGGGAGCGCAGTCGTCTCTCAGTCGCCGGCGCCCATCAAAGTCCCAGCCGGTGATCCAGGGAGTTTGGACCTGTTGCCGGGTTTTGGCGAGTCCGATCTGCACGGCGCGAGCGCGAAATATCACAGGTAACTGAGGGACTTGTGTACAATTGTGTTCACAGGCGAGGGGCTGTTTTGACGCTCGTCAACGACGAGCCGCCCGTCGGTCGACCGGGCGGCTTGCCGCTCCTGCATGACGTCAGCCGGCTTCAGACGGCGATTCCGTAATATTCGTCCAGCGCGCGCGTGCGCGCCGTGTCGGCCCAATTCCAGGCGTTGTCGTTCTGGTATTTCGGCGCGCCCTTGAGCTGAGCTTCCGTGATCCCTGTGACGTATCCGCCGAGCCGCGTGTCGTATTTCAGCGACTGCCACGGCAAAGGATAGTGGTCGTCGCCGATCCCGAGGAATCCGCCGAAGCTCAGCACGGCGTACGACACCTTGCCGCTGACCTTGTCGATCATCACGCGCTCGATCGAGCCGATCTTCTGCCCGTCCGCGCCGAAGACCGCCGTTCCCTCGACCTTGTCGCTGCCGATCAACGTTCCGGTTTCGCGCTGTTCGATCGCCATGTGGTAACTCCATTTTGACTCATCTGTTGAGGCAACAGGGCGCGCGGCATTTCGTTCCGCTGCTTCGCCTGCTCCTTCCTCGATCAGTGCCTTGGTCGAATCGGGTTGAGCTAAATCAATCAACAAGAATTTTATCCTTCCGCGACGATCGAGCCGCTTTTGTCGCACGCGGCCTCCCGAATGCCCTAGAATGCAGGTGGGGCGTTCGTTTGAGTCGGTGATGGATGTGACAGCTCGTCTTCGCAAGCTTCGTCACGACCGTGTGCTCAGCCTGTTGGTCGCACTCGGCATGTTCGTCCTCGCGCTCGGCCTGCGGATGGCGATCCCGTTCGACGGCATTCCCTTCATCACCTTCTATCCGGCGGTGATCATCGTCGGCTATCTCGCCGGCGCCGGGCCGGGACTGCTGGTGGCCCTGCTGAGCGAGGCTGCCGTGTTCTTCATTTTCTCGGCGCGGCCGATGTTCCTCGGTTACGACGCGCCCAATCCCGCATTGCCGTTCGCGGCCTTCGCCGGAGCTTCGGTCGTCATCCTGTTCTTCATGCATTTGCTGCACCGGACCGCGGACAAGCTCTGGCTGGAGCGGGAGAAGAGCGAAGCGATGTTCAGCGAGCTGCAGCACCGCGTCGCCAACAACATGCAATTGGTCGCGAGCGTTCTGCAGCTTGAGCGAGCCACCGATCGGTCGAAGGCGGAGTTCCTGGCGGCGGCGCAGCGTCGTCTTGAATTTCTCAGCGCGATCCACCGCCGCCTCTACGATCCCGCGGCAAGCAGCCAGCCGGTCACGACGCACCTGGCGTCGCTGTGCGACGAGTTGGTACGGGCAGAAGGGCGCAACGACCTGACGGTCGAGGTGCAGCCGTCTGCGCTGATGCTGGGGCCTGAACGGCTCATCATCCTGTCGCTGCTCGCCGTCGAAATCGTCACCAACTCGCTGAAGCATGCGTTCAAGGACGACGGCGGCCGGATCGACGTTCGCATCAACAGCATCTCGGATCCGTGCGAGCTGACGGTGTCGGACAACGGAAGCGGGCTGCCGGCCGAAGAGGAGGCCCTCGACGGCTCCCTTGGCCGCAGCATCATCAACAGCCTCGCGGCGCACCTTCGCGGCCATGTGACCTATTCGTCGGGCGATGGCACCACGGTGAAGGTCACGTTCGAGCGCGAATGATGCCGCAACCGAAACCGTCCGCCGGACGACGCTGATTTTGTCCGGAACGGCCGCCGAACCGCATGGATGACTTCAGGCGCGCGAAGAAGCGGCGGGAGCCGTCGGTCTTCTGACATTGCGGACGCTGTTCGCTCGGGAGCCTGATCTAGCGTTCAATGTTCAGCGCGGCGAGCGCAGCCCTGAGCTGCTCGGTCGCATATGGTTTGGCGAGGAACGAGATCCGCTTGTCGTTTTCGAAGCGCTTCTGCAGCGCCGGCTCGCCGTAGCCGCTGGCGATGACGATGGGCATCGAGGGGTGGATGGCCCGCATCTCGCCGATCAGCACGTCGCCCTTGCGATCGGGAAGGCCGATGTCGACGATGGCGGCGTCCAGGTCGCCGTTGAGCTTGATCTTGCGCATGGCTTCGGTCGCCGACGCCGCGGTTTCGACCTCGAAGCCAAGCAACTCGAGCTGATCGACCGCCAGCATCTGGATCAGCATTTCGTCTTCAACGAGGAGAATCCGGCCGGATCGCATGGGCATGTCGAGAATGCTCCGTATCTTCGCCGCCAGCGCAGCATAGGAAAAGGGTTTGGTGATCAACTGTACGCTCGGGTCGACCTGACCGCGGTGCAGGATCGCGTTGCGGGCGTAGCCGGTCGTCATCAGCACCTTGAGATCAGGCCGCTGACGCCTTGCTTCTTCGGCCAATTGTTGGCCGTTCATACCATCAGGAAGTACGACGTCGGTGAACAGAAGCTGAATTTCCGGATGTTCCCGCAACAGGGCCAGCGCCATGCGGCCGTTGCCGGCGGCAAGCGTGCGGTAGCCGAGATCATGCAGGCTTTCCAGCGTATGGTTTCGCACGCCTTCGTCGTCCTCGACCACGAGGATCATTTCCGACGTTTGGCTGCTGGGCGGCGGCACATGCTGCGCTGACGCGGCGTCTTCGTCCGCCGCGGCGTGAAGGCGTGGCAGGTAGAGCTTGACCGTCGTACCCTTGCCGACCTCGGAGTAGATTTTGACGTGACCACCCGATTGCTTCACGAACCCGTAGACCTGGGACAGGCCGAGCCCCGTGCCGGCGCCGACGTCCTTGGTGGTGAAGAATGGCTCGAAGGCGCGTTCCATGACGTCGCGCGACATGCCGGTGCCGGTGTCGCTGACGCAGATCGCCACGTACTGTCCGGAAACTGCGCCCACCTGATTTGCGGCATATGCTTCGTCGAGATGGGCATTGGCGGTTTCGATCGTCAGCTTGCCGCCATTCGGCATGGCGTCGCGCGCATTGACCGTGAGATTGAGGATCGCGACCTCGAGCTGGTTCGGGTCGGCGTTTACGTGCCAAAGTCCGCCTGCGAGCACGGTTTCGATCGAGATCTGTTCGCCCAGTGATCGCCGCAGCAGGTCCGACATGCCGCCGACCAGCTTGCTGACGTCGAGCACTTTCGGTTGCAGCGGCTGCTGCCGTGAAAACGCCAGCAGGCGTTGCGTCAGGGCCGCAGCACGCACGGCGCCGCGCATGGCGTTGTCGGCCAGCCGGGCGAGGCGCGCCGGATTGCCATGCTCGCTTCCCACGACACGCTGCAGCGTCTCCAGGTTGCCGATGATGATGGTCAACAGGTTGTTGAAGTCGTGCGCGACGCCGCCGGTCAGATGACCGATGCCTTCCATCTTCTGCGCGTGCGCCAATTGCTGCTGCGTGTTCTGCAAGGCGAGCATGGCCTCGCGGCGTTCGGTAACGTCACGGGTGATCTTGGCAAAGCCGATCAACTTGCCGCGCCTGTCGCGGATCGGATCGAGCACGACGCTTGCCCAGAAGCGCGTGCCGTCCTTGCGGACGCGCCAGCCTTCGGCTTCGTACTTGCCCTCGCGGGCAGCGGTTGCAAGCGCCCTTGCGGGAAGGCCGTCGGCACGATCTTCCTCGGTGAAGAAGCGGCTGAAATGCTGGCCGACGATCTCGCTGCTCGAATATCCCTTGATGCGCTCGCCGCCGGCATTCCAATTGGTGATGATGCCGTGCGGATCGAGCATGTAGATCGCATAGTCGACGACGCCCTGCACCAGCAGGCGGAAACTACCTTCGGCTTGCTCGCGCTCCTCCGCCTCCGCGAAGAGCTCTGCCGTCTGTTCAGCGACCTTGGCCTCGAGAGTGCGTTCCGTTTCGCGCAGCGCAGCCTCGATCTCGTCGCGCTGGCGCGCGATCTCGCACTCATAGGCGTTCTTCTCGGTGATATCGCGCCCCTCGGCGACGATGAAGGTGACCTTGCCGTGCCTGTCTTTCACGGGCATGAGCGACGCATCGATGACGATCGTTTCCTTGCCGCCGGCGCGACCGAAAATCGGCGTCTCCCAGCGAACGAACTCGCCCTGCGCCGCGCGGCGGATGCCATCGCGCAAATTCGCACTGGCGTCGTCTGTCGCCTGCCACCAGGGCGTCATCCAGAACGGCTTGCCTTCCACATCGGAGAGCGTGATCCCGACGGCGTCGAGGGCGACCTTGTTGATGTCAAGGACGGCGCCTTTGGCATCCAGAAGACCGACGAACTCGACCATCGAAGCCAGCGTGATCCGCGCAAGCTTCTCCCGATAGCGCTCTCGCGCATCGTCGGCAGCAAACTGCGTGTCGTGAACGCTGACCAAGTTATCCTGCATGGACTCCCCGACCAGCGCTAACTCATTGCGGAAGCAAAAGGTTCCGTGGACCACAGGGCGGTACGCAGGAGGCGGTCAGGCCGGTGGAGTGCCCGACGGCCGCCTGCGGCTAAATGACTAGGAAAGCTCGGGAAAGTCATGTCCCAATGTTCTACCTCTCGCGAAACGTCCGCGAGATCTGGTCGGTGATTGGCTTCAGGAAGTAGCTCAGGATCGTGCGCTCGCGGGTCTGCAGGTGCACCTCCGCCGGAAGCCCCGAAATGATGCGCTGGTCGACGAGTTTTTCGACCTCGCCGGGATCGAGTTCGACACGCGAACGGAAGTAGGGCGGGGCCTGCGCCCGCTGGTCCTGCTCCAGGTCGGCGGACACAAAGACCACGCGGCCGGCGAGTTCGGGCGTCATGCGCTGATCGAAGGTCGAGAAGCGGACGAGCGCCTCCTGGCCGACGCTGACCTGGTCGATGAAGGCCGGTTCGATTCGGCTTTCAACCAGCAGCTTCTCGTTTTCCGGGACGATCTGCATCACCGTTTCGCCGGGTGCGACCACGCCGCCGATCGTGAAGATGTTCATCTGATGCACCGTGCCGGCAATCGGCGCGCGAAGCTCGATCCGCGCCAGCTTCGCCAATGCGGCAAGCCGTCGTTCGTGCAGGTCGGCGATTTTCTCCGATGCCTCGCGCAGATCCTTGGTCACCTCGTTCAGCGTCTGCTTGTCGACCTGGGCGATCTGCACGTTGATCTCGCTGATGCGGCCGCGCGCCCGCGCGGCCTGCGCCTTGAGGTCGCCCGCCTGTCCCTCGAGTTGAGCCAGGTTCAGGCGCTGCGGATTGATGCGCGACAGCTGGGTCAGGCCCTGCTTCAGCAGCGCCTCCAGACCCACCAGTTCGTCGCGCACGACCTTTGCTTGCGCCTCGACGGCCTTGGCCTGCGCGGTCAGGCCTTCGATCTCCTGACCGATCTGGTCGACACGCTCGCGCAGCTGCGAAATCTCGCCCTCGCGGGCGCGCCGCCGTGCCAGGAACAGGTCGTTTTCGATGTTGAGGCAAGCCGTCAGGTCCGTGCACGAGAGCGACATGGCCTGCATCAGGGCTCCGGGGTCTCTCTCAAAGCCGGATTCCGTGGGCGGCGGGCGGGAATTTGATGGCTGGCAGGTTTTCGCGTTCGGCCACGAGCCGCGCCGCGCGCACCTGCTGGCTGTAGAGCTGCACCATGACGACGCCGAGCTCGGCGCGTGCCTGGGTTTCGTTCATTCTCACCAGCAGATCGCCGGCGGCAACCTTCTGGCCGTTGCGCACGAGGATGGCGGCGACGCTGCCGCCGTCTTGATGCTGGATGCGGCGGATATTGCCCTCGACCACAATGTTGCCCGGCGCAATCACCGCGCCGCGAATTTGCACGGTGGCCGCGTAGCCGAGAATGCCGAAAACGAAGATCGCGGTGACCACATAGCCCGCGATCAGCCTTCGCCTGAGCCCGCTGCGGACTTTTGCATCCTGCGCATCAAGCAAGGTCTTGTCTCGGCTCGCTCATGATATTTTCATCCCTGCCGTGATGCCGCCGGTGCGGCCCGCAACTTCAGGATTGACGACGGCACGCTTGAGAATCTCGTCACGCGGCCCGAACATCGATTGCGTGCCATCGCGCACAAACAGCACCTGATCGACCTCGGCGAGCGCGCTCGGCCGATGCGCCATGACGACGACGATGCCGCCGCGCTCGCGCACCGCGCGGATCGCCTTGCCGAGCGCGGCTTCACCCTCGGCGTCGAGGTTCGAGTTCGGCTCATCGAGCACGACCAGGAAGGGGTTGTCATAGAGCGCGCGCGCAAGTCCGATGCGCTGGCGTTGTCCCGCCGACAGCGCCACCGCCATCTCGCCGATCGGTGTGTCAAAACCCTGCGGCAGCTTCTTGATCAACTGCGTGGCGCCGGCCATCTCAGCGGCGGCGACGACGGCCGCGTCTTCCCGATTTGGAGAAAATCGCGCGATGTTGTCGGCGACCGTGCCGTCGAACAATTCGACCGACTGCGGCAGGTAGCCAATCAGGCGGCCGAGATCGTCGGGGTGCCACTGATCCTGCATGGCGTCGTCCAGGCGCAGTTCGCCGCGAACGATCGGCCAGACGCCGACGAGGCCGCGTGCCAGCGTGGACTTGCCGGCGCCGCTGGGCCCGATCACCGCCACCGCCTGACCGGCTTTCAGCTTGAAATTGATGCCGGCAAGGATGACGTTGCGGGCGCCAGGCGGCGCGATCGCGACATGTGCGAGCGAGATATCGCGGCTCGGCGGCGGGAGCGACATGCGCTTGGCGTCGGTCGCGACAGCGAGATTGGCCAGCCGCGCACGGGCGTCGCGATATTGCAGGAACGGGCGCCACTGCCCGACGACCTGTTCGATCGGCTGCAGCGCGCGTGCGGCAATCACCGATGCCGCCAGCATCACGCCGGGGGTGGCCAGCCGTTCGATGACGAGATAGGCGCCGGCGGCGAGGATCACCGATTGCAAGAGGATGCGGAAGGCCTTGGTGAAGGCGGCAATCCGGGCCGCTGCGTCGGCGCCGCCCATTTGCGCCATCAGCGTCGCCAGATGCGCTTCCGTCCAGCGCGAGCGAATCGCTCCCAGCATTCCGAGCGCGCGCAGCGACTCCGCATTGCGCCGTCCGCCCTCGATCCAGGCGTTGCGGCGGGACGCGTGCTCGACCGCCTGCCGGGTCGGCTCTTTCGCAGCGTAGTAGCCCCAGACCGTCAGGCCGACCAGGATCACCGCGCCCGCGACGGCAAGGGCGCCGAGCAATGGATGCAGCAGGAAGCAGATGGCGACATAGAACGGCATCCACGGCAGGTCGAACAAGGCGATCGGGCCGGGACCGGTGAGGAAGGTTCGTACGACGTCGAGATCGCGGACCGGCTGCTGGCCGTCGCCGCTGGTCTGCCGCAACAGCTGCTGCTCGATGACGCCGTTGAACACGTGTTCGCGCAGCGATCGATCCAGCGAAAGGCCGATCCGGGTCAGAATGCTGGCGCGCAGCTGGTCGAGGATGGCCATCAGCACCAGCAGCAATGTCGCGATCCCGAGCAGGGCCACCAGCGTCTGGTGGCTGCGGCTCGTCAGCACCCGGTCATAGACCTGCAACATGAAAATCGGGCTGGTCAGCAGCAGCAGGTTGATGAGGGCGCTGAAAATGGCGACGCCGACGAGTGCCCGGCCGTTGGATCGCAGGGCGGCCCTGACAGGGTCAGCTGGAGGGCGCAGGCGCGGCAGGACGGCCATGTTCAATCTTCGATTTCGGGCTCGAAAAACGGGGTTAACCGGGGCTAAACCTAGTCAAACCATTACAGATTACTGTTCCCCAATTACTGTTCCCCAAGTAACAGCGCTGAGCCAGTGCCCTGCAACAGGATGTGGTCGTCCGCAGCGACCGTTACGTTCATCACATTTCGCCCGTGCCGGGGCGCGTAGGGTTTCAGGCAGGGTCTCGTCACTCTGCGGCATCCTGCTGCGCCACGTCGAGGCTTTGCTACCTGCCTCCGCCTATGCAATTCTCAAGGCAACCGGAACAAGAACATGCAAGACCTCAACCGACGCCTTTTCGTCGCAAGCCTCGCCCTGGCGGGCCTGTCGTCCCGTCCGGCGTCTGCCCAGGCCGACAATGTTGCCGGCAAGGTCGACGAAGCGGTGGGCGTGGTGACCGTGGAGGGCAAGGGCAGCCAGAAGCCGCTTGCGCCGCAGGAGACCGTTTTCATCGGCGACACCGTCGCCACCGGCAGCGCCTCCAAACTCGGCATGAAGCTCGGCCAGGAGACCCTGCTGCGGCTTGGCGAGCTGGCGCGCATCAAGATCGACCGTTTCCTGGTCAATGCCGGCGGCACGATCCAGCTGAACGCCGGCGCGATGCTGCTCGACAAGCCGAAGACGGCAGGGCCGATCAACATCCGCTCGCCGTTCGGGTTGATCAGCGTTCGCGGCACGCGTCTTTTCGCGGGGCCGAGCAAGGGTGTGTTCGGCGTTTTCGTCGTGAACGGCGCCGTCACCGTCGCAGCTGCCGGCAAGACCGTCACCGTCCAGGGAGGATTCGGCACGGACATCGCCACACGCGGCGCAGCGCCGACCACGCCGGCGCGCTGGGGCGAGGAGCGCATTCGCCTTGCGCTCGCGAGCGTCTCCTGAGCATGCCGTGACGTCACCCTCAGAACCAATCGCGTTGCTGCTCGCGCAGACCGAGCTGTTCGGCATGCTTGCACCGGACGCGCTGGAGCAGATCGCGAGCAGGTTTCACACCGCGCAGTTCAAGCGCGGCCAGACCATCTATGAGCGCGGCGATGCCGGCAATGCGCTTCACCTGATCCGCAGCGGTCAGATCCGCTTCTCTGTCGTGTCGGGCGAAGGGCGCGAACTGAGCGTCAGGGTGGCAAAGGCCGGCGAAGTCATCGGCGAGATCGCGGTGCTCGATCGACAGCCACGCACGGCGACGGCTGTGGCGCTTACGGCCGTGACCGCGCACTCGCTGTCGCGCGCTGAACTCGACCGGCTGCTGCTGCAGGATCCGCAGTTCGCGCGCAACGCCATCGACTTCCTTTGCCACCGGCTGCGCGACACCACCGACCAGCTCGAGCTGATCGCGCTTTACCCGGTCGAAGTCCGGCTCGCGCGCTTTCTGCTGGTCGCGCTGAAGGGCCAGAGCGGGCCAAGCGGCAAGCGCATTCCACTCGAGCTGGGCTTCTCTCAAGGAGAGCTTGCGCAATTGCTCGGAGCCAGCCGGCCAAAGGTCAACCTGGCGCTCGGCATCCTCGAGGAAGCGGGCGCGATCGGCCGCACATCCGACCGTTTGTTCTGCGATCCGGCGGTCCTCGCCCGCATCGCTGAAAAGACAGATGATTAAGGCTCGTCTGGCAGCGATGGCGCCATTGCTCGGCGGCATCGTGACGGCCGCCGTGCTGATCGCCGCGTTCCTGTTCGTGCCTCAGAGCCTGCTCGACCGTGCCATCGAGCCTGTGCGCGACTTTGTGCTTCGCGCGGCTTCGAGCTTCGTGGACAAGCCTGCGACGTCGCCGCGCATCGTCGTCGTCGATATCGATTCGAACAGCCTCGACACCGTCGCCCCGTGGCCGTGGCCGCGCGAGACCGTCGCGAGCCTTGTCGAAGCCGTCGCAAAGGCCGGCCCATCCGTCGTCGCCATCGATATCCTGTTCGAGCACGCCGACACCCATTCGCCGGCAGCGCTGGCACGGCAGCTCGGCGCCCGTCTCGGACGCAGCGACCTGACGAGCCTTGCGGCGACCTTGCCTGACGGTGACAAGCGTCTCAGCGCAGCTCTTCGATCGACGGCCGGCGTGCTCGGCTTTGTGCTCGATCCGTCGACGCGCGGAAGCATTCCCGCGCCGCCGATCATTGCGCGCGGGGAAGTGAATCTTGCCGATATCTGGCGCGAGGCAGGGGTGATCGGCCCGCCGGACGAACTGATCGCCGCAGCGCAGGGCCTTGGCGCGTTGGCGCTGCATGGGCGATGCGAACGGCATCGTGCGGCGTGTTCCCATGCTCGTTGCGGCCGACGGCCGGCCTTATCCGGGCTTCGCGCTCGAGAGCGTGCGCGTGCTGACCGGCGCGTCGAACTACATCATCGACGGCGCGAGCGAGATCATCCAGGTCGGCGACCGGCGGTTTCCGCTTGCGCAGAATGCCATGTTGCGGCTTGCGCCGGTCGTCGCCAGGGAGCGGGCCGTTACGACCGTCTCGGCGGCTGACGTGCTGTCGGACCGTGTCGACCCCGGGGTGTTTTCGAAATCCGTCGTCATGATCGGCGGCTCGGCGCCAGAGCTCGGCGGGCTGCGAGCGACCGCTTTCGATCCGCTGACGCCGTCGGTGCTTGTTCATGCCGACGCGTTTCTGCAGTTGATGCGCGGATTCGTGCCGCGCGCGCCGGCCTTTGCATTCACGATCCAGCTCGCCAGCTTGCTTGGCGCCGCGCTGCTCGCACTGCTGGCCGCACTTCGGCTTCGGCCCCTTGCCGGTGCGCTGAGCGTGACACTGCTGGCCGCGCTCATCTGGCTCGCCTGCATCGCATTGGCTGCGAAGCCGCAAGTGCTGATCGATCCGCTGCTGCCGACGGTGACGGCGTTCGCCGTGTTCAGCGGAGTCCTGCTGCTCAACTTCGCCCTCACGCAGCAGCGCGAGGCGCGCGTGCGGCAGCGGTTCGAGCAGCATCTTGCGCCGCAGGTGGTGAAACTGATCGTCGCCGATCCGAATCTCTTGAAGCTCACCGGCGAGCGGCGCGAGATCACCGCGCTGTTCACCGACATCGAAGGCTTTACGACGATGACCGATCGGCTCGGGCCGCAGGAGCTTGTGTCGATCCTGGATCGCTATTTCGAGGGCGTTGCGGCGATCGTCATCAGGCACGGCGGCATGATCGACAAGCTGGTCGGCGACGCCGTGCACGCGTTCTTCAACGCGCCGCTCGATCAGGCTGAGCACTGGCGGCATGCCATCGAGTGCGGCATCGAAATCCGCGACTGGACCGAAGCCTTTCGCAAGCGGCCGGAGAACAGTTTTGCCGCCATGGGCAAGACGCGGATCGGCATCGAGACCGGCGATGCGATCGTCGGCGACGTCGGTATCGCCGCAAAGCTCGACTACACGGCGCATGGCAACGCGATCAACATCGCGGCGCGGCTGGAAGCCGCGAACAAGGATCTCGGTTCGACCATCTGCATCGGCTCCGGCGCGGCGATGCGGTTCGGCGTGGAGCGGCTCAAGCCGCTGGGCAAGGTCGCACTGCGCGGCCTGAATACCGACATGGACGTGTACACGCCGAAATAAGCGGCTCTCCCACTTGCCCCGAAAACAAAAAAGGACCGCCGAGATGAGGAGATCTCCGGCGGTCCAAGTCATCGGCGTTGTGGGACGATCAACGCATCGATGGGTGCACTCTGCCATCGCGCGATCGTTCCCGCTGTTACCCGGGTAACTGCCCACGCGACCGTGATGAGGCGAACGGCAATGCGTGGTCGAGGACGCTGAACGGCAACCAGGAAAACAAAGGACCGCCGGAGGGAGGAGGCTCCGGCGGTCCAGGTTTATCGGCGTTGTGGGACGGTCAACGCGTCGATGGATGCACTCTGCCACCGCCGGCATGTTGCCGCTGTTTCCGAGGTAACAGCGTCTGCGGCTGTGTGAGCCACCGCACGCGCGGGCTGTGCGATCAGCGGCGGCGTTCAAGATGGTCGTCAACGCAACAACAGGCCCTCAGCTCGCGCCCAAAGCGAAGCGACCGCCGGAGGGAGATATCTCCGGCGGTCGCAGGCATCGGCGCTATTGTGGGACCATCAACGCATCGATGGACTTGACGATGCCATCGTCCGCGTCCGGCCGCTGTTCCGCAGGTAACAGCACGCGCTCCGATCGCTGCGCTCAACCGCCCCGTGCGAAGTTGCCGGTCGAAGCCCGCTTTGCGGGTGAAGGCTAACCATGAGTTAACCGTCTCCATCGTGCAGGCAGCCTCACCGAAGGGTTTAACCGATCTGCAAATGGAACCTGTGATGTTATGTGACCATGAGGGTGGGCGGACAAGAAATGGACGGCCACGGGGTCAGCGACTCCGAGCATGCGCATGAGCGGGCGGATGGCTCGCAGCTGAACGGCGACAAGCATGCGAGCATCGCGATCAGCGAACTGCACGACGTGATCAGCCAGCTTCCCGTCGGCATCACGATCCAGGACCACCAGGGGCGCTTCCTGTTCGTCAACGAGGCCGCCGGCACGCATTTCAATCTCGCGGCGTCGCTCGGTCGAGTCGTCGCATCGCTTTCCGTACTCCCAGCTGAAACGCCGGCAGGAGCTTTGCATCGAGGCGCTGCGCACCGGCGAGGCCGCGCAGCAGCGAAGAGCGCTTCAGCGGAGCGTCGGGCGATCGCGAATTCCTGTCCTCGCACTGGCCGATCACGCTTGCGGATCGGTCGCTGCTGCTGACCAGCACCATCGACGTCACGACGCAGAGAGCGCGCGAGCGCGAGCTCTACCGTCTCGCCTATTACGACGAGTTGACGGGAGTGGCGACCCGACGGCTGGTGGAGAGGCGCGTGGACGAGTTGCTCGCCCGCGAACACCCGGAGAATTTCGCGCTCGTCTTTATGGACGTCGACAACTTCAAGAACGTCAATGACTATTACGGTCATTCGGTCGGCGATGCGCTCTTGAAGCAATTCGCACAGCGGATCAGCTTCCACCTGGGCAGTTCCGATCTGCTCGGCCGCATCAGCGGCGACGAGTTCCTGCTGCTGCTCGATCCGGTGCAGGACGAGAGCGAGGTCGCCGGCTTCGTTGCGAGCCTGCTGGAGCGGATCAAGGCCCCCTATGTGATCGACGGATCAGAGGTGTTTACGTCGGCGTCGATCGGCGTCAGCTGCTTTCCCCAGCACGGTCGAACCTATCAGGCATTGTGCCAGAACGCGGACATCGCGATGTACCGCGCGAAAAGCCGGACCAAGGGCACGTTCGCCATCTTCGACGGCAGCATGGAGCACGAGACGGCTGAGCGGATGCGGAACGAGCAGGCGCTTCGGCTCGCGATCCAGGATCGGCAGTTCTGCTGCGCCTTCCAGGCCAAGGTCGACATTCGCACCCAGGAGGTCAGGGGCGTCGAGGCGCTGGTCCGCCTTCGCAACGAGCATGGAATCCTGCAGGCACCCGCCACCTTCATCGATCTGGCGACCGAGCTCGGCCTGATCGATCGTCTGACGCATTTGGTGCTCGACGAGATCATGGCCTCGATCGATCAGATCGACGGCATGTTCGGCAGCCACGCCGGCATCAGTATCAACGTCGCCGCCAAGCAGGCGGGCAATCCGGAGTTCATGCATTCGTTCGCGCATGCGCTGGAAGCGACCGGCTGCGCGACGCGGTTCATGGTCGAGGTCACCGAGGACGCGTTCCTCGAGAAGTCCGAATTTCAGACGGATATCCTGCCGCTGCTGCGCAAGATCGGCGTCGGCGTCTCGATCGACGACTTCGGAGTCGGCTACTCGTCGCTGTCGGCGCTGGCCGACATCACCGCGGACGAGATCAAGATCGACCGCTCGTTCATCACTGACATCCACAAGCGTCCGCGCAGCCAAAGCATTCTCAAGGCCATCGAGTCGTTGAGCGAGGCGCTTGGGATGACCGTCGTGGCGGAAGGCATCGAGACCTTCGAGGAACTCGCCTACCTGCAGGCGGCGACGAAGATTCGCTACGGGCAGGGCTTCTACTTCGCCAAGCCTGTTCTGCTCGACAGGGGCGAACTGCGGGTGGCGACGATGGAGGGTCCACGCCGGCTGGCGGCGGACAGCCGAACCTGGCTAGGGGCGCGCGCCGTCAACGTCTCGCGGGGCTAGCGGCGGGCGTCGCTCCTGGGTCTCAGTCCACTTTTGCACAGAGACGTTTCCTGTTCGGCAAGCGCGCAGGGCTCTTGCCATAGTCTCCTAATTCGTTGAGCATTTGCGCGATTTTCCCGTCGAACCGGGAACAAAAGCCGCCCCCCGGACGTTCAAGCCATGTTTTGGCCTCATTCCATGCGGCCGGACGCAAGACGCTGGCCGCAAAGGAGTTCTTGCCTGAACTCAGCCCTCTGCTTCGACAGCTGACCGCAACGTGCGTGGGGACGAACATCTCCCGCGCCGCATCACCGTTTGAGGATCCGCAATGCCGAACGCCTCCCACCTCCAAAGTTTCCCCAAACGGCCGCGGCACGCGGGCCGAAGGTGCGACAGAGCCTTATCCGCTACCCGCGCTGCTCAACGCCCTGCAGGCGATGAAGAGCGGTGACTTCTCGGTGCGCATGAACAGCGCCGATGCGGGGCTGGAGGGGAAGATCGCCGACGTTTTCAATGAAATCGTCGCCGCCAACCAGCAGATGGCGGATCAGCTTCGCCGCGTCGGCCAGTCGGTCGGCCGCGAGGGCAAGACCAAGCAGCGCGTGAAATTCGGCCTGTCCGGCGGCTCCTGGGGCGACATGGAATCCTCGGTCAACGGCCTGATCGACGATCTGCTCTGGCCGACCACGGAAGTGACCCGCGCGGTGACGGCCGTCGCCCGCGGCGATCTGGTGCAGACCGTGCCGCTCGACGTCGACGGGCGGCCGCTGAAGGGCGAATTCCTGCGCTCGGCCAACATCGTCAACACGATGATCAAGCAGCTCGGCGTATTCACCTCGGAGGTGACGCGCGTCGCGCGCGAAGTCGGCACCGAGGGCAAGCTCGGCGGTCAGGCGCAGGTGACGGAGGTGACGGGCGTCTGGCGCGACCTCACCGAGAGCGTCAACTCGATGGCCAACAACCTGACCGGCCAGGTGCGAAACATCGCCGAGGTGACGATCGCGGTCGCCAACGGCGACCTGTCGAAGAAGATCACCGTCGACGTGCGCGGCGAGATCCTGCAGCTGAAGGAAGCCATCAACACGATGGTGGATCAGCTGCGTTCGTTCGCTTCCGAAGTGACGCGCGTGGCGCGCGAGGTCGGCACCGACGGCCGCCTCGGCGGTCAGGCGGTGGTGCCGGGCGTGGCCGGCACGTGGAAGGACCTGACCGACTCCGTGAATGCGATGTGCGGCAACCTGACGGCCCAGGTGCGCAATATCGCGCAGGTGACCACCGCCGTGGCGCGCGGCGACCTGTCGCGCAAGATCACCGTGGACGTGCGCGGCGAAATCCTCGAGCTGAAGGACACCATCAACACGATGGTGGACCAGCTCAACTCGTTTGCTTCGGAAGTGACGCGCGTCGCCCGCGAGGTCGGCACCGAAGGCAAGCTCGGCGGTCAGGCCGGGCGTGCCCGGCGTGGCCGGCACCTGGAAGGATCTGACCGACAGCGTGAACTTCATGGCGGGCAACCTGACCGCCCAGGTGCGCAACATCGCCGACGTCGCAACGGCCATCGCCGGCGGCGACCTGTCGAAGAAGATCACGGTCAACGTCTCCGGCGAAATCCTGCAGCTGAAAGAGACCATCAACACGATGGTCGATCAGCTCAACGCATTTGCCGGCGAGGTGACGCGCGTGGCGCGCGAGGTCGGCACCGAAGGCAAGCTCGGCGGCCAGGCGCAGGTGCCGGGCGTGGCGGGCACCTGGAAGGATCTCACCGACAACGTCAACTCGATGGCCTCGAATCTGACAGGCCAGGTGCGCAACATCGCCGAAGTGACGACCGCGGTGGCGCAGGGCGACCTGTCGCGCAAGATCACGGTGGACGTGCGCGGCGAAATTCTCGAGCTGAAGAACACCATCAACACGATGGTCGATCAGCTGAACGGTTTCGCCGGCGAAGTGACGCGCGTGGCGCGCGAGGTCGGCACCGACGGCCGCCTCGGCGGTCAGGCCAGGTGCCGGGCGCCGCCGGCACCTGGAAGGATCTCACCGACAACGTGAACCTGCTCGCGGCGAACCTGACGACGCAGGTCCGCAATATCGCCGAAGTGACGACCGCCGTGGCGAAGGGCGACCTGTCGCGCAAGATCACGGTGGACGTGAAGGGCGAAATTCTCGAATTGAAGAACACCATCAACACGATGGTGGATCAGCTGAACGGTTTCGCCTCGGAAGTGACGCGTGTGGCGCGCGAGGTCGGCACCGAAGGCAAGCTCGGCGGCCAGGCGCAGGTGCCGGGCGTGGCCGGCACGTGGAAGGACCTCACCGATACCGTGAACTTCATGGCCGCCAACCTGACCGCCCAGGTGCGCAATATCGCCGAAGTCGCGACCGCGATCGCCGGCGGCGACCTGTCGAAGAAGATCACCGTGGACGTCCGCGGCGAGCTGCTGCTGCTTGAAGGAGACGCTGAACACGACCACCGAGCAGCTGCGCTCGTTCGCCGCCGAAGTGACGCGCGTGGCGCGCGAGGTCGGCACCGACGGCCGCCTCGGCGGCCAGGCCGTGGTGCCCGGCGCCGCCGGCACCTGGAAGGATCTCACCGACAACGTCAACCTCCTGGCCGCGAACCTGACGACGCAGGTCCGCAACATCGCCGAGGTGACCACGGCCGTGGCGCGCGGCGACCTGTCGCGCAAGATCACGGTGGACGTGAAGGGCGAAATTCTCGAACTGAAGAACACCATCAATACGATGGTCGACCAGCTCAACGCGTTCGCCTCGGAAGTGACGCGCGTGGCGCGCGAAGTCGGCACCGAAGGCAAGCTCGGCGGCCAGGCCGAGGTGCCCGGCGTCGCCGGCACCTGGAAGGACCTGACCGACACCGTCAACTTCATGGCGGCGAACCTGACCGAGCAGGTGCGCGGCATCGTCAAGGTGGTCACCGCGGTCGCCAACGGCGACCTGAAGCAGAGCCTGACGGTGAAGTCGAAGGGCGAGGTCGCAGCGCTTGCCGACACCATCAACAACATGACCGGAACGCTGGCGACCTTCGCCGATCAGGTGACGACCGTCGCCCGCGAGGTCGGCGTGGAAGGCCGGCTTGGCGGCCAGGCGAACGTGCCGGGCGCGGCGGGTACGTGGAAGGACCTGACCGGCAACGTCAACCTTCTGGCTGCAAACCTGACCAACCAGGTGCGCGCCATCGCCGAGGTCGCGACCGCCGTGACCAAGGGCGACCTGACGCGGTCGATCCAGGTCGATGCGCGCGGCGAGGTGGCCGAGCTGAAGGACAACATCAACACGATGATCGACAACCTTCGGCTCACCACCGATCGCAACACCGAGCAGGACTGGCTGAAGACCAACCTCGCGCGCGTCACCGGCATGCTGCAGGGGCAGCGCGACCTCGCCACGGTCGGGCGGCGGCTGCTGAACGAGATGACCGAGCTCGTCGAGGCGCAGCTCGGCGTGATCTACCAGATGGAGGGCGACGAGGCGGAGACGCTGAGGCTGCTGTCCGCGCACGCCGACGACGGCGGGCGCGGCCATCCGGAGATCATCAGGATCGGCGAGGGCCTGGTCGGCCAGTGCGCGCTCGACAAACGGCGCGTGCTGATCGAGGAACTGCCGGCGCATGCGGTGCCGATCGGCTCGGCGCTGTTCAAGGTGGTGCCGCAGAACGTGGTGGTGCTGCCGGTGGTGTTCGAAAACCAGGTCAAGGCGGTCATCGAGCTCGCGTCGGTGAAGGCGTTCAGGCCGCTGCAGATCACCTTCCTCGAGCAGCTGACCGCCTCGATCGGCATCGTGCTGAACTCGATCGAAGCCACCATGCAGACCGAAGCGCTGCTCAAACAGTCGCAGAACCTCGCCGGAGAGCTGCAGTCGCAGAAGCGCGAATTGCAGGACACCAACGATCAGCTCGAGCAGAAGGCGCAGCAGCTCGCCGAACGCAACGTCGAGGTGGAGCGCAAGAACCAGGAAATCGAGCAGGCGCGCGGCGCGCTGGAAGAGAAGGCGAGCGAGCTCGCGCTCACCTCGAAGTACAAGTCGGAATTCCTCGCCAACATGAGCCACGAGCTGCGCACGCCGCTCAACAGCATCCTGATCCTCGGCCAGCAGCTCACCGAAAATCCGGAAGGCAACCTGACCGGCAAAGCAGGTCGAATTCGCCCGCACCATCCATGGCGCAGGCACCGACCTGCTCAACCTGATCAGCGACATCCTCGACCTGTCGAAGATCGAGTCCGGCACCGTCACGGTCGATGCCGAGGAAATCGTCGTCGGCGGCATGATCGACGCCATTGCGCGGCCGTTCCGGCATGAGGCCGACACGCGGGGCCTGTCGTTCGACGTCGCCATCGCGCCGGGCGTCAACCGGACGATGATCGACCAACTCCAAGCGTCTGCAGCAGGTGCTGAAGAACCTGCTGTCGAATGCGTTCAAGTTCACCGCCCATGGCGGCGTGAAGCTGACGGTCTCGCAGGTGGTGACCGGATGGAATCCGAAGCATCCGGTGCTGGACCAGGCCGGCGCGCGTCATCGCATTCGAAGTGGCCGACAGCGGCATCGGCATTCCGCTCGACAAGCAGCGCATCATTTTCGAGGCGTTCCAGCAGGCCGACGCCTCGACCAGCCGCAAATACGGCGGCACCGGCCTCGGCCTTGCCATCAGCCGCGAACTGGCGTCGCTGCTCGGCGGCGAGATCCATCTGCGCAGCACGCCGGGTCAGGGCAGCAACTTCACCCTCTACCTGCCGGTGAAGTATGTCGGCGCCTCCGATCCGCAGGTGGTCGAGCCGCAGCATGCGCCGAAGCGGTCGCGCGCGATCGTCGATGCGGCTGACGCCATGAGCCGGCCGGTCGAGCAGATTCCGGACGATCGCAATGCGATCGAGGCGGGAGACTCGATCCTGCTGATCGTGGAAGACGACGTGCATTATGCGAAGATTCTCGCCGACCTGGCCCACAGAAGGGCTTCAAGGTTCTGGTCGCGACAAAGGGCATCGATGCGCTGGAGCTGGCCAAGCAGTTCCAGCCCTCGGCCGTCTCGCTCGACGTGTTCCTGCCCGACATGCTCGGCTGGACCGTGCTGAGCGAGCTGAAACAGAATCCGCTGACGCGGCACATTCCGGTGCAGGTCGTCACCGCGGACGAAGATCGCCAGCATGCGCTGGCGCGCGGCGCCTTCTCCTTCATCAACAAGCCGGCCACCAGCGGCGGCGTGGAGGACGCCATCAAGCGCATCAAGGACTACTCGGCGCAGAAGCGGCGGCGCCTGTTGATCGTCGAGGACAATCCGTCGGAGCAGCTGAGCATCGCCGAGCTGCTCGGCCATGACGACATCGAAATCGAGACGGTCGGCAGCGGCGAGCTCGCGCTCGACGCCATGCGCAGCAAATCCGGTCGACTGCCTCGTGCTCGACCTGAAGCTGCCCGACATGTCCGGCTTCGAGGTGCTGGAAGAGATGCGGGCGGACACGGCGCTCGCGGATGTTCCGGTGGTCGTGTTCACCGGGCGGGAACTGTCGGCGCAGGAAGACGCGACCCTGCACAGGATGGCGCGCAGCATCGTCGTGAAGGGCGTGGAATCGCCGGAACGGCTGCTGGACGAAACGTCACTGTTTCTCCATCGGGTGGTTACGGATTTGCCACCCGAAAAGCAGAAAATGCTGGAACGGCTGAACTCGTCCGACGAGGATCTGGTCGGACGTACCGTGCTGCTGGTCGACGACGACGCGCGCAACATCTTCGCGCTGAGCAGCGTGCTTGAGCGGCGGGGCATGAACGTCCTTACCGCCACGACGGGTCGAGAGGCCATCAACCTCCTGGAAGCAACTTCGAACGTGGCCATCGTACTGATGGATATCATGATGCCCGAGATGGACGGCTACCAGACGATCGCGGCGATCCGGCAGAATCAGGCGTTCCGTCGCCTGCCGATCGTGGCGTTGACGGCCAAGGCGATGAAGGGCGACCGCGAGAAATGTCTCGACGCGGGCGCGTCGGACTATCTCGCAAAGCCCGTCAACACCGAGCAACTGCTTGCGGCGCTGCGCATGTGGTTGCACCGGTGAGCGGCCGCAACATGAAGGATGGCGACAAGGTCAACGTTCTCCTGGTCGACGACCAGCCCGGGAAGCTTCTGAGCTACGAAGCGATCCTCGGCCCGCTCGGCGAGAACCTCATCGCGGCCCGCTCGGGCCGTGAGGCGCTGGAATGTCTGCTGCGCACGGAAGTGGCCGTCATTCTGCTCGACGTAAACATGCCGGAGCTCGACGGCTTCGAGCTTGCGGCGATGATCCGCGAGCATCCGCGCTACCGCAAGATCGCGATGATCTTCATTTCGGCGATCCACCTGTCCGACATCGATCGCCTGCGCGGTTACGAGATGGGGGCGGTCGACTACGTGCCGGTTCCGGTGGTTCCGGAAGTGCTGCGCGCCAAGGTGAGGATCTTCACCGAGCTCTATCGCAAGACGCGTCAGCTCGAAGAGCTCAACTCCGAGCTCGAGCAGCGCGTGCGCGAGCGCACCGCCGCGCTGGAAGCGCAGACGCAGCGACTTATGGAGAGCGAGCAGCGGCGCAGTCTTGCGCTGGCCGCGGCGCAGATGGGCTCGTGGCAATGGGACAGCGTGTCGGACAAGTATCACTGGGACGCGGGCCTCTGCCGCATCTTCGGTGTCGATCCGTCCTTCACGCCGACGTCCGTGAACATCCGCCCGCTGGTCCAGCCTGACGACTGGCCGAAGCTCGACGAACTCATGCAGAAGCTCCTGTCGGGCGTCGGCGAGACGCACCACATCGAGTTCCGCATTCGCCGGGCGGACGGAAAAATCCGCTGGTGCATCGGCAGCGCCGCTTCGACCTTGAACGAGGCGACCGGCGCCACCCAGATCAGCGGCGTCATCCTCGACATCTCCGACCGCAAGGCCGATGAGGACCGTCAGGCGCTGCTCGCGCGCGAGGTCGATCACCGCGCCAAGAACGCGCTGGCGCTGGTGCAGGCGTTGGTTCGTCTCACGCGCGCAGCCAGCATGGAGGAATTCGTCGCGGCGGTGGAGGGCCGCATCCTGTCGCTTTCGCGCGTGCATTCGATCCTCTCGCAGTCGCGCTGGGAAGGCGCGGATCTCGCGAGCCTTCTGCGCGACGAACTGGCCCCGTTCGACCTTGCCGACAAGGCGCGGATTGCGCTGGAAGGGCCTGACGTGCTGCTCGATTCGAGCACGGCGCAGACACTGGCGCTGGCGCTGCACGAGCTTGCGACCAACACGGCAAAATACGGCGCGCTGTCGGCGCCATCGGGACGCCTCAGCGTCAGCTGGCAGCTGGAGCGGCGCGACCTGATCATCCGCTGGAACGAGCAGGGCGGGCCCGCCGTCTCGCCGCCGACGCGCCAGGGTTTTGGAACTTCGGCGATCGTCGCCGGCGTGAAGCACCAGCAAGGCGGCGACGTCAGGTTCGATTGGAAGGAACCAGGTCTCGACTGCACCATTCGCATTCCATTGAAGGGGGCCTTTGCCAGCGACCCGGCGCAAGGGGCGAGGCCGTCCTCGATCGTTCCCGCGGGCAAGTCGGCCACTGGCGCCGTTCCGTCGGTGATGATCGTCGAGGACGAGATGCTGGTCGCGCTGGACCTGCAGGAAACCGTCAAGTCGCTGGGCTACAAGGTCGTCGGTCCCTTCGGCGGCCTCGCCGAGGCGATCGACGGCGCCGGGACCCACGCGGTCGACTTCGCCATTCTCGACCTGAACCTGAACGGCGAGATGACCTACGATCTGGCGGTAGAGCTCGAGAAACGCGGAATCCCGATCGTCTTTACCACCGGCTATGAAGCCGACACCATCACCAGCCGCTTTCAGAATTGCCGCGTGCTGAACAAGCCGGTGGTCAAGGACGCGCTGGAGAGCGTGCTGAAGGAGCATCTCGAACCGCAGGCGCCACGGCAAAAGGCGGCCGCCTTGCGCTGACAGTCCGACCGAATCGCTGCCGCATCGATGTGCGATGGTCGCATGTGGCCGTCCGAAAGCATTGCACGGTCAAGCCAATTTGCGCGATCGTTCGCATGATGCCGCGCGGTTGCGCGCGATGTGCCCAGGGGTAACGGGCGCCTTCATCAGGATGTCATACGAGAATCGTTGAACTGCGCCCAAATTCGCGTGAGGGAAGGGGGCGCATGATCTTCCGCAACGTCATCGGCGGTTCGATCATCAGGGGGCTGCTGCTCGTTGCCCTCCTTACGTTCGTTCTGAATGTCCTGGCACTGGTGCAGCCGGTCTACATGCTGCAGGTGTACGACCGTGTGCTCGCCTCGGCGAGCCTGCCAACGCTCGCCTATCTGACGTTGATCGCAGTCGTGATCCTGATGGTGCTGGGGGCGATTGAAGCCATTCGGCAGGTTGTGGTGCAGCGGGTCGGCACGCGACTGGAAATCGGCACCGGCGAGAAACTTCTGGTCGCAGCGTTAGGTGCCGGCGGTCATGCCCTGGATGCCACGTCGCTGATCCGCGATCTCGCGCAGGTCCGATCGTTCCTGGCGAGCCCGGTGTTCTCGGCGCTGCTCGACGTGCCGTTCGCGCCGCTGTTCTTGTTCATTGTCTTCATGATTCACCCGATGCTCGGGGGGCTCGTGCTGTCCGGCATCGCCGTCCTGCTCGTGCTCACGATCATGAACCAATGGGCGGTGAGCGCGCCCCAGCGCAAGAGCAGCGATGCGGCAGCAAATGCCGGAAACCTCGTGGTCGCCTTTGCCAGGAATGGTGAAGCTTTGCGTGCAATGGGCATGGTGGGCACGGCCATCGGCGCGTGGGGAGCGGCCACGGTCGATGCCTTGAACGCGCAGGACCGGGCGACCGGGGCCAACGCGGTGTTCTCAGGCATGTCGCGTTCTGTCCGCCTGATCGTGCAACTCGGCATTCTCGGCCTCGGCGCCTACCTGACGCTCAAGCAGGAGATCACCGCCGGCATGATCTTCGCCACCTCGTTGGTCGCCGGGCGGGCGCTGGCGCCGGTCGACAATCTCATCGCCGGATGGAAGGGATTGCTGCAATCGCTGTCCTGCCTGCGCCGCATCGACCGCATTCTCGGCCACAAAGCCGCGACGGAGCCGGAGCGCACGCGGCTGCCTGCGCCCAAGGGCCATCTGCTGTTCGAGAAGGTGATCTACGCCCCGGACGGCGCCGCCGAGCCTACCGTCAGGGGGATCTCGCTCACGATCGAGGCCGGCGAGGCGGTTTGCCTGGTCGGGCCGTCGGGCGCGGGGAAATCCACCTTCGCCAAGCTCGCCGCCGGCGCATTGCAGCCGTCGCACGGCACGATCCGCCTCGACGGGTCCGATCTGGAGAACTGGATAGCGGACGAGCGCGGCCGTTTCGTCGGCTATCTGCCGCAGGACGTCGAGCTCCTGCCTTATTCGATCGCCCGCAATATCGCGCGTCTCGACGAGACCGCGAAGGCCGAGGAGATCATTGCCGCAGCAGATCTCGCAGGCGTGACGGAGCTCGTGAAAAAGCTGCCCGACGGCTTCGACACCCGGGTCGGGCAGGGCGGCTTGCCGTTGTCCGGCGGACAGCGGCAGCGGATTGCGCTTGCGCGCGCAGTGTTCAGGCGTCCGCGCGTGGTCGTGCTGGACGAGCCGAATGCCCATCTCGATACCGAAGGGGAAGCGGCGCTCAACCGCACGATCGCGCAACTCAAGAGCCTCGGAACGACCGTCATCGTCGTCTCGCAGCGATCAGGCGTGCTGCAGTCGGTGGACCGGGTCTTGTTCATGCGTGACGGGCAAATCGCTGCCTCGCAGAGCCGCGAGGAAGCCCTTGCGCGCGTCTCGCCCGTCGCACGCGCCGCTCAGGGGTGAGGAGGAAGCGCCATGCCAGCTGTTCAATCGCCGTCTGACATGCAGTCGCAAGCATGGTCGGGTCGCACCAGAACCTCGCTGCTGATTCCGATCCTGATGACGCTGCTGCTCGCAGGCGTGGGCCTCGGCGGATTTCTCGTCTGGGCCGCCACCGCACCGATTGCCGGGTCCGTCATGGCGTCGGGGCACATCGCCGCCAACGGCGAGAACCAGACGATCCAGCATCTGGAAGGCGGGATGGTCCAGGCGATCCACGTGCGCGAGGGCGACAGCATCGAGGCGGGGCAGCCGCTGATCACGCTCGACGCGACGCTGGTGCAGGCCAATCTCAATCGCGCGCGCAATTCGGTGGCCACGCTGCGGATCGATGCCGCGCTGCTGCAGGCGGAGATGTTCGATCAGGACAACGTCGTCCTGCCGCCGGAAATCGAGCGAGCGCGCCTCAACGCCTCGATCGGCGAATTCCTTGACGCCAAGATCGCGGAATTCACGCTGCGAAAACAACGCTTCCGCAATGAGATCAGCATCCTTGCGCAGCGTCTTGCCGGGCTGGACGAGGAAATGGCCGGCCTGAAGGCGCAGCGTGAAGCGATCCTCAAGCAAATTCCGCTGGTCCAGGAAGAGCTGACGGACGTCGACTATCTCTTCAAGCAGGGCCTCGCGCGCAAGGACAAATGGCTCGCGCTGCGGCGCACGGAAGCAGACCTCGAGGGCCGCGCTGAAGCTCTGACCGCATCGATCGGCAAGGCAAAGCAGCTGAACGCCGAGCTGTTGCAGCAGATGGAGAAGCTCTGGCACGACCGCCGGACCGATGCGTCGGGCAAGATGTCCGACACGCGAAACCGCATCGCCGATACGCTGGAGCAGATCGTCAGCTACGAGAACGTGCTCTCGCGCGTCGTCGTCGCCGCGCCGGCTTCGGGCACGGTCGTTCGCCTCAACGTCAACACGGTCGGGGCCGTGATTTCGCCGGGCCAGGCCGTTGCCGAATTGCTGCCGCGCGGGGCTGATCTGGTGATCGAGGCAAAGCTTCAATTGACCGACGTCGATGCGGTGCAGGTCGGGACGCGCGGCGAACGTTCGCCTGACCGCGCTCAATCAGCGCACCACCCCGGTGCTCGACTCGCGCGTCATGTTCATCTCGGCGGATCGGCTCACCGACCGGGCGAGCCAGCAGCAATACTATCGCATCAAATTGACGCTCGACCCGCAGCAGTTGCCGCCGTCGCACCGACGATTGCTGACGCCGGGAATGCCGGCCGAAGCTTTTATCCAGACCTCCGAACGATCGATGCTGCGCTATCTGTTCCGCCCGATCGAAGAGAGCCTTGCAAAGGCGATGCGCGAGGAATGAAGAGCGGCTTTCGCGCCCGGTGATCGTGACGCGTGACGATCTCTATTCCCCGTTCGGGAGTTTTCCTCAGGAAAATTTTGCAAGCGTTGCCCGGCGTTAGCGCGACGCTTTGTCACTTGGATGTCAGAGAGCGAACCTAAACGTTAACGCGGGGCTAACAAAAAACATCCAGCCGCGGCCTTCCGTTCGGCAAGGTCGCATCATCCACACCATGGCGTTGCGTGCTTCGCGCGCAGGGCTGCGATTTCTCGCGGCGCGTTTTCGCGTGCCGATTTGAACATCTTTGGAGATTTTTCCATGGCGCTCGGACCTGGCTCTATCGCGTTCACCGGTTTCAATGCCGATGGCAACGACAACCTGTCCTTTGTTGTGCTTGAATCGATCGCAGCCGGCACGACCATCCACTTCCAGGACAACGAGTGGGACGGCACCGCGTTCAATTCGGGTGAATCCGCGTTCAGCTGGACCGCCACCGGCGCCATCGCCGCCGGCACCATCGTCACCATCGACAACATCGGCACCGGCACAGTCTCGAGCAACCTCGGCACGGTGGTGTTCGCCGACGCGTCGAACCGCGGCCTCAGCAACAGCGACGAGATCGTCTATGCCTTTGTCGGCACCTCCGCCACGGCGCCGACCGCGTTCCTGACCGCGGTCACGAACGACTCGTTCGTCAACGGCGGCGGCTCGCTTGTGAACACCGGGCCTGACGGCCGGCGTAAACGCACTCGAATTCATCTCCGCGGATCCCGACACCGACATCGCCGCGTTCAGCGGCAGCCGCGTCAATCTCGCCAGTTTTGCCGACTACGCCGCCGTGATCAACGATCCGGCGAACTGGACCACCCAGGACGGCACCGGCGACCAGTCGAGCGACGGCATTCCCCCGGACGTTCCGTTCTCCACGACGGCCTTCACGACCACCGGACGCGTCGGCACAGACCGTGCGGTTCGCCGCGGATTCGCTGACGGTCTCGCAGATCGAGGGCAACACCGGGACGACGGCGTTCGTGTTCACCGTCGAACGTACCGGCGGCACCACCGGCGCCGTGGACTTTTCGGGTCAGGTATCTTCAGCGGCTGCGAATTCGCAGGATTTCGCCGGCGCGCCGGCGCTGCCGTTCGCCTTCAGCGGCACGATTCCCGCAGACCAGGCCTCGGTCACGGTGACCGTCAATGTCGCGGGCGACGTTGCAGTCGAGGCGGCTGAAAGCTTCACGCTCGCGCTGCAGGCGGCCACCAACACCCTGTCGGTTCCGACCACCATCGATGCGGCGCAGGACGAGGCGACCGGCACGATCCAGAACGACGATGCGGCCGCCGGCATCACCATCCTTGCCGAAGCGCAGTCGCTGCAGGGGCAGGCCGGCACGCCGACCGCCACCAACGCCATCGAGCTGGTGCGGCTCGGCGCGTTTGCCGCCACCGGCGGCAACGCCGAAGTGGTCTCGTTCGACCCGACCTCGGACCAGCTCTATATCCTCAACACGACCGGCAACAAGATCGAGATCGTCAAGATCGGCGCGACCGGCTCGCTCACCAAGACCGGCGAGATCGACCTTTCGACGCTCACTGAATTCGGCGGCGCCAATTCGGTGGCGATCAAGAACGGCGTGGTTGCCGTCGCTTACGGCAACGCGACCGCCGGCGAAGCAGGCCATGTCGCGCTGTTCAATGCCGCGGGCGTGCTGCAGACCACCGTCGAAGTCGGCGTCCTGCCGGACATGCTGACGTTCACGCCGGACGGCAGCCGCATCCTGGTGGCGAACGAAGCCGAGCCGGTCTCGGCCGCCAACAATGCCGCCGGCACCATCAGCATCATCAACCTTGCCGGCGGCGCCGCGTCCGCCACCGTCAGCAACACCATTTCCTTCGCGTCGCTGAACGGAAGCGAAGGCGCGCTGGAGCAGGCAGGCCTTGCGCTGTTCCCGGGCCAGTCGGCGGCCAACGACATCGAGCCTGAATACATCGCGGTGTCGCCGAACGGCACGCGCGCCTATGTCACGCTGCAGGAAGTCAACGCGGTCGCGGTGATCGACCTGACCAATCCGGCGGCCGACCAGCCGCTGTCGATCCTGCCGCTCGGCATGATCGACCGTTCGCTCGTGGGCAACGAGTTCGACGGCTCGGATCAGGACGGCGCCGGCACCGCCGGCAGCATCCAGATCGAAAATCACCCGGTGTTCTCGCTGCTGCAGCCGGACGCGATCGCGAGCTTCTCTTCCGGCGGCGTCACCTACTTCGTCACCGCGAACGAGGGCGATGCCCGCGTCGTCTTCGGACTCCGAAGAGGTGCGGCTGAACAGCGCCTCCTACAACCTCGACGACACCGTTTTCCCCAACGAGGCCGACCTGAAGAACAACGACGACATCGGCCGGCTGAATGTCATCAATCACGAGGGCGACACCGACGGCGACGGCGACATCGACCAGATCGTCACCTATGGCGGCCGCGGCATCTCGATCTTCCGCCAGAACGACGACGGCAGCATCACCAAGGTGCGCGAGACCGGCGGCGAGTTCGAGAAGATCCTCGGCAACCTGCCGAACGCGGCAACGAACTTCAACAGCGAGAACACGGCCGGCAGCTTCGACACCCGCTCCGACAACAAGGGTCCGGAGCCCGAAGGCGTGACCGTGCAGGCGATCAACGGCAAGCTCTATGCGTTCGTGACGCTCGAGCGCGCCGGCGGCGTCATGATCTACGACGTCACCGATCCGGCCAATGCGTCCTTCGTCAGCTATGAGCCGCCGGTGCCGTTCTCGGCGTGCGACGCCGGTTCCCGCCGACAACGCACCGGAGACGGTGATCAGCATCAGCGCGGCGGACAGCCCGATGGGCGTGCCGCTGGTGATCACCGCAAACGAAGTCGGCAACGCCACCACGGTCTATGCGGCGGTCACGTCCATCCCGACCATCCAGGGCTCCGGCCACGCCACGGCCTTCGGCGGCCAGACGGTGACCACACTCGGCGTGGTCACCGCAATCGACACCAACGGCAGCCGCGGCTTCTATATCCAGGACCCGAACGGTGACGGCAATTCGGCGACATCGGACGCGATCTTCGTCTTCACCAATGCGGCTCCACCTCCAGGTCTTGCGGTCGGTCAGCTCGTCAGCGTCACCGGCATCGCCGGTGAGTTCACGCCGAATGGCGCGGCGCCGGGCTCCTTCTCCACGACGCAGATCTCTGCGACCGCGGCTTCCGGCGGCGTGATCAACGTGCTCGGCGCAGGTCCGGCGATCTCGGCAACGCTGATCGGCGGCGAGGGCGGCCTGCTGCCGCCGTCGACGAGCCTCGCCGATGCCTCGGCTTTCTATGAAAGCCTCGAAGGCATGCTGGTGACCGTGCGTGAGGCGGTCGTGGTCGGGCCGACCAACGACTTCGGCGAGATCTACACCGTGATCGATAACGACGGAAACCGCGCCAACGGCGTCAATGGCGCCGGAGCTCAACAGCCGTGGCGCGTTGCAGATCGAAGCCGGCGCGCCGGACTTCGGCAACATCGACGTCGCCGGCGGCGACTTCAATCCGGAACGGTTGCAGATCGACGACGACAACGGCGTGCTGGCGGGCTTCATTTCGCCCGACGCCAGCGTCGGCGCGCAGCTGGCCGACGTCACCGGCGTCGTCAACTACGACTTCGGCAACTACCAGGTGGTCGCAACGCAGGCCTTCACGGTCGAGCAGGCGAGCACGCTGGTGAAGGAGACGACCACGCTGGTCGGCAGCGCCGACCGGCTGACGGTCGCAAGCTACAACGCCGAGAATCTCGATCCGAACGACGGCACCGCGCGCTTCAACGTGATCGCGCAGGAGATCATCAACCAACCTCAAGGCGCCGGACATCGTCGCGCTGCAGGAGGTGCAGGACAACGACGGTCCGGGCAATGCCGCCGGGTCGACGGTCAAGGCCGCGAACGTCACGCTGCAGATGCTCGTCGATGCCCTGAACGCTGCGGCTCCGGCCGGCGTACAGTACGCGTTCATCGACAATCCGTTCATCGGCGACGACACCAACGGCGGCGAGGGCGGCGGCAACATCCGCACCGCCTTCGTCTACCGCACCGATCGCGTCGACTTCGTCGACGGCTCGCTGCGCACGATTGCCGCGAACGGCGATGCGATCAGCGATCCGGCCGGCAACGCCGACCAGCAGAACAGCGCCAACAACCCGTTCTTCGACTCGCGGCCGCCGCTGGCGGCGACATTCGAGTTCAACGGCGAGGAAGTCACCATCATCAACAACCACTTCACCTCGAAGGGCGGCAGCGGCGCGCTGTACGGCTCCGATGCAGTCGCCGATCGCTCAGGGCGAGGTGCAGCGCGCGGCGCAGGCGCAGGCGGTCAACAACTTCGTCGACGACATCCTCGCGACCGATGCGGATGCGAGGGTCGTGGTGGCGGGCGACCTCAACGACTTCGAGTTCGAGGAGCCGCTGGCGGTGATCCGCGGCGAAGCCACGGTCACGAACTACGACCGGGCGGCAGCACGACCCGATCGGCGACGTACACGCCGGGCGGCACGCAGGTGCTGCACGATCTCGGCGAGACGCTGCCGGCGGACGAGCAGTACGACTACGTGTTCGAAGGCAATGCGCAGACGCTCGACCACCTGCTGGTCAGCGGCGGTGCCTGCAGGACGGCGCGCAGTTCGACGTCGTCCGCATCAATGCGGAGTTCGCCGACCAGACCAGCGACCACGATCCGCTGATCGCGAGCCTGCACATTCCGGCCGCGCCGCAGCACTTCACCCTGCAGCTGCTGCATCTCTCCGACGGCGAGGCGGGCCTGCTGGCCTCGGACACCGCGCCGAACCTTGCCGCGCTGGTCGACGCCTATGACGACGATTTCGCCAACACGCTGATCCTGTCGGGCGGCGACAACTTCCTGCCCGGACCGTTCCTTGCGGCCGGCACGGACCTGTCGGTCACCGCTGACGCTCAACGCGGCGACCGGATCGACCATCGCCGCCAACGCGAACATCCCGATCGGCGCGGTGGACATCGCCATCCTGAACTCGATCGGTGTCGAGGCCTCCACGCTCGGCAACCACGAGTTCGATCTCGGCTCGCGCGTGCTGCGCGACGCGTTCACGCCGAACAGCGTGCCGGGCTGGGTCGGCGCGAACTTCACCTACCTGTCGTCCAATCTCGACTTCTCCGGTGACGCCGATCTCAATCCGCGCTTCACCAACACGCTGGACGGCGGCACCGGCACGCTGGTGCCCGAGGCCAGCACGCTGCGAGGGCCGGATCGCCCCGGCGACCGTGATCACCGAAGGCGGCGAGAAGATCGGCCTGATCGGCGCGACCACCCAGCTCCTGGAGTCGATCTCCTCGCCGACCGGGACGGAAGTGAAGGGCTTCCCGACCGGCCCCGGCGCCAACGGCGAAGTCGACAACATGGTGCTGCTGGCGCAGCAGCTGCAGCCGATCATCGACGAGATGATCGCCGAGGGCGTGAACAAGATCATCGTCCAGTCGCACCTGCAGAGCATCGCCAACGAGCAGCAGCTCGCGACCTTGCTGCGCGGCGTCGACATCATCCTGGCGGCCGGTTCGAACACGCGCCTTGCGGATGCGGACGACGAACTGGTGGCGTTCCCCGGCCATGAGGCCGTGGCCGAAGGCACCTATCCGATCGTCACCCAGGGCGCCGACGGCGGCACCACGTTGATCGTCAACACCGACGGCGAGTTCACCTATCTCGGCCGCCTGGTGGTGGACTTCGACGCCCAGGGCAACATCATCCTGGACAGCCTCACGGCCAACCAGGCGATCAACGGCGCGCATGCCGCGACCGACGAAAATGTCGCCGAAGCCTGGAACACGACCGTCGACAATCTCGACAACACCGCGTTCGCCGAAGGCACCAAGGGCGACAAGGTCGAGGACCTCACGCGAAGCCGTCCAGAACGTCATCAACGTCAAGGACGGCAACATCCTCGGCTTCACCGACGTCTATCTCGAAGGCGAGCGGGCGATCATCCGCAACCAGGAGACCAACCTCGGCAACATCACCGCCGATGCCAATGCATGGGCAGCCGACCAGGCGCTCGGCGACGCGCCGTTCCTGCTTTCGCTGAAGAACGGCGGCGGTATCCGCGCCCAGATCGGCACCGTATCCGATCCCGATCCGGTCACCGGCGAGATCGACAAGCTGCCGCCGGCGGCCAATCCCGACGCCAACAAGCCGGAAGGCGCGATCTCGCAGCTCGATATGGAGAACTCGCTGCGGTTCAACAACCGGCTGATGGTGTTCGACACGACGCCGCAGGGCCTGCTCAACATCCTGAACTGGGGCGCCGGCCTTCCGGCCAACAACGGCGGCTTCCCGCAGATCGGCGGCGTTCGCTTCTCGTTCGATCCGGATCTCCCGGGCAACAGCGGCACCACGCCCGGCTCGCGCATCCGCGACGTCGCATTGATCGACGACAACGGCAACGTGATCGCGCAGATCGTGGACGACGGCGTCGTGCTTGCGGATGCTCCGGACCTGATCAGCGTCGTGACGCTGAACTTCACCGCCAACGGCGGCGACGGCTATCCGGTCAAGGCGAACGGCGAGAACTTCCGCTACCTGCTCGACAACGGAACCCTGTCGGGTCCGGTGTCGGAGGCGCTGGACTTCACGGCGCCCGCCAACGTGCCGGCCAATGCGCTTGGCGAGCAGCAGGCCTTCGCGGAGTACCTGCAGGAGTTCCACGCGACGCCGGAGACTGCCTACAACCAGGCCGACACGCCGATCTCGGGCGACACGCGGGTGCAGAACCTCAACTTCCGCGAGGACACGGTGTTCGACTCGCCGCCGATCGTCGGCACCAACGACGACGACGATATCGATGGCACGGACGGTGACGACACCATCGATGCGAAGGCCGGCGACGACCGCGTCGCAGCGCGCGGCGGCGACGACAAGGTGCTCGGCGGCATCGGCGACGACGTCCTCGAAGGCGGCGACGGCAAGGACCGGCTCGAGGGTGGTGACGGCGACGACTTCGTCTTCGGCGATCGCGGCGACGACACCATCATCGGCGGCAAGGGCAACGACCGGCTGCGGGGCAACGACGGCAACGACCTGTTCCTGGTCACCGATCACACCACCGATGGCGCCGACAAGTACGACGGCGGTGCCGGCATCGACACCATCGACTTCAGCGCATCGTCGAAGGCGATCACGCTCACCCTGTCCGACGGCACCGCGTCGTTCGGCTCCGACACCATCACCAATATCGAGAACATCTTCGGTGGCTCCAATGCCGACCGGCTGACCGGCAATACCCTTGCCAACCATCTGCGCGGCAACGGCGGCAACGACCGGCTGGAGGGCAGGGACGGCAACGACCTGCTCGACGGCGGCGAGGGCGCAGACGCGCTCGACGGCGGCGATGGCAACGACCACCTGCTGGGCGGTGCCGGAAACGACTCGCTCAAGGGCGGCGACGACAACGACCTGCTCGAGGGTGGTGACGGCAACGATACGCTTGACGGCGGCGACGAAGAAGACACGCTCAACGGCGGCGCGGGCAACGACGTGCTCAAGGGCGGCGATGGCGACGACGTCCTCAATGCCGGCGACGACGACGATACGCTCGACGGCGGCGACGACCAGGACACGCTCAACGGCGGCGCTGGCAACGACACGCTCAAGGGCGGGGACGGCAACGACGTCCTCAACGCCGGCGACGGCGCCGACAAGCTCGACGGCGGCTCCGGCAACGACCGGATGTTCGGCGGCGCAGGCGTCGACGTGCTCACGGGTGGCGACGGCACTGACCTCCTCGTCGGCGGGGCCGGCAACGACAAGCTCACCGGCGGTGGCGGCGTCGATCAGTTCGGCTTCAACAGCCTGAGTGACGGCATCGACACCATCACCGACTTCCGTGTCACCGGCGGCGCCCAGGACCAGATCGTCCTGTCCGCGACGATGTTCACGAACTTCGCCGGTGACGATGCCTTCGACCTGATCGGCTCGGGCTTCCTGCGCGCGCAGGCGTCGGGCGGCCAGACCTCGGTCCAGGTCGATCTCGACGGCAGCGCCAACGGCGCCAGCTTCCAGACGCTGGCGATCGTCAACGGCAACCTGAGCAACGGCATCGCTGGCCGATCACCTGATCGTGGTGCAGGACCCGATCGTGTAAGGGCCATCAGAGCGGCCCGTCTGACGGGCCGCTCGCTTCCCGACAGGGAGCTTGAATGCCAGACAGCTGCGCTCGCGGGCGCAGCTGTTTTTATTAGGACGTTGACTCATTAACGCGCAGCCACAGGCGAAAACGTTCAGGCGGCGGGCGCTCTTGCTCATGACCTTGATGGCATCCGTGCCACAGGCCCTGAATGCGTGACTATGTGTCGGAGCGAACCCTTACATAGGATCCAGGCGCGTCTTCGATGACCGATAGGCCCTCGCCCGGCGTCCGGGCAGCGACTTGTCCACCTGAGAACGGCGTCACCCACTCGTTCCAGTGGGGCCACCACGAACTCCGGCGCTCCGTCGCAGTATTGAGCCAATCGTCGGCCGTCGCGGGATTTGACGAATTCGTCCAGTGGCCGTATTTCGAACCGGGTGCACTAATCACTCCGGCCATGTGGCCGGACGCCGACAGCACAAACTCAACCGGACCGCCATAGAGTTGCGTTGCCCGATAAGCTGATTTCCAGGGTGCGATATGATCTTCCTTCGTTCCCAGAATAAATGTCGGCGTCGTAATTTTCCGCAGATCGATTGGCGTGCCGTCGAGCGTGATGCCTCCAGGCTTGGCCAGATTGTTCTGCTGATACATGTTGCGCAAGTAGAACGAGTGCATGGCCGCAGGCATGCGCGTGGCGTCTGAATTCCAGTACAGAAGATCAAATGGAACCGGCTCCTTGCCGAGCAGGTAGTTGCCGACGACGAAGGACCAGATGAGATCGTTCGCGCGTAACATGTTGAACGAGGTCGCCATGTCTTGCGCATCAAGGTAGCCCATCTTGTCCATGCGCACTTCGAGCGCCGCGAGTTGCTCGGTGTCGATGAAGACCGACATGTCGCCGGACGCCACGAAATCAACGAGCGTGACGAAATAGGTAGCGCTCTTCACGCGATCGTCGCCTTTCGCTGCCAGATAAGCGAGCGTCGATGCGAGCAGCGTTCCGCCAAGACAATATCCGACGCAATTCACGGCTCGCTCGCCAGTGGCTTTGTCGACTGCCGTCATCGCCGCGATAGCGCCTTCGAGCATATAGTGCTCGAAGCTCTTGTCTCGCAGGCGTGCGTCCGGATTGATCCAGGAGATGACGAAGACCGTGTGCCCCTGTTCGACACACCAGCGGATGAACGAATTCTTTGGCTGGAGATCGAGGACGTAGAATTTGTTGATCCACGGTGGAATGATCAACAGAGGCGTTTTACGTACGTGCTCTGTCATCGGCGTGTACTGGATGAGTTGGATCAGCTCATTTTGAAAAACGACCTTGCCCGGCGTCGTCGCAATATTTTCGCCGAGCCGGAACGCCTCCATATCCGTCATGGTGACGCTTAGGCGGCCCTTTCCGCGCTGCAGATCGTTGAGCAAATTCGTCAGGCCGCTGAGCAGGTTCTCGCCGCCGGTCTCGATCGTCTTCGACAACACTTCAGGGTTTGTCGCCGCGAAATTCGACGGCGCCAATGCATCGACGAATTGCTTGGTATAGAATTCGACCTTCCTGGATGTCTCCTCATCAAGCCCCTCTACGCCGCGGACGGCAGACAGGATTGCGCGAGCGGAAAGAAGATAACTGTCGCGTATGTAGCTAAATATAGCGTTTTCGGCCCATTCGGGGTGTTTGAAGCGTTTGTCCGGCGCGCTGGCTGGCGGTGGCTCGCCGCCAAGCAGATGTCGCAATGTCCGCGCCCACAGGCTGACGCTCTGTTCCCAAAACTCGATCTGCGCGCGCGCGATCGGCCGCGGATCGGCCATGAGCTTGATTGTCAGCTCGAAGAAGGCTTGACCGATCTTGGCCGGATCGCCCATGCCGATATTGGCGACGTCTGGCCGGCCTGCGAGGAATCCCTGTACGGCAGCCTGGCTTTTGGTCGCCAGCGTCTGAAATCGTTCTGCCAGGGCCGCCGGATCCAAAGGCGCAGCTATCTTGCTGTCGCTTGTCATGACAGCCACTCCCTTTCTCGTTCCCCAAATGCGGGCCGGCGATCTATCTGCCGCCTTCTGGCTACGCCACGCCGATGCCCGGTCCGGACATGTTATCCGCTCTAGCCGTGCGGAAGAAGGGCTAAATTCTCTGGCGCGACGCCAAGCGGCGGGGCGTTGACGCCTGAGCGCTTTACCGCCATATACAGGGCATGAACAAGCTTCGATCAGCCGCATCGACCACCACGGCGACCGCTTACGGCGGATCGCCTCCTGGTTGCGCGCGCTAGAGACAAGCGTACTTCACCCAGAAAAGGCCCCGCCGGCGACGGACGGGGCCTTTTCTGGTTTTTGATGTTCCCCGTCCGCGCTTATTCCCGTCACAAGGAACACAGCCATGGACGATCTCGACCACAGAAATCTCGGCGTGAAACTCCAGCTCTGGCACCTTCAGGAAGACGCGCCGGGCATGGTGTTCTGGCATCCGCGCGGCTACGCGGTCTACCGGGTGCTGGAGGACTATCTCCGACGCAAGATGCGCCGCGCCGGCTATGCCGAGGTCCGGACGCCACAGCTGCTGCCGCAGGAGTTCTGGGGCCGCAGCGGCCACTGGGACAAGTTCGGCGAGTACATGTTCGGGGTCGACGACGGCGAACTGGCGATGGCGCTGAAACCGATGTCGTGCCCGTGCCACGTGCAGATCTTCAACAAAGGGCTGCGCTCGTGGCGGGAGCTTCCGATCCGCTATGCCGAGTTCGGCGCCTGCCACCGCAATGAGCCTTCCGGTTCGCTCCACGGCATCATGCGGACGCGCGCCTTCGAGCAGGACGACGCCCATGTGTTCTGCCGCGAGCAGGACGTGGAGGGCGAAGTCGCGTGTTTCATTGCCCTGCTGGGCGAGGTCTACCGAGACCTCGGTTTTCCCAACTACGAGGTGGCGCTGGCCACGCGGCCGGCGGTGCGCGCCGGCGACGACGCGACCTGGGACTGGTCAGAGGCGAAGCTCGGCGATGCCGCGCGGCAATGCGGCCTCACGCCTCAAATCAATCCCGGCGAAGGCGCGTTCTACGGACCGAAGCTGGAATTCGCGCTGCGCGACCGGCTGGGACGGTCCTGGCAGTGCGGCACGGTGCAGCTCGACGGCGTGCTGCCGCAGCGGCTCGAGGCGTCCTACGTCGCCCCCGACGGCAGCCGCGCCAGGCCCCTGATGATCCACCACGCCATCTTCGGATCGCTCGGCCGCATGATCGCGATCCTGCTCGAGCAACATGGCGGCGTGCTTCCGTTCTGGCTGTCGCCGGACCAGGTCGCGGTTGCGCCGATCTCGAAAGACCAGGCCGGATACGGCGCGGAGGTGCTGGCGGTGTTCGAGGACGCGGGGATCCGGGCCGTTGTCTATGACGGCGCCGATACCCTTTCGCGGCGCATCGTGGCGGCGCATGAAATGGCGGTGCCGGTGATGGCCATCGTCGGCGGGCGCGAGATCGAGGGACGGCCGGGTGAGCCTGCGCGAGCGCGACGGCTCACAGGTCGACGTTCCGCTGGCCGAGGCGGTGTGCCGCCTGCAGGCGAGGGCCCGGCCCGGCGCCTTTGTCGCTGAAGCATTGTAAAACGTGCTTCAGGCGCGCGAGTTGCGCCATTCCGTCTTGTGAGTACACAGCCTAGTACCGCTTGTCGGCCAGAACTTCGAACGTGTGGGCGATCGTGTCGACCGCGCGATCATAAGTGGCAAGCGCAAGGCAGGCGATCAGCGCGTCGACGATCGCCAGCTGGGCGATGCGGCTCGTCATCGCCTCGGTGCGAAACTGGGTCTCCCGCGCCATCGTGTGCAGCACGATGTCGGTGTGCGCGAGCAGGGGCGACTTGCCGTAGTTGGTGATGCAGATCGTCGTTGCGCCGGCCTGCTTCGCAAGCCGCGTGGCGGTGACGGTCTCGTGCGTGCTGCCGGAGTGCGACACGGTGAGCACGGCGACATCCGGGCCCGTCAGCGAGGCCGAGATCGCCTGCACGTGGGAATCGATCACCGATTTCGATTCGATGCCGATGCGCAGCAGCCGGTAGTTGGCGTCTTCGGCGATCGGCGCGGCGCTGCCGATGCCGTAGATTTCCACGCGCCTGGCGCTGACGATCGCCTTGACGGCCGCACCGAGCGCCTTCGTGTCGAGCACCTTCAGCGTGTCCTGCATCGCCTGCATGCCGCTGTGGAAGATTTTCGCCGCGGCCGTGCCGACGTCGTCGTTGCGCGCAAGATCCTCGTGGATGAACTGCACCGGCTGCACCAGATCGCGCGCGAGCGCGATCTTCAGCTGCTGGAAGCCGCGCGCGCCGATCTGCTGGCAGAGGCTGACCACGCTGCCTTCGCTGGCGTCGGCCTGCTCGGCGACTTCGGTCACCGACATGTGCACGACGTCGGCCGCATGCTTCAGCACATAGTCGGCGATGCGCCGCGCCGTCGGCGCCAGGCGCGGGCGAATCGCCTGCAGCCGGTCGCGCACGCCGCCAGGCACGGCCGTGCGAACGTCTTCCACCACGGTCGCTGCTGCGGCGCGCGCTGCCTTGCGGGTTTGCTGGCGTGACGCGCGGGCCATCGCTCAGCCGCCCGCAAGCGCGCCGTCGGCGAGTTGCGCGGGCGAATCCTGCCGCGCCACCCAGTCGTCGATGTGGACAAAGCTCATGCCGGTCCGCAGCGCGCCGCGCCCGTCGGTCTCGACATTGTCGCCGATCATCACCGTGTTGGCGGCCTCCGCGCCGAGCAGCGACAGGGCCTTCCAGAACATCGGCGGCTCCGGCTTGCCGATGACCCGATAGGGAACGTCGCCGGTGCAGGCGAGGATCGAAGCGAGCAGGGCGCCGGTCTCCGGAACGACGGTGCCGTCCTTGCCGGGATGCGTGCGATCGGGATTGGCGACGATCAGCTCCGCGCCTTCGCGCACGGCGTTCGCGGCGGCGGCAATTCTCGCGAAATTGAATTGGCGGTCGCGGCCGAGCAGGACCACGTCGCCGCCGGTTTCGACCAGCTCCATGCCGAGCCGCCGCGCGTAGGTGCGCAGCACCGTGCTCGCCAGCAGCATGACGCGCGCGCCGGGCATTTCGCGCGCCACCAGGTCGACCGCGGTGGCGCCGGCCAGCACGATCCGCTCGGGCGCGACGTGCAGGTTCATCGCGCGCAGCGAGCGCGACAGCTGCTCGGGCATGTGCTCGGCGTCGTTGGAGAGCAGCACGAAGCGCCCCTTGAGGCTGTCGAGCAGCGATGCGGCGAAGGGAAGCGCTGCGCCGCCGCGGATCAAGGTCCCGTCAAGATCGACGAGATACGCACGCGCTGACTGATGTCGTTGCAAGTGATGTCCCACGAATCTGGAGTGCTCATAAAATGTTCTGAAATTGTCTCAGTGTCAAATCGGTGGATTTCTGAGACTTTCACATCCCTGTCATGGACCGCTGCTTAACGTCGGCTCGCGGAGGGACGGCGAATGGCATCGGTGCGACTGAGCGAAATTCGAAAGGCCTTCCGCGAGACGCAGATTCTGCACGGCGTTTCGCTCGACATTGCCGACGGCGAATTTCTGACGCTGGTCGGCCCTTCCGGATGCGGCAAGAGCACGCTGCTGCGCATCATCGCCGGCCTCGAGCAGCAGGACACGGGCGAGGTGGCGATCGGCGAGCGCACCGTCGATCACCTGCCGCCGAAGGCGCGCGACGTCGCCATGGTGTTCCAGAGCTACGCGCTCTATCCCTACATGACGGTCGCCGAGAATATCGCGCTGCCGCTGGTGATGCGGCGGATGAATGCGTGGCAGCGGCTGCCGTTCGTCGGACGCGTGCTGCCGGGCACAGCGTCGCGTCGCCGCGCGATCACCGACGAGACCGAATGCCGTCGCGGGCATGCTTGGCATCTCGCAGCTGCTCGCGCGCAGGCCGGCGCAGCTGTCCGGCGGGCAGCGCCAGCGCGTGGCGCTCGGCCGCGCCATGGTACGCCATCCGCAGGCCTTCCTGATGGACGAGCCGCTGTCGAATCTCGACGCCAAACTGCGCGTGCATGCGCGGGCCGAGATCGCCGACCTGCATCGCAGGCTGGGGGCGACCTTCATCTACGTCACGCACGACCAGGCCGAAGCCATGACCATGTCCGACCGCGTCGCGGTGATGATGGGCGGCCGGCTGCTGCAGGTCGCGCCGCCGCAGGACATTTACGATCAACCCGCCACGCTCGAGGTGGCGCGCTTCGTCGGCACGCCGGAGATCAACGTGCTGCCGGGCCATGTGCGCGGCGATGGCGCGGTCGAGATCTTCGGCCGCGCCTGGCCGATCGAAGTGGATGCGGCGGCCGGCGCGCCGGTGTCCGGTGGCGATCCGGCCCGAGGCGCTGGCGCTCGACAGTGGCGAGCAGCGCGGACGGACGCCGCCGCTCGCCGGCTCGATCTGCAACATCGAACGGCTCGGTTCGGAGACGCTCGATCCATGTCGGCGGTCGACCAGCTTGCAACGCCGCTGATCGCGCGCATCGATCCGGCAGCGCGGCGCGGCGCTGTCGCTGCAGCGAAGCGTTTCGCTGACGGCCTCCGCTGCCGGCGTTTCGCGTGTTCGATGCGGAGGGCCAGCGGCTCGCGCAACACGCCGTGCAGCCGGTGCGGCTCGCCGAGGTCGGCCCATGGCTAGTGCCCTGGCGGCGTCGCCGCCGATTGCGCTGCCGGTGCCCGACCGAAGCGGCGCATCCGAGCGGCGGCTCTGCCGGAGCTGCTTGCGGCCTGGGCGCTGGCCGGACCCGCCATCGCGGCGATGTGGCTGTTGCTGCTCGGGCCCGCGCTTGCCGTGATCGTGCTGTCGCTGACGGACTGGACGTTCGGCGCGCCGACCATCGCCTTCGTCGGCCTCGAGAACTATGCCGAGATGATCGGCGACGCGGTGTTCTGGACGTCGCTGCTGGAACACGCTGGCCTACGTCGCCTTCGTCGTGCCGGTGTCGGTCGCGCTGGGCCTCGGCGCGGCGCTGTTGATCGAGGCCGGCACCAGCCTGCGCGGCTTCTATCGCGCCGTCTATTTCCTGCCCGTCACCTCGACGCTGCTGGCGATGGCGCTGGTGTTCCAGTTCGCGTTCCATCCGACCGTCGGCCTCGTCAACCAGGTGCTTTCGGCGATCGGGCTGCCGACCACCGACTGGCTGAAGAACCCGAGCACCGCGCTCTATGCGCTCGGCGTCATCGGCATCTGGCAGAACCTCGGCCTGAACATGGTGCTGTTCCTTGCCGGGCTGAAAGCCGTGCCGCGCGACCTCTACGAGGCGGCCGCCGTCGACGGCGCGGACGGCGCCTGGGAGCGCTTCCGCCGCGTCACCTGGCCGATGCTGGGACCGGCCTTCGTGTTCGTCGTGACGCATCACCGCGATCCGCTCGTTCCAGATCTTCGACACGGTCGCGGTGCTGACCGAAGGCGGTCCGAACAAGTCGACCAGCGTCCTGCTCTACCAGATGTACCAGGAGGGCTTTTCCTTCCTGCGCTCGGCCTATGCCGCGGCGATCACCTGCGTGTTCCTCGCCTTCGTCCTCGCGCTGACGCTGCTTCAGGTGAAAGTCCTGGAGCGCCGCGCCCATTACGGGTGAGGGCGATGCGGCACGCGCCAATCGCTCTCGCCTCGTCCCGCGGCTTGCTGCGGCATCTCATCCTCGGCCTCGGCGCCGTCGTGATGCTGGCGCCGTTTGTGATGATGGTCGCGATCAGCCTGAAGAGCCCGGGCGAAGTCTTCGCGCCGACGTTCAAGCTGCTGCCGGACGTCTGGTACGCGCACCAGAACTATACGGACGCCTTCACCAAGCAGCCGCTCGCGCGCTATCTGCTCAACGGCGTGATCGTCGGCGCCGCGATCTTCTTCTTCCAGGCGCTGATCGCGGTGCCCTGCGCCTATGCGCTGGCGAAGCTGCGCTGGCGCGGCCGCGAGACCACCTTCGTGCTTCGTGCTGCTCGGCCTGTTGATCCCGCCGCAGGTGACGGCGATCCCGCTCTACATCGGCATCTGGCAGCTCGGCCTGCTCGACACCTATGCGGCCATCATCCTGCCGTCGACCATCTCGGTGTTCGGCATCTTCCTGATGCGGCAGTTCTTCCGCACCGTGCCGGACGATCTGCTGCATGCGGCGCGGCTCGACGGCCTGTCGGAGCTCGCGATCGTCTGGCGCATCATGCTGCCGATGGCGGTGCCGGCGATGGTGTCGTTCGGCATCCTCTCGCTGATCTGGAACTGGAACGAGTTCTTCTGGCCGCTGATCGTCATCCAGTCCGAGCATCTGGCGACCCCGCCGCTCGGCGTCAGCTTCTTCTCCAATGCCGAAGGCGGCACCAACTACGGCGTGCTGATGGCCGCGGCCGTCAGCATCAACGCGCCGCTGATCGTCGCATTCCTGCTCGCGCAACGCTGGTTCATCGACGGCGTCACCATGAGCTGCCATGAAGTAGTCATCAACCCAGAAGGGAATCCGCCATGAACATCACACGCCGCAATGTCCTGAAAGGCGCGGCCGCCGCCGGCGGCACGCTGGCGATGCCGTCCTACCTGCGCGCGCAATCGGCCGACACGGAGATCAGCGTGCAGTATTCGATCCCGGTGCTGTTCAAGGAATTGAAGGAGAACATCGCCCGCGAGTTCATGGCGAAGAATCCGAAGATCAAGGTGACCTTGCGCGCGCCCGAGCAGAGCTATGAGGAAATCCTGCAGCGCAACCTGCGCGATGTCGATCACCAACAACCTGCCGGACGTGGCGTTCCATGGCCTCAATCGGCAGCGCACGCTGGAAGAGCGCAACATCCCGGTCGACCTGAAGCCGTTCATGGATGCCGATCCGCAGACGAAGGAGCTCGGCTTTTCGCCGTCGCTGCTGTCGCTCGGCCAGGTCGCGGGCAAGCAGACCGGCATCGGCTTCTCGCTCTCGACGCCGATCCTTTATTACAACGCCGACCTGATCAAGGCCGCGGGCGGCAATCCCGACAAGCTGCCGTCCACCTGGGACGACGTGCTGAAGCTCGCCGCCGCCGTGCACGATCCGGCCAAGAACCAGCACCGGCATGTTCTTCGACTGGACCATCACCGGCAACTGGTCGTGGCAGGGGCTCGTCTTCTCGCACGGCGGATCGATGCTGGACGCGACCGAGACCAAGGCCGCCTTCACCGAAGAGCCGGGCGTCAAGTCGATGCGCCTGCTGCGCCGCATGGTCGACGACGCGAAGATGCCCGACATCAAGCCCGAGACCATGTTCCAGGACATGTTCGGCGGCCGCATGGGCATCTCGATGCAGTCGACGGCGCAGCTTGCGCGCTACAACCGCGAGATCGGCGGCCGCTTCCGCCTGGTCTGCGGGCGCTATCCGCTCTCGGCCGCCGAACGCGCGGCTGCCGGCCGGCGGCAACGTCGCGATGATGTTCACCAAGGACCCGGCGAAGCAGAAGGCCGCCTGGGAGTTCATCAAGTTCGCCTGCGGCCCGACCGGCGCGACCATGATGGTGAACGCGACCGGCTACATGCCGGCGACCACCATTCCGGCCGAGCGCGAGGACATGCTCGCGAAATTCTACCGCGACAATCCGAACCACCTCGTCTCGATCAAGCAGCAGGACGTGATCACCGGCTGGTACGCCTTCCCGGGCCAGAATGCGCTGCGCATCACCGACGTGATCAACGACCATCTGCAGACGGTGGTCGCCAAGCGCGGCGAGGCGGATGCGACGCTCGCCAGCATGGGCAAGGCCGTGCAGGGCATGCTGCCCAAGCGCGCGGGTTGACATCCGACGATTCGCGCCGGCTGAAAGCTGACGCGGCGCCGATCAGCGCCGCGTCGATCCGGAGACGTCCATGGTTACACGCATCGCCGTCGTTGCCGACATCCATCATGGCCGCGACACCATCACCAAGCGCGGGTCGGCGGCCCTCGGCCTGCTGGACAAGTTCATCGACGACGTCAACGGCGCGAGCTTCGACGCCGTCATCGACCTCGGCGACCGCATCTCCGACGAGACCGCGGAGCGCGACACGAAGCTGCAGCAGGAGGTGGCGAACGGCTTTCGCCGCCTCGGCAACAAGCCGCGCCATCATGTGATCGGCAACCACGACTTCGCGCTGCTGTCGGCGGAGGAGAACTCCGCCATTCTCGATGCGCCGCTGCACACGCGCGCGGCGATCATCGGCGACATCCGCGTGGCCTTCTGGCAGCCGGACGTGTCGCTCACCGCCGAGCGCGGGTTTCTGTCTGAAGGACGGCGACCTCGCCGCGCTCGACAAGCTGCTCGAACGCCGATGACCGGCCGACGCTGCTGGTGTCGCACGTGCCGGTGTCAGGCCACGCCCAGACCGGCAACTACTATTTCGAGCGCAATCCGGGCCATGCGACCTACGCCGAGGTCGCCGAGATCCGCGGGGTGATCGCCGCAGCGCCTTGCCCGGTGATTGCGCTCGCCGGCCACGTGCACTGGAACACGCTGACGATGGTCGACGGCACGCGCGCATCTGACGCTGCAGTCGCTGACCGAGACCTTCACCACCGGCGAGCCTGCCGCCAGCACGGCGGTGATCGAGATCGACGGCGACGAATTCCGCTGGACCGTCAGCGGGCTCGATCGTGTCGCCGTGACCCTGCCGTGGCCGAAGGCGCGTCCGCAGTGGCGCGCGCCGCTGCAGGCGTTTTCGGAGAGGGCTGGTCCGGCGGCGGGGTTCGCCAAGCCGGCTTGAGCTGCGGCTCGTCCATTGTCATTTCGACGGCGGTGTCCGCCTGCGGCGATCTTGCGTCGGCGCGACTGGTCGGCCGAGCCTTGATGCGGAGCTCTTCAAGCTCCTGCCGGTCACGCGCGCTGTTGCGGAAGGCCTGATCGCGGCCGGGCAGATACTGCGGCGGGCAGGCGACGTTCGTCGCGCCATACCAGGCGGCTGCGCGCAGCGTGAAGAACGGGTCGACCAGATGCGGCCTGGCAAGTGCGACCAGGTCGGCGCGTCCGGCGGCGAGGATGGTGTTCACCTGGTCCGCGGTGGTGATCGCGCCGACGCACATGGTGGCGACATGCGCCTCGTTGCGAATGCGGTCGGAGAACGGCGTCTGGAACATGCGTCCGTACATCGGCTCGCCGTGGCTGACGGTCTGCCCCGTCGAGACGTCCACCAGATCGACGCCGTGCTCGGCGAAGGTGCGGGCGATCGCAACGGATTCCGCGTCGCTGATGCCGCCATCCGCCCAATCGGTCGCGGAAATGCGAACCGACATCGGCTTATCCGCGGGCCAGGCCTTTCGCACCTCGTCGAACAGGCGAAGTGGAAAGCGCAGGCGATTTTCGAGCGAGCCTCCGTACTCGTCGGTGCGGACGTTCGTCAGTGGCGAGAGGAAGCTGGCAAGCAGGTAGCCGTGGGCGCAATGCAGCTCCAGCATGTCGAAGCCGGCGCGGTCGCCGCGGATGGCGGCCTCGACGAATTGTCCGATGATCTCGTCCATGTCGCGCGGCGTAGCCTCGCGCGGCACCTGGCTTTCGGGATAGTAGGGCAGGGGCGAGGCGGAGCAGATGTCCCAGGCGCCGTGCTCGAGCGGGCGGTCCATTCCCTCCCACATCAGCCGTGTCGCGCCCTTGCGGCCGGAATGGCCGATCTGCAGGCAGAATTTCGTTTGCGAGTTCGCGTGAACGAAGTCGACGATGCCTTTCCAGGCCTTTTCCTGCGCGTCGTTCCACAGGCCGGTGCAGCCCGGCGTGATGCGGCTCTGCGGCGACACGCAGGTCATCTCGGTGTACATCAGCCCGGCGCCGCCGGTCGCGCGCGAGCCGTAGTGAACGAGATGCCAGTCGTTCGGCACGCCGTCCTTCGCCGAATACATGTCCATCGGCGAGACGACCACGCGGTTTTCCAGCGTCATGCCACGCAGGCGCAGCGGCTGGAACATCGGCACCACCGGCTGTGTCGATGTCGATCGACGCGTCGTGCGTCCGCGCCAGCCTGGCGAAGTGCCGGTCGGCCGCGGCGACGAATTCCGGCGCGCGCAGCCGAAGATTGTCATAGGTGATCGCCTTGGAGCGCGTCATGACGCCGAACGCAAACTGAACGGGTTCGAAGTCCCAGAACCGCCCCAGATGCTCGAACCAGGCGAGCGACACGTCGGCGGCATGCTGGGTCTTCTCGACATCTTCGCGGCGGTCCTGTTCGAACGCCGCGAGCGCATCTGCGACCGACGCCGTCCGCGCGAATGCGTCGGCCAGCGCAATGGAATCTTCCATCGCGAGCTTGGTGCCTGACCCGATCGAGAAGTGCGCGGTCGCCTTGGCATCGCCGAGCAGGACCTTGTTGTCGAGCACCCAGCGCGCGTTGCGGATCATGGGGAAGTTCCGCCAGATCGAGCGATTCGTCCTGAGCGAATGTCCCTTCAGGTGCGACGCGAAAATCCGCTCCATCAGCCGCGCGCTTTCCTCTTCGCTCATGCGGTCGAGGCCGGCGCGGGCGAAGGTTTCGGGATCGGTCTCGAAGATCCATGTCGAGCCGCCGGGCTCGTACTGATAGGCGTGGGCGATGAAGCGGCCCCATTCGGTCTCAAGAAAGACGAAGGTGAACGCGTCGAGCGGGCAGGCGGAGCCCATCCAGGAGAACTTGTTCGGCCGCAGGTCTATCTCGGTTCCGAAATGATCGGCGTGATGCTCGCGGAAGCGGCTGTTGCTGCCGTCGGCAATGACGACCAGGTCGGCGTCCGGAAAGTCGGTCGCCTCGTTGGTCTCGGTCTCGAACTTCAACTCGACGCCGAGCTCAGAAGCCCGCTGCTGCAGAAGCAGCAGCAGCGTCCGTCGCGCGCACCCGCAGAAGCCGTTGCCGCCGATGCGGTGCACGCTGTCCTTGAAGTGGATCGCGATGTCGTCCCAATAGGCGAAGTTGCGAACGATGTCCTGATAGCTCTCCGCATCGTGTTTTGCGAAGTTGTCGAGGGTTTGGTCGGAAAACACCACGCCGAAGCCGAAGGTGTCGTCGGCGCGGTTGCGCTCGAACACGGTGACCTGCGCGTCCGGACGCTGCTTCTTGAACAGGATCGAGAAGTAGAGGCCCGCAGGCCCGCCGCCGACGATCGCGACCTTCATGCGACTCTCCGCCATGGTTTCAATCATATGGCTCCAACTATTTTGAGCTTAAAATATCTTGCGCGGCTCGGCAAGATACTTTAAGCTTAAAGCAAATCAGGGAGGCCGCATGACCCTTCAAGGCAAGCACGCGTTTGTCACAGGCGGGAGCCGGGGCATCGGGCGAATCATCGCCGCCCGGTTGGCCGCAAATGGTGCGCGGGTAACGGTGCTCGGCCGGAATGCCGCTGCACTGGAAGCCGTGATCGCCGCGGGCGATGCGCATTTCTGCGAGCGTCGCCGACGTCGGCGATCCGGCCGCACTTGCAGGCGCGGTCGCAGACGCGACATCGCGCAACGGCCCGGTGGATATTCTGGTGGCGAACGCCGGGGTGGCGCCTGCCGCGCCTTTCCTGAAGACAAGCGCCGATACGTTCCGCGAAACCATCGCGATCAATCTGCTCGGTGTGACCGAGGCGGCGCGCGCGGTGCTCGGCGGCATGATCGAGCGGAAATCCGGCCGCATCATCGCCATTGCCTCGACGGCGGGTCTCAAGGGCTATCCTTATGTGTCGCCGTATGTCGCATCCAAGCACGCCGTCATCGGCTTCGTGCGGGCGCTGGCGCTCGAGACCGCAAAGACCGGCGTCACGGTGAATGCGGTCTGCCCGGGTTTCACCGAGACCGACATCGTCGTCGAGAGCATCGAGCGGATCGTTGCCAAGACCGGCCGCACGCGCGAGGCGGCGCTCGCCGAGCTGGTCAAGCACAATCCGCAGCAGCGCCTGATCCAGCCGGAGGAGGTTGCCGACACCGTTGTCTGGCTCTGCAGCGACGGAGCGCGGTCGGTGACCGGCCAGGCGATCTCGGTATCGGGGGGAGAGACCTGACAATGGAAGGTTCGCGCATGCACCTGGACGCCGAGACCAAGGCGTTCGAACGACCCGAGCATCATCGCGACGAGCTGCGGTTGTGGCTGCGCCTCCTGACCTGCTCGACGCTGATCGAAACCGAGGTTCGCAAGCGCCTGCGCGAAGGCTTCGATGTCACGCTGCCGCGCTTCGATCTGATGGCGCAGCTCGACCGAGCGCCGGCGGGCATGACGCTGTCGGCGCTGTCGAAGCGGATGATGGTCTCGAACGGCAACCTGACGGGACTGGTGGATCGGCTTGTGGAGTCCGGTCACCTCGAGCGGCGGGTGTCGAAGACCGATCGCAGGTCGCAGGTCATCAGCCTGACGAAACTCGGCCGCGCCGAGTTCCGGCAGATGGCGAGCGTGCATGAAGGTTGGATCGCCGATCTGTTCGCCGATCTGACGAAGAAGGAGCGCGACGGGCTGATGGCCTTGCTGGCGCGCACAAAAACCTCTGTCCGGAAAGCTCTTGGGGGACCCACGTCATGAGCGTCGCAGCCAATGCCGTTACGCTGCCGTTGTCCGACTACAAGCCGGAGCATTTTGTGCTGGCTGTGGAGGGGGCTGTCGCCACCGTGACGCTCAATCGACCGGAAAAGAAAAATCCGCTGACCTTTGCGAGCTATCGGGAGCTTGCGGATTTCTTCCACGCCTGCGCGAAGGACACCGGCGTCAAGGTGATCGTCATCGCCGGTGCGGGCGGCAACTTCTCCTCCGGCGGCGACGTGTTCGAGATCATCAAGCCGCTGGTCGAAATGGGCACCCGCGACCTCACGGCGTTCACGCGCATGACCGGAGAGCTGGTGAAGGCCATGCGTGCCGCGCCGCAGCCGATCATTGCCGCGGTCGACGGCATCTGTGCGGGCGCGGGCGCCATCGTCGCCATGGCCTCCGACATCCGCCTTGCCGCGCCATCGGCCAAGGTCGCTTTTCTCTTCAACAAGGTCGGTCTCGCCGGCTGCGACATGGGCGCCTGCGCCGTGCTGCCGCGTATCATCGGCCAGGGCCGGGCGTCGGAATTGCTCTACACCGGGCGCTTCATGAGTGCGGAGGAGGGGGAGCGCTGGGGTTTCTTCTCCCGCATCGTTCCGACCGGCGTGCTCAGCGACGCGCAGGCGCTGGCGCGTGAGATCGCCGCCGGGCCGACCTACGCCAACACCATGACCAAGCGGATGCTGGCGATGGAGTGGGCGATGTCGGTCGAGGAGGCGGTGGAGGCGGAGGCTGTCGCCCAGGCGCTCTGCATGACGACGGAAGATTTTGCACGCGCCTACCGCGCGTTTGCAGCCAAGGAGAAGCCGGTTTTCCAGGGAGACTAGATCGTGCTCCAGACAGCGCATGTCGATACGTTCGCCCGGGACAATCTCCCGCCGAAGGACCAGTGGCCCGAGTTTCGTTTCACCTTGCCTGAGCTTCAGTATCCCGCGAAGCTCAATGCATGCAGCGAGTTTCTGGACAAATGGGTCGCACAAGGCTCCGGCGAGCGGGTCTGTCTGGTCACGCCGCAGGAAACCATCAGCTACGCTGAACTTCAGGCCCGTGTGAACAGGCTGTGCAATGTCCTTGTCGGCAAACTCGGCGTGGTTCCCGGAAACCGCGTACTGCTCAGTTCGCCGAACACGGCGAAGATGGTTGCTGCGTATTTTGCGGTCCTGAAGGTCGGAGCGATCGCGGTCGCGACCATGCCGCTGCTGCGTGCGCGCGAGATCGCTTATCCGCTCAACAAGGCGAAGATCGCACTGGCGCTGTGCGATCACCGGCTCGGCGACGAGGTGACGAAGGCAGGCGCACTGGCGCCGGGCCTGAAACGGATCGTGCGCTGGGGCAGCGATGCGCCCGACGAGCTCGACCTGCTGATGCAGGACGCCTCGCCGGAGTTCACGGCTGCGGAGACCGCGGCCGACGACGTCTGCCTGATCGCTTTCACCTCGGGAACCACCGGCGAGCCGAAAGGCACGATGCATTTCCACCGCGACCTGCTCGCGACCTGCGACACCTACGGCAAGCACATCCTGCAAACGCAGCCGGACGATCGCTTCATCGGCTCGCCGCCCATCGCGTTTACGTTCGGCCTGGGCGTTGTGCTGTTTCCGCTTCGCGTCGGTGCGTCGATCGCCTTCCCGGAGCGGGCAGGTCCTGACGACTTGCCGGCCGCGATCGAGAAATATCGCCCGACCATCTGCTTCACGGCGCCGACGGCCTATCGCGCGATGCTGCCGAAAATCCAGCAGTACGATCTATCGTCGTTGCGCAAGTGCATCTCCGCAGGCGAAACCTTGCCGAAGGACACCTATGAAGCCTGGCTGCGCGCAACGGGGCTGAGGCTGATGGACGGCATCGGTGCAACCGAGATGCTGCACATCTTCATCGCCGCCGAGGCGGACAAAACACGCGGCGGCGCGACCGGGCTTCCGGTGCCGGGCTATGAAGCGAAGGTGCTCGACGACAAGGGCAACGAGCTTCCAGCCGGCGTGCCCGGCAAGCTTGCGGTGCGCGGGCCCACGGGGTGCAGATATCTCGCCGACGACCGGCAGCGAAAGTATGTCTCGAATGGCTGGAATATCACCAGCGACACCTACGTGAAGGACGAGCAGGGCTACTTCGTCTACCAGGCGCGCTCCGACGATATGATCGTCTCCGCGGGCTACAATATCGCAGGTCCGGAGGTCGAATCCGCATTGCTCGCACACCCGGCAGTCGCCGAATGCGGCGTGATCGGCGTTCCCGACGTGGAGCGCGGTCACATCGTCAAGGCGTATGTGGTCTTGCGCGACGGCTTCGCGCCATCACCTGAGCTGACAAAAGTGCTGCAGGAGCATGTCAAGGTTGAGATCGCGCCGTACAAGTACCCGCGCGCGATAGAATATGTATCGTCCTTGCCGCGGACGCAGACCGGGAAGCTGCAACGGTTTCAGCTTCGCCAGCTTGCGCATGCGGCGGCGACACACAGGCAGGCAAGCTGAGGGCAGCACATGGATTCCGTCATATCGTCCGCAAGGACCACGTCTGCGACGGTGGTGCAGCCGGAAGGCTGGCCGCGGCCGAAGGGCTATGCCAACGGCATGCTGGCCGAAGGCCGCGTCCTGGTCACAGGCGGCGTCATCGGCTGGAACGAGCACGGCGTGTTTGCGCCGGATTTCGCAGGCCAGGCGGCACAGGTCTTTGCCAACATCCGCGCGATCCTTGCTGCAGGAGGCGCTGGCCCGGAGCATCTGGTGCGGCTGACCTGGTACGTCGTCGACATGGACGAATACACGGCAAATCTTAGAGTGATCGGCAAGAGCTATCGCGAGATCTTTGGTCGCGCACTATCCGGCGATGGCCGTGGTGCAGGTCGTGCGGCTGGTCGAGCCTGCGGCACGCATCGAGATCGAGGCGACGGCGGTGCTGCCAACCACGTGAGGTTCGCTTAGGCCGTCGCCTTCGCCTCGTCCATGTAACGTCGCCAGCCGCCGAATTCCGAGATGTCGCGCGCGCCGTCCAGGGCTGCGGGCTCGACCAAGAAACCCTTCACCTCGCTGCCGTCATCGAGCTTGAGCGTTCCGATCGCCATCGGCGAGGGGATGTTGTTCACGAACTTTCCGAACGCTTCCGCGGTCAGCGCCCAGACCTCCAGCGTGATGCGGCTCGCCTGAGCCGCGTTCCACGCGCAGAAGCCCCGGCTTTGGCGGCACCGTGCCACGCAGCGCGAACAGCTTGTAGTCGGCGGCCGTCGTCGTGACATTCAAGAGCCGCGCGTTCAGCGCCCGCAACTCGCGATTCAGCGGCATGCCGGACAGATGCGCGCCGACCACGGCGATGGCGATCTCGCCCGGCTGCAACGCAGGTTCAGCGCTCGCCGGCGGCGGCACCGGCGCAGGGGTTGCGCCGAGTTTCAGGCCGCTGCGGGCATGAAACGCCGCGCCGATCGAGGCCAGCTGCATGTCGCGGCCCGCCGGCGGCAAGCAGCGTGATGCCGAACGGCACGCCGTCCGCGCTCATCGACGCGGGCACCGCAAGGCCGCACAGGTCGAGCAGGTTGACGAAGTTGGTGTAGGTGCCGAGCCGGCTGTTCAGCGTCACCGGATCGGCCAGAACCTCGTCGACGGTGTAGGTCGCCGGCGCCGTCGGCACCACCAGCGCATCGACGGGGCCAAGCACGCGCTCGCAGACACGCTTCAGCTCCTGCACGCGATAGAAGGCCTTGAAGGCGTCTGCCGCCGACGGTTTTGCGCCGCCGCCGACGATCTGCAGCGTGATCGGATGCAGCGCCGCCGGGTCCTTCTCGATCAGCTCTCGTGCGGTGAGATAACGCTCGGCCACCCATGGGCCTTCATAAAGCAGGCGTGCGGTCTCATAGAACGGTTCGACGTCGATCTCGACCAGCGTCGCGCCCATCTCGACGAAGCGCGCGAGGGCGGCATCATAGGCCTTCGCCGCACGCTGATCGCCGAAGAACTGCCGCTGGCTTGCGCGCGGCACGCCGAGCCGCAGATGCGGCGGACAGGCGCCGGGCGCCGCAAGCGGGAAGCTGCGCGAGTAGGCGTCCTTCTCGTCAGGCGCGGCCATCGCACCGAGCGTCGTCACGGCGTCTTCGACCGTGAGCGAAAACACCGAGACGCAGTCGAGGGTGCGGCACGCCGGCACCACGCCGAAGGTGGAGACGAGGCCGAGGCTCGGCTTCAACCCGACGATGTTGTTGAGCATCGCCGGCACGCGGCCGGAGCCCGCCGTGTCGGTGCCGAGCGCGATCGGCACAAGGCCTGCCGCCACCGCCACCGCCGATCCCGAGCTGGAGCCGCCGGGGACGAGCCGTTCGTTGATCGCGTTGCGCGGGACGCCGTAAGGCGAGCGCACGCCGACGAGGCCGGTTGCGAACTGATCGAGATTGGTCTTGCCGATGACGATGGCGCCGGCGGCGCGCAGCCGCGCCACCGATGTGGCGTCCACGTCCGGCGTATAGGCGTAGGCCGGGCAGGCGGCGGTGGTCGGCAGGCCGGCGACGTCGATGTTGTCCTTGATCGCGACCGGTACGCCGAACAGCGGCAGGCCCGGGTCGCGGCTTTTCAGCGCGCGCGCTTCCGCAAGCGCGTCGGCCTCGTCGCGCAGGGCGATGAAGATCGCGGGATCGTTTTGCGCGCGGATGCGCGCATAGGTCTCGGCAATCGTCTGCTCGGGCGACGTCGTGCCCGACCGGTGCGCGGCCACGATCGATGCAACAGTGCGGATCACGACGCGACTAACCTTTTCCTGCGTAGTTGGCATACTCTCGACGCACTGTATCGATATGCGCGCGCATCGCTGCCGTCGCAGCCGTGCGGTCGCCTTGCTGGATCGCGAGTACGACGCGATCGTGCTCGGCATGCGATTTCGCCAGCCGCCCGACGTTGCGGAACTGCGCCCGACGGAACGGCTGCACGCGCTTGCGGGTCGCGAGCGCAAGCTCGGCAAGGTAGGCGTTGTGCGCGCCGGCATAGATCGCGTTGTGGAACGCCTCGTTGACCTCGTGGAAGCGCTGCGGATCGCCGAGATGACTGATCGCGCGAAGCTGGTCGTGCAGCGACTGCAGCGCGTGGCGCTCGGCCGCCGTCATGCGTTCCGCCGCCATGCCGGCGCACAACGCTTCGAGTTCGGCCATCGCCTCGAACATGCCGGCGAGTCGCTCGGAATCAGGATGGGCGACCACGGCGCCGCGATGGGCGCGCGCATCGACCAGGCCGCTGGCGACCAGCTGCCGCAACGCCTCGCGTACCGGCGTGCGCGAGACGTGAAAGCGCCGCGCAAGCTCCGTCTCGTCGAGTGCCGCGCCCGGTTCGATCCGGCCGCTGACGATCTCGTCGGCCAGCATCAGCCGCAATTCCTCCGCGCGGGTGATCTTGCGCGCCGTGACCACGCGTCCCGCCGACGTCGACGGCCAGGCTTGCCGTTCGTCCGGCGGTCGGCCTTGGGCGGCGCGTAGTTGGTCGTATCCGCCGTCATCGCGGCTCGCCCTCGGGTATCGGAATGACGCTGACATGCGCTGCGACCACGCGCCAGCCTTCGGGAAAGCGGGCCCACGACTGCATCTGCCGTCCGATCTTGCCGGGCGCCGAGTCGCGATAGAACGTGATCGCGGTCGTGGCGAAGTCGCGGCCATAGGTGGTGATGTTGGTTCGTGCGACTGTGCGGGCGAGGTTGATCGGCGGCCGATTCCTGCGGAATTCGCGGATCTCCTCGATGCCGAACAGGTTCTCGGCGACGCCGAAGCGCACGGTCTCGTCGGCGGTGCGGAACAGCTCGTCGAGCGTCAGCGTATCGTTCGTGACCAGCGCCTTCTCGTAGCGGGCGAAGGCGGCGGTGACCTCGGCAAGGACGTCTGGAATGTTGATCTGCATGGCGTCCTCAACGGCTCGGCGGAGAGGGCGCACCAGCTGTGCCCGACTCCGCAAGGTGCTGCGCAACTCTTAGCACGATATCTTCGCGCCAGGGCGCGGCGATGATCTGCACGCCGATCGGCAGCGGCGACAGCGGCACGGGCACCGCCGCGACCGGCAGCCCGATGAACGAGATCGGCTGCGTGTAGATGCCGATGTTGGCGCGCAGCGGCATCTCCACGCCGTCGATCTTGAGGGTCTGCTCGCCGAGTTTCGGCGCCACGCACGGCGTTGCCGGCGCGATGATGACATCGACCTTGTCGAACAGCTCCAGCATCCGTGCGCGATACCAGCGGCGGAATTTCTGCGCCTTGTCCACGAACGGCGCCGGCACCATGGCGCCCGCGATCAGCCGGTCGCGCGTTGCCGGGTCGAAATCCTGCGGACGCTTGCGCAGGCGGTCGAGATGCAGCGAGCCGCCTTCGGTGGTGGTGATGACGTAGGCCGCCGCGCGTGCGCGCGCGACTTCGGGAAGCTCGAGCTCTTCGCTTGCGCCGAGCGCCTTGGCGACGCGTGCGACCGCTTCGATGCCCTCCGCGCCAAGACCCTTGCGGAAGTAGCCGCCCGCGACGGCGATGCGAAGTCCGGCGATGCCTTTGCCGAGCTCCGGCATGACCGGCTCGACCGGCCGCTCGACACAGGCGCCGTCGCCGGCATCAAAGCCCTGCATCGCGTCGTAGCTCAGCGCGAGATCGCGCGGGCTGCGCGCCAGCGGTCCGAGGTGATCGAGGCTGAACACGAACGGAAACGAGCGGGTGCGCGGCAGGCGGCCGTAGGTCGGCTTCAGCCCGAACAGGCCGCAAAAGGATGACGGGACGCGGATCGAGCCGTTGGTGTCGGAGCCCAGCGACAACGGCACGAGGTTTCCGGCGACCGCACCTCCTGATCCGCCGGACGAGCCGCCGGTCATGCGCGTCGTGTCGTGCGGATTGCGCGAGGGACCGTCGTGCACGTTCTCGCCCGTAAAATCGTAGGCGTATTCGCCCATGTTCAGCGCGCCGACGAGAACGGCGCCGGCCGCCTCCAGCCGTTCGATCAGCACGGCGTCGTGTGCGGCCGGAGCAAGCTCACGGTTGATCTTCGATCCTGCGCGCGTCGGCAGGCCCTTCACGTCGAACAGGTTCTTCACCGCGAACGGGACGCCGGCGAGGGGACCGGCTGGCTTGCCCGCCGCAATCGCCGCATCGACCTCCTTTGCGCGATTGACCGCGCGCTCGGCCGTCACATCGGTGAAGGCGTTGAGCAGCGGATTGTCCCTGGCAATGCGCGCCAGCGTGTCGGCGACGACAGCGGACGCGCGCAGGCGTCCGGTCGAGACGGCTTGCGCAATCTCGGCGGCGGTCAGCGTCGATGCTGTCAGGCTTTGAAGGTGCTGGCTGGTTCATGGTCGTCAGGTAATGGGAATTCTTCGACGAGTTTGCCGAGGCGCAGGGACACCTCGAGATTGGCGCGGACTGACGGCACCCATGCGGGATCGATCGTCAGCCCCAGCATCTGCGCGCCGGCTTTGATGGCGGCGTCGAGTTGGTCTTCGTCAGTGGGCATTTGCGAACCTATCTTCATTGCGGCCGTCACGCTGCCGGCACATGCGGGATCGCTTCGAGCAGCTCCCGTGTGTAGTCGCTTTCCGGCCGCTCCAGCACTTTCTCGGTAAAACCCTGTTCGACGATCTGGCCCGAGCGCATGACGATCACGCGGTCGCACAGCAACCGTACCACATTGAGGTCGTGCGAGACGAACAGATAGCTCATGCCGAGTTGCTGTTTCAGGTCGTGCAGCAGGTTCAGCACCACGGCCTGCACCGACACGTCGAGCGCCGCGGTCGGCTCGTCGAGAATGATGAGGTCGGGATGAAGCGCGATCGCGCGCGCGATGCCGACGCGCGCCTTCTGGCCGCCGGACAGCTGGTGCGGAAAGCGGTCGAGAAGCTCGAGCGGCAGGCCGACCTGGGTCGCAAGCTCCTCGCAGCGCGCGCGCAACGCGTTGCGGCCGCGGATGTCGCCGAGCTGCAGGATCGGGTCGGCGATGGCGCGCGCAGCGGTGAAGCGCGGGTTGAGGCTGTCGGTCGGGTCCTGGAACACCATCTGGATGCGCTTGCGCAAGGGCAGGCGCGCAAACGATTTTGCCGGAATGTCGGCGATGTTCTCGCCGTCGAAGACGATGCGGCCGTCGGTCTGGTCGAGCAGCCGCATCACCATCATCGACGTGGTGGACTTGCCGCAGCCGGATTCGCCGACGAGACCGACGCTTTCGCCGCGCATGATCTGGAACGAGATGGCGTCGACGGCGCGGAAGATTTCCTTCTCCACCGGCGGCTTGCGGCTGAACAGCTTTCCCAGCGACGAGCCGACGCCCTTGCGCGGATATTCCTTCACAAGGCGCTCGACCGACAGCAGCACGTTGGCGTTTTGCGACGGCGCCGCCTCGTGGACGATCGGCTTTGCGGCCGCCGCGTCCTCTTCCGGCAAAAGGTCGCGCAGGTTCATGCCCGGGCGCGGCGTCGCGCGCATCAGCTTTCGCGTGTAGGCGTGCTCGGGCGCCCGGAAGATCGTCTCGGACTTCGCGGTCTCCACGACCTCGCCCTGGCGCATCACGATGACGCGGTCGCAATAGGCGGCGGCAAGGCCGAGATCGTGGGTGATCAGGATGGTCGACATGCCGCGCTGCCGCGTCAGCTCGGTGACGAGGTCCATCACCGCTTTCTGTGTGGTGACGTCGAGGCCGGTGGTCGGCTCGTCGGCGATCAGAAGCTGCGGATTGCAGGCCAGCGCCAGCGCAATGACCACGCGCTGGCACATGCCGCCGGAGAGTTCGAACGGGTAGGCGTGGTAGCGCTCCCGCGGGCGGGCGATGCGCACCTGCTCCAGCGCTTCGATCGCCTTTTCGCCGGCGTCCGCGCTGGTCGCCTGCGCATGCCGCTTCAGCACGTCCTCGATCTGGTCGCCGACCTTGCGGATCGGGTTCAGCGCCATGCGCGGGTTCTGGAAGATCATCGACACTTCACGGCCGCGCAGGTCGGCCATGGCGTCGTCGGTGGCGTGACCGACGTCGATGCCGGAGAAGGTGATCGTGCCTTCGGCGATCTTGCCGGCGCGGTCGAGGATGCGCATCACCGCGTAGGACGTCACCGACTTGCCGGAGCCGGATTCGCCGACGATGCCGACGGTTTCGCCCTTGGCGACCGAGATATTGACCGAGCGCACGGCGGTGACGGTGCCGCGGCGGGTGGCGAACTGGACGGTCAGGTCCTTGACGTCGAGCAGGGGCACGCCGGTCATCGTCAGGTCCGCCGCGAAGGATCGAAGATGTCGCGCAGGCCGTCGCCCAGCAGGTTGAAGCAGAACACCGCCAGCATCAGCGCCGCACCCGGGAACAGGGCAATCCACCATTCGCCGGACACCATGAAGGCCGCGCCTTCTGCGACCATGATGCCCCATTCCGGCGTCGGCGGGCGCACGCCAAGCCCGATGAAGGAGAGGCCTGCGGCGTTGAGGATGGCGTAGCCCATGGTGAGCGACATCTGCACGATCATGATCGGCATGATGTTGGGCAGGATATGGCCGAACAGGATGCGGAACTCGCCGTTGCCGGAGAGCCGCGCCGCCTGCACGAAGCCGGCCTCGCGCCGCACATTGGCTTCGGCGCGCGCGACGCGCACGTAGAGCGGGAAATTGACGATCGCTGTCGCGAGAATGATGTTCTGCACGGTGTTGCCGAGCGCCGCGACGATGCCCATGGCGAGCACGAACAGCGGGAACGCCATGATGGTGTCGGAGATCCGGCCGATGATGCGGTCGGTCCAGCCGAGGAAGAAGCCCGACGCGATGCCGGCGATGCCGCCCATCAGGAACACCAGCGCGACGGAGGCGACCGAAATGAACAGGTCCAGCCGGGTCGCGACGATCACGCGGCTGAACACGTCGCGGCCGAGCTGATCGGTGCCGAACCAGTGGCGCAGCGATGGCGGCTTCAGCGCCACGGTCGTGTTGCTCGCGAGCGGATCGTGCGGCACCAGCCATGGGCCGAACACCGCGGCGATGACGATGAGGACCAACAGCGCAAAGGCGAAGCCCGTGACCGGATTGCCTGAAATCACATAATGGGCGTGGCTCAGCATCGCCGAGAAGCGGTTCGCCTTGGCCGACGGCGGCGCCGTGCCGCCTTGCGGAAGAACTGCCTCGCTCATCCTTCAAGCCTCACGCGCGGATCGATCACGCCATAGAGAATGTCGATGATCAGGTTGAGGGCCACGTACATGACCGCCATGGTCAGCACGAAGCCCTGGACGGGGGCGAAGTCGGACGCGATCAGGGCCTCGACCGCGTAGGAGCCGATGCCCGGCCAGGCAAACACCTTTTCGACCAGCACGTTGGCGCCGAGCAGGAAGGAGAACACCATGCTGAGCGTGGTGATCACCGGCAGCATCGCGTTGCGGAAGGCGTAGGTGACGATCACGGTGAAGCGCGACAGGCCCGAGGCGACCGCGGTGCGCACGAACTCGGACGCCAGCACGGCCAGCATCGAGGCGCGCGTCATGCGCGCGATCGGCGCCAGCGAGAAGATCGCGAGCGTCGCTGCCGGCAGCAGCAGCTGGCTGAGTGCGGAGCGGAAGGTCTCGAACTGGCCGGCGATCAGGCTGTCGAGCAGATAGAAGCCTGTGACATGCGGCGGCGCCGAGTAGAACACGTCGAGCCGGCCAAGCGGCGCGGGCGACCAGCCGAGCAGGTAATAGAAGACGTAGACCAGCAGCAATCCGGTGAAGAACACCGGCAGCGACACGCCCGCGGTCGTGGTCAGGCGGCAAAGGTGATCGATCCAGGAGTTCGGTCGCGTCGCAGCCAGGATGCCCAGCGGCAGCGCGATCGACATGGAGATCAAAAGGCCGAGCAGCGTCAGTTCAGCCGAGGCGGGCAGGCGGTTCTTGATCTCGGTCGCGACCGGCTGGCCGGTGGTCAGCGACGAGCCGAGATCGCCGCGGGCGAGATCGGCGACGTAGCGGCCGAACTGCTCCGGCAATGACTTGTCCAGGCCGAGTTTCTTGCGGATCTGCTCGACCGCTTCCTTGGTCGCCGCGGGTCCTGCGAAGTACGCCGCCGGATCGCCCGGCAGCGCGCGTGTCAGCAGGAACGTCACGATCACGACCCCGATCAGGCTCGGGATCGCAAACATCAGCCGCTTGGTGATCAATCCAAGCATGATGACTTTCCTCGCGCGTCTTAGCCCTTGACCAGTGCGCGGTAGTCGAGCCGGCGGTGGAACCAGTATTGGTAGCCGGATACGTTCTTCTGCATGGCGACGTTGGAGTAGGGCTGGAACAGCGGAATGCGCGGCATGTCGGCATAGGCGAGGTCGACGAACCCCTTCACGTCCTTCTCGTAGGTCGCCTTGTCGCCCACGGCCGCGGCGTCGACGGCGCCGTCGATCAGCTTGTCGAGCTCCTTGTTCTGGTAGCTCATCGTGTTGAAGATCGAATTCTTGCCGTGATAGCACCAGATGAAGAAGTATTCCGGGTAGTCCAGCCAGCCGGAGAACACGTTGGTGTAGAGCGGCAACACCTTTTTGTTCAATTCGGTGCGCCAGTTGGCGCCGGTGATCTTGTTGATCGTCGCCTTGATGCCGATCTGGGCGAGGGCTTCCTGCACCAGCACGCAGAGCGGTTCGTTGACGGTGGCAAAGCCAAGATCGAACGAAAGCGTGGTCTCGAAACCGTTCGGATAGCCGGCCTCGGCGAGCAATTGCTTTGCCTTCGCGATGTCGGTGTTGAAGCCGTGCTGCTGCGGCCAGGCGACTTCCGTCGGCTTGCCGGCGGCCGCGCCGAACATCGGCTTGCCGAGGCCGTACAGCACCGCGTCCATGATCTTCTGGTACGGCACCGCGTAGGCCACCGCCTGCCGCACTTTCAGGTTGTTGAACGGCGGCTGCGTGACGTTCATGCCGAGGTACTGGATGCCGTTCGAGAACGGCGTCGAGACGATGTTGAGCTTGCCCGCGTCCTTCAGCTCGACGAAATCCTTGTTCGGCAGCTCGTAGGAGATGTCGGCGTCGCCGCGCTCCAGCAGCGCGCGGCGGTTGCCGGCGGAGGGGACCATGCGCCAGATGATGCGCTTGACCTTCGGCAGCGGCCCGCCGACCCATTTGTCGTTGCGCTCGAGGATCACTTCCGTGCCCGCGGTCCACTGCACCACGCGGTAGGCGCCGCTGCCGGCGGTGTTCTGCTTGGTGTATTCGAGGCCCCAGGGGTCCTTTTCCGACGCGTGCTTCTTCACCAGCCCGGAATTGATGACGCAGGGCACGATGACGGCCAGATCCGGAATGGTGAGCCGGTCTTTCTTCTGGAAATCGACGCGCACGGTGTGATCGTCGACGACCACGAACTGCTCGGGCTTTGTCAGCGAGCCGGCGCCCATCTGGAAGGTCGGGAAGCCGCCGACGCTGACGGCGCGATCCAGCGACCATTTCACGTCCTTGGCCGTGACCGGCGTGCCGTCCTGGAAGGTGGCGTTCTTCTTCAGTTTGAAGGTGGCGGACATGTCGCCGACATTCATGTCGTCGGCGAGTTCCATCTTGAACTTGTCGCGGTCGTAGTACGCGGTGCCGTTGACCGTCTTCATCTCGTGACTGATCAGGCGGTCGTAGCAGTTCCACGACACTTCATATCCGGGCACGTTGGTGCCGACGCCGTGGATGTCGAGGTTGTTCGGCCCGCTTTCCGACACGATCAGCAACGTTTCTGAACGCGCTTGCGCTTTCGCGCTCGACCACACAGCGGGTAGCGGGAGCATGCTGCCTGCAACCGCGCCGGACACGCCTTTGAGAAACTCGCGACGCTTCATCTTCCCCTCCACGGAACAAGTCGGTGAAGGAATTCGCAAGAACTCGTGCCAAGGGGAACTGCAGGATTGAGAGGCGCCTTAGTGCGTTGAAGTCACTTCGATTTATGCGGGCGCGCGGACTTTCGGACTGTTGTCCTAGACTGGTTCAATTGCATACAATGCGATGCCGATTTGCCTAAATAATAGGCGAAAGATCGTGGCGACTAGTTTTTGTCACGGCTGATCCGCCGGGTCTCGTCAAGGGAAATTGCTCACCGGAACCATAGTTTCCAACTGGACACGGGGGTCCAGAAATTCTGGACTTGGGGTGCGGGCCTGGCCCGAATTACCGTCAATAGTGTGCGTAACAGGACTACGATCCCATGGATACCGCCAAGGGTCTCAAGAGCATTTCGCCGAACGTCCGCGCCTCGCGGCACGTTTCCTTCACATCCGTTTTGCAGCCGGCACAGGCTTTAAGGCGGCTGCGATGCTGGGCGATATGTCCGGCGGAGGACGATCTCGAGCTGGAAGACTGGATGGTCGCAGGCTCGGTCGACGGGTGAAGGGAGCGAAATCCGAGCTACTCAGCCTCATCCTGAGGAGTTCTGCGAAGCAGGGCGTCTCGAAGGATGAGGGGAGGGTTCACGCGCGCGTCCGGGCCACATGGTTCGAGACGCGCGTGCGGAGTTGGACGTCTGTTTCAGCGCTGAAAACTCAGCGGATCCAGTACAGCCGATCCTCGACAGCAAGCTGCGGCGCGGTCTTGTCGGACTTCGATTTCTCGACCTTGGTCGACGACGGCCTGAGCCGGTTTCGCGTTGGCGACCGAGTGGAATTGGAAGGCGACGAGGCCGACGGCGACGATGACGGCCATCAACAGGGCGGGTGCAAGATCACTCATCTCGTCGTGCATGGTCTTTCAGCCTTCAGCAATGCGCAGCCGGTCCGCGGCCTGCGGCAAACCAATCGTTGCTTTGATGGACTTGTTCCGTGAAGGGCGGGCAGGGCCAAATGCCTTGCGGCGCCTTTCGCTAATTAAGTCGCGGGAGGGGCCGTTTTGGTTCAACGCCCGCCAGGGGCGCTGAAATCTGCAGCGAATTTTCACGAGCCCGCGACGGCCGTGAACAGGTCACTTCCGCTTGATTTGACAAATCAGCAGTATTTGTCAAATTTGTCCAATGAGCTCACGCGAGCGAATTCTGGACGCCGCCATGGAAGTGTTCGCCCAGTCCGGTTACCGGCGCGCGTCGATGGACCAGGTCGCCGAAGCCGCCGGCCTGACCCGGCAGGCGGTCTATCATTACTTCAGCAGCAAGGCGGAGCTGTTCCGCGCGTCGGTCGAGGCCCTGCACGAGGGCGCGCACGACGCTGCGGCCGAGGCAGGCCTTGCCGCCGAGAGCGCCGGCGCAGGGCTTGCCGATATTCTTGCCGCCCAAATCGATGCGCGCTTCCGCTACCTCATCGAGTGCCTTCAGGAAACCTCGCAGCCGGAAGAGCTTTTGTCCGAGCGGCAATCGCAAACGCGCGATCTGATCCAGAGTTTCCAGGACCAGAATGTGAAGTTTCACGAGAGCACGATCGATCGCGTCTGCCGCGAGCGGAGCCTGACGTTGCGCGAGGCGATGAGCGCGGCCGATCTTGCCCGCGCGATCCAGATCGCGGTGCGCGGCGTCGATGACCTGAAACTCAAGACCGACTTCATCGAGGATCTGACGCGCGTCATCCGGCTGATCGTCGCCGGTGCGGTGATGCCTGCCAGCATCGACTTCAACCAGGTCCAAGAAACCTTCAGCACGAAAGCAATCCCGCAAGCGAAAGTGAGGCCTGTCATGAGCAGCGTCACCATCAACGGCCGTCCAGCCAAATTGCCAGACGATCCAGACGCGCTTCTGGCCGACGTGTTGCGCGACGATCTTGCGCTGACCGGCACGAAACTCGTGTGCGGCGCCGGCGTCTGCGGCGCATGCACGGTGCTGCTCGACGGCGTGCCGATCGTCAGCTGCCTGACGCCGGCCAAGACCGTCGCCGGACGGTCGATCACCACCGTGGAGGGGATCGGCGCGGCAGACGCTGCATCCGGTGCAGAAGGCGTTCATGGCGCTCGACGCCCTGCAGTGCGGCTTTTGCACGCCGGGTTTTATCGTCGAGGCCGCGGCCTTTCACGACAATTGGCGCAAGACGAAGGGGACGGCCGTTCCGTCGCGCGAGGAGATTGGCGCTGCGCTGTCCGGCCATCTTTGCCGCTGCGGGGCCTATGAGAACATCCTGCGCGCCGTTGCCGATGCCTGCGCCGGTCGTTTCGACGGCGCGAGCCGGGTGTCGCCGCGGGTGGAGGCCCGCGACAAGGTCACGGGAGCTGCGAAATATACCCTCGACATTCATCTGGAGGGCCAGCTCGAAGGACTGATCCTGCGCTCGCAGGCGGCGCACGCGAAGATCACTCGCATCGATTTCGGTCCGGCGCTCGCTATTCCCGGCGTGAAAGCGGCGATCTCGCTGCTTGGCGAGGACAAGACCGTTCGCTTCGTCGGCGAGCAGATCGCGGCCGTGGCGGCGGTCGACCGCAAGACGGCCTTGGCCGCGCTCGATGCGATCGAGCTCATCTGCGAGACGATGCCCGCCGCCGTCGGCCTCGAAGCAGCCCGCAAACCGGGATGCACCGGAAGTGTTCCCCGGCAAGCGCAAGAATCCCGGCAACGTCTCGGAGGGCGCGGGCGGTCCGGCGCCCTGGAAGGGCAATGTCCGCGGCCCGAGCAATGCGTTCTCGCACAAGGCGAAGAAGGCCAAGGGCTGGGTCGCCGATGCGCGCAGCGCGAATGATCCGCTGCTGGTCGAGGGCGTGTTCAAGCACCGGCACGCAACAGCACACCTGCCTGGAGCCGCATGTGGCGATCGCGCGCTTCGATGGCGACCAGCTCACCGTGTACGCCTCGACCCAGGCCGTGTTTCACCTGAAGGAATTGATCGCCAAGCGCTTCAAGATGGACGTCGGCAAGATCCGCGTCATTGCCGAGCATGTCGGTGGCGGGTTCGGGTCAAAGGCCTCGCTCGGCAACGAGACGATCGCGGCGATCGAGCTTGCCCGCGCAGCGAAGGCGCCGGTGCGGGTCGCCTTCGACCGTCACGAGGAACTCACCGTGACCGGCTACCGGCCGGCCGCGGAAATGAGCATCGCAATGTTGCCGTCGACGGATGGCGCGCTGAAGGCGGTGACGTTCGATGCCAGCGCCGATACCGGCGCCGCCATCAACTCCACCATCGCCGGCCTCGCACGGCTGATCTATCCGGCCGAGGCGAAGCATCTCGCCGACTTCGATGTCGTGTCCAACCTGCCGCCGGGCGCGGCTTTCCGCGGCCCCGGCGGTCCGCCGATGGCGTTCGCGCTGGAACAGGCGGTCGATGAAGCCGCCATTCGGCTGAAGGCCGACCCGATCGAGCTGCGCAAGAGATGGGATACGGATCCGAACCGGCGGCGGCTCTATGACTGGGCGCTGCAGCTCGACGTCTGGAAGAAGGCAAAGACGCGCGGCCCGCAGAGCGGGCGCTATCGCTACGGCATCGGCGCTGCGACCGGCTACTGGCTCTATCTCTGGCAGCCGAAGTCGAAGGTGGAGCTGGCGATCGAAAATCATCGGCTCGTCGTCAGCGTTGCCGTCCAGGACATCGGGCAGGGCAGCCGCACGGTGCTCGCCAACACGGTCGCCCGCGCATTCGATCTCGAGGCGCATGAAGTGGTGGTGCGCATCGGCAACTCCGCGCTGTCGGTCGGCCCGGCGTCGGGCGGCAGCCGCACGACCGCCTCGGTCGTGCCGCCGACGCTGATGGCGATCGACAAGCTGAAGGCCGAGATTCAAGGCAAGGCCGCGCGTCCCCCGGCGGCGGGCTCCAATGCGCCCTGGCGCGACCTGATCGCGTCCTCGCCCGACATCCGCGTCTCGGCGGTGCGCGGTGAGGACGGCAAGAACCTCGCGCCCGGCGTGCGCTCGCCGCTGCGTGAAGCCGGCTTCATGGGGTTCGTCTTCGGCTTGATGTTCCGCTGGTTCTCCAACATCGCGGTCGGCGCCGGCGTGCCGAGCTCGGTGCAGGTGATCGAGGTCGAGGTCGATACCTGGCTCGGTCACGTCAAGGTCCTGAAAGCGCACACCGGCATCGCCGTCGGCAAGCTGGCGTCGCCGGACCTCGCACGCAACCAGGCGGCGGGCTCGGTGGTGCAGGGCATCGGCTATGCGCTCTATGAGGGGCGCGAAGTCGATGCCGCCAGTGGCAATGTCCTGACCGTGGGCCTGGAGGATTATCGCATTCCCGGCATCGCGGACACGCCGCTGCTCGACGTGCATTTCGACGAAGGCGGCTTCGGCCACGTCATGGGCGGCAGCGTCGGCATCGGCGAAGTCGCCACCGTCCCGACCTGTGCCGCGCTCGCCAACGCGATCCGCAATGCCACAGGCGTGCAGGCCGCAGGAGTTGCCGATCCGGCCCGACCGCCTGCTCGAACTCTTGAAGGGGAGGGCCGCAGCATGAGCGCGTCGTCCGCAGCACGACGACGAATTCCGCGCCGCCGGCACCGATCTCTCCGAACGCCGCCGCACCGGCGTCTCGCGCGGCACGATCGTCGATCTGGTCGCATCGGCCGAGACCACCGGCATCAGTCTGGGGCGCGGACGGCGCTGCCCGCATCGGCGCATCGACGAGCATCGCCAGCGATCGCTGCCGATGCGCAGATCGTGCGCGCCTATCCGGGACTTGCGGCCGCAGCCGGCGGGCTTGCGACGCCGCAGATCCGGCACCTGGCGACGGTCGGCGGCAATCTCGCGCAGCGCTCGCGCTGCTGGTATTTCCGCAATCCGCATTTCGACTGCTTCAAGAAAGGCGGATCGGACTGTCCGTCACGCGCAGGCAATCATCTCTACGGCGTCGCCTTCGATCTTGGCCCGTGCGTCGCGCCGCATCCGTCGACGCTCGCGGCAGCGCTGCTCGCCTACGACGCGACGGTCGCGACCAGACAAGCGCAGCAGCCTTTCGATCTTGCAATTGCTGGGCGAAGGAAAGAATGCGTCGAGCGATCATGCGCTGCAGCCGGGCGAGGTCATCAAGAGCATCCAGCTGCCGCCGCCGCTCGCGGGCGAGCGCGCGTTCTACAAGCGCGCCATCAGCCGCACGTATGCCGAATGGCCGCTGGTCGAACTGGTCGTGCGCGCGGTGGTGTCGGGCGGAAAATTCGAGGCGGTTTACGTGGCAGCCGGCGGCATCGCGCCCGTGCCGCTGCGCCTCGACGGCGTCGAGCGCGCCGTCACGGGCGCGGCCGCGACCACCGCCACGGCGGACGCCGCCGCAAAGCAGGCGATCGCCGGCGCAAACCCGCTGCCGATGACCGGCTACAAGCTCGATCTGCTGCAGGGCCTCGTGCGCGATCTGCTGGGCAGGTTTGCGGGGTAGAGCAGCGGCGGCTATAGTTGCTCTCCGCGTCATTGCGAGGAGCGAAGCGACGAAGCAATCCAGCGCGCGCGCCAGGCGCGCCAACAAAAAACGCTGAGCCCGCCGCGAATTCCGCGCTTTTAGTTGCGCGCTTCGCGCGCGCTGGATTGCTTCGCTTCGCTCGGCAATGACGCCGAGGAACAATGGAGACGCAAGAATGCGCCCGCTGGAATTCGGTTGGTATCTGCCGACGCATGGCGACACGACGGCCTACGGCATTTCGCCGGCGCAGGTGCCGGGCTCGCCGGACCTTTGCGATCGCGTGGTCAAGGCGGCGGAAGCGGCGGGCTTCGAGTATCTGCTGATCCCGGTCGGCACGGTGTGCTGGGAGGCGTGGATCACCGGCGCGTTCATGGCGGCGCGTTCTTCGAAGATCAAGCCGCTGATCGCGGCCCGGCCGGGCTACATCAATCCGGTGCTGCTGGCGAAGATGATCTCCACCTTCGACCAGATGTCGGGCGGGCGCATCTGCATCAACCTGATCGCGGGCCAGAACGAGAGCGAGGTCGAAGGCGAGGGCATCCGCTATCCCAAGGAGGAGCGCTACGAGCTGATGGAGGAGGAGGTCAGGATCCTTAAAACTCTCTGGACCAACCGCGGCCCGGTCGATTTCGACGGCAAATTCCACAAGCTGACGAAGGCACAGATCCGTCCGCGCATCCTGCAGCAGCCTTATCCGAAATTCTATCTCGGCGGCGGCTCGCGCCAGGCCTGGGAGATTTCCGCAAAGCATTCCGACGTGCATCTGTTCTGGGGCGATACGCCGGAACGCATCGCTGCCGAACATCGCCGAGATCCGCAAGCTCGCAAGCGCGCATGACCGCGAGGACAAGATCGGCTTCGGCATGCGCTTGCAGGTGATCTGCCGCGAGCGCGAGCAGGACGCGTGGGACGCCGCCGAGACGCTGGTGAAGGGCGCGACCGACAAGCAGAGGCAGGAGATCAAGACGCTCTACGTGCGCTCGGCCGCGAACCAGCGCGTGCAGGAGCTCGCGAAAGAGTACGGCGACCTGATCATGCCGCACCTGTGGACCGGCATCACAAAGGTGCGCCCCGGCGCCGGCATCGCCGTGGTCGGCGATCCGCAGCAGTGCGCGGCGACCCTGCAGCAGTTCATCGACGCCGGCTGCCACTCGTTCTGCCTGTCGGGCTATCTGCACGACGAGGAGGCGGAACGTTTCGGAAGGCTGATCCGCCCGCTGCTGGTGGCGCGCAATCCGGGAAGGTTGGCGGCGTGAGAGGCAGAGCACCAGGTCAGCTCCGCCGACGCGCGGCCTCAGCGTCATTGCGAGCGAAGCGAAGCAATCCAGCGCGCGCGCAGGCGCGCAAATCCAAAAAGGTGCAGAATTCCCGTGCGGATTCTGCGCTTTTAGTCTGGCGCGCCTGCCGCGCGCGCTGGATTGCTTCGTCGCTTCGCTCCTCGCAATGACGGCGCGGGGCAACCGCCGATCGCAACTAGCAGATTCAATTGTCAAACAGCCCGACGGTGCATCAGACACGCGTCATCGCCCCGTGTGTTTGTCCGGCTCCAGGGCTCGCCGGTCGTCTTGTTCCTTTTCCCCCGAAGGGGCGTGCGGAACGACAGGGCGTTTCACCGCGCCCGCGGCGCCATGTGCCGGAGCACATGGCTCCGTGTGCCCGAAAAGCACACGGCAAAACCAGCCACGGAAGCAGCGCTACGCCTGCGTTCCGCACGCGAATGGACTTTGCGGCTTGCTGCATGTCCCAGGGGTTGTCACTGGCGCCGACGCGCCCCCGTTCGTGCGAGCTGTCGCCCGGACATGCACTTGGACCGTCCGCCCGTCTTGCCGGCGTCTGTCCCTCAAGCCGCCGTCAAGGATCAGCGATCCCGAAAGCGTCTTCAAGGGTCCGGCATCGTAGCGGCCACCGCATCCCGCTCCGCGTTTCGAAGACGATCGCCACGCGCCCCTTATCGGGACGGGATGGCCGATAAATATTCCTGAGGGCACGGCAAAGTCAAGCGCCGCAGGAACAAAGTCCAAGGTATTTGTTTTCTGAAAATCAGAAATACGTTCGGCTGGGCCGTCATTGCGAGGAGCGAAGCGACGAAGCAATCCAGCGCGCGCCGCCAGGCGCGCCAACCAAAAAGCGCTGAACCTGCTGCGAATTCCGCGCATTTTTAGTTGGCGCGCTTCGCGCGCGCTGGATTGCTTCGCCATTCGGCTCCGCATGCGCAATGAGGCTGGCCTCGGCTTCACAGCCGCCGAAAAATGCGTTTGCTGGTCCAGCAACCCACCTGCTAGAAAGCATCATCCGATTTATCCGCCCGCGGCCGCCAGCAACGGCTCCGCGGGTTTTTCTTTGTTTGAACGCGAGACTCTTTCACGATGAACCACAGCACAGCAAACTCACGATCAACGGCCCTTTCACGCCGCAGCAGGCGCAGCCTGCGGCACGATCAGGCGAAGAACGACCTCCTGACCTTCGCGCGCAGCATCGATGTTCCGGGCGTGCCGGTCAGTCCCGACGACGAAGCGTGCGAACGCTTTCACCCGGTCGAGGCACGGTTCGGCAAGCACCACCTGGTGTGGCTCGACTGCCTGCAGCGTGTCGAGGACGGCGAGATCAAGCGGCTGATGGGGCTGATGCCGCCGGGCTCGGCGAAGTCGACCTACACGTCGATCCTCTTTCCCGTGCACGTCATGGGCCGCTTTGCCGGCAGCCAGGTGATCGTCGCCAGCTACGGCGCGGAGCTGCCGCGCAAATGGGGACGGAAAGCGCGCAGCATCGTGCGGCAGAAGGCCTTCGGCCAGATCTTCCGGACAGCGTTGTCGAAGGAGAGCGCCGCCGCCGACGAATGGGCGCTCACCAACGGCTCCGAATACATGGGCGCGGGCGTGCTCACCGGCATCACCGGCAACCGCGCCGACGGCGTGGTCTGGGACGACCTGATCAAGGGGCGCGACCAGGCGGACTCGCAAGCTCATGCGGCAGAAGACCTGGGACGCCTACTTCGACGATCTGCTGACGCGCAAGAAGCCGAATGCGTGGGAGATCGGCATCACCACGCGCTGGCATGAGGACGACATCGCCGGCCGCATCCTGCCTGAGGGCTACGCGGGCGAGAGCGGCTGGATCGACGGCCGCGACGGCAATCGCTGGTACGTGGTCTGCATTCCGGCCGAGGCCGAGCGCGCCGACGATGTTCTGGGCCGCAAGGCCGGCGAGCGGATCTGGCCCGAATGGTTCGCACCCGATCACTTCACGCCGTTCAAGCGCAACCCGCGCACCTGGGCGGCGCTCTATCAGCAGCGCCCGGCGCCGGAGGAGGGCGACTACTTCAAGGCGGACTGGCTGCGCGCCGTCGAGAAGGTGCCGCCGCGCGAGCATCTGCGCATCTACGGCGGCTCCGACTACGCGGTGACCGCCGACGGCGGCGACTACACGGTGCATGTGGTGGTCGGCCTCGACGCCGAGGGGCGCATGTATCTGCTCGATCTCTGGCGCAGGCGCGCCGCCGCCGACGAATGGGTCGAGGCGTTCTGCGATCTCGTGCTCGCATGGAAGCCGATCGGCTGGGCGGAAGAGCAGGGGCAGATCAGGTCCGGCGTCGGCCCGTTCCTCGACAAGCGCATGCGCGAGCGCAGCGCGTTCGTCGCGCGCCAGCAGTTCGCCGCGCGCGGCGACAAGGCGGTGCGCGCGCAATCGATGCGCGGCCGCATGGCGCTGGAGGGGCTGTACGTTCCGGCCAGCGCGCCCTGGCTCGCCGACTTCCGCGCCGAGCTGCTCAGCTTCCCCGCCGGCCGCCACGACGACCAGGTCGACGCGATCGGCCTCGTCGGCCAGCTGCTCGACACGATGGTGCGGCCGGCGAAGCCGAAGCAGGCGGTGCGGCCGGCGCGCGACCGCTGGGACAGCGAGCGCGAAAGCGCGAACTGGAAAACGGTGTGAGCCCGAGTTCGTCAGGTCCGCTCACGGGCACAAACAGACTTCGCGCGTGAACGCGTCGAGGTCCGGAAATGATCGCAAGCAAACGTGCTCGAGTGCGGTCGCACGGTTATTGTGCAAACGCGCGAAATGGTTAGCTGGTTGGATTGTTGGCGATGCCCAAGTCCGCGGAACTGTCTGATCACATCGGTGATGCTGCAGCTAGGGCTGCACGCGCTTCCTCGATCCATCCTGTGGCCTTCATCTCCTCGAAAAGACGAAGTGCACGCTCGATCAACGCCCGGTCCTCTTGCGCATTGTCGCCCCGGCGAAAGCGGCCGTAGGCCAACAGCGTCTGAGCGAGTTCGGGAGGACACTGGATTTCGTCGAGGAGTTCAAGGCTGCGGCGGAACGCGGCGTCGGCCTCGGCCCGATCGCCCATAGCCTCGTGGACTTGCCCCAGGACACGATGGGCCGCAACTTCTTCGAGACGGAAGCCACCCCGCTCCGCGGCGGCAAGCGCCTGGCGAACGGTACTCAGGGCCTCGTCGTGACGACCCGTAGTCAAATGGATTTGGGCGCGGGCGATCTGCGCATATGAGATCCCGAAGGAGACCTGACCGACGCCATCGCACCACTGGTACTCGCTTCGGGCAGGATTTGTTCGACCGCAACAATGGCCGAAGCATTTACCCGACCGTCTGGATGCTACGCTTCGAGCAAGTGTTTCCAGGCTTTGCAGGCAGAAGCTGGCGAGCGGCTGCTGACTGGAGCAGAGCTTGAGTGTATCCTGACCACCTACAGAGCCAGGGTGTTCGTCGAACTCTGCGAGGGCCAATATGGCAGAACTTCGCGAGTGGCTTGAGGCGCGGGGACTGGGGCGCTACGCGGACGCGCTACTGGCTCAGGACATCGATCTCGACATCCTGCCCCAACTGACAGATGCAGACCTCACGGCAGCCGGTCTGCCAGTTGGCGCCCGCAAGCGCCTGCTCCAGGCAATTGAGGGACAGCGCAACGTCGCCGACGCAGCGATGCAGTCAATGGGGTCGCAGCCGATCGATCCGACAACGGAGCCAGCAACTGAAGCGGAACGACGGCAACTGACCGTGCTTTTTTGCGACGTCGTCGGCTCGACCCACCTCGCTGAGACGTTAGATGCGGAAGATCTGCGAAATCTGCTGCTGTCATTTCAGAAGGTATGCGCAGAAGTGGTTCAGCGCCATGAAGGGCAAATCGGCCTTTTCATCGGCGATGGCGTGACCGCCTATTTCGGTTATCCGAGAGCCCATGAGGATTTCGCTCAGCGTGCGGTCCAGGCGGGCCTCGACATCATGGCCGGATTGACGGAGCTTGGAACAGATGGTCTCGAAGCCCGCTGCGGTGTCCACACTGGCCCGGTTGTGGTCGGCGAAATGGGCGCCGGCGAGAAGCGTCTTTGTGACGGCATCGTTGGCGAAGCGCCAAATATTGCCGCACGACTGCAAGCCTTTGCACCGCCCGGTAGCCTGGTCATGAGCGAGGCGACGCAGCGCCTCGTGGAGGGCTTCTTCGAGGTCGAGCCGCTCGGCCCGCAAATGCTCAAGGGCGTCAGCGCACCGATTGCAATCTATCGGGTGTTGCGCCCCAGCGCCGCGCCCAACCGCTTTGAGGCCCGAAGTGGACAATTCTTGACCCCACTCATCGGCCGCGACACCGAACTCGGCTTTCTCACCAAGCGGTGGGAGAACGCGATGGAAAGCGAAGGCCAAGCCGTGCTGCTGCAGGGAGAAGCCGGCATCGGCAAATCCCGCTTACTGCAAACGCTTCGCATGCAGCTTCGCGAAACGCCGCACGCCGAGATTATCTTTTACTGTTCTCCACAACATCGGACCAGCGCGCTTTGGCCGGTGATCCAACAGTTGCATCGGGCGCTGGCGTTTGCCGGCGAAGTGAACGACATCGGGCGGCGCGAGCGCCTCCGACACTTTCTCGGCGAATTCGACTTGGACAGCGCAGATGTGGTCGAACCGCTCGCCATGCTGCTGGGTCTTTCTGCGGATCCGGAGTTGAATGCCGGCCCAGCGGAGCCTGAACAGGTTCGCCGAGCTATCTTCGCCGCCCTGTCGCGGCTTACCTCTGCGGTGCAGCGGCAAAGTCCGGTGCTTGTGGTTGTCGAGGATGCCCACTGGATTGATCCATCGACCACAGAACATGTCGGCCAGATGCTCAGTGAAATGGCGTCCCAACGGCTTTTCGTTCTGCTGACCGCCCGACCGGAGTTTCGGGCACCGTGGTCGCACTTGTCGCAGATGGTGACCTTGCCACTCGCAAGGCTCAGCCGCCGCGAGACCGAAGCGATGATACGTGGCGTCGCGCCCGATGATCTGCCGGCAGCCATGGTGGCGCAATTGGTCGCCAAGACCGACGGTGTGCCGCTATTCATCGAAGAGCTCACCAAATCGGTCGCCGAAAGTAGAAGTAACACCGGCTTCGACGCGGCCATCGAGGTCCCTGCGAGCTTGCAAGCTGCGCTTCACACCCGTTTGGATCGTCTGGCGCCGATCCGGCAAATCATTCAGGTGGCGGCGCTTTTGGGCCGGATATTCGATGCCGATCTTCTGATCGCGGTGTGCCAGCGAAATGCTACAGCGGTCAAACGGGCACTGCACGACCTGATCGAGGCCGAGCTTATCTACCCGCGAAGAAATCCGCACTGCGAAAGCTATCAGTTCAAACACGCACTGATCCAGGACGCGGCCATCAGCACCCTTCTTCGCAACCAACGGGCCCAATTGCACCGCCAGATCGCCGTTGCCCTGGTCGAACTTCGCGCCAATGCGGTCGAGCGTAACCCGGAACTCCTGGCGCACCATCTTCAGGAAGCCGGCGATTGGGGCGGCGCGCTCGATCACTGGCAAAGGGCGGGAGTGGCCGCCATGGCCAGGGCTGCCACCCGGGAGGCGGTATCGCATTTTGCCAATGCGATCGACTGCAGCAAGAGACTAGGCGATGTGTCCGGCGGCGCCGAGCGGATGACACGCCTCCACCTGGCGATGGCCAATGCCTTGATGCAGGCGGAAGGGTTTCGTTCCGAGCGCCTTGGTCAGGCGCTTGATGACGCACGTCGTGCCGCCGCGGACACTTCATTAATCGAATTGCAGTGTGAAGTGGCACTTTCGTCCGCTGGTTTTTTTTATGCCACAGGGCGCAATCGCGATTATCTGACGCTCGCCGATGAGCAACTCGAAAATCACGCCGATCTGCTGCCCCGGCCTATTTGAGCGGCCTTTGGTTGAAAAAGGGGACTGCTCATTTCAACCGTGGAGAATTGCGCTTCGCTATCGAAGCCATGCGTAAGGCCCGAGATCTGATTGATCGGACTGACGCCAGCCGCCGTATTCTGCTGGGCGGCGGGGATCAACTCATTCCGACCCAGACCTACTTTTTCAGATCACTGGTTGCGATGGGTTTCATTGATGAGGCCGTCGAAACGACAGAGCGCTTTGTTCAAACTATTGACCAGATGAAAAGCCCTTCGACATCGCCTGGGCTCTTACCGTGAAGTGCAATTTATGCGCGCTGCTCGGCCAAAACGATGTGCTACTGCAGAGACGCTGCGAAGATAATCGAGATCAGCGAACGGCACGGATACACGGCCCGGCTTAGCAATGGTCTTTCATGGCGAGGATTTGCGCGCTCGCGATTGGGTGAACTGGATGCCGGCATCGACGATGCCCGCGAGGGAATGGTGATTTGGCGTGGTAAGGGCGTCGTATTTATACCCCAGAGCGAATATGCGGGCTGTGTGATCTTCTGGTGCAGGCGGGCCGCCTCGACGAGGCATCACACCTGCTGGATGAGGCCGATGCCCTCGTTATCGATACTGACGAAGCTTGTTTCCTGGCTGAATGCATCCGCATTCGTGGCCAAATCGCCGCTTGCGGAAACGATCTGACCGGCGCGTGCGCCTCTTCGAAAAAGCGATTGCTATTTCGCAGCGGCAGGAAGCGCGACTATTCGAGCTCCGCGCCACAACACAACTAGCATCAGTTCTCGCACGTCAAGGGCGTGCCCAGGAGGGTGAGACGCGCCTGCGCGCCATCATCGACGCATTCGACACCAAACACGAAATCGTCGATCTTGCCGTTGCTCGAAAAGTGCTGGACGAGTTGCTCCGATAAACTCGTGGCTCAGCCCGACCGCCCGGAATGACGGCCAGCCCTCTGATAATCGACGATCTTCTGCTATTGGCCCGAAACGGACGTGCCCCGTCGAACCGACGGTGTCCGGTCATCGGTGTAAAGCTGACCTTGCGGCTGCGCGCATTGGCGAGGTTTGCTTGCATGATCTGCGGCCGACGTTCCCAAATAAACGAGACCTTGAGGGCAACGCTCAAAGCCCGACATGCAGACTGCGGCTAAGGCAGGGCGCAGTGGCTGCGTGCCGTCGAGAAGGTGCCGCCGCGCGAGCATCTTCGCATCTACGGTGGCTCCGACTATGCGGTGACCGCCGATGGCGGCGACTATACGGTGCATGCGGTGGTGGGCCTCGACGCCGAGGGGCGCATGTACTTGCTCGATCTCTGGCGCCGGCGTGCCGCCGCCGACCAATGGGTCGAGGCGCTCTGCGATCTTGTGCTCGCATGGAAGCCGATCGGCTGGGCGGAAGAGCAGGGGCAGATCAGGTCCGGCGTCGGCCCGTTCCTCGAAAAGCGCATGCGCGAGCGCAGCGCGTTCGTCGCGCGCCAGCAGTTCGCCGCGCGCGGCGACAAGGCGGTGCGCGCGCAATCGATGCGCGGCCGCATGGCGCTGGACGGGCTGTACGTTCCGGCCAGCGCGCCATAGGCGAGCGAAGCGACGCCGTTCTTGAACGGCTATTGCTCGCCGACTTCCGCGCCGAGCTGCTCGAGATTCCCCGCCGGCCGCCACGACGACCAGGTCGACGTGATCGGCCTCACCGGCCAGCCGCTCGGCACGATGGTGAGGCCGGCGAAGTCGAAGCAGGCGGTGCGGCCTGCGCGGGATCGGGGGACAGCGAGCGCGAAAGTGCGAACTGGAAAACGGTGTGAGCCCGGGTTCGTCAGGTCCGCTCACGGGGCACAAGCGGATATCGCGCGCGTCGATGTCCGGCAACCCAGAATGGACATTCGACGTTTCTCAAAGCAGGGCGGAGAACTGAATTTTCAGGCGTTGCGCCGCCGGTCCAAACTTGTGGAAATCGAATTCTCTGCTGGAGCTCTTCTGCTCAAAATCCCCGCACCAGCTGAACTTCACAAAGATTCGATCGATGGGATGGAGTGCCGCTGACGGGATCGCGAACGGCGGCGTCGACCGTTAGATTGAAGTTCGTGCCGTCCGGACTGAAGGGATCGGAGACGCCAACTCCCAATTCATCGCAACCCTGCCACCAGCCATGCTCGCCGACGACAACGCGTGGATCGAGTTTATCGCTGAAACGCGCCCGGGCTCGCATTCCGCCGGCCGGGGTACGCACGTCAACCCAGTCTCCGTTCTTGATTCCTCGCGCTGCAGCGGTCGCGGGATGCAGTTCGATCTCGGGGTGCAGAGCGCGCTTGCGCAGACTCGGCAGTCCACGATGCTGGGTCTGACAAAAGAGACTGGGTTTGGCGCAGGTCAAGATCAAAGGGAAGGATGCAGCCAGGTCAGGGCGCGCGACCGGGCCGATTGGCGGTTCGACGAAGTCCGGCAGGGCCGGATAACCGTGATCAAGGAAGGTCTCGGACCAGAATTCGATTTTCCGCGACGGCGTCGGGAAGCCGCGCGGGTTTCCCTTGTCGTCGCTCGCGGCGTGCTTGATGTGACGCGTCGTCAGCGGTTTCCGCAATCCGGCAGGTTCGGCTCGAAGCTGATCCAGGGTAATGCCGCTCGGGCCAAGCTGATATCGGTAAGCCGCATCGACATCACCGTTCCAGAAATGCTCGCCAAGGCCAAGACGCGCGGCGAGGTCGAAGATGAAATCGGTGTCGGACCGTGCCTGGCCCGGCGGGGCAACGATCGCCTGCCGAAGCTGAACGTGCGATTGCGCATCTTCGCTGATCTCAAATCCGATCTTCAGAGCTTCGCATTCGAAGCAGGACGCCACTGGCAGCACGATATCCGCAAGCGCGGCCGTGGGCGTCATGAACAGATCGGCATGGGCGTAAAAATCGAGCGCGGCGAGCGCGGCACGTCCGCGAACAGGATCGCCCCGGGCAAGCAGCAGATTGGTGCCGAACCCGATGAGCCCGCGGACTGGATAGGGGATACCTTCCAGAACAGCGCGGTAGAAGTCCTGAGGCGAGACGTGGTTCCAGCGCGCAGGTCCGAGCGGACGTTCGGCAAAACCGATCGCGGGAGCAAGCCGCTTTGCCGCAGGCAAGTCTTCTCCGGTGATTGACCGGGCCGGTACAGCAGGGAACAGCACATTTCCACCGGCCGCATCGAAGCTGCCGGTCAACGCATAGAGCATCGCCATCGCCCGCGCCGTCTCCGTGCTGTTGGCGTGATGCTCGTGCCCACTCCAGGCATAGTAGGAGACCGGCCGGGCGTGCCAGATCGTGCGCGCAGCTTCCTCCAATTGGCGGGGAGGAATCCAGCATGTCGCCTCTATCACTTCAGGCGAATATTTTTTGCATAGCGCTGCATAGCGATCGAAAACGGGCCGGCAGCTGATTGGACCGTCTATCGTTGCGACTGTGTATTCGCCTCGCAGGGCAAGATGCTCGCCAGGTGTCTCGTAGCGACCGGCCGATCGGATCATAGCTGACGGCGCGGTTGGATCTGTGAATCCCAGGCAACAAATTGTCCCTGAGCCGCTGTCGGAACCCAGATCCTCTGCCTTCAGCAACCTGTCGGTATCGGAGCGCACCAGAAGAGGTCCGTTGCTCCACGCGCGGACGAACTCCTGATCGTACCACCCTCGCTCGATCATGATGTTGGCGAGACCCAGCGCGAGCGCGCCGTCTGTTCCGGGACGCACGCGCAGCCAGACGTCGGCCTTGTTGGCCAGTCCGACATTGCGTGGATCAATCACGATCAGCTTCATTCCGCGTTTCAGGCCCGCGACCGTCGCCGTCGCGTGGGTGATGCGCGTAAACGAAGGATTATAGCCCCACAGGATGAGACAGCCGGATTCGGCAATGTCTGCCATCGCGCCGCCAGCGCTTCCCGTGGCAACGCTGCCGACGCCGAAGACGTAGCGCGTCGCAAAACCACGTCCCCAGCCGCACAGGTCGAGGTGCGATACCATGGTTCGGCGTTCCGAAAGCATTCATCAGTCTGACGAACGAAGGCTGCGGAATCCGCGATGGCTGTCGTCGAGGGGGACGAATGGCTGAAGGCGACCGCTTCAGGTCCATGCTGCTCCGCGATGCGCCGCATGGCGGCGGCGGTCTGGTCGAGCGCCGCATCCCATGAAATTTCTTCCCATCCCGGATCGGAGTCGCCCTTCGGCCGTGTTCGACGCAGCGGCCGCTTCAGCCTGTCCTTGTGATAGACCAGTTCGGGAGCCGCTCGGCCCTTGGCGCAAATTGCTGCACCGGTAGGGTGCGTCGGATCGGGGTCCAGACGGGCAAATCTGCCATCCGTCACCGTCGCCACGGTACCGCAGCGGGCGATGCAAAGACTGCAGTACCCATGCACCTGCCGTTCGTTCGGGATATCTGCTGACATGCACAAACTCCCTCCGCTCATGCGTGACGCACGAGCCCAATTCAACCCAATATCGAGCGGCCGCTATTGGCCTATCTGCAGCGGCTGTTTTTTTGACAGCGTCGCTCGGAAAAGGGGTGCCGACCAATTCCTACTCGCGCGCCTCGGCCGTTCAATATGGCGGAGCTGGACGCCTCGAGCGGGTGAATAGCGTCAGCCTGATCTGACATTGGTAGCTTGAGCCAACGTCGAACGTTTGGAAATGGCGTGAGCATGTCCGGCTTCTGGCGAATACCGCCACGTCGGCTCCTGGCACTTTTCCAGACATGCCGGCGGACTTCTTGCAGAAAGAATCTCGGCTCTTCGAGGAAGAGTAGAAGTACTGGGCACTCAGACCCAATGACGGCGATCGACCCAAAACGGACGATCGGGATTTGTACTAAAGACCTGCCCTGCTTCGCAACAAGCGACGCCGGGCGGTGCCTGCGAATGATCGATTGAGCCACGCCCACGGTCAAACCGTCTTGCGATTTAGTGACAGGCGGCGGGTTCCATCTGCCGGTGAGCGCCTCGGATTTCGGATTAAATAGCCCCAATCGCCGTTGAGGTCCGAATGGCCCTTTCTTTGCGGCTGGAGCCAGTTCGCTTCGAGGCCCTTCGGGGGTTTCCTCGTTCTGGAAATAAAGGTCAAGCGAGCCATCGGGATTGTACGTAAACGGCATCCAGCTGCTGACCGCAAAACGGTTCAGTGAGTTGCCGACCTGGGAGCCTGTCAGGGTCATAGAGCGTGATCGACCAGAACGGGATCCCCCAGGGGGCGTGGCGCCTTTCTCAAATGTGATGGTGTACTTGTTTGCGCCGTCGAGCGGCTTGCCGGATTCGTCGCCGAGATTTAACGGGTAAATGGCGTCTTCGACGACATATTCGCACCAAGTCCCTGTTGCGCAATAATTGCCCGCTTCAGGTAATAATTGCCATACACGGCCACTGTGTCGGGTGTTCATTGACCAGCCATTTGCGACGCGCGCCAGCGTCGGCAGCTTCCAGGCCATCAGCTTCTGTGCGGCCTGCGGTGCGGATTCCAGCGCCCTTTGCACAACCGGATCGAGCTTGCCGATGTCAAAGCTCTCGCCCACCTCGATGCCGATTTTCTTCATCTGCGCGAGGATCGGCTCGTCGGTGACATCATGGGAGGTGGGTGCAGCTTGAGCAGCTCCGCCGCATTGGCGAAATATACGCCAGCCGACATGGTATCAACCGGCACTTTTGGCGGGGTCTTCATGTCGACATTCGGGTCGGGCTTGAACTCGACCGGCTTGGGTGTTTTGCCAGACTGGGAAAGCAGGGTGACCTTGTAACCAGCCTGAACTTGCGGACCGCATCATAATCGGGCGGGCCGTCGGTCTTGGTGCGACCGATAAGCCAGACGTAAGGCGTTGGCGCTTCGATGCGCTGGGTGTCCTTCGAGAGCTTGAACTCCTCAGCAAACTTGTCGCGGAGGTCCGGCCTCCAGCCCGGGGGCGTCACGGACAGGTTCCGGCTTTGGTGCCCGCTTGTTCGCCAGCCCGGCGATGCAAAAACATCGGTCCACATGTCGATCAAATCCCCAGCAGGTAGTAGCGCCCATCGGTATCCGGAGCCGAGATGACGACAGGCTCCTTGGTCATATCCAGCCAGGAGGCGGAATACAGGGTATCGGAGTCTTGACTGCACGACGCCTTTGAAGTCCGCCGGCGGATATGAGGGCACGTTCACGAACGTGTTCATCGGGCCTTTGAAGTTGGTTGTGCCGTTGATGAACTGCTTCCGCGACACG